>JBIIEI010000005.1:0-99178 GCA_044237915.1 Silvanigrellaceae bacterium | reverse complement strand
AAAAGTCAGACTTTAAGTCATTCAGTAAAACCTCTGAGAAAGCCATAAGCTTGTTTCCTCCCTTCTGAAGGAAACACTACAGCGGCAAGGCTTTTCAGTTTACGCATGGAGTCAGGAAGGGGTGCTCCGTCCCTATACTCACGACGAAGGAATTCTGCTTGTCGAACTCTTTGAAGATCGGTATCAAAAAAAGATACAGATTATAACCAGCCAAGTTGACGTTGAAGGCTGGAAAACTTTGTTTGAAGATCCCGTCATTGCTGATGCACTGATCGACCGGCTCAAAAATCCAAGCGAAAGGATTCTGCTCACAGGCGGTTCCTACCGTGAAAAGCTGGGTTAGACAAATGAACGCCAGTGCTTTGCTTGACAGCGGGAGAAGAAAAAACGAGACCTTGGGAGAAGAGATTTTAAAACCTCCGTCGCTCTCGCTCCGGTACTGGCGTTAACCGCAAAACAGGTACCGGCGTTCCGCCCAATCGATCAGCTGTTGTGATGTCAATTGAAAAAGATCCTCACAATAATGTCAATTCAATTGAAGTCATTAAATAAACCACGACTGATGTGAAAAAATAGGCCAAAGATAACCTTTAGAAGTTAAAACCAATTAGAAAATTAAAAAATTTCCGCATTTATCGGAACGTATATTTGAAGAATGTGCCAAATATGAGCTCTTTAATGAAAAGAATAGAAGTCGATATAATGAAATGAAAAGCTTATTGGAATGAAAAATCTGGTGTAGTATTGAAGCCTAGCATGTCAAATGCCGTTTATGAAGTGAATGCATAAATTCAATCAATCAGCAATTAATTTGAAAATGGTCAGCATTCCTGGTCGGCAAAACATCGAAATAACTAAGTAGCCATTGAGTTTGCTCATAATTTTCTTGCTCACTTATAGCTGAGTGGCCTAAATCTGGAATCAAAGCAAAGCTCACATCCTGCGGGCTGCATTTCTGACAATTATTAACTAATTCCCTCGTCAACTCAACTGAGCAAATTAAGTCTTTGGCTCCTTGCCGCAGATGAAGTTCAACTCCTGAATTTACAATTGCCTGAGTGAACCCTTCAACCGAGAAATCTTCGAAATCCTGAAATGAAAATCGCTTCTGAAACCAATCCAAGTTGCCGAATCCTAGCTCGTCTGATTGGAGATACTTCCTCTCCTGTAACTCAAGGTCCACAAGTGGGCTAACACCAAAGACTCTTTCGGACCTTTCAACTGTGGCGGCCAGATGAACTGCATAAGCCGCTCCAAAGCTTGGACCAAAAAAGTCAATTGGCAACTCAGCCAAGCAATGCTTGTTTAATAAATTCTGGAGATCGGACGCCAGCTCGATAATCGAGGACTTCCAGCGCAACCAAGGTGAAGTTCTGTGGCAATGCCCCAACCCTCGGCTACCTGGATAATTGAGAATGACGATAGCAACTCCCCTGGCCAAAAGCTCTGGATACAGACACCCATAGCGAGGGCCGATAACTTCAAGATTCTCCGGCCCACCATGGACTGAAATCAAAGTCCTGCTGACTCCCTGAGAAGGAACTAAGAGTTGGGCTTGAAAGTGATGCCCTAGTTCCAGATTCGAAAAAGAGAAGAGCTCAAATCTTGGAATTGAATCCTGATCTATTTCAACGAACCCCATGCAATTAAGGGAATCATCCTGATCTCTCCAAAAGGTGCGTTCGCCCAGCATCGACTTTACTTCAAAGAAAAACCCCGACTCAGTTGAGGAAAAACCATATTCAGAAGACTCGCCAATAAGATTTACTTCTCCACGTATATTCGTCTCCAGTTCTATAAGTTCGCGAGTAATTAAATCAAGTCGTCGAACGCATTGAAATGGGCCGCTTACCAATGTGAAATAGAAGAGTCCGTTGAAGATGAAACCCTCTGAGACAATTCCAGGAGTTTGTGTCAACCTTGTAGAGGTGCATGATATACCATTCACCAGCTGACACTGAAGGACCTCATACCCATCACCCAGCTCCTTTGAATAGATAAAGGTTTCGTTATCTATAAAGCAAAGGAACCGTCCTTCAAATGTAAATCGTCTTGCCAAGGAAGAAGAACCAATTGTAATTACGGAAAATTGCTCTTCTCCCAATTTTTCCACGAGTGCTTGCCCTCGAAACGAAACAAGTTCTCCCTGTACATCTCCAAGTTCAAAACAAGACTGCCTGCCAATCTCGTGAACTTGGTAGTTTTTATTGTCGGCAATGAAATATCTGCCGTTCAATTCCTCATCTTCAAGTATGACATTTGGAACAAAGGACAATTCAATCGAAAATGAAGCGATAGCTCCTAGCAGTGAGCATCTCTCAAGTGTCAATAAACTTCCCGTCCGTTTTGACTCCAATTTGAAGCCAATCACAGCATCACTTCTAGAATTGAGCAACACACTTTCAACACAAGTTAAGGTCCCTATTAATTCTGATTTAAAGTTCTGTTTTGAATTGAAAATTCTGTAAAGTGAGTTCTGTTTTGAATTGAAAACAATGGCACATTTTTCAGACATACCAACAAGAACAGACTCAGAAAATTGTTCTTGAGAATAGCGGTTAAACTCAAGAAAATGAGTTGAGTTTTTCAACTTGTCGCCTCAACTTCTGGCGATTTAGCTTCATGTGTTGTCTTCTTGAAACCAACTCCCCAAGCTAAAGCAGCACTTAAAATGGTGACAATACTCGATAATAAAAATACTCCCCGTGGACCAAAATGACCGAGCATAAAAGCACCTACAATGCCGCCAGCACCATCCCCTGCCAGAAATGCTGACTGCAAGATTCCGAATAAAAATCCAGATCTCGATGCTGGAAAGGCTTCAAGCCAATAACTTTCCTCTGCGATCTTTGCGATAACAATCAGGACAGATCGACAAGCAAGCAGTGCCAAAAAATAAAAAATACCTAATTCAAAAACAAAGAGTGCGAGCACTAAACCGAGTATAAATTCAGCCACAATGTAGAAATTGGAAATATGAGTGCGACTCTTTTTGAGCACACGACTCAGTCCCCAGGACACAGCAACTTGCAGCAGAGAGAAGAAACCAACGGCCCAACCAACTCTGGTCACATCCAGGCCAAATTTTTGAAGCACGATGGGTAAATAAGGGACCACAAGACCTGTTACAAACCCGCCGGACAAGCTGACGACTGCAACGAGCCATGCAACACGAGAGCTCAAGAGTGACTTTAAGCGACGAGAAAATTGTACACGTTCGTATTTGCTCCCAGGCTCTGACTTACTCTGAATTTTTTGACGTGCGCTGATCACCAATGGTTTCCCCGGAGCTAACTGGAAGGCCAGTAATGAGCAAACTAATGGCACTCCCGCAATATAAAGAAGCGGGAGGACAAACTCAGAATTGATATTACTGAGGAGTTTATTGTGTGTTCCAGAAAGCGAGACAACGAGTCCCCCGGTCAAAAAAGCTCCCAATGCAGTGCCGAGAGACTGGAATAACTGCATCAAAGAGGAACCTATGGACGTCGATCTTCCAGCCAACCAAGAAAGAATCCAGGGGCGAAAGCTCAGAAGGACAAGAGAGCAACCAATCCCAGAAAAAACTCCGGACAAGGCCATCAGCACTGAAGAGTCCACAAATATGCGCAAAGCGAGCCCAAAAGAATAAAGTAAACTTCCCATCAAAATTGAGAGGCGAACCCCAATCCGATCAACCAAAGTTCCATATGCGAAAGAAAATGCACCCGCCAATGCCATCGCTGTATACGACACACCGAAGTTTAAAGTGTGTCCAAGCTTCTCAGCATGAAGAGGGGCAAGCACCTTTGACACCCACATCGCTATAAAGAAAAACGTGACGAAACCAAAAAGACAACACGCTTGAATTCTGCTCTTATACTCACCATCAATCATACGAAACATGAAGATTCCCTCTCTTTAATCGCTTGATTAATAGCACTTACTAATGGTTCAAGTTCTAAACGATTTTGAGTAAGAAGTTGTTCACGCATTTGAATAAGCTCGCCCATACGGCTTGGTAACTGAAGCAAGGCTTCAATCTGAAGCTCCATAATACGATCTGATATTCTTTCACCCGTAGTATCAATGAATATACTCATTAGTTCCCGTGCTTCAACTGGTCTACCGAGTTGAAGCAGACAATATACAAGATTGAACAATGTTTCTTCACTTTGCTCTTTCATCCATGCCTGAGCAGCAAAGCCATGTGCTTGAGTAAAATTATTCTTTTGTGCGTATAGATATGCCCCTAAATTAAGGGCTTCGACGCGTCCTGGTTCAATCTTCAATGCTTCGTGCAATTCAGCAATTGCATCTTCAACACGGTCAGCACTCTCGTATTCATTCGCCAGTTCTATACGATACTCAATCATCAGTGGATCCAAGTGCACAAGTCGTTGAAATTCGCTAATCGCATGATCGGCCATTTTCAATGCCCTATAGCACTGAGCAAGATTGTAAATCAAGACACTCTTATGCAAAGGAACTGACCCATCTGTCCGCTCGTCAAGTCTGTTGATTCCCCAAGTGAGCATCGAAATAGCTTCGCTGATACGACGCTCGCGAAATGCAATTAGCGCGGCACCGTTTCGATTGAAAACTCGGTCAAACTCGTCAAAAACTCCGAGATTTTCCTCTGCGCAAAGAATCGACCAAGCCTCCTCCAAGTATTGATGCGCTTTATTGACACAGCGATGTTGCGTTGGATGGTGGCGTAGATAAAGCATTGATAAAACGTAATTTGCTTTGACTTTATCTGCCACTCCACCCGTATGCCGAGCTAATTTAAAATGGAGTTCTGAGGTAAGAGTATCGTCAAAGTGGGTGCATACGAGTCCACGTAAATATTCAATCTGAGCAGTTCTCTCCGAAATGTTCTTAAGTACAGTCCTCGCCCACCAATAATCTCCACGATAAACGGCTTCAGCCGCTTCCTGAAATTGAGGAAGAGCAGCATGTAGAGCTGGCTTGATGATATTCCGGTTTTCAAAATGAATATCAGGACGAAGACTATGTATTTTTTTGGCGAGCTCACGTGACCCTTCATCTAAAGGACTCGTCAAATCAAGAAATCGCATTGCATTTTCCGGCAATTGCTGTGCATAAATGTTGGCAAGTAAATCCAATTCTCTACTCACACGCGATCTCAAACTGAAGCGAATCTGATGAGCAAAGCTCGTTGAGTGCGTCAAGTGAGAATTCCTGCGTGCTTCCTCTAAACTTTTATTTTCGGGAAAAACAAGTTGTGCAGCTGAATCCGAAGCTTTTTTCAAGTCACAAACGGTATTTTGCTCCAACCACTCCCTAGCACTTTGAAAACTTGTCCCAAACATCATTTGCTTCCTGATTTGTGATTTTTGATTCTATATATAAATAAAATAAAACAGCCCGTGGGGCTACCACGGGCTGCTAAAATTACATAAGCTTGCCGCCGTACATAACGCTAAAATCTGGCTTTGGCTTCTGAATTGTATTGCTAAGTACTTTCATTACTGGCTCCTTTGTCTATGCCTGGTAGATATAAATCGACCACTTTCATTATTGAGAGACCACCTCTCAACTGCTTCAATTACTATAGACGCGTGGCGAGAAACGCAATCAGAACCTCGTGGACATTTTTAAGACTGAGCCAGTCCAAAGATTTTCTCCGTAAAGCCGATTATAAGGAGTCACCCACTTTCCCATTCGACCAGTGTAAAAAATCTGAATCACTTACGGCTAAAGTAACAATAAATTTCGTCCGAAATATTACATTTGAGATTTCTTCTATTTTCATGTTCCACACGTGCTTGATTTGATACATGCCCCACCACGTATTTCAATGGCATTTAGATTGTTCAGTTAGCGGAATATGGACTTCTGAGAAGACCTCCTGTTGCTTTTCTTTTTGATAAAAAGGGAACGAGTTAATTTTTGACAAAAGACAACTGAAAAAATTAAGCTCACAATACATCTATATCTATGTGAATATTTTAGGCCCTCTCATAAAAAATCTCGACCTTTGTCCCTCGTCCTGAGAATTTTTCACTTTCCAAGACTGCTTTTTCGAGTAGACTACTCTAAATATTGAAACAACTGTTTTCAC
Organism: Silvanigrellaceae bacterium; assembly: GCA_044237915.1. Classification (GTDB taxonomy): domain Bacteria; phylum Bdellovibrionota_B; class Oligoflexia; order Silvanigrellales; family Silvanigrellaceae; genus JBIIEI01. The sequence continues at coordinate 93,111 of JBIIEI010000005.1, read as the reverse complement.
GTGGAAAAACCAAATGGCAATGCTCTTTATTTTTGGCCTTTTAAGTTCAATTGGGACATCGTGCATGTGGCTTAATATGGGTCCTTTCCTTACGAGCCAAGGCCTTGGCTTGGAAAGCGTTGGAACCATTGGAATGATCCGCCAGTTTTCCTTTGTTATTGGCGCGATTCTCGCGGGAACCTGGTCCGATGAAGGAAGAATTCTCATAAAGTGCATTATGATCGAGGCGGCGCAGGCTTTCCTGGGCGTGCTCCTTTTCGCAGGTCTGTTCTTCTGGAATTCCCAGCCCCCAGAGATCTTACTTGATGTGTGGAGTTCCGTGCGTTTTGGCCTTGGCGGCGCAGGATTTGTGGCGGGCTTTAAGCTTTTTGGACAAGCATCTCAGGCCCTAGGCAAGGGTGCAATCGTCCACTTGGTTTCAACGCAGGGAGCAGCACTTTTTGGCGCAGTTGTCAGTGTTGTGATTGCAAAATTCTTCGCGATTCCGTTTGTAGGCGCGCTCGTGTTGGACATTTCAACCACAATTATACTCTGCATTGTCCTTCTGCGCCTGCTACATTCACCCTACGACACCGTTTCTACAAGCAATCGAGCCTCAGTCCGAAAAAGAGTTCGAATCGCTGTGATGGGCATGTGGGAAAACGGTTCAATACTCTGGGCTGCTGTTCAAATTGCCATGCTTGTTTCAGTGGCAGGAACCACTGTTTTCTGTTTGTATATAGGTCGCCTGCCTCATGGAATTTCGGAACAAACCGTCTATTCTTCAATTGTATTTGTCTATGGCCTGAGCCTCTGGTTTTTTGGCGCACTTGCCCACAGATATCCAAACTCCAAAGCCCTTGCAATTTGCGGAGCTGCAAGCTTGGTTGCAAGCGGTGTACTGCTGGTTGGCACCACGAGTCCCGGCGTTTTTGGGATTATTTGTGCAGGCACCAGTGCATTGCTTTATGCGCTCGGTTTCCCATTAATGCTGCACCTCACCAACAGCCTCATTCTGACCAAGGTCCCCACAGCGCATGCTGCAGGAGTGCGTTCGAGTATGCTTCTTTATTTGAGCGTTATTCTTGGGGCAGGCGAACAAATTGGCGGGATGCTTCTGTCCGATCGATCTGGTGTATTGGCACTGGGGAGTGTCCGAACACTTTTTGCAGGAGTCGTACTTGCGGCTTTTATAACATGGCGTCCGACAAAATTTACGATCATCCCCATGGGGGCAAAAATTCGATAAATGCGCCATATTGGCACTGAATCACAAAATTTTTTCTTGCTTGCTTATGCGATACCATGCATACATACTATATGCACACGTACTATAAGTGAGGCTCTTATGTTTTGACCGTATTGAAATGCATGGCGTCCTCGCGCCACTTTTTTCTTGCATCATTGGAAAGAATATCAAGGCAGGCCTTTTACCAGCCTTGATATGGCCCTTGAAGGTGTTTGCTTTTTTTGATTTTTGCCATGATTGTGTACCTCACGCTTCAAGGTATCCGTACTTCAAAGACAAGGCATAAAGAAACAACGCATAGGACACAAGCAGAGCACCTCTCAGGAGCCATCCATTGATTTTAACTAAAGTTTCGTTTCATAACAGTGCAGGGGAAGAACCCGTTGACCCCAAGAATAACATCATACTGCCTAGAATCGTGTTTTGTGCTGCGGCATTGGCTTGCCTTTTGCCTCTCGTCCCTGCATGGGGCGCACTCCTCTTAGGAATTGCAGTGGCACTGACGTGTGGCAATCCTTTTTTGAGCCTCACACGAAAGCATACCCACACGCTGTTAGGTTTATCTGTGATGGGTTTGGGGGCCGGCATGGACCTTCATGTCATTGGTCGGGTGGGCCTGGCTGGCGTAGGTTACACTTTTGCAGGAATCGCTCTCACTCTAGCCTTGGGCACACTGTTGGGGAGAATTTTTAAGGCTGATGCCGAAACCTCATTGTTGGTATCGGTGGGCACCGCCATTTGTGGTGGCAGTGCCATTGCTGCGGTTTCGCCTGTCATTCAAGCAAAGCCAAGCAATATCACGGTTGCGTTGGCAACGGTCTTTTTGCTCAATGCAGGTGCCCTTGTTTTGTTTCCTTATATCGGCCACGCCCTTTCACTTTCACAAACTGAGTTTGGCTTATGGGCGGCATTGGCAATTCATGACACAAGTTCTGTGGTCGGCGCTACCCTGGCCTATGGCTCAGAAGCCTTGCAAGTTGGCACCACAGTGAAACTTGCACGCGCCTTATGGATCGTGCCCCTGGCGCTTTGCGTCGGGCTTGCGAAAGGTCGCAAGAAAGACCCTGCCAATCCTGTAAAAACAAAACGTCCGTGGTTCATTCTGTGGTTTTTGATGGCCGCAGCACTGGTCACTTGGATTCCTCAGCTGCGTGATGTCGGACATGGAGTTGCCGCAGTCGCCAGACGAGCCTTGGTGGTCACCTTGTTTTTGATTGGAAGTGGGCTGACCCGAGAAACCCTCAAAAGTGTGGGCTTTAGGCCACTGGCACAAGGGGTTGTGTTGTGGGTGATTGTTTCTAGCATATCGCTGGCCGTTATTATGTCAGGTTGGGTGCATCTCTAAAAATCGAGCAGTAAGCCCACACGAACTGATTAAGCACATTTTGTTGGCACTGGGAAGTGTCCGAACACTCTTTGCAGGAGTCGTACTTGCGGCTTTCATAACATGGCGACCTACAAAGTTTGCGATCATCCCCGAGGAAGCAAAAATTCAATAAATGCACAATTTGGATTGACTGCACCACAGTGACACTGCGTCACATAATTTCTTCCTTGCTTGCTCACACAATACTATGTATACATACTATATACACACTTACTATTTGTGAGGTTCTGATGTTTTCCTGGGTCTTTGAAGAGTCTGTTCAAACCGTCGCAACTGCCGAGCAAGTCTGGAAAATTTGGACCGACCACGAGAACTGGCAGATGTGGGATGAAGGAGTCGACTGGGTGAAAGCTGATGGACCTTTTAACTCTGGCACCACAGGACTTCTGAAGCCGAAGGGAGGACCCGCCATTCAGTTTCAAATTCTGCACGCTGAGCCCTTAAAAGGATTTCACGATCGTTCCTTTTTGCCGCTTACTCGACTAGACTTTATTCACTCATTTGAGGAAGCGTCACATGGTAAACAGGCTCGAATTATCCATCGTATTGAAATGCACGGCATCCTCGCGCCACTCTTCTCGCGCATCATCGGAAAAAATATCAAGGCAGGTCTTTTACCAGCACTGAGAAAGCTTGTTCTTCTTGCCGAGAACTCTTAGTCTTTGGGTTCCAACGTCAGAATCCACATCAGTTTTTATTCGCACACGCCATCTGCGTTGACGCAAAACTAAGTTTTCCAAGGCTCAGTTTGGCGCTTTCGGCTATACCTTGATGGCCCCCGCTGGCATGATTGCAATCGTCGTTTGATTTCCCGCTCACCTGAAGATTGTATTCTTCGCCCACCCGAATGTTGTCTGGTAATACTGTGATTGACTCTTTGAGTTCTGCAGCGGGGATGGAAATAGACCACGGGATTTTTGGCTCTATATAATCGACGCCCGACGGGCAGAACCTGGACTCCTTTTTGGTGGCAACATCATACCCGAACGAGCATCTTCTGTTATTTTCATCAATCTTAATGTCTGCGGCTGACTTGACGCTAATGGACAGCAATACCGAAGGGGAAAACTGAGCTTTGTCTATCTCAAAAGTGATAGAGACAGGTGAAAGGTTCGGTTGAGCGTCGTCTCCATTCCCTCCTCCCGGAGATGATTTCTCATCGGCATTCTGAGTTCCGAGAGATTCCTTCGCATTAGAGCAAGAGGTAACAAATACTGAGAGAAACAATGCACCTGCCAACAAAAAGCCGGAATTAGAAACTTTTTGAGCATTGTTCATTGAATATCTCCTGCAGGGCTGTGAAATTGAACTTATGTAAAAAGACTAGCTACAATCATCGGCATTTTTTGTAAAAACTTTATATTTTATTTTCCGCAAGCGATTATGTTTCGTACATTTCACAAGTAATTCTATATCATGAGCCAAATAGAAGGCGTCTGGATAAATGGGTCGAAAGGGCAGGCCTTTTACCAGCCTTGAGAAAGCTTGTTCTTCTTGCCGAGAAGTCTTAGTCTTTCGAATCCAACGCCAGAAATTCGCGGAACTCTAGTCGGGGACACATGAACGAAAAACTCCCTTTTGCATTTAACGAAACACACGACAGCACGGGGTTTCTGCTTTGGCAGGTCACTTCTGTCTGGCAGCGACGCATTGCTGAAGCTCTTAAAGATCACGGCCTCACCCAGGTTCAGTTCGTGCTTCTCGCGGGTATCCTTTGGCTTTCCAAGCAAGAAAAGTGGATTACCCAGGTAATGCTTGCGCGCCACACAAAGCTTGATGTCATGATGACTTCGCAAGTCTTAAGGAATCTGGAATCTAAAGGATTTCTTGAGCGTTCTCTACATCCCACAGACACACGTGCGAAAATCCTGAAGCTCACATCATTGGGTCTTAAATCCACGAAAAAAGCGATCCCTGCTGTCGAAAAAGTCGACATGGAATTTTTTGGCACGCTGGGAGCGAAACAAAAGGATTTTAATGCTTCCCTCTCAAAACTCATCCCGGACGCTGAGTGAGTTTTGGAATCGAACGGTAAAAGACTGCAAAGATGACCTACAATGCGCTGCTGAGAATCAAAAAACTCTGTTTTGAGAGGAACCTTGTTAAATGAATCTGGCACTTTTTGACTTCGACGGCACAATAACCACAGATGATACCTATACCAAATTTTTAAATTATTCCACGCCGCGCTGGAAAATTCTCGCTGGAAGACTCATTTTAAGCTCCGTGATTATCGGTTATAAATGCCGCATCATTCCTGGAAATTTGACAAGAAAAATCGTAACAAAATATTGTTTCCTTGGAGAAAATGAGGGCAAAGTTCGCGCTGATGGCGAAAGATATTCAAATGAGGTGATTCCTGCGCTTGTGAGGCCAAATGCCCTTGAGCGCATTCAGTGGCATAAAAGCCAAGGGGACACTGTCGTTGTCGTTTCGGCCTCATTAAATGTTTATTTAACCCCCTGGTGCAAAAAGCATCAGTTGCATCTCATCTGTTCTGAACTCGAGGCAAAAGACGGAAACATGACGGGTTCATATGTGAGCGGAGATTGTAGTGGAGAAAATAAAGTAAAACGGATCGTTGAAAAGTTTAATTTGAAAGATTATCCGGTTATTTATGCTTATGGCGATACGAAAGAAGATCTTCCCATGCTCGGAATTGCTCATAAAAAATACTACCAGTGGTCTGAAATTTAAAATCGCTCAATTTTAACCATTGATGAAAATTTCTATTTAGCTGTTGGAATTGCGGTCTGAATTACCCCACTCTGCAGCGAATGTCAGGCCACTGTACAACACACTTTTCGTTTGTTGATAGACGATTAAGGGAATGGCAAACATCAGAAGTTGATCCGCAATGGCAGAAATAAATCTGCCACCTAGAAACCTGAATAGGTGGCGATTATGATGCAAACTCAAACTCCTTTTTATGACTGATGGCCCGCGCTGAGAATTCATGATACGCGCTCTTCCTCAAAGTATTTTCAGTCACTACGAAAGTTGAGTGAACACTTCCATGGACATTTTTGATGCTGTAATGGGAAGGAAAAACGATGTTGCGCCGCAATAAAAACGATTCTGATTCAAGTAAAGAAACAAAATCTTACATTTTTCGATTGTTACCTCTTTTTTCTGCTGCTCAAACGTTGAAATTAGCAAAAGATGTGCTCTTAGGCCAAATGGGAAGTGCTTCACAAATACAGACGAGTGAAGCCATCCGGGCAAAAGATTACAATGTGTTGCAGATGCTGGGGGCAAGCATTCCCGGATTCGTTCTTGAAGCGTGGCTTGCGCATCTCCAAACGACAACGGAGGAGGAATTTGACGAAAATGCTGTGAAAAACCTTCCGAACAATGCCATTGTCTACGCCTTTCACGGCGACACACTTCCTTTGCTTCTTTCAAGCACATTTTTGAGTTCGTTAGGGGCCATTTGGATGGGGTACCACGGACTTCTTTCTTATGTGGGTTCCTTTGGCCTCTCCCACAAAGACTTGCCGTGTTTCAGATTCAACAGAAAACTGAAAACACCGGTTCTGAGTCAAATCGAATCTGCAATGAAATCCAGTCCCAATAAAAGATTTTTTATTTTCACAGACTCTGGACAGCCTTATTTTCGCGTTCGAAAAAGTCTGGTGCAGATGGCGAAGCTCATGGGTCGCCCTTTGGTTCCCGTCCGTCTTTTTACATCTGTTGGCAAAAAATTGAACGGGCATCAAATTCCGCTTCCCGGAACGGTGATTCGAACTGTGGTTGGACTTCCCATTTCCGCAGCTGAATTGACGAGCATGGGTGAAGCAGAAGCGTTGGCGATATTGCAGCAGCAGATAGACGCCTTGGCATAATTTTTCACTTTCAAGCCAGAGCTGCCACATTTCCATTGCTTACTTGTGAATCTGACCGACCAACCTCCTTTTCGCCCCCTTCAAAGTCCGCTTCCAATTTGTGCTTAGATTGTAGTATACCCAGCGTGTTTCTATGGATTGACTCCCAGGAGGGGCCCTCAATGGCACGCTCAAAATCTCAGCCTTATACACAATCCTCGGCATCACCACGCTCTAAAGCACGCACTACGATTGCTTGGGATGCCGATTTAAAAACTCCAGTACCCCCCAAAAAAGAAAAATGTCTTGCCCTGGTGCTTATCGACAAAGAGCCTTTGCGCAAAGCCGAACTCAAAAACTGCCAGAAGGCGATGGTTGAGTTGGAGCAACATAAGAGCACGATGGTGCGATTTCTCGAAGAGGATAAACCCGCATTTCAGAGTTGGCTGCATTCAACATTTGGAGTTCAGCTGTCAAAGGGAAAATCTTTGATGGAAGAAATCGAACAGCACGAGCGCCTTGTAGAGGCGGCCGAATATTTTATGCTCCGCGATGATTTAAAGCCCCACGAAGCCCTTGCCTATGCTGAAAAAGTGCAAAGCGGGGAGGTTGTGGATAAAGAAGATCCTGAACTTGACGACGAAGACTCAGATGATGAAAATGAAGGATCCGCTCACCAACACGAAAAAGCCACTGCTGCAGATTTTGAAGCCTATTTTGAGATGATGTTTGGCCACATGTCTGAGAAGAAATTTCGGCAGATGTTTGGTGAAGGCAAAGAAAAAGTCAAAAAAGAAATGCGCCAGGAGTTTGGGTTGGGAAGCGAAGAACCACAGCAGGGCTCGCGCAGTGAGAAAACCCATGGGCACAACCCCTTTGGAGGACCGAGCAGCCACAAAACAACCGCTGCAAAACCCTCAAGCAGCCTCAAGGAACTCTACCGTAAACTCGCCAAGGACTTGCATCCCGACTTTCATCCTCACCTTTCTGAGCGCGAAAAAGACCTTTGGCACTCGGTTCAGAACGCCTACAAATCAGGAAATTTAGAAAAGCTTGAAACCCTCAATGCCCTTTTTCATGTTTCCAGTGGGCGTCCTGATCTCGAAACTTCTTTGGGAAAGCTCAAAGAATTACTTGCAGACTTAAAGCTTGGAATCAAAGCAATTCAGCGTGAAATTCGCGATTCTCGCAAAGAGCCAAGCTGGAATTTTTTGAAGAAATTGACAAATAAGAATCAAATTGCGACTCTTTCGATGCATATTAAAGCCGATCTTGAGATGGACATTTACCGCATGGAATCTCGCCTCGAAGACCTCAAAATCGACATCGAGATGGCAAAAAGGACCCGCAACACCCGTAAAAAAAGATCTTCAAGATCCCAGCCTGACTTTATGTTTTAAGCATTGTGAACTTTGTGTTTACTGAACAGTGCCGCACGAATTTCCATTAATTTGCAGGCCTGGCGCACCATACTGGGCTCTGAAGTGAGCATTGGAACGTCCTCGACATCAACCCAGCGCAGCATCAGCGATTCTTCTGAAACGATAAAATCCAACGATCCTGTTGCCACAATAAGGTAACGAAAGTCGTAGTGGTGGTGCGCAAGCTCTCCCTTACACTCAGGGATAAGGTGAATATCGATATCGATGGGCGAGGGCAATGAGGAAGTGCCTCCAAAAATGGAACTTAAATCGAAAAACTGAAGGTCACTTAATCCCGATTCCTCTTCGGCCTCACGCAAGGCCACTTCATGAAGCTGTGTGTGGCCATCGGCATGCCCACCCAGTTGCAACCATTTTTCGAGCTTTGCATGAAATGTCAAAAGAACTTTATTGAGATCCGGTGTCACGACAAGTGCAGACCCCGTAAAGTGTCCCGGCAAATGAGACCGTTCAAAACAAAGGGGCTCGTTTCTTGCAAAAGTGTTTACCTGGGCGATAGTTTGGTCTTGGTATGCAAACTCGCGTGCAGAACCTGCAAAAATGCTGTGCTGCCATGTTTTTTCAAACGTACGAAGTGCTTCCAAAACCTGAGTGCGATGCATGCCTTGCCCTTCCCCATAATATCCGTCTTCGGGATGTCAGCCATGGGTGCACGTTTGTCAAGCAAAAAAGAAAAGGTCTGTACTCCCTAGGGCTCTATTTTTTTGGTGCCGTGGGGCTTGCGGGGGAGGGGGATTTTTCAGTTTGAGGATTGGGGGCGACCGCACAGGTGACGCGCATCCGAAATTGCTTGCCACCTTGCTTAATCTCGAGGGACTTTAAATTCTTTTTGAGAATATGGACTTGCCACTGCTTGGTCTTAAAACTCTGCTTGGCTTCCCATTCACAACTGCTTTCTGATTTGAGCAGCATGGGTTCTTGAGGCTGAGTTGCCGACAGTTTCGAGCAAAGGAGGATGGCATCTTGTTTGGAGTGATCGTTTTCTTCGCTCACCACAACAGGGTCTCCGACTTGCAAGCGACAGTTGAGATCTTGGATAGATGTTTGCGCAGCAGGCCCCTTGAATTTTTCAGTCAAAACCACTTTTGTTTTGTCATTGGCATCCATCAACTCGCGGATCAGTTCCCATTCAATAAACATCGTTACATCCTTTTCGAATTTGATGTGTTCGCATTTAGAAATGCTTGCAATGCAAAAGCCCTGTGGCTCACTCGATTTTTTTCTTCCAACGAAACACTTGCAAAAGAAAGCTGTGGATTTCCTGCTCCGTAAAAGAGGGAATCGTAGCCATGTCCCATGTTGGGAATGAGGTTTTGTTCAAGGGTTGAAACCTCACCACAACAGTATCCAAAATGAATATTGAGATTTCCCAAAAGGTCTGCCTGCATCATTCCCAGGTTTTTCAAGAGCAATTCATGAGTCAAAGATCCGCCTGCCATCTTGCTCTGACAAGCCTCAACAGCCTTTGCAAACAGATTCCTTTCGAGTTCGACCAAGCTTGAAAAAGGCAGTTGATTTAAATTCATATTTGCTGCCCCTTGAAGGAGCGAAGGCGATAGCTTTGCTTGGAGCAGAAAGCACACGAAGAATCCGGGTAGCCTTTGTTCAAGCTGGTTATCACTTACTTTATTCTTGTGTTCGTGCTCTACCGCAATAGCTTTACGCAATTCTATCCGGTTTTTCTCATCGCTGCGGGGCAAGCCCCCGTAGGTGGCAGAATGAACACCAGGTGTGAAATTTAAAGCGGGAACGCACAGACCTGAATCATCGACAAGCACTTCATCAATCGCAAAGGTCGTGGATTGATTTTGGTTTTTTGCCACGTATTGAAGTGAAGTCAATAACTTTATAAGGGCATTTCCCAAAAATGTGTCTTGATTTTCTTCGGGTTCCACAAATTCCCGCCAACCTTGGGCCGATAGCTCTTTAAGGCCATACACATTGGCAGTCGAAACCCCATTTAGGAAAGCAGAAAATTCAGACAGTTTCCCTTTGTTACCTGTGCAGATAAAGATGTTTTTCAAGTGCCTATTCCCATATTTTTTGCATGTAGGAGGGCAAGAGTTTGAAACCCTCCGCCCGCTGCGACCCAGATGTCTATAAATTTTTCGTTGCGATGTTCAAGGCGCCCCAGGCTCCAAGCCTCTTCGAGGCTCTTAAAATTTTCAGCGCTCACGGCACTTCTCCAATGGGGATCGCCTGTGCCTTGCGCCCCATCGATCACAAAGACGCTTTCTTTGCCCCGCTCATTTACAGTAGGCCTGCCTTGCGTAGGCACATGCCCCTTTAAATCACTCTTTTGCCTTTGACCTTCAAGCTCAAGGCAGCGGGTTCTTAAAACAGGCAACGAGGCACACACCATGTTTCCGACATCCCCCATGAGAAGAGGAATGCGCATGGCAATATGCGGAGCCAAACGTGCTTTGACATCTTTAAGAATATTGGCGTTTGCCTGGTGTACAAAAATAAGGCCATCGGTCGTTTGTGCATTCAGGCCCTTTTCGGCAAGGGTTTCTTCACGCTTTTTCCAGGCATATTCAATGGCGCTGGTGATGCGTTTGACGGTGTGAATGTAGGTCAGTTTGGGGTCGGAGATCGTTAAAAATGTCTGGTTGACATTGAGTGCCGTCACAGGTTGAACACTTCCTCCCACGGGAATGCGTATTTTTTCTGCAAGTGCAGTATCGACTTGGACATGACAAAATAAAAAGGCTTCATCGACCGTTTTTGAATGACAAAGCATCATACCTGCAGCGCCATCCCCAAACAGAGAACGGGTGCGCATGTCGTTTTCGGCTAGGCTTTTGTGTTTGACTTCTGCAGCAACCACAGCCACATTGCCGCCTGCATGCACAAAACCCAGAGCGCAACGAAAGGCCGAAAGAAATGAAGTGCAGGAACTGGCAATATCAAAGCAGTGAACATTTTCACCAAGCCCGAGCTTTTTATGGACCCAGTTTGCAGTGGCAGGTGAAGGATAGTCGGGTGAAGTTGTGGCAACGATGAGGGCACTCAGTGCGGTTTGATGTTTCTTTAATAAGTTCACAAGGGGCTCGAGGGCAAAAGTGGCAAGATCTGAAGTCGATTGCGAAGACAACGCGTAACGGCGCTCAAAAATTCCGGTTTGCTTAAAAAGAGTTTCGGGTGAATGGGACGCAGTTTGCACATTACCCAGCAGCATTTCGTTCGAAATTACCCGAGTCGGCAGGTAAGCCGACGAACCAAGTAAACAGGCGCGTTGCCATTGCTCAGACACATGCACTCCATTCCAAAAAACTCACGGGCTTTACGTGTTGTCAAACGCAAAGGACGTCATCCATGTTTGAGAGAAGCGGGGCCAGATTCATATTTTTCGGGTCGCCGTCTGACGAGTCGTTCTTTGATTTGTTCGTAACGCGCCTTGCCTGCCGGATCAAGTGTCGAAGCTTCAGCCAAGAGACGCATTCGAATCGGAGTGTCAAATTCTGAAAATTGCACGGTCGAGGGTTTTTCGCGCGGAAGGGCAATCGGATGGGTATTTTCGAGCGGAATAAAACGCAAGGACCGAAAAATTGCCAAAAAGCCCGACGAAAGGATTAAAATCGCACCGGCCTTCGTTTCAAGGTGAAAGACTTCCATCCAAATGGGAATGGCGATAAAAATAAGCCCCGCAACAAGCATTTGTACGCTTGCATAAGTCATCACATTAAGAAAATCATCATCCCAGTTTTTAAGGTCCACAGGCAGTGCCAAGAAAACAAGCTGAGCCATACAACCCACGATGAGCGGAGTGTAGAGCCCTAAGATTTCATGAAGCGTGAGTGAAAGATTCCACATGCAAGAGTTCTCCCTCACCGGTCTGTCGGCAAAAGAAATTCCCGTTGAAAGGCAGAAATTGTTGCAGCCTTCCTGGCTTTGACGCAAGATTTCATATCCGCAAAACTGTCACGGTAAAGGAATTTTTTTGTGAAGCTTTATTCCAATGTCAACAGCCCCTTTGTGCAGCGCGTTAAAATGGGAATTGCACTCAGAAAGGTAACACCTACACAAATCTCTGTGGTCGAGGTCGATTTAAGCAATCCACCTGCATCTCACTTGGCAATCAATCCCACGGGCTCCGTGCCCACTTTTGAAACACAAGAGGGCGAAGGTTTTGCCGAGAGCCTCGTCATCCTCCAATTTTTGGATTCCTTGGAGGCAGCAGGTCCAAAGCTCTTTGGAACAACAAGCGCGGAAGTCGCAAAAAATCAGCTTCTCATCGAAAAATTAGACACCCTTGTCATGCCCACGCTGCTCAAAAGCGTCTATGGCGCTGCGCAAGAATTGGGTCTGCGCGAAGCTCTTGCGAAGCTTCCGGGTGCCCTAAAAGTGCTCGAAAAGCTCTTGTTAGAAGGCGGGGGAGACTATTTGGGAGGGCATAGGCCAAATGCTGCCGACTGTTTCCTCGCTCCCTTTCTGATGGCCCTCTTGGCGGCAGCAGAGCTTCAGCCGCGCCTCACTCCTGTCCGTGACAATCAAACGGTGTTGAAGTACATGCAGCGCCTTGAAAAGAGCGAAGCCATTCAGCAGGCGGGGATCACACCGGCCCAATTGAAACCCGCCTTGCACAAGTGGGTAACCCCCACTGAAGGCATTCAAAAGGTTAAAAAAGCATCGCGTACCTTGCTCCCGCATCCTGAAACAGCTCTCCAACAATTCAATGCTGAAATTTCGCACAAGGGAAGCGGCGCGATTGAACTGGTTGGAAGCCCAGGATGGCAACTCAAGCGCGCAGAAAAAGGGCCGCAACTGGAAGCTCAGTTTCAGTTTTCACACTACGATCATGCTCTGTGGGCCATCAGAAAACTGTGTGATATTCAAGAAACCTCAGATCATCACACCGCTTTTCAGTTGCACGATTTTCGCACTCTTTTTGTTCAAATTTGCACCCATGAACCTCAATGGGGAGTAAGCGAAAAAGATTTGGAACTCGCGCGTTGCCTGACTCAAACATTTTCTGAACGCAGAGATAAAAAATAAACCCCATGGCTTGCCAGCGAACTGAGGAGGTGTGAGAAAAAGTCAACGGGTGTTCGTTTTTTCATACTCACACTCTCCCCATAAAATCGAGGCTTTTAGCTTCAACCTTTTGTAAATTTTATAAAAAGTGAAACGGCATGGACTTTGCAAAAGAAGGATTGAAACACGTTCCGTTCAATCCCAGGAGAAGCCCATGTCTTTTAAATCTCTCACACTCATCGTTCTTCCTTTCGCACTTTTTGCCTCATGTGGTGTTTTATACACGAGCGAGAAAACTTCAGAAAAGCTTCAGAATTCCGTCAAAAGCAGGGTAGACAGCGAAAAAGTAAATGTCAGCCCCGAACCGGGCACATACAAAGGTCAACAGGTTGTTGTCTTGGGCCTTGCAAATCCTAATGATCATACCCAACTTAAAATAATCGAAAAGCAGTTCTACCGTGAGATCGAGTGTCCTGCAGGTAAAAAAGCACATGCTTCTGACAAGTGCGTGACAATGGAGTCTTCTGCGCGCCTCGAATACATCGTTATCGGAAATTACACCGAAAATGGCCCTCTTGTCGGTGGAAAAGACAAGGCTAAAACAGCAGAAAGCGAGATTCGCGCTGCTGATTTTATCATCGAGTAATCCCAGTAATACCTAGCAAATGTGATGATTATTTTTACTCTTGCGAGGTTTTGCCAACCTTGAGTTTGGACATTTTCTGGTGAAGGTATGTCCGATCAATACCCAGAATTTCGGCAGCCTTAGTGACAGAACCATTCACCTTGGCAAGCACAGATTCGATATAAATTTTTTCTGCAGAGTTCTTAAAGTCCTTGAGAGTCATCCCCTCTCCGAGGGCAAGAGCGACCCCGTTTGTTGACTCCACAGTACCGTCCATCAGCTGTGAGCCGAGGATTTGAACAATATGGTGCCTTGTAATTCGCCCCATAGCGCTTGCCAGGGCTCGCTCTGCCACGTTGCGTAGTTCGCGAACATTTCCGGGCCACGGATGCCGTTTGAGCAGTTCAAAGACCTCGTCTTCGAGGGTGGGCGCTTCCTCACCCAGCTTATGCGCAAAGTTTGCAACAAAGAAAACAAACAGGAGTGAAATATCCTCACGTCGCTGGCGCAGTGGCGGAATTTCGATGGATGCAACATTGAGGCGATAATAGAGATCGGCTCGAAAATGCCCTTTCGCCATTTCTGCCTTCAGATCGCGCGATGTGGCTGCGATGACGCGGACATCCACCTTGATAATTTGATGGGACCCCAGCTTCTGAATTTCTCCCGTTTCGAGAAAGCGCAAAAGCGTGGATTGAGCATTCTTGGGAAGTTCGCCAATTTCATCAAGGAATAGGGTTCCTCCATTGGCCATCTCGATTTTTCCGACCTGGTCACTGGTGGCACCTGTAAAAGAACCCTTTTTGTGTCCAAAAAGTTCACTTTCTATCAGCGTTTCTGGAATGGCGGCTGCATTGATCACAATATAGGGTTTTTTAGATCGTGCGGATTCTTTCCAGATGCGTTGGGCAACAACTTCTTTTCCGACCCCTGTTTCTCCCGTCAAAAGAACTTTAAGATCCCTTGATGCGACTTGAGTGATCTGCTTGCGAATTTTTTCAATCTCGGGACTTCGGCCCAATAAATCCGAAGAATTATTATGTTCAATGGTCATTGATTTAAAGAACGTACGCAGTTTCGTATGCTCAATACAACGTTCGAGCGTAAGCTTCAAACGCTCAGCAGTCACAGGCTTATCAAGATAATCGTAAGCTCCCGCCTTGATGGCCGAGGCTGCCTCTTGCGGTGATGCGGCCCCCGAAAGCATCAGGGTTGGAAGAGAAATTCCTTCAGCGGAGAGCTGCTTGAGCAGCGCAAGGCTTGTCTCCGCTCCTTGGAAATGAACATCCAAAAGCAAGATATCAGGTTGAGATTTTACGATGACTTGATGGGTTTCCTCAAGGGTGCCCGCTTCAAGGACCTCAAAGGGTTCATTCATGAGAATAAAGCGCACCGCTTGGCGGATGGCCGGATCGTCGTCTGCGACAAGCAATGTCGTCTTCATGTTTTTCCCCCTTGACGTGGAAGCTCAAGTTGAAAGGTAACACCACGTTCTTTGCTGTTCTCAACCAGAGAGAGATCACCTCCATGGTCAAGAGCAATTTTTCGGCAGATGGCAAGCCCCAGCCCCATATTGATTCCACTTGAACTGGATTTTCGCGATATTCTCGGATCAAAAAGGCGTTGCGCCAAGCTCTCAGAAATAGGGACTCCGGTATTGTTGATGCGGACACAAGTCTTGCTTTCATCCTGCTCAACGGAAAGTGTGACGGTGATTTTTTGATCTCGATTGGCCTCATGGGCATTGCGCATCAAATTGAAAAAAAGGCGTTGGAGCAGCACAGGATCAAGACGGGCAGAGGGCTCTCGAACGTTCTTTACGGTCATCGTAAGGCTCAGGTTTTCTTTTAAGAAATAGTCACCGTCTGTAAATTTGGATTGGCAGTTCGCATGTGTTCGGTTGGCAAGACGGCATTGCGCGCCAAGTGAAAACGTGTTGACTGACGCACAAGAAGATTGTCAAGGCTGTCAAACTGCTTTTGCAGATGATGCTCGATTGAAAATATCCTGAAGTCTGGCGAGAGCCAAGTGTAACGCTCCACACCAAAGTAACGAAATACGGAGTCGCAGTCGTCTTGAGCAGCGGCCTTGCGGTAAGCCTGCTTTGTTTCTTGGGAGAGGCTACCAAAAAGTTAAGATGTTTCCTGTGTATTGATACCTACACACTGAAGTCCTGCAGTCAAACCTTCTCCACCCCACCACGGGATGAATCCCATGGCTTGCAAGGGGGTGTCGATTGGAAATCCCGCTCACTTTCGTGAGCTTTCATTCCCCGGCGTGGTAGCCCGCCGGTTTTCCGTTTTATAGGAGTCTTAGTTTTTGGGGATGGAAAATCCCGAAATGCGATGAGGTAACTTGCGTTGACATCGCGATCTTCCACGTGCCCGCAAGCTTTCTGAGTGCAATAATATATTCTTTCAGAAAGGGGCATCTTTTTTTTGTGACCACATTTGCGACACGTCTGTGATGTGTAAGATTCATTCACTTCGCCCACTTCTTTTCCGGCTTCTTTGGCACGTTTCGCAAAGCGGGTGAGAAATTCAGAATTCGCAGCATCTGCAGCACTTCTGGCAAGTCTTCCGGACATGAGCCAAGCGCTCGAAGGTTGTCCGACTTTAAAAATATCTCCCATACTAATTATTTTTTCGACATCTTTACCAATATTATCGTGCCTACGCCTCGCAATTTTCCTGTGTACAAAAGGCAAAGCCCTACGGTCGCCCTTTGATGCTTGTACAAGAGCTCGGTATCCCACATTAAAATGGTTTACTCGTAGGGGCTGGTAGATACCCAAGATTTCTGTTGTTTCTGGACGGACAGAGACTGCGGTGCGAGTGGTTTTTAAACCCATGTCGATTCCAACGACCACTTGGGGCTTCAACTTATCTGGCTCTTCTGTACGGGGCCTTTTTCCATCCACAACAAGTGTTAACCAAAGGTCGCCACAGTTATCTTTTTTAAGGGTCGCTATCGAAAAAGAATAATCGCTTTGAAATGGCAGTCGGTTGTGATGTCCTCTGATTTCGCCTTTGTATTTTGGGAGCGTAAGTGTTACTTTACGCCCTGAAATGCGCACTGAAGATTGCCTACTGGCACGAATGGCAAAGGCGAGCGAAACCTTTTTTTGAAAGTGGGGCCTGCCGATGATGAGCTGCTTTCTCGAAAGATTTCTAACGTGAGCACGATAGTCCTTTTGCCGAGCAACTCGTGTTTCCACTTTTAACAGAAATTGATAATTGTGATTTGAGTTCTTCTTCACTTCATTAAAGTATACTAAATCATTTTCAATTTTTTTGAGATAAATATCATAACGAAGTTTTTCAGAAACATACCATCCCACAGTGGCTTTTGCAGCCCTCGCAATAGTCTGGTCTTTAAAATCAGAACCCAATGGAAATGCACGATACTTATTGATAAGGTCAACGGCGGTAAACAGCGGAAGTCCATCTGAAGCACGTACAAATTGTTCTCGAAGGCACTCATTGTAAAGCTTCGCTGCCTGAGTCGCATTCTCGACATACCATGCTTCAAGGCGTTTACTCTGTTTTATTTTTGCCTTGATTGTATACGTCACGCTTTAATATCCTCATTCAGCTGTTACAAGGCATAACGAAACAACGCTTGAGTGTTCAAGGGGTGTTCATTTTTTGGGCAGAAGAAAGAAAAAAGTTCGGATGAGCAGATTTCCGACCTGAAAAAATTCCTAATGTATTTTACCGACCTCATCAGGCTCAATTCGAACCTTAAACTTGTAGCTCTGCTACTGCGTCTCTTTCAGCTAGCTTACCTCACCCGATTGAAATCGGGCGTCCGTCTCCGGCTCAGACAGATGAAATAAGGACTGGCTTCGCGAGAGGGAGCGGAGGCCTGTGGAACCAAGTCCGTCTTTGAGGGTTCACTTTGGGCCAGCGCTTTTCCATGTGCGCAGAGAGCGACCAAGATCGCAACCAGATTCAACATCTTCATCAGTCCGAACGGAAGAACCCTAATTTTGATCGGGCGAGGAAAGCGGTTTATCCGCATTTTTTCCCTTTCTTGTGCTCAAAAGATGGACACCCCGAGAACAGACTTCGTTGTTTCGTTAAATTTTGTTCTGCAAGGATAAGGGCCTTGAAACGTGAGTTATAGAATCAAGGCAAAGACCAAAAAAAGCAAACAACTTGAAATCAGAAAAGAACAGGTTGCTCTTTGCCGAGCAAGGAATGAACTTCCTTCATGAGCAACTTAATTCTTTCATTTTTAACAATATAAGCCTTAAAAATCCCTTTGGGCTCACTTTTAACCCATTCAAATGGATTCTTAATGTGGGGGCCTAAAAAAACATCGATGTGATTTTTTTCAATGGCACCACCGCGATCGGCTGCAAAAAAGTAGCCATCGTGAATCACTTCATGTCCCGAGGGCAAGGTTAATTTCGTGCCTCGGGCTTGGGGGATAAAAATAACGGAGCCAAAGGGGATGACAGCAGGATCAACCGCAATGCTGCGATAAGGAACCACGCGGAATGATTTTCCACCATTTCCCAAGGGAGCAATCGCTGTCTGAAAACGGGTACGTCCTAGGTGCCGAAAGCGCCATTTGAACTTGCAATCCACTTGGAGAGCCGACCCTAAGCCCGACACATTAAAAAACACGTCTTGCCCAGGCTTTTTGCGCACCCGAAAGGAACCTTGGGCTGCGCCATCACAAAACTCATCTCTGCTTAACCTCACACCCAATTCTTTTCCATTGAGGGTCAAGAGGGGAATTTTTTTTGCCGGTGAGCTTTCAAACGTTGGTGTGTAATACCAAGTGGCCCACAAATTCATAGCTCTTACAATTTCATTTTTGCGGGGCTCTAAAAAACTTTGCAGCAAGAGGTCATCTGTTTCGTTCTTAAAGACCTTTTTTTCATCGAGAAAATTAAGTTCCAAATTCTTAGAAACTCTTTTTTCCTTTTGCTTTCTCAACGTAGGAGTAAAGAAAGGCCTTTCAGCAAAGGTAGCAAGACTTGTGAGAGATTCAGGTTGAGCGGCATTACATACCTCATCATTAAGATTTACTAAAAAGGCGCAAGCGCCATATTTCAATAAAATGAGTCTCCTCATACAGCTTCCCTCCGGGAGAAAGTCTGCAGAAAGCGAAAATATTCAACTTCAACAGATTCAAGGAACGACTTTCTCTTTGTACCAAACCAAGGAACTCTTCATACAGAAAAGACATGAGAAGTCCAATATTTGTCTTCCCAGTTCCTGTTCCATTTCCTGAGAAAAACGGGGCTAAACTCGGTAAATCCCACAATCAACGCATCGATATCATTACCTTGAATTGTGAAACTTGTGGTTTGATACTCGAAAAATAAGGGAATAATGAAATAAAAATAAAATGAACTCATAAAATGATTTTAGACGTCTTAATTACGCTCGGCAGTCTGTACAAAAATTCGAAACGCGTTTGGAAGTTACACGGTAAACATCTGAAAAATAAAGAAAAGGTCCTACGTAAAGCAATTCTGCTCGAGAATTTGAAGGTGGGTTCCAGCGGGGGACAGGGCGCTCCAAATTAAGCCACTTTAAAAGCCCGCAGCTCCTTCACATTCGTAATCTTAGCAGATATTCATTCGACTAAACTCAAGACTCGAGGCCAAAAAAAAACGGCAAAGCCGTTCCAAAAAATAAGATTCTTTTTTGCCTTCCGTCAAAGAATCGACTTTTGACCTGATTTTTTCCAATCTTCCAAGAAAGACTCCAGACCCTTCTCGGTGAGCGGATGTGCATAGAGTTGCATAATGATCTTAAGGGGCGCTGTACACACATCAGCCCCCGCCAGAGCCGCTTCAATCATGTGCTGTGGATGACGGATGCTTGCGGCCAAAATCTCGGTTTTATAGCCATAGTTGTCATAAATGGTGCGGATATCTCGAATGAGATTCATTCCATTTTGGCTAATATCATCGAGCCTGCCAATAAAGGGAGAAATATAGGTCGCGCCACACTTCGCTGCCAAAAGAGCCTGCCCTGCTTGAAAACACAGGGTGACATTGGTTTTGACGCCTTTGTCGGTGAGCTTGCGGCAGGCTTTGAGGCCTTCAGGCGTCAGGGGAAGTTTAATCACGATATTGGCATGGAGGGCACTCAAAACCTGTGCCTCTGCCAGCATGCCGGTGGCTTCCGTGCTCACCACTTCCGCTGAAATCGGGCCATCCACCAATTTTACAATTTCCTGCAAAACCGTTTTAAAATCTTGCCCGTTCTTTGCGATGAGGGTGGGGTTGGTCGTCACGCCATCACAAATTCCCAAATCGGCAATCTTGCGAATTTCATCTAAGCTTGCACTGTCGAGAAAGATCTTCATTTGGGCCATCCTTATTTGAAGGTGCTCACAACATCCCACTTGCCGCTGCCATAGCGCAAAACCGAAAATTCACCTGCCGAGTAAGAAACGGTGACCATCAGATCACCAAAGACCGTACTGGCAACAGCTCCCTTGATAGGGTTGACCAAAGTCAAAGGATTGCCCGCTTCGCGGCCATGTCCGGTTTGCACGCGTGAGACCTCACTGCCGCTGTTCTTCTCTCTTTTTTCGTACCGATTCCACACGGGCACGCAGGCACCCTCTGCCTCAAGGATGTCAATCTTTTGAATTTCGGTGCGATTGCCGCTCAGCTCTTCAACATCTTGGGTGCGCGAATAAAATTCACGCGTCAAGGGATTGTCCCACACCACGTGGGCAACCAATTCCCCGTTCGGCGTTTCGAGTGAATAAGCAGGCAACGCAACAGGAACGCTCGCGGCAGTATTGAGAGCCTCCCAACCCGAAAACTTTAAAACCTCAGAGCGCAATTCAGAGCCGTCGACAGCAAGTACGGCGTCTTTGGCCAAAGCATTGGGAACCTGCGGTAAGGTGTTGCGATCGTAACAGCCCTGACTATTGACCGCCTTCGCCAAGTTCAAAGACGTGCGGTAGAACGCACTGCGAAATTCCGTGGAATCTTCTGCGGCAGCGCTTTCAACCTTCAAATCATTGTTCCACACTAACGGAACAAACTTGATGTCAGCGGCACTGGCAAACTTTTCAAAGGGAAAAGCGATGAGTGAGACCGTTCGGATATCCCCACTTTCCAGCTTCTTTTCTTTGAGGAGTTTTGTTGGAATCTCGGGGCGCAACGTCGGAATTTTTCCCGAAGGTGAGCGCGGAAAAGCAACAAACTGATCCGTTTCTTTTAAGTACAGAGGGCTCGTATAGCCCAGGCGATAGGCTGTGGGGTTATTGGGCAAATCATCGGGCAACGTGAAGTGGCGCACCGCCGTACTGCCATTAAACTTCAAGACAAAAACTTTGGGTGCAAGCCGCGCTGTAAATTCGATCGACCCCGCAAGAAAATATTCACCGGGATTCCCAGGCCGCGTAAAAAAGGTGAGGTCTTGAAAGGTGATGCCCTGAGTGGAGGCATCTTCAAATATCACCTCTGCCACTTCAACAGGGGAGGCCGGGTTTTCGACATTAAAGAAACGCACAAATGATTTTTTACCCGAAAATCCCACCGCGATGTATTTTTCATCTGCCGTGACAGCCATGATCGTACCCAAACGAGGCAACACAGTGGCTTCTTTCTTGGTGAGCACGCCTTCTTTATTGATTTCAAATCGCAACAGACTTCCATCTTCGTACTCGGGCGAAAAGGAAGAATTCAGCACAAAAACGCTTTGTTTAGAAGGCAAAGTCACCATGGAATAGGCGCCCGCCAAGTTATCGCCGACCGTCTTTGCAGTCGAACCCTTACACGCACTCAACATGCCAAACGCAAAAACCCCGAGAACCTTGCAGACAGCTCTCGGGGATATGAAGTCTTTCGTTAAAAGCACAGAAAAACCTTTCCCACTAGAAATGAAAAAACCGCGATCGCTCGCGGTTTCTTGTTTATTCAATCTCTTCAGTCGATTCAAGTTCGGTAACGGGAGTGTCGTCATATTCATTTGGTTTACATACGGAGACCACACGTTCTCCATCAATAATACGCATGAGACACACACCTTGCGTCAGTCGACCGAGAATGCGGATACCGCCCACAGGAATGCGCAGCACGCGACCTGTGTTGGTCGTCAGCATGATATCGCAGTCGTCGCGCACAGATTGCACACCCATGACCTTCCCGTTTCGCTCGGTGGTGCGGATGGCATTCACGCCTTTTCCAGCACGGCCCGTGGTGCGATATTCGTCGAGATCACTGCGTTTGCCATAGCCATACTCTGTGACAACCAAGATTTTCTCGGTGGGGTCGGGGACCTCAGCAGTAATAACGGCATCGCCGTCATCGAGTTTAATTCCCGTTACGCCGCGCGCCGAACGTCCCATGGCCCGGACTTCGTCTTCGTTAAAGCGAATGGCTTTACCATTGGCTGTGGCGAGAACAATTTCGTTGGAGCCCGTGGTGATCTTCGCTGCAACCAAGGCATCGCCTTCATCGAGGGTGAGGGCTCTTAAGCCACCTGCGCGAATGTTTGCAAAGGTTGTAAGTTCGACTTTTTTAACCACACCCTGCGCTGTAACCATGAAAATATAGGAATTTTCGGGAAACTCGCGCACAGGTAACATCGTTGAAATGTTTTCGCCGGTTTGCAACGTGAGAAACTGCGCGATGGATTTTCCACGCCCTTGAGCACTGCCCTCAGGCAATTCATAAACCTTAAAGCAGTAAACTTTACCCAGGTTCGAGAACATCAAAATGTTATCGTGGGTATGCGCCCGGAATGTTACTTTAACAACATCGCTTTCTTTTAATGCCGCACCTGTTTTGCCTTTACCAGCACGTTTTTGTGCACGGAATTCATCTTCATTCACGCGCTTAATGTAGCCTGCAACCGAGAAGGTTACAAAGACATCAGCAGGAGTGATGAGCTGAGCAATGTCGACATCGCCTGCATCCATGGTGATTTCGGTGCGTCTGCCATCGCCAAACTGGCCTTTGAGTTCCAAAAGCTCGTCTTTAACCATGATGCGCACGCGCTCAGGCTTGGCAAGAATATCGCGTAAATCTTCGATCACGAGGGTGACTTCCTGATATTCGGCAACGATCTTTTCGCGCTCGAGGCCTGTGAGGCGGGCGAGGCGCATTTCAAGAATGGCATTGGCTTGCTTATCGGACAGTTCATACTTGGCAATTAAACCTTCACGGGCTGCATCCGGGCTATCGGCCCCCCGGATAATTGCAACAACATCATCCACATTATCAACGGCGATCTTTAAGCCCGCCAAGATGTGCAAGCGGTCTTCGGCTTTTTTAAGGCGAAATGCAGTACGGCGTGTCACGACTTCGAGGCGGTGATCCCTAAAGTGTTCGAGGCACTCACGCAGATTTAAAAGCCTTGGAACACCACGCACAATGCACACCATATTTACGCCGAAGGAGTCTTGCAGGCGCGTGCGCTTGTACAGGTGATTTAAAACGATTTCGCCGTTTTCACCTTTTTTAATTTCGATGACGATCCGGATGCCTTCTTTATTCGATTCATCGCGGATATCCGAAATGCCTTGAATTTCTTCTTCCTTCACAAGGTCAGCAATGCGCTCAATAAGAGCCGCTTTGTTCACTTGATAGGGAAGCTCAGTGATGATGATTTGATCTTTACCATTCTTCATCGTTTCAACGGTGGCGCGTCCACGGATCGAGATGCTGCCTCGCCCGGTGCGGTAGGCATCATGAATGCCCTTGAGTCCGCAGATGATTCCATAGGTCGGAAAATCCGGGCCTTTTACAAAGCGCGTCAATTCATCAATGGTCGCATGATCATTGTCGATCAAATAAACCAGTGCTTCGAGAATTTCAGTGAGGTTGTGCGGAGGAATATTGGTAGCCATTCCCACTGCAATTCCAGACTGTCCGTTTACCAACAGCTGTGGAAACAGGGTGGGGAGCACCAAAGGTTCGCGCTCGGAATTATCGTAGTTGGCACCAAAATCAACGGTCCCTTCTTCGATACCGCCCATCAAAGTGTCGGCTATTTTAGCAAGCCTGACCTCGGTGTAACGCATTGCCGCAGGGCTATCGCCATCAATACTTCCGAAGTTTCCCTGCCCATCGACGAGCGGGTAGCGCATCGAAAATTCTTGCGCAAGCCGAACGAGGGCTTCGTAAACTGCACTGTCTCCGTGCGGGTGGTATTTACCGAGCACATCCCCCACAACACGCGCCGATTTTCGGTACGCTTTGTTGTGAAAAATGCCTTGCTCATACATCGAAAAAAGCACACGGCGATGGACCGGCTTCATGCCATCACGCACATCAGGAAGAGCACGTCCGACAATAACGCTCATCGCATATTCGAGATAGGCGCTCTTCATCTCTTCATTGATGTTGACCGGTACAATCGGGGCTAATTGACCTTGAGTCGTCATAGTTTTTCCCAGTTCAAATCGTGAAAATTAGAAATCTAAATAGCGAACATTCAGGGCATTCTTTTCAATAAACTCTTTGCGGGGGGGCACATCATCGCCCATCAGCATTGAGAAAAGATCGTCGGCCGCAATGGCATCTTCGATCTCTACTTTAAGAAGTTGTCTGGTGTTCGAATTCATGGTTGTTTCCCAGAGCTGCTCAGCATTCATTTCACCGAGCCCTTTGTAGCGTTGAATATAGGCACCCGAGCGGCCATCCGAGAGCAGCTGATGATTCAGCTCCACCCATCCTGCCAAACTCTTTGGTTGCTTCTTTTCAACGATGTACTGAAGGGGCAAGGTGTACGTTTGCTCAAGTTGCCCGCGAATTTTGCGCAACTCCTGAAACTCGCCTGATTCGGCAAATTCAGTGTCGAGCTTAAATCGCATTGGCTTTCCGCCAATATTAAAGATCACTTGTGCAAAATATCGATTGTGCTCGGTGTCAAAATCGATATTTGCAGAAAATCTTCCAATGGCTGCAACATCGCTCGCCATACGATCGATATACTCTTGCAGCTTTTCGCGATCAAAAAATAAGCCTGGCTGAAATTCTGTAGCCGAAGCCAAATGCCGCATAATCACTTCACTGCGGCGTCTTGCCATGACGCTCATAATGCGGTTGTGACGCTCAACAAGAGCAAGCATGTTGCGCACATATGAATTTGAAATCACTTCGCCCTTGGCGTCTTCAACCCTTGCATCTGTCAATGTAATTTCGAGAAGATAGTCTTCAAGACCGGTGTCATCTTTAAGGTAACGCTCAGATTTGCCTTTTTTGTATTTATAAAGGGGTGGCTGAGCGATATAAAGATATCCGCGTTCAATAATTTCGCGCATCTGACGATAGAAAAACGTGAGTAAGAGGGTGCGAATATGTGCACCATCCACGTCCGCATCTGTCATCAAAATAATTTTATGGTAACGCAATTTGCTGATATCAAAGTCAGCGCGAATCCCGGTGCCTAAAGCCTGCACGAGAATTCGAATTTCCTGACTCGAAAGCATCTTATCGGCCGATGCTTTTTCGACGTTCAAAATTTTACCTTTGAGCGGCAACACGGCTTGAATCTTTCGATCGCGCCCTTGCTTTGCCGAACCACCTGCGGAGTCCCCTTCCACGATAAAGATCTCACACAGAGCGGGATCTTTTTCTTGGCAATCCGCAATTTTTCCGGGCAGGCCTGAAAAGTCGAGTGCGGTTTTGCGGCGGGTTAATTCGCGCGCCTTGCGGGCAGCAATGCGGGCTCTTGCAGCATCGACGATTTTTCCGACGATCTTTTTCGCGATGTCTGGATTTTCGTGGAAAAAGTCTGTCAATTTGTCGTTGAGAACACTTTCAACAACCGTGCGCACCCGAGTATTACCAAGCTTGGATTTGGTTTGCCCTTCAAACTGGGGATCGGGAATTTTGACGTGAATAACGCTTGTGAGGCCTTCACGAATGTCATCGCTTGAAAGGGCTTCTTTTAAGCTGAGCGCATTTTTGTCGTTGGCTGCGATCTGATTGACAACACGGGTAAGTGCCGAGCGAAAGCCCGTAACGTGGGTTCCACCTTCAGCTGTGTTGATGTTATTCACATAGGAATAACTCGATTCGGAATAGCCATCGTTCCACTGCAAGGCAAGTTCGACGGCGCAATTGTCGCGCTCCATCGTCAAATACATCGGCTTTGCGTGGATAGCTGTTTTGCTGCGATTTAAGAATTCCACAAAGGAAAGCAAACCACCTTCGTATTTAAACTCTACAGTTTTGTCGTTGATTTCATCGACGAGTCGAATGCAGACACCTTTATTTAAAAAGGAAAGTTCGCGCAAACGCCCCGAGAGGGTATCAAAATTGTACTGTGAAACTTCAAAAATCGTGTCGTCGGGTTTGAACGTTGTTCTTGTCCCCGTTGCCTCGGTGGTGCCAATGACTTGCAGCTTTCCTTGAGGAATTCCTTGGCGAAACTCCTGCATGAAAACTTGGCCTTTTTGGCGCACTTCCACGCGGCACAGCGAAGACAAAGCGTTCACAACAGATGCACCGACTCCATGCAATCCACCGGAAACCTTGTACACGCTGTTGTTGAATTTTCCACCGGCATGCAGAACGGTCATGACAACTTCGAGTGCACTGCGCCCTTCGGAGTGAGTTTCCGTCGGGATGCCTCGCGCGTTGTCACTGACCGTAACACTTCCATCGAGGTGAAGAATGACTTCAATTTGATTTCCATGTCCTGCAAGATATTCGTCGATGGAATTGTCGACAAGTTCATAGACAAGGTGATGAAGACCATTAAAACTTGTGTCGCCAATGTACATGCCCGGACGTTTCCGGACGGCTTCCAAACCTTCGAGGATCTGAATTTGACTTGCGCCATACGCCGTAGTGTCGGCCGCTGACTCTGCGTCAGACATGAACAAAGGACGGCTTTTTCTAAAAAGCATAGTTGCTCCAGATATGCGGTGCGGACCTGATTTCAGTAACGGGTTGGAACGAGAAGATAGAACACCTCAACTCCGCGCTCTTTTTCACCGGTGACTTTTACGGGCCTATTTACGTTTTCCCAAGAGAAAAGAATCTTTTTCCCCGGAAGAACATTCATGATGCCCGTCAGCAAATTACCGTTGTAGTTTACCTCAAATGCGTTCTCGACGGGAGTTTCGAGCTCGACAATCTCTTCGCCTTCCTTCAGACCGGGGGTAAAGCTTTGAACATCCAGCACAGGACCATCGAAGTTAAATTTGATGGTTCGCGCCTTGTCTGAAAAAAGCAGCACTCTGCGCACACTTTCGGTGAGCGCACCCAAATCCAGGGAAAGTTCAAGATTGATCTTTTGAGGTATCGCGGATTCGTAAGGTGGATATTTCCCAGAAATACACTTTGAGACCATAGCATAAGATTCAGTTTCGATCGCAAAAAACAGACTGTCTTGGTGCCAACGCAAAATAAAATCCCGGCCTGGCTCTTGCGAGCAGATGCGCCGCAATTCATCGAGCGCCTTTTTGGGAACCAGAACCGCGCTGTTGTCGAGAGCTTCAATCTTGATGCCCTCGATGAGGTCGGCTTTGGCGAGCCTCAGGGCATCGCTTGCGACAGCATGGAGGCTGCCTTGAGCATCTGCCCAAATGTAGGCGCCATTGGCGTAATAGCGGGTGTCATCGACCATGACGAATTCACGAAACTTGGAGACCCACCGCTCAAGAAGTTCGCCTTTTACTGAAATGCAGGTGCCTACTTGCGGAACCATAATTTCAGTGTGGGATTGATCTTGAACGAGTTGAAGGCGTGCTGAACTGCGCCCGCACTTCAAGGAAAGTTTTTGTGGGAGGTCTGCGGTGAGTGAAATTTTTTCGGGCGGAAGCTGCTTGACGTAATCAGACAACTGCCTTCCGGAAACCTTAATCACACCCTGACCTTTGTAGTCGGCCGAAAATTCAAATTTGATCGAAATATTGTGGCTGACGGCAGACAGCACAACCTGCCCATTTCCGACGAAGTGCAGTTGGATCCAACCGACGTCGCCTTCCGTTTGGGCAGCAGATACGGCTGCCAAGGCTGTCGCCAGTCTGTCTCGATCGAGGACGGCAGTAATGACTTGGCTCGGGGGAGCAGAGTTCATGTCATGCGAACAGACTGGCTGAGATTGAAAGACCCAGGTCATACGGGATACCCCAAGATTTGAAACGAAGTGCAACACTCGTGCTTATCCCATCCATGACCTGTCCACAAGCGATGGATGGAGAGCTGCAGGGTTCCTTCTTCTTCTAAGAAAGAATGATCAAGTGGATATCTTTGATCCAGAAGTAGTAGTAGGTGAAGCCCTTTTGTGTGGATAACTTTTGTAATATTTTTTAACACACTGAAAGTAATTGGAAAATTCTAGAAAACCAGCCGTTTTTCATGTGGATAACCCTGTGGATATGATGTGGATAGCCTGTGGATAGACGGGGATAACTTTTGAAAGGCAACCGGGTGCTTCAAGTTATCCACACCTTGTCCACATGTTATCCACAGAGTTATCCACATCCTTTTTTTCCTGTCCATTCCAGACTGCGGTGTGCAGAAAAATGTGGATAACTGGCCCTTTTTTGTGGATAACTCTGTGGACAACTCCGTTTTTCATGTGGACAACCTGTGGATAACTCCCTTTTTCCTGTGGATAACTCTGTGGATAAGTGCCAATTTCCTGTGGATAACCCTGTGGATAGAATGTTGATAACTTTTAAATTAAGAATGTAACCAATGGAAATATTAAGTTATTTCGAAGACAACCTGATGCGCTGTGCTCAAAAACTCCAAAATGGAGGCCTCGTGGCCTTCCCCACGGAGACCGTTTATGGCTTGGGAGCGAACGCCCTCGACGCTAACGCGTGCGCTTCCATTTTTACCGCCAAAGGCAGGCCCTTTACCGATCCTCTGATCGTTCATGTACCCACTCTGCAGCAAGCTTTTCCATTGCTCTGCTTATCTGCTGATGAAACAGCACTTGTGACTACGCTTTCAGAACGCTACTGGCCCGGCCCACTGACTCTCATACTTAGAAAGAGCGCGTTGGTACCCGATGTCGTGACGGGAGGAGGGGAATTTGTAGGCATTCGAATTCCTGCTCACCCACTTGCCCTCGAACTTCTCTTAAAGTCTGGAATCCCCGTTGCGGCCCCCAGTGCCAATCGGTTTGGCCACGTGAGTCCAACCTGCGCCCAGCACGTCGCAGACGATCTTTCCCACGTCGATGTGCTTGTGCTCGATGGCGGAAACTGTGCGGTGGGAATTGAATCCACCATCGTAAAAGTCGAAGGGCGTCACCTCACGGTTTTGCGCAGGGGAATTGTGGGCGTTGAGGACCTCGAAGGTGTTCTTAAAAGTGCTGGAATTGAAGCGCAGGTCACCATTTTACAGCGCACCGTTAAAACAGAAAGTGAGCAACAAGAAGCTCCGGGTCAGCTTTTGACGCACTATGCGCCCCAGCTGCCGGCCTATCTTTTGCATATTTCGTCTGAACATTCTGTTCAAGATGATGAGTTCGGCGAAGAGTTTTCAAAAAATTCATCTTTTCTGATCGACTTTGGTGCAAAATGTCGGAATTATTCCAAAGATTTTTGTGGGTACATTGACCTTTCGCCTGAAGGCGACATTGAAATAGCAATTTCAAAGGCTTTTACGGTTTTGAGAGTGGCCGAACAAAATTCCGAAGCTCTTCGTATTCTGCTTCCGGATCTTTCGAATTTCAAGGACGAAAAATATCTCGCACTTCACGATCGCTTGTTTCGTTCAGCATCCGGAAAAATCGCCACCTTCAAAGTGGATTCTGGTCGAGTTTTCGTTTGAGATCTTGAATGGCTGTGCGGGTTGAAGCATCTTTTTCAAGAAGTTCACGTACCTTGGAAATGGCATGCATGACGGTGGTGTGATCTTTTTTTCCAAAAGATTCTGCAATTTCGGTAACAGGGCTTGAAGTCAATTCCTTTGCAAGAAACATCGCAATATGCCTGGGCACCACAAATTTCTGCGAGCGGTTTGCAGACAACAGATCCGACAATTTAATTCCAAAATAAGAAGCCACAGCCCTTTGAATGGTGGGAATATCAGCTGCGGCCTCAGAGACACGGACAATGCGGCGTAAAAGTGAGTTCGTCGATTCGATCGTGGGGATTTTTCCACTCATCGACTGTGTCATCAAGAGATTATTAAGCACTCCCTGAATTTCGCGCACATTAGATTTGACGTGGGTGGAGATGTGCAAAATGATCTCACGGGAAAGGCGAAGGCCCAGCCCCTTGCTTTTTGCATCAATAATAGCGACGCGGTCTTCAAAACTCGGGGGTTCAATATCTGCAATTAGACCTTGTAAAAATCTGCTTTTGAGACGCTCTTCAATATTGGGAATATCGCGCGGGTACTTGTCACTGGTGATGACGATCTGTTTTTTCTTTTGGTAAAGTTCATTAAAGGTATGAAAAAATTCAAGTTGGGTTGCATCTTTATTTTCTAAAAACTGAATATCATCCACAAGCAACACATCACAAAGTCGATACTTATTGCGAAAAACTTCTTGCCTGTTGAAGCGAATACTGGCAATCAGCTCGTTCATAAAATCGCCACTGGTCACATATACGATCATCCAGTCAGGATGATTGCGCTTAATTTCGTTCCCCACAGAATGCAAAAGGTGCGTTTTTCCAAGGCCCGTTGCCCCATAAATAAACACCGGGTTGGTGAGATTCCCAGGATTGCGCGCAATGGATTCACAGGCAGAATAGGCAATGAGATTGCTTTGCCCACGCACAAATGTCGAAAAAGTAAATTCAGGCATCAGGCCGCGCAGGGGGGCCTCTAACAGGGCATTTTGCCGGCCTTCAAAGTCTTCACCCAAGGCAATGGGTGTTACTTTAGTGGATTTAGAGATCTGGTCGAGGTTTCTAGAGGCATGCAGCACAGCGGTTGCGGGTGCCTTTTCTTCCTTCGCCTCTGTCTTTTTTTCGGGCTCAAAGACTTCGCCTTGTTCCACATTCAAGGGCCGTTCAGGCAAGGCCAACTTCTCTTTGCTCGATTTTATTTTTGCCTGGATCAAAGGCGCCAGGGGCAGACTTTCTACAGGAGCCTCGGGGGAGGCAAACAGCGAGTCTTCGGGCTGCGATTTGGGCTTCGTGCCCTTTTTTTCGCCACGAGTGCGCTTTTTAGGGAGAAACTGCGTATCGGCTTCAGAGCGGATGAAGATCTCGATGTCGGGGCCCCAGCATTCCTTGGCAACTTCGGTGATGGTCGACATTCTTGAATTGATAACGGTGTATCTATAGAAGTTGTCTTTGCAGTCCGCGATGATGGTATTGCCTTCGATTTTGACGGGCTGAATAACCGAGGCAACTGTGGCCGCAATTTTTTCTTGGAAGCCCACTTCCATCAAGCGCTCTTTAAGTTTTTCGAAAAAGAGTTCCCCATTCGCAATGCTGGTCATCTAAAGCCTCAGTGCCCAAGTCGCCGGACCCAACGATTTGCTGGGAAACCGATTGTGAACACGGTACAGGTGCAGGTCAAGAGGAGTTTGTGTGAAGCGACTGCTGATTGGTTTTGGAATCATCTATGGTGAACTCAGCGCCATGGTTGTCTTGGTGGTGTTTTCACAGCTTTGGTGGGGCTCCAAACAAGGCGAACAAACGTGTTCTTCGCTGGGTTGGGAGCTCCTGACTTGCCGCGCATTAAGCGGGGCTGTCATCGTCGTCCTTTGCTCGCTTGCCACAGTTTTGTCCTTTCGAACCTTTGTCAGATCAGGTAGGGAACAGGAGCGACAGGCCCCTACTCAAGCGGGAGAGCCTGACGCGTCGAAGGAGAAAGAAAGTTGAATGCCATAGGATTGCTGGCCTTTTCACTCGCTGGAATTTGCCTCATGACCGGAGTGTTTCTCCAGTCAAGGGCTATTGTGAAGCAAAAAAAGCCGTGGCCGGGCATCGCTTTAAAGTTTGGGGCCATTTTGACGCTCTTTGCACTGACGTATTTTTTTCGCGATGGCATCCTTCTTTCCTTGGCCTTTTTTTGCGGTTCAGCCTTTTGCACATTGTTGACGCTCACGCTTGCAAGTCGTGCTCCGTTGCGTTAAACGCCTTACGGATCCAGACTATAGGTCTTTTATTTCCCAGGGGGCAGGATGAATTTCCCATCGATGCTTTCCCTCCCCAAATCATTCGGCAAACAAGCTTTTGTTGCTGGATTGGGAGCGGTAAGTGCACTCTCTTCGGTGAACGCGTACGCCGGTGGGGGCGCTATCACTATTATCAATTGGCACAAACTTGTGCTGAGTAATCTGGGTGTCCAAGACACCGAATATTGGTGGCCTATCATGGCCTCAGTCTTCACTTTTCTTTTGGTGACTGTCGTTGGTTTGCTGGGTGGTTTGCACAAACTTGTTCCCGAAAAATTGTCGGACGAAGAGCTTTTGCCACCCAAAAAATTTGGCGTCCGAGGCTTCTTAGAGCTGTGCTGGGCCGTCGTCAGCTCCACGCTCGAATCCGTGATTGGCGAAAAGCATTGGCAGAAGTTTGCGCCTCTCTTGGGCGGAACGTTCTTCTTTATTTTGCTCACAAACCTTGCAGGTATTGTGCCTGGCTTTACGCCAGCAACAGAGCAAGTGAACATGACTTTAGGCATGGCCATCGTCATCTTTTTAATGTTTAACTTTTATGGCCTCAAGTACGGTGGAATGGACTACATTAAGCACATGGCAGGCCCCATTTGGTGGCTTTCCGTCTTGATTTTTCCCATCGAATTTATCGGAATGTGCGCACGCCCTATCTCACTTAGCTTGCGTCTTTTTGGAAATATTGCAGGCGACCACCTTGTGTTTGGAGTCTTTTCCGGACTCGTTAAACAAGCCGGTATGCCCTTTCTACCTGTCCCCGCTGCTCTTCTCGGTTTTGGAACGCTCGTTGCTTGTCTGCAATCGTTCATTTTCATGACCTTGAGCGCTGTCTATATCAAGCTTGCCATTGAAACAGCACATCACGCCGATCATCACTGATTTCGCACTGTGCTCGTCTTATGGATTTTTTGGATGCGGTGCAAAAAGCTTTCCCATTCGCGCTTTTTTCCACCGAATGACATCCTTCGTTTTTATCCAGAGGGATAAAAACTGCGTGTTGCCCCACAAGGCAATGCCGGAGTCTCTGTGCAAGAGACCCCAATTAAGAATGGACGAAACGTTTTCATTATTTTTCTTTCGGAGGATTTCCATGTCTAAGACAACAAAGATTGTTCTTGCTGCTGTTGCTCTCGTTGCTTCTGTTCCTGCTTTTGCACAAGAAGCTGCTGCTGCTTCCGGTGGTGATTTGGGCGCTGGCTTGAAATACCTCGCTGCTGGCCTCGCTGTCGGACTCGCAGTTTTGGGAGGCGCAAGCGCACAAGGCCGCGCTGCTGCTGCTGCTTATGAAGGAATCGGCCGCAACCCACAAAGCGCTGACAAGCTCTTCACACCGCTCCTGATCGGTCTCGCGCTTATCGAATTCCAAACCATTTTGGCATTCATCATCTCCATCCTTCTCGTTACACAGTAAGGCTCTCCGGAAAATTAATTTTTTCTCGACTTAGTCAAGAGTAAATAGGAATTTTACCCTTGACTTTTTTATTTCATTGAGTTAGCTACAAAAAACAAGTTTGGAGGGTTAGCTCAGTTGGTAGAGCAAGAGACTCTTAATCTCTTGGTCCCGGGTTCGAGTCCCGGACCCTTCACCACTTAAAACTTGTTTCCTTTCTCTTCCTTATTCTTCCTGTTTTTAAAAATCATAAAAATCAATTGCGAATTTTTTATCGTTTCTTGCTTGAATTTCAAGCATTAGAACCCCGCATTAAAAAAGTGCTTTGCAACATTCAAGCGCTCTGTCTTGGGAAGTGAAGCAAATCCGCCACCCGTTTCGATTTCGCTCAAAATTTTTGCTCCTCTGACTTGAGTAAATACGAGGACGAACGAAATGTTTTCGAAAAAATCATCCCAGCAGCAATGGAAGTCACCGTTAAAATGAAGAGCTGGGTCAGCATTTCAATTTTGAATTGCTCGAGCAAATAGATTCCAACCCCCACAGCCACTCCAATAAGCTCACTGCGCGAGTGAATGAGTTGTGTTCTTTCTTTGCCAAATGAGGCGCCAATGAGTTGAGACCTCGCTGTCTGTTCGATTGCGCCGATGATGCTGAAAGCTGCCAAAAGAAGAACCGAAATTATTTACCAGTGCTCGAGCATAAAAAAGAGCCACGCCGCCAAAGGTACACAAAAGTAACAATCCAACTCCCAACACAGTTAAAAGGGATTGATGTGCCGGTGCGTCAAGAACTTCGGTCGGCACTGCAACTGCAACTGTCCAGCCTGAAATGGGAGAGCGATTGTATGCAGAATAAACTTCTTTGCCATCGAGAGTTGTCGATCGCATTATTCCATGTTCACTGTTTTTAATGAGATTATAGAAGGCGGGTTTGGTTTTCTTGCCTACAAACTCCTGCGGATTTCGTGAGCGAGCCGCAATGGTGCCTTCACTGTCGATGACGGTTCGAGTCCAGTGGTCGGGAGGAGATTCTGAGCGCTGAACAATGTTTTGCAAAGCTTCATTTGTGATGACCGCCGAAAGCGCATAAATGACCTGGCCATTTTCAAAAACGGGGACGCGCACGGCAAAGGCCCATTTTCTGTTTTTTTCGCTGCTTTGTGAGCCACGCGCAATGGAACCGATGATAGGCTTGCCAGTGGCAAAAAGTTTTAAAAGAGTCGTCGGTTCCGCAGCACTGACAAGGGTTTCCTTAAATGAAACACGACTGTTGAGCAGGGTCTTTCCTTCGGGTGAATGAAGAAGCAGAGTCAACCATGTGGGTTGCGACTTGTGAATTCTTTCGAGATCTGCATGGACATCGCTAAGTGTTCGATTTTTGAAATTAAGCGAAGCGGAAAGCGCATCAAGAGTACGTAAACTCGATTCAATTTCTTGATCAACTGAAGTTGCCAGTGAAAGGGAAGTGGTGCGCAGTTGGCGTTCGCGGGTTTCTCGTTCATAGCCTACAAGCTGGTAGACAAAGAGTGCCGAAAAAATGAAGAATGGCAGCATGGCAGCAAGAACAAGCGCAACCAAATGCCAGCTGAGAGGGTATGTTTTTTTTCGATGTCCCATATGGGGGCTCCCTCGAGATGGGACCAAATCATGGACGATGAGTAAACGCAGTCCAATGCGAAAAGCCATTCAAGAAAATGTGCAATTATTTTAGAGAAAGTGCAATCGAGCGCAAATGTTCAAAAAGTTAAGTTCATCTGGAAATGGTTGTGGTCGATTGTTCACAGGACCAAACCGCCATCCAAAAGTTGGTCACAAATCCGACGGCACCTCAAGCGACGGTATCGCTTGGAACTCCGGTTTTTCGCGACTTAGAAGGGAACGTCGTGCGCAGTGAAATCTTATTGCCTGCGTTTACTTCGAGTGTGCTTATTCGCGATTGAATTTGAGCTCATTTGGTTTCAGCCAGGTTTTTTATGTGGGCTAAAACTTGCCCATGAATTCTGTGAATAAACCACCGGCCATACATCTGCCAATACCAACCGGGTTGCATGTCCATTTCATACCACGTGCGACCCTCTAAAAGAGTTTTGCCATCGGAAGTTTGAGTCAAGCGAAACTCGCCTTTGACGGAACGGAAATACCCATCCAGATGGGGGGCATCCAAGTGGTCGTAGAAGGTCAGTTCCTTCATGGGCTGTGGTTGATATTTGACATCGAATGCCAAGTGATGGGGCTCATTCCAGGTTGTAATAGGTTCTACAAAGGATCCTGTTGAAAACTCGCAGTGCCGGATGGCACCCTCGCCTTGGCCCTCAATTCGAGCCCGCAGGGGATGAGCAACGCCAAGCTTAAAGAGCCAATCGTCTGTTTTGGGAAGGTCAGAAAATTTGATGACGTGAGGCCAGACCTGGGTCGCAGGGGCGTCAATGACAATGGACGACAAAACGGAGTCTTGATGGGGACTCATGAATGCACTCTCGGCCCAAGGCAGGATGGGCAATGCGAATAACAAAAGTGATGGTGAGACCGCATTGGGCTTGCTGTATTTTGCGATGGCCGCACCAAACATCGAACCCATGGTTGCCAAAGCAAGGCTTAAGGGAAGCGACATGGCGAGACAAATCACGCCTTCGAGCGCAAAAAGAAGGAGGAATAAATGAATAAGGAGGATTGTGAGCCCCACATATCCAGCCGACTTTTTAAGGCTCTGCTGTGCTTTTGAATTGAGAAAATACCCAAGAACCAGCCCTAAAATAAGGGGACTCCCGACAAAAAGTGACGTGCCGTAAGTTTTTAAAAAGTTGGTACTGTACCAAACCATCAGGGCCCCACAAATCGCAAAGAGGAGGGCAAGCACCAGTGGAGAAAAGAGCGTTTTGACGTCACGGTTTGACTTCTCTGCATTCCAAGTATCTGCCTGGGATGTGGGGATGCATGAAAGACAAATCATGAGCAGGTAGTTGAGTCCTGGAACAAAAAAGAGGAGTCCCAGCCAAGGCGTTAAGTTTGCATCCATGGCACGCCGAATGCTCATGCCAACGCCAATCCAAATAAAAGGCAGGCTCCACAGCAACATGACCGGTAGAAACCAGTCGGGCAAACTCGAGGAACCCGGATACCGTGCTGAAAGCAGCGGGGAGAGAAAATTAAAGGGCGTGAGGACTTTTTCTTTCGCGGCAAAGTAAAGGGCCAGTTCGCCCAAATACTTTACCAATAGAAGCCCTAAGCCCCAAAAAAGATACTCCTGACGTTTCACGCGGCTCTTCATACCAAACAGAAATTCGATCGTATTCACAGGTTGCCTTTCAGATTTGTAGATTTGAGCACACGGGCGGCCCATCCAGGTGATTGCATAGATTTTACCCAAGAAAGCGCTGCCAGTTGTACACATCCGAATAGAATAAGCTGCGCATAACTCCCAAGCAACTTTTGATGTGGAGTGAGTGACATTGCAGCGATCCCGAAGATAGAAAGGCGGAGATGACAATGGCCAGAACCGTTGTCGACATCATCACGCCGTTAATCTGTGTTGCGTTTGAGTGTTCGATGATTTGAGCCCTTGCCTGTACTTTTGTAAATGCGATGCCCATTCCGCATAAAAAAGCAGCCGATGCAAGCGATGGGATATTACGTAATTGAGAGATGAGCGCGAGCGAGAGGACGGTGAGAAGAGGCCCTATCCAAAGGAACAATTGTTTTTTCATTAAAGGTAACACCATTGTGACGAGGGATCCTGCGGCAGCGCCGATGGAGAAGGCTGCAGTAGAAAGTCCAAACGCTTTTCCGCCATCATCAAAAAGACTCTGCAACCACGGCGCACCCACAAGATTAATATGTTGCTGAATGGGAAGTGCCATTGCAAAGGCCACAGTAAGACACATCATCACTTTGTTACGGTTAAAAGAGCGAGTGATGGGCTCTCCCTGTGATTCCTTCACTGGTTTAAGCGAAACATCAGTTTCCTCCTCGTTCACCTTCATTCCAAGCATCGCGATTAATGACACAAACTCCAAGACGCTTATCGTGTAAAAAAGGCGGTCTAATCCAAACTGCGCCATGAAGAGCGCGCATAAGATTCCAGCTGCTGCCATTCCCAGTTGCGTGGTTAACATATTTGCAGCTTCGAAAATTTGGATTCTGCCTGTTACGGCAACCGCTTTTCCAAGTCGTGCCGAAGTCGCACCGTAAATGTTGAAGGCAAGGTCGAAAAACAAAGCTCCCAAATAGATGGTGAACAGGATGTTGAATTTTAATTGAAATGCTACACCCATGAGCGCAAGGACCAAGGCGCGAACAATCTTTAAAATGACAATTTGGCGAAGGACAGAAATCGATGTTATTTTTTTACCCAAAAAGAAGTAAACGAGGACAAAGGGCAGCATCGCCAAAAGAAGGAGATATCCAAGCGCTTGCTGTGGATCTTTCAATAATGAGAATTGATGCGCGATAGAAATAAAGAACGTGCCCTGACAAAGGTAAAATACAAAATTCAACACAGAGTACAAAATTGTGTTGGAATGGAAATGCGATTTTATGGGGGTTTCCATCGAGATACGCCTTTCGGGCCTAAAATTGAAACAGGTCGCATAGCAAAGTTAAAAAACGGCATGAAAAGCGCGTAGCAGATATTTTTTTGTCCATCCATGGACATTTTTGCAAGTCATTTTTAAGACGATGAAAACTGTGATCTCTTGATTCATGCAAACCCAGATAACATCAGCAACGTGCATATTTAATGTTGCTCATGAGGGGAGAGTTTGTGAAAAAGCTGTTACTT
This sequence comes from Silvanigrellaceae bacterium, assembly GCA_044237915.1. Classification (GTDB taxonomy): domain Bacteria; phylum Bdellovibrionota_B; class Oligoflexia; order Silvanigrellales; family Silvanigrellaceae; genus JBIIEI01. Next base: position 55,424 of record JBIIEI010000005.1, on the reverse strand, counting down.
CCAGTGATTTTATTTGCTGCATTTTCAAGTTCCTCGGCGCGTGCGGGCAATTGTCAGACCCCAGGGGGTGGTTGCAAGGCTCTTTGCGGAGAACGCGGCAGTGGAGCCGTTCTGTCAGGTGAACACCTGAGTTGTTACTGCGCAAGCGCCAATCAAGAGCATGCTTCAATACAAACTTTTATGAGGAAGACAAACCTCAATTACGACAAACTATCGGTGTGCTTTGAAGATGATACGCTTGAACATATAGCGACTTATTTAGAGAGCATTGCTCCCGATGGTATGATGATTAAGGTGCCAGAAAGTAGAAAAGACGATTTTATTTCACTCAAAAGAGATCATATCAGCTTTAAGGAACTCTTAGCTTCCCTTGGCCTTTTGAGCACATTTTGAAAGAGTGAATTCGCGACCGCACTCGCAAGCTTACGGTTTGATTTCTTTCCCTGTCAGCAAATCTTTGATGTGGCTGATGCAAAAGGACCCAATAAAACCATTTTTCAATTTGGTTGTTTTATTGTTTCCAATTTCAAGGCAATCGCCCACATCGATCTTTGCAATTTCTTTTTTCTGAAAGAGGATTTTGTTCTCGGCAAGAATTTTTTCAATCCCTTTTTGATGGGCTGCTCCCCAGGGCACAACGACTGCTTTTTGGCCCGCAGCAAAGTGACTGTTGATGTTTTTGTAAAGCAATTGATTTCTCATTTCCAAGATAACCGCTTCATCGACAGCTTTGAGGTAGGGCTTGCTTTCCTCGTTCTTGACCCACGAATAAAACCCGGGGCCAATTCTTCTATAAAGAACGAAGGTGGGGCTCTTTTTTTGCGCATCTTTTTTAAATGCTGTGACGGACTCTATTGTGACCATCAGTGCAAGTTGTGCCCAGTCAGGAAGCTTGCTTTTATCGATATCTGAATAAATTCTGCGTTCCTTGGGAATGTCGGCAAAAATCGTGTCCTGCTCAGAATCTTGGTCGATCAAATCTTCTTCGGGATAAGTTTGAGCAAGTGCCTCGTAGGTGTCGTTGATGCCTTTGACTTCTGCCCTGCACTTGACCCGTTCAATGGCACCTTTTGTGAGCAAAGTTTCGATGACACCCGGGGGAACTTCCTCGGGCAGATAATATTCTCCCCCAGGCTTTTTAAGGAACTGGGGATCAAATGCGTTGGGATCTCGGAGTGCAAGGAAACTGTCGGAGCATCCGACTCCCTCCTGGAGGAGCATTGTCCCGGGGTTTTGGGCCACAATTGTTTTGATATTGCGGGCGACGTCAGCGTAGAACTTTCGGGGTGCCACGTGAATCATATCCACCCAGTAAATTTTGCCGGTGGGAAGGCTGTATTCCACGATACTGGCCACCAGTTTTATACCCTTGGAGTAGTTCCCTTCGGCCCGGATGTGTTTGACGGCTGCGGAGGTGTCCTTGCGAAAGCATGAATTTAACTGAAGCGAAAAACACGCCAGAAAACTCAAAGGTACCAAGTGCTTCATGCGAAATCTCCAAAGGCAAAGAATGTGGCGAGCATAAAGCGGGGGTCGGCTATTTTTTGGCATTGCTTGAGAGGAAGTGGAAAAATCCTCGCGAATCCGAATGTCACAGCCGAGATTTGCCTTTTAGATTTCCGCCCCGTGGGTGCACAACTCTTCAAGGGAGCTTACTTGCAATCGCGAAATGTCCATCGCTTTGCCAAAGATTAAACGACAACTTCGCAAGTTGATCTGGAATTTCTCAAAAGAAACACAGATAAATGCTTTGCGCGCAAAATCTGCGCGATTAATTACCGATAAAAAAACGGGCCAGGTCATCGGCATCCCCAATTTTCTGTCGGCGTATGAGCTGAACAATCTTGTGGCGGGAAGCTCGAAAGAATTGGGCTTGCATTCGCAAACCATTCAAGCAGTCACGGAAGAATATGCGCGCAGACGCAAACAATTTGGCAAACTCCTCCGCTGGAGAGGAAAAAGAACGACGGGTTGGATCCCCTATAAATCCAGTGGCGTGAAAATAAATGGCGATGCAGTTACTTTTTCCGGAAGCCGATTTCGCTTCTGGAAATCAAGGGAATTTCCTTTAGATGCTAAATTCAAAACAGGCTCCTTTACTCAGGACAAGCGGGGGCGGTGGTACTTTAATATCAGTTTTGAGTCCGAGCAATTCGGCATACAAAAAGGCACTGAAGAGGTTGGAATTGACATTGGAATTAAAACTCTTGCAAGCTTGTCGAATGGTCAAAAAATCGAGCGGCCTAACCTGAGAGCAAAGTTTCTTGAAAAAATAAAGAGAATCGAAAAAACAAGAAAATATGCAAAGTGTAAGCAAGCCAAAAGCAAGAAGTATGCAGCGCTTCCCAAAGCAAAACAGGTCAGAAACTTACATGCAAAAATAACTCAGAAGCGCCAGGATTATCTGCACAAAGAAACTACTAAACTTGTAAAGTTAACAAAACTCATTGTTGTTGGAGATGTTCCCTGTAGATTCATGAATTGCAGTAAAAACATGTCAGGAATTTCGCTTGATTCTGGCATAGGCACTTTTAAGCAAATGTTGAGCTTCAAAGCCGTTAGAGCTGGTTCAATATATATGGAAGTTTCAGAAAGGAACTCAACTCAGACGTGTTCAAACTGCAGATTGAAAAATCTGCGACGGGTTGAGCTTGGGGTAAGAGAATGGAGCTGTGAAAATTGTGGCACACACCACGATCGCGACATTAATGCCGCGCGCAACATTCTCCGCACAGGACGTTGTGCGCTGAACCGGTGCGTGTAAGCGCATTTTAGGGAATTTTCGTCTTTTAGGGCGGAGAGGACGTCAATCGCGAATTCGCGGAAGCTCAAGGCCGAATCTCAAAGGAACTGAGCCCAGATGGCGAATACTATTTTAAATTTCTGACGATCTTATGGTCGCTCTATCATTTCGCAAAAGCGGGATTCTATGTTTGGGTCGCTTCAAAATACAGCCTTGAAGTGGGCCTGGTGATTCGTGGCGTTGTGGGCAATGCGACTTTTTATGGCCTGTTGTTCATTTCAATATAAATACCGGTTCCAATACTTTGTAGTATCAATTGAAAAAGCCGTTCGAGCGACTCGTGTCTCGGAAGGAAAAAGAAAAACCCCGCTTCGAAAAGCGAGGTTTTAATAATATGGCGGAGAGAGAGGGATTCGAACCCCCGGTACACTTGCGCGCACAACGGTTTTCAAGACCGCCGCCTTAAACCACTCGGCCATCTCTCCAATATATGTCGTCTCATGCTGGTATCAGTTCTCATGTCGGCTGGCAAGAGAGCCCTTACGCAGCTCGCAAATTCACTTCTTCCCAGGCTTAGCAGCAGCTGCTTTTCCAAGGAGAACCTTCTTGGATTCACGTGCTTTTTTCTTCTTTTGAGCCTTGAGTCTTAGCATTTTGCGAGTGTTGCGGTTGTCTTTCTTGCCCATTTTACTCTCCCGGAGTTTCGTTTGAAATCTTAAATATCTTGTGATGTGCCCACTGGGCAGGCCCAAAACCTCTATCAGATCCGAACTGTGAGCGCAATAAGTAAAATCGCAGAAGTCACACGTGGGAAGCAGTGCCCGTAAAGGCTGGCAATTCTTCGACGCGGTGACATGCCACAAGGTGCGGAGATTCAGGGGTTCCAAAGTTGCGCAGCGCGGGGACCTGAGCCTTGCAAATGTCTTTCACGTAGGGGCAGCGCGTGTTGAAGCGGCACCCTGGCGGCGGATTCATGGGGCTTGGAACATCGCCCAGTAAGATGGGCTTCGTGCGCTTTTCTGTGACCTTGGGCACCGGAATACTCAGGATGAGGGCCCGGGTATAGGGGTGCAATGGATTGAGATACAGCTTTTGACTTGAGGTGTACTCGGCAATTTTGCCAAGGTACATGACGGCAACATCGTCTGAAATATGTTCAATCACCGCAAGGTCATGTGCAATAAAAATATAGCTGAGGCCATACTTATCGCGCAGGTCCATCATGAGATTTAAGATCTGACTTTGAATGGACACATCGAGCGCACTCACAGGTTCATCGGCCACGATAAGCTTGGGATGCAGGGCAAGGGCGCGGGCAATGCCAATGCGTTGCCGTTGACCGCCCGAAAATTCGTGCGGATACCGGTTTGCAGAATCGGGTTGCAGGCCCACTTCGCGCAAGAGGTCTTGTATTTTTTCTTCGCGTTCTGCACGTCCCGTATAGAGGTGGTGAATTTCAAAGGGCTCAGAAAGAATTTCGCGAATCGACATGCGTGGATTTAAACTTGCAAAAGGATCTTGAAAAATGATCTGCATTTCGCGGCGCAGCACACGCATCTCTTTAGAAGAAATTTGGGTAATTTCTTTGCCTTCAAAAAACAGCGACCCCGAAGTGGGCTCTGTGAGGCGCAAGATGGTGCGCCCCAGCGTTGATTTGCCGCAGCCCGATTCTCCCACAAGCCCCAAGGTTTTACCTTTGCGGACCTGAAAAGAAACATCGTCAACCGCATGCACGTTTCCAACGGTTCTGCCAAACACGCCGCCGGTGACGGGAAAGTATTTTACGAGATTTTTTGCTTCGAAGAGGATGCTGTCGTCTTGGTTTTCGGGGCGATTTAAAGTTGTCGCTACAGGCGCTGGTGTTTCCGAAGTCATACTCTTAGTGGCTCCCTCAAAATGCCGAAGTCATTTTCGTTAAATTGCCTTGATACAGGCCACTTCATGGCCATCGCCCACGGTTCGCAGGAGAGGTTCAGCTCCTCTGCATTCGTCTGAGGCATGGGGGCATCGCGTTTGAAAACGGCAACCTTGGGGTAAATTTCCGAGGCTTGGAACGAGGCCTGGAATAGATTTCAAGCGCACCTTCTTATTGCCCAGTTTGGGAATAGATTCCATCAAACCCTGCGTGTAGGGATGCTGGGGTGACGCAAACAGTTGCCGTGTGGTTGCACGTTCGACAATTTTACCAGCATACATCACCGCTACATCATCACAGGTTTCAGCAACAACGCCGAGATCGTGGGTGATGAGCAAAATAGACATGCCAAGGTCTGCTTGCAAAGAATTCATGAGTGCCAGGATTTGGGCTTGAATGGTGACATCAAGGGCCGTGGTGGGCTCATCTGCAATCAACATTTGCGGTTTACAAGCAAGCGCCATGGCGATCATCACCCGTTGCCGCATCCCGCCTGAAAGCTCGTGGGGATACTCATCTACGCGTTTTTCGGGCGAAGGAATTTTAACCTGCCGCAGCATTTCGATGCTCATTTCTCGGGCGGTTTTTTTATTCGCACCTTTGTGCAGCGTAAAGACTTCCCCAATTTGATTGCCGATCGTAAACACCGGATTGAGGCTTGTCATGGGCTCTTGAAAGATCATCGACATGCGGTTGCCGCGCACCTGGCGCATTTCTTCGTCTTTGAGCCGCAAGAGATCCTGCCCATCGAGCAGGATTTTTCCGGACGTAATTTTACCCGGGGGAGTGGGAATCAAACGCATGATGGAGAGGCTCGTCACGGACTTTCCACAGCCCGACTCACCGACGATGCCGAGCGTGCGCCCTTTGTTGACAACAAAGGAGATGTTGTCGACGGCGTTAATAAAATTCGGACCCACTTGGAAACTGGTGACGAGGTTTTGCACTTCAAGCATGAACAGAAGCCTCTTCTTGGTTAGATCTCAATAACTGTTTTAGGCAAGCCCGATTTCCCTCAGCCTTTGTGTCAAGAATTCATTGGCAGTGCAGGGGGAATACTGAGCGGGTCGACTGGGACTCACACAATTCGAGAGCACATTGAGTTCACACGTTGGGTAAGCATGAACAAAAAAGGGCATCGAATAACGTGACACATTTTTGCCATTGGGAGGATTGACCACCCGGTGTGTGGTTGATGGTATCACATCGTTGCAGATGCGACTCAGCATGTCACCAGAATCTACAACCATTTGACCGGGGCCCACTTCGATGGGAAGCCACTGACCATCGCGGGTTAAAATTTCGAGCCCCGACTGCGTCGCTTCGCACAAAATGGTGATGAAGTTAATATCTTCATGGGCAGCCGCACGCACGGCGCCACTGCGGTAGTGTTCATCGGCAATGGGAGGATAATGGAGCGCACGGATGATGCTGTTACCATCTTTCACCATGTTAGGTAACACATACCGACCCAGTCCCAAAAACTCCGAGGTGGCTTCAAGAAGCGTTGCCGCAAAGGCGTCGAGCTGCTGATAAAGTTCCAAGGTGACTTTTCTAAAATCAGCAACATGGGTGTCGGGCCACAGGTTGGGAGCATAGATTTTTTGCAAAGCTGCATTTTCAAAGTGTTCACGCCCCACGTGCCAGAACTCTTTTAAATCGCCTTTTGCAGAGGTTTTGGCATGCTCTTTACCAAAGCTTGTGTAGCCCCGTTGGCCCATGCCGCCCGCCACTTCGTACTTTGCTTTGATTTCAGAGCTTAAATCGAAAAATGCTTTGATTTTGGCATAGGCATTCGCAATCAGTTGCGGAGAAACTTGGTGCCCTTCCACAACGACAAATCCAAATTCTCGCAGTCCGTTTCCGAATAATTTCACAAACTGTTGTTTATCGGCCTTGTGACCTTCGGTGTATTGTCTGACATCCACACAAGGCACAGATTTCTTAAATTCAGACATGTGTCTTCTCCTCTATCCCAAAGTGCGCAAAAACTTTTCAACTTCATCACGCTTTTTTCGAGCCTTGGGGCCCACAAGCACAAAAGATCGCTGGGGTGCTAAAAAAACCTTTTGCGCAATCTCGCATATTTGCTGAGGGGTTGCTGCAAACAATTGTTCACGTTCTTCCGCAATGGTCAGACTCGTTCCCAGAAAATGATTCCACACTTCCCTGCCCAAATAGCGCCCATGATTTTCGGGAGTGAGTTCCAAATCAAAGCCATAGCGAAACTGAACGCGCTCCAATTCTGCACGGGAAGGGGGCTGTGCCAAGAGCGAAAGGAGTTCCGTATTTAACGTCGTCATGAGCTTATCGATACAATCCCTGGACACCGTGGCATCGATGCTAAAAACACCGACGTCGCAATAGGTGATAAGGTCACAGGAGATATCGTAAACGAGCCCTTGCTTTTCTCGAACATTCGAAGGCAAGCGCGAAGCAATGCCGTCATCCAAGATGCGCATCAAAATGGTCTGCAAAATAACGTCGCGGGTATTTCCGCCCGAGGTCGGAAAACTCAACTTAAGCGCATATTGATTGTCTGTGTTGTTCTGTAATTTCAGTGCATTTTTTTTACGTAACGAAGTGGCTTCATACAAGCTGGGTTCAACCAACAAGCGCTTGTAGGGAGGAGTATTCACGCGATCGGGCCACGCAGAGCCAAAGATTTTTTCGAGTTGGGGCAAAACCTTTTCAGGAGGAAGCGAACATGTCACTGCTAAAATGCAGTTGGTAGGAACGTAAAATGTGGCTTGCTTTGCGAGCAACTCGGCCATGGTAAGGCTTTTGACCGTGGCTTCGTTGCCAATAATCGGGAGTCCCAAGGGGTGATCTTGAAACAGGGCGCTCATGGCAAGGGAGTCGGTATCGACGTTTTCGCCGTCTTCATTAAAGTCGTTTGCCAGTTCTTGCAAAATAACGGAACGCTCGGTTTCCAGATCTGCGAAGTTGGGATGCAGAAAAAAATCACCAAAGGCTTCAATAGCGGGAATGATTTTACGGGTGCTGCCCCTCAACCAATACAGGGTGCTTTCGGCACTTGTCATGGCGTTGCATTCACCGCCAAAGTCTTCGAGTGCCACAGCCAGGGAAATGGAGTCGGGAAAGTTTTTGCTGCCGCGAAACATCATGTGTTCCAAAAAATGCGACACGCCATTGGTTTCTTTAGTTTCATCGCGTGAGCCGGTATCGATGTGCAGAGCAAGTTCAAAGGCCGCAGATTCGGGGATTTGCGCGTAAAACACCGTGAGCCCGTTTGGCATCTGTGACTTTAAAAAGTGAACGATTTTCATTATTCAATGTTTCCGATCTATGACAAATCTGGTCAGGGCAAAGAGTGACTGCGCTGCCGCACTGTTTCGCTTTGCTTCGGGCAGAAATTCCAGTGCCGCAGTGAGCGCTGCTGACGCTTTATCAGCATACTGTTTTGCAATCTGTTTAGCCTTCGACATGCCCTCGGTTTTTAAGATCAAGGCCAAGAGGGTGCTTTGTTCTGTGCTGTCGAGGGTGGATTTTTCGAGGAGAAGTGTCACGAGTTGTTTAAGTTCAAGGGCACTGGGCGAGGGGGCACTCATCCCTAAAATCAAGGGAAGGGTCACTTTGCCTTCAGCAAGATCTTTTACGAGGTCTTTTCCAACCAAGTGTGCGTCGCCCTCATAATCGAGGCAGTCATCGGCGATCTGAAAGGCATACCCGAGATATTTTCCATAGTCGTTAAACGCAGCACACATTTCAGCTGAATTTTCGGCTAAAAAATTGGGCGTCAACGTTGAAGCTGCAAAGAGCGAAGCGGTTTTTCCGGCCACCACGCGTTCGTATTGCTCTTGTGTTGTATCGACTTTCCACAGCAGATCGAGTTGAAACAGTTCGCTTTCGCTCATAAAGCGGATGCACTCTGCAAAGGTATCGATGAGTTCAAGGCTGCGGGTGCGCACCATCAGTCGACAAGCGGCAGAATAAATAAGATCCCCTGCCAGCACCGCTGTTTCGTCGCCCCAGACGGAATTTGCCGTTGGTTTGTTACGACGTTGCGTTGAATTGTCGATGACATCGTCGTGCAAAAGGCTTGCCGTGTGAATATACTCGCACACACTTGCAATCGGGTATTTGTGAGGTCCTGTGTAACCAATCAGCTGACATGTGAGTAAAAAAAGACCCGGCCGAACCCGTTTGCCCCCCGAAGAAAAAATATGCTCGATCACCTGGTTTGTTGCAGCATTGGGAGTCAAAAGAAACTCCACCAGCAAGGGCTCGAGTTTTTGAAGATCTTCAATAACGGGGTCGAGAAGGTGTATCATAATTGAAATGCCTTAATGTTTCGTACCAGTCTTTTGTTTTTATTTTCCAGCGGCCGCATTGCGAAGCGAAAAGATGGCCTGAGCGTAATCCTCGTGATTAAACACGGCCCCTCCTGCAACGAGGTTGCGCGCGCCACTCGTGAATAATTCACGCGCATTTTCGGTATTGACGCCCCCATCGACTTGAATATCGACTCTTAAACCCGCCTTTGTGCAAAATTCTGCGATCTCTTTCACCTTGCGCGCCATCGAAGGAATGTGCGCCTGGCGCGAAAATCCAGGATTGACCGCCATCACTGTGACTTGATCAAGGGAGGGCAGCAGATATTCGATATCGCGCCAGTGGGTAGAAGGGTTGAGCGCTACGCCCGCCCTTTTGCCTTTTTCGCGGATTTTTGCACAGATGCGGTGAGCGTGCGTTGCGGTTTCGATTTGAAACGTGAGGGTGTCTGCGCCCGCTGCAAGATAGTGTTCAAACACAGCGTCGGTGTTGTTCACCATGATGTGCACATCAAGGGGCAGTTGCGTGATTTTGCGCATCTGCTCCAAAACAGGAACCCCAATGGTGAGGAAGGGAACAAAATGCCCGTCCATACAATCGACGTGAATTTGATCGGCCCCAGCGAGTTCTAACTTTTTAATTTCTTCGGCCAGTCGCATGAGATCGCCGGTTGCAATCGAAGGGGAAATGAGAGGAGTCGCGTTCATTTTTCATCCTTTTTCTGGCAATTCTTTGCTCTCTGCGCATTGCGTTTTCTGCGTCACACCCGCCTTCAAACGGGGGTCACGTAGGTGTGAAGAAGTCTTTTTACACCATGCTGCGGAAAACGCACCTCAAGGCGATAACCATCGAGACTTTTCTCGACCTTTTGGATCACCCCGAGTCCAAAAATCTTGTGACGCACCTGCCCCCCGCTTCGCCATGGAGCCTCGCTGCCGGCAGAAGTGGTGCGATTTTCGCTCAGCACATCGTCGGCTTTGCGTAAAAAAGAACTCACACTTTCTTTGGGAGTGGGGCTTGGGGAAGCCGTTGCGCCCCGCACGGTTCGCGCTGCGGGTGTCATTCCAAAGGAATAAGTATTTTGTGTGCGGGTGTCGAGATTTTCGACGAGTTCTGGTGGAATTTCTTCTAAAAAGCGGCTTTTAACAGCCCGAAATTCGCCTTTGTAGCGGTTTCTTTCGATGTAAGTCAGCGTGAGTGCCTTGCGTGCACGTGTGACGGCCACGTACATGAGCCTGCGCTCTTCTTCGATGGCAGCTGGATTTTCGAGGGAATTCATGTGCGGCAAAATGCCTTCTTCAAGGCCCGAAATAAACACATGGTCAAATTCGAGGCCCTTGGCTGAATGCACGGTCATGAGCGTAATGGCTTCTGAAACACCCGCTTGAACATTCACGACGGTGGGTTCAACCGTCAGCATGGCCTGTTCCAAAAAGAGGGCCAAAATATTATCGCGCAAAGCTTGCGGCGCTTCACCTTGCCAGCCGCTTTCGCTGGAATCCTTCGATTGGGCAAACTGCACTTCGTAGTCGATCAGCGCATTTTTAAGCTCCACAACGTTCAACCAACGGTCGTCGAAGTCTTCGGGATAGTTGGTACGCAAATACTCTTCAAAACGGATATCGGAAACAATTTCACCCAATACTTCCGAAGGGCGGCCCGTAAAACTCAGACGACCCTGCCATTTTGAAAACTGAGTCATGAGCTCTTTGAGGGCACTCAGGCCCCGGCCCACTTCGCCCTCAATTTCATTGCGCGCAACCCGTGCAGCAACTCGGGCGAGCGAAAGATTCATTTCAATGCTGATTCTTTTGAGATTGCCGATGGCTTTTTCGCCGAGGCCCCTGCGGGGTGCACCAAGCGCTTTTTGAAACGCAGCATCATCGTCGGGGTTAATTAAAAGTCTTAAATAGGCCAGCAAAATTTTAATTTCGGCACGTTCATAAAAGCGCACGGCCCCATAGATAATGTAGGGAAGCATGCGTCTGCGCAAAGAGACTTCAAGCGCTCGACTCTGGGCATTGGTGCGGTACAAAATGGCAAAATGCGAGAATTTTGCGCCCTTTTCATAGGATTTTACAATGCTAGAACAAATAAAATCCGCTTCTTCTTGGGCATCAGCTCCGCGCTTTATTTTAATACGATCGCCCGCAGCGGCCGCCGTCCAGAGGGTTTTAGGCGCACGGTGGAGATTTTGTGCAATGATCGCTGTTGCCGCCTGGATAATGGTGGCAACGCTGCGGTAATTTTGTTCGAGTTTCACAACCTTTGCACCGGCAAAGTGCTTGTCGAAATCGAGAATAAACGAGGGCTCAGCCCCGCGCCAAGAGTAAATGCTTTGGTCGTCGTCTCCCACAATGCACAGATTTTTAGTGTGCCCGCACAGGAGCTTAATAAACTTGAACTGGATGGGGTTGGTGTCTTGAAACTCATCCACAGTAAAGTAACGAAAGCGGTTTTGCAGCTGCTCTAAAACGTGCTTTTTTTCTTCGAGCATTTGCGTGGTCACAAGCAACAAATCGTTAAAGTCCATGGCATTTTGAGACTTTAAACGCTGTTGGTAAAGCTCGTAACACTTCAGGATAATTTCGGCGTGTTCGTCTTCGCCATACCCCCGAAAGGTTTGAGTCACCATTTCGTGCACGGAAGGGGCGCGGGTTTGAATGCGCAGTTTAAAGCTTTGCGGAGTTTCGCCCTGATTTTTAAGTTTATCGATTTTGCCTTTAATCACTGCAACGTTGAGAAGCTTTTCATCGACATTTAAATCTTTAAAAACATCCTTGAGCAGCGCTTTTTGATCGTCGTCATCATAGATCGAAAAGGCTTCGGTATAGCCCATTTCACGCGCATAGGTTCTTAAAAAACGTGCACATGCGGAGTGAAAAGTCGAGATGATGAGGCTTTTGGCGCGGTGGTGAACAAGCCCTTCGATACGTTCGCGCATTTCGCGCGCGGCCTTGTTCGTAAAAGTCACGGCCATGATGCTGGAGGGAGGAACCCCCGACTCGATAAGCCGGGCAATGCGGTAACAGACGACCCTTGTCTTTCCGCTTCCTGCACCCGCATAGATCACAAGCGGGCCTTCGGAGTGTTCAACGGCTTCACGCTGTTGCGGATTGAGGGTGGAGAGGTCAAGGTTCGATTCTTTCACTCGGTACTTCCTGCCTTTTTCTTTTTCTTGATGGGCTTCTTCTTTTCGGCACGTGAAGCCTTGAGGAGATGCGCATATCGTTCGTTGTTTTCAAGGTTGCTGGTCAGATATAGGTGAGGTTTTTCGTCTGTAAAACCCTTTTTTTGAAAAAATCGCACCGCAGGTACGTTCAAGGGGTCGGTGTCCGCCATGATGATCCGAGTGCCATCTATATCAATCATGATTTCTACAAGTTTGTCGAGGAGCTTTCCAGCCACGCCTTCTCTTTGCCAATCGGGATGTGCACAAAGCCATATCACGTAACCATAACTCCACGCTGAACCCGGTTTTGAAATCACCGTCCCTAAAATAAAACCGCAGATGCGATCGGCGCTGGTGGCTTCTTCGTCGTCGTTTTCGGCCACAAGACAATAGTCGCCATCGGTATTGAACAGCGAGGTCACCTCGTATTCATCCCAGATGCGGTAGAGCATCGGCCATCTGTTCGCTCTAAACACGAGCTGGCCAAGTTCAAACACTTCAGCAAGGTCAGCGATTTCCATTTGATGAATGCTAAAGCTCTTGTCAGAATTGTCTCTATCGTCTCTTTTGTCCGCCACGGCGACCTCAATAGTCAAGTGTCTTTGGAACGCGTCAAGTTGATGCTTTCAAATATATCCCATCACAAAGAAATCTTTGAATTCTCTCCGACAGGAATGTCACAGGGTCTTAAAAGAGGGTTTCGAGGCGAGGGGGGGAGAACACTTCGGCAGAAATGCCTTGGCGGGCAAGATGTTGCACAGTCGCTCCTGCACCTTCACCGACGGCGAGCACGTGGCTTGGCTGAACTTCTGCCACAAGTTCTTGCACTTCTGCGAGGTCGGGCCCGCTTTGAAGCGCAAAGACATCGGAAATTAAAATGTGGGCAAGCCAAGGACTGGATTTTTGCAGCTCCACATCGAGGCCTGTCCAGACCCAAATTCCCGAAGGCAGCACCCGAGGCCGCGCTTGGAGGAGGTGTTGTTTGGACACGAGAATCACACTGGGTTCAGGCAGTTCAGGTGCATATTTTTTGAGCACGCGCAACCACGGCGGAACCAGGGCCGGGGGAATGGAGTCGTGGATGATTTTGGTGAGCTTAAAAAGCCGCTCATCGTAGGCGATGTTGAGATTGGCAGCGAAAAGTCGACCTGCGAGTGTTTGAGCTTCCCCAAAGGTTTCCACCACCGCAACGAGGTGCTCCCCAGCGCGGGTGATTTTTTGTGCGAACTCCAGAAAGCGCTCGGTTTCGCGCCTGGACTGTACAGAATGAATATCATGGGGGTCGGTTTCTAAGCGTAAAAGCAGAGTGTGTGCTTTTTTAAAAACCGCTTTGCGCAGGGCAGAAGACGCTTTTTTGCTCCAATGTGAGGCATAAAAGACGGAGTCCTCTTGTTTTTGAATGTGTAAGAAACTCGAACCCGGACTTTCGCCACTGGGCAAAAGCTCGACAGAAAGATTGCCCAGCATGATGGGCCGAAAATACTGACACGCCAAAAACGAAGCTTTGGGAAAACGGCTTGCCAGAATGCGAAAAGACTCCTCGCTCACCAAGGCCTGCTTTCCTGCAAATTTGCCTCGACAGTAGGCCGGACCCGCACTGGACAGAAAATTGAGAAACGAATTGGAAGCTCCATCCAGCGTTAGGATCGAGCGTTCTACAAAAATCCCCTCGTCATCAACATGCAAGGAGATCTCGTCATTCGAGGTTTTCACCAATTCCTCCCACGGGGACGCAGCATCTATAGGACTTTGCCATAAGGCGAACAAAAAACGAATGCAGGCCCCGGTTCAATCACAATCTTTCCTTCAAGGGTTTCCAACAGGTCTCCATCCAGTGAATAAGAGGCCCCCGCATCGGTTTCGATGACCGCTTTGTCAAAGATCACCTGGGCAATTTTTGTATCTGTAAGTTTGCGCCCTGCAATCGCTCTCATCGCTTGGCTTACCAAAGCCTTGCCTTCTGTGCCAATGGCAACCAATTCCCCTTGGGGTTTAGAAGGATCGACGCTGCGATAAAAGTGAAGTCCAAAGGGCATTTTTGGAATAGTGGCCGCCAAAACCATGGAATACTCCTTGGGCTGTGAGGCTGAATTTGCCCACAGGGGAGTGGGTTCGGTGTGCACAACCATTTTTTCAGGCTTTGAAATGTCTCGAAACTGGCCCCCAAAGGCTCCACCAAAAACGCCGTCAGCAGCGACTTTCGACAGAAAAATTCCGGCTCCAAAACTGCTGGACTTGTTCTTGTAAAATTCGGCTAGGAATTTTGAGGCTGCGCCATTGGCAAAAAGGAATCCCAAGCGCCCATTGGCCGTCAAAGAATGCACTTTCATTTCAGCAAACGGTTTACCTGCATGATAGGTTTCCAAAAAATCACTCATGATATCTTTTGGTTTGCCAAAAATCCCAAGATTTCCTGCCAGGACGTTGACGGTTCCGCCCCGGAGAATCATGATCTTGGGCAAGTTGTGTTGACCGTAAGCCTGGTGGAGGGCCGAAAGCGTCAAACTGATGGTTCCATCTCCACCCACGAGGCCAACCAGATCGATGTCCCTTGCCTGGAACTCTCGACATACTGCAGAAAGGTCCTCCAAGGATCTTGTCACCTCAAATTGGCCACGGTTTCCAAGGACGTACCACATGAGAGTATTATGTTCGGGGTTACGTTTGTTTACTTTGGCATACGGATTGGAAATTATTCCGATTCCAGGCATCCAGGGCATCCTCATAAAGGTAAAAAGTGATGACTGCCAACGGCAAAAACATGCCTTCGTCTCTGAGCATTGAAGATGGTGAACCTGAAAAAAAACGCAAGAAGTCTTTTGTCAGGGTTTCGAAACCAAAAAGAAAAACCGGAGAATCCAAACTCAGATATGGAGACTCTCCTCAAAAACAAGAGGTCATTGAACCAGAAGTCATCGATGATCGCCACTGGGACGAAGAATCAGAGTCCGATGCCGACGACGATGATGCCATAGAACCAGACATTATTGATGTCGACGATCTGTCTCATTTTCCGGCAACTGATGAGGATGGAGAAGGTCGAAACTTGCCCGCGCGTGCCTCCGAAACCGCACTGGCAAAACAACGAGACGATGAAGATGAATTTGAGGAAGCGCAGGCTTCCGATGAAAAAGGCCTCGTAGTCAGCTCGGCGTTGCAGCGTTACCTTGCCGAAATTCGCAAGTATTCACTGTTGACCATTGAAGAAGAACGCGAAGTTGCGATGAAGGCTTACGAGCAACACGATGTGCAGGCGAGAAATCGACTCATCACTGCAAATCTTCGTTTGGTTGTTAAGATAGCCATGGAATATCGGCGCGCCTACTCGCAAATTTTGGATCTTATTCAAGAAGGAAATGCTGGACTTGTGCAGGCTGTGAATCGTTTTAATCCCTATAAAGGGGTGAAGATGAGCACCTACAGCGCCTGGTGGATCCGTGCCTACATCTTGAAATTTTTGATGGACAACAAAAGTCTGGTGCGCATGGGAACCACCGAAGCGCAACGGAAACTGTTTTTTCGCCTGCGCTCAGAGGCCGAAAAAATGTATGCCCTCACCCAGCGTTTTGACGCGAATTTGCTCGCAGAAAGCATTGGTGTTAAAGAGCAAGATGTTGTAGAAATGCAGCAGCGCTTGACAAAAAATGATGTTTCTTTAGATGCTCCCATCGGAGAAGAGGGCGACACCCGCCAAGTGGATTCGTTGGTTGCCGACAACGAAGAACCTGATAAAGCCTATGAACGCAATCAAATGATGAAACTTTTACGCGTGCAGGTTGCAGAAGTCGAAAAAGATTTAAACGATCGCGATAAGTTTATTTTTAGAGAACGCATTATGGCCGAAGAGCCCATCACTCTTCAAGATGTAGGCGATAAATTTGGCATTACCCGTGAGCGGGCGCGGCAACTCGAAGCACGCGTTCTTAAAAAAATCAAAGACAAACTGATTGCCGCAGGGCTTGCGCCATGAAAGTGTCCTTCAAAAAGTTTTTTCTTTTTTGTGTCTTTCTTTTTTCAGGGCAGCTGGCTCTTGCAAAAGAACTTCGCATTGTAAGCCTGGCGCCCAACCTCACAGAAATTGTTTATGCCCTTGGAAAAGGTGAAAATCTCCAGGGGAGCACCGCGCAGTGCGATTATCCAGCGGCTGCCAAAAAGAATTTCAAAGTGGGCGATTATGTGTCGCCAAGCCTTGAGCGCATCGTGCAGGTAAAGCCCGACCTTGTTCTTGCCACTGAAGGAAATCCGCGCGAAATTCTCGTTAAACTTAAAAAATTGGGGATGAATGTTTTAGAAACCAACCCCCAAAGTGCCGCAGAATTGCCCTTTGAAATTGAAAAAATTGCCAAGGCCACAAACGCAGAGGCGCAAGGAAAAAAACTTGCGCAAGGCATTCAGGAGGCTTTGGCAAGCTACAAAGGGATCCATAAATCAGCCAAGCGTTTTGTCTTGGTGTTGCAGTTCGATCCCCTTTATTCCGCCAATGCCGAAACCTGGCTTGGAAACTTATTAGCTCTGGGTGGACTCAAAAATATTGCTGCCCAAACAGCCCTGAAATACCCTGTTCTTTCGCGCGAATTTCTCATTCAAGAAAAACCAGACATCGCCTTTGTTTCGTTCTCTGAAGCAAAGTCGAACGCCGAACTTTTGGCCAAAGAGAACCTCGCCAAGGTCTTTTCTCCCGGAGCACCGCCTGCGCAGACTGTTCTTCTTCCGGCAGATATTTTGGTGAGGCCCGGACCACGCATCGTGGAAGGCATCGCCTTTTTAAAGAGTTTAAAACTGTGAGCTTGTTTTGCAGATGACAAAAGCGTGGCCTGCTCTCGCATATCTTTTTATCGGCCTTTTAACCCTGTTGACGTGTTGGTCCGCAGGGGCTGTTTCTGTTTCAGCACCCCTGTTTTTCGATTTTTTGTGGAACGGATGGCACGATGCCTCAACATCTGAGTTTGTCATCTTACGCCTGCGGTTGGTGCGTGTGCTCACATCCCTGCTGATTGGCGGTGGACTTGCGGTGTGCGGGTCCGTTTTGCAAAGACTTTTGCGCAATCCCCTTGCGGATCCCTTTGTGCTCGGAATCTCTGCAGGAGGGACCACCGCAGCAGTGTTTGCAACGGTACTGGGCGTTCCCTTTCTGGCCTATGGCATTCCCTTGCGTTCCCTGGCGGCACTGGGTGGCTGTTGCTTTGCACTCTTTCTGCTTTTTTTAGCAAAATCGCGCATGCAAGGCGCCAATGAAACCTATGCGATTCCTGTGGTTGGCCTTATTTTAAATGCGTTTTTTGGAGCCCTGCTGATGCTCATCGTCGCCGTGGTGGAAAAAGGCGAACTTTCGAGCGTTCACCGTTGGATGATGGGCTCTATCCAAGGTGTAGAAGTTCATGAACTGGCTGTGCTTGCGCTTGCTACTTTGTTACCTACGGCAGTGTTGTTTCGTTATTCAACCGCAGTAAATGCGCTGGCATTTGGTTCAGAGCTTGCCATTTCCTTAGGGTTTGATGCCAAAGCCATTCGTAAAAAAGCATTGATTTGTGTTTCCATGATCATCGCAACGGTGGTTTCGTTTTGTGGTTCGGTGGGATTTATTGGGCTCATTGTTCCTCACATCGCCCGCAATCTGCATCAAGGAAACGTGCGGCTCGAATGGTTTGCAAGCTTCTGGATAGGTGCCAGTGCTCTTGCCTTTGCCGATCTTTTTTCGCGCACACTGCTTGCCCCCGCAGAACTTCCCGTGGGTGTTTTTACAGCCATTCTAGGTGCCCCGGCACTCGCATACATCCTTTTGCGTATCAAAGGGGTGCGCACATGACGACAGTTGCAAGTCTTTGTGTTGAAAAGGTGAGCATTGTAAAAGGGAAAAAGGCTTTGCTGACCGCAGTGTCCCTTGAAGCTCAGGCCGGAGAAATTCTTTGCCTTTTAGGAAACAATGGCTCGGGCAAAAGCACCCTTTTGCGCGCCTGTGCGGGGATAGAAGATACATTTACAGGCAGGATCCTTGTGGAGGGCGCAGATCTTTTCACAATGCCTCTTTCGGCAAGGGCAGACCGCATTGCGTGGCTCCCGCAGGGTGGGGAGCGTGTGGAAAACTATTCTGCTTTGCAATATGTCGCATTAGCAAACGAGCGTCACAGATTTTACGGCAAAAGATCGCCGTCTGAGGCGTCTCAAAAAGATCAATTGCTCTCTTGTTTAGAAATCTTTGAAGCGACATCTTTGAAGGATCGAGAGATCACTTCCTTAAGTGGGGGCGAATGGATGCGCGTTCAACTCGCAAGAGTGTGGGCGCAAGGTGCACGTGTCATCTGCTTGGATGAACCCAATGTAGAGTTGGATTTACGATTTCTCACGCTGCTTTCTTCTCGGATCAGGGAAATGGCACGTGAAGCAGGCGTTACTTTTTTGATTTCGACGCATGACTTGGGATTTGCATTTTCAGTGGCAAATCGCCTTTGTGCGCTTGAGGGTGGCACCTTAAAATGGGACAAAACTGCAGCCACAGTTTTTGGCACCACCCATTTGCAAGAACTCTATGGAGTGCAGGTAAACTGGCTAGGGACTCCCGGTCCTTTGTATTCCTGACAGACCACTTTTTGGGGTGTGGGACAGCAAGCCGGCGTGCTTAGGAGGATTGCTGTGGCCATCAAGGGGTTCGTTGCACTGCTCGGTGTGTTGTCGGTTGGTTTTTTGTTATACGGGTGCGGCACGCACGAAGAAGAGGCAGACTCCAATTCTGTCTTGCTCGACGGCACTGAAGATCCTGCGCTTGTCATCGATAAAACCAGGTTTCGCCCGCTTGAATCCTGGATTCCTGAAATGCAAGCTTTTTCGCATACCCACTACGGCGAGCACACAGCAGAACTTCGACCAACGGCTATCGTTCTTCACTTCACTGCGGGCACGAGTTTTCCTTGGAATCTTGTCGAAGAAACCGAATTTAAAGGTGAGCGACCGGGTAGAGCCTCCCACTATGTGGTGGATGGCCCGAGTGTGTGGGAAATTCTTCCGCCCACGGTGCGCTCACGGTGCACTCATGGTGCAAACCATCGTGCTATTAGTATTGAAATTGTCGCCAAAGATGAAAAGGATCTCTTTGAAAAAAGACAGACCTCTTTGCGGCAAACGGCAAAACTTGTCGTGCATCTTATCCGCGAATTTGGAGTGCCCCTTTCAGAAATTCGCTCCCATGAAGAAATCGATAAATTCAATGGAAGCGTGCCGTGGGTGCGCGATCTTGTGAACCCGAAAGGTTCTGGAAAAGAAGATCCCGGTGAACTCAACATGGAGTTTGTAAAAAACGCAGTGGCTCTAGAGCTGGCAATGCAGCCGCCACCCCCGTTTGTAAAGCGTGGAGAAATTCAATGTCCTACAGGTTTTAAGCTTGAGTCCGTTGGACATACACAAGGAAAAATATGTGTCGCGCCCGAGAGTTTAAGCGTGCTTGGGCCCTTCACGCGTACCATGATTCGCCGCTGTGAAGCGTGGAAAGGCACGGGAAACCCCTTTTGTTTTTCTCAAACGTGGGAAAAAGATTTTGCATTGAGCCTGCGGGGCGCACAAGTGTGTCCACAAGGTTCGACCTTCGATAAAGAAACAACCTATTGCGTCGAAGTCACACGCGTGGGAACCAAGTTTTTAACAGAAGCATTTGGCCCCTTTCCAAAGCGCTATGTCGACAAATGTTTGGCGTTTGGTGGAGGCATAATAACCTGCCGATCTGCGCGTTGGGAAAGAGGTTTTTTACTAAAAATACAGAAAAATCTAAACCCACGGCTCGCCGAAAACAATTTAAAGTAACATTGTTAGTGGAGTCTTTTTTTGTGCCTGTCTAAAAGGAGAATCTATATGACATCACAAGATGTCGGCTCGTAGCTTGGTTTTGATGGTTCTTGCTTCAGTTGATAGCGGAAGTCAAAGAGGGTAAACTCTACATGGGCAAGGATACCACAGCGTTTGATGCCTCATCGGATGCAAAGCGCCCAACGGAATTAGACACCTCGAATCCATTGGCGAAACAATAAGGCTTTTCCATCTGAAAAGAGCTTGGCAGGAATTGAGATGATTTTCCTTGAAGGACTTGCCCTGGGCTTTGCTTATGCCATGCCTTTGGGCACACAAAATATTTTTGTCATTCATGAGGCGATGAAGTCGGGCCTGCCACGTTCTTACGTGACGGCAAGTATTGTCACTTTAATGGATGTGTCTTTAAGTCTCGCCTGCTTTTATGGCGTGGGCGTCTTGCTTGAGTCTGCCCCTGTTTTTAAGCAGGCCTTGATGGCGGGCGGAGCTTGTTACCTTCTTTACACGGGCATTAATTTGCTGCGCAAACCACCTGCAAAGGTGGAGTGGGGGGAGGGTGAAAATCAAATTTCATTTGCTAAAAAAGTCACCATGGCTTTTTTGCTCACATGGGCCAATCCTCATGCCCTGCTCGATGGAACGGTTCTGTTTGGCGGATACCGTTCGACCCTCAAACAAGAAGATATTCTCCTTTTTGTGTCGGGAATGGTCTTGGCGTCCGCCCTCTGGTTCTTTTCTTTAACGAGCATCATTGGTGCATTTCGTAAGGTCTTAAATCAAAAGGCCCTGTTTGGAATTCAAGTGGCGTGCGGAATTATCCTTTTGGCATTGGGCGGCAAGATGTTGAGCGAATTTGTAAAAGGATTTGCTTAGGTATTCGCATTGAAGCTGAAAATTGACGCTTCGGTGCGTGACGTAGAAATTGGCTTGAGTTAACTAAGATGACATTCGCACACATTATTCAAATCGAGAATTGTAACCATGGAGAAGAGAATTTTTGTGACGGGCGCGACTGGTGGGATTGGGGCAGAGATTTGCGAACATCTTGTTCTGTGACGGTGGATTTGCACGGGCGTACTGATGCTTTTTAGCCGAAGTGAAAGCGTCTCACACCTTCAACTCCCTCCCCCGCTTTGCTTTGCATCCCTTGGGTTCTCCACGTAAAGTGTGCGGCTGAAACAGATGTTTCTTCCAAGGAGGGCTTTCGGGTATGGCAATTCGAGCACCGGATTTTCCAGCAGGATTTGAGTGGATAAATTCCAACCCTTTGTCGCTTCGTGAGTTAAAAGGCCGTCCGGTTCTACTGGATTTTTGGACCTTTTGTTGCATCAACTGCATTCATGTTCTTCCGGATTTAAAATTTCTGGAAGAAAAATTTGGTCCAAGGGGGCTTGCGGTTATTGGCGTTCACTCCAATAAATTTCCCCATGAGGCTTCTGGCGAGAATGTAAAGCAAGCGGTTTTACGTTACGATATTAGGCATCCTGTTGTGGTGGATGAACAGTTTGCGATTTGGCAAAGTTTTGCTGTGAGGGCTTGGCCTTCCTTTGTGCTGTTAAATGGCGAAGGCGATGTGGTGTTCGCTGCCAGTGGCGAAGGAAAACGCGAGATTCTTGCAGCGCAGATTGAGAAACTCTTGCATCAGACTCAGCTTTCTCCTGTTGTTTACCCCGGACACACGCCCTTTGATGCCAAGCTTGATTTTCGCTTTCCTTCCAAGGTTCATGTGGCACGCAGCGAAAAGGGTGTGAGTATTTACGTAGCCGATACCGGGAATCACCGTGTTGTGGTTTTGAACGAGCAAGGCCGTTACCTTACTCAGCTTGGCGATGGAGAACTTCGAGAACCCAATGGACTTCTCGTTGTCGGACAAGAGCTTTTGGTGTGCGACTCCGGAAATCATCGCATACTGGGGCTCTCTTTAGAGCCGTTGCCTGAGCGCAAAAGCCGCACGCTCGCAGGTGCGGGAGATATTGGCTATCTTGCAGTGGGTTCCGTAATTGAGGGCGCACAAGCCTCCATCAACAGTCCTTGGGATCTGTGCCTTTTTGATGAAGAAGTGGCCGTTGCCTGTGCAGGAAGCCATCAGTTGGCGTTGGTCGATCCCAAGAGTGGAAAAGTAACACATCTTGCTGGCACGGGCCGTGAAGACATCGTCGATGGACCTGCGGCCACCTTTGCGGCTCTTGCGCAACCTTCGGGCATCTGCCAGATCGAAAAAGAGGCGTTGTGTTTTGCAGATTCCGAAGTGAGTGCCATCCGGTTGTACATTCGAAACTGGAACAACACAGCACAAAATGTCATTGTTTCCCTTGTGGGCCAAGGTCTTTTTGAGTACGGGCACCAAGATGGCTCTGCCAGGGAAGCTAAGTTGCAGCACCCGCTCGGGTGTTGTTATAGCCCCCTGTCGCGCTGCATTTATGTGGCAGATAGCTACAATAACGCCATTCGCGTCTACTCTTGTGAGCGCGAAACCATGCACACGCTGAAGCTTCCTACGAAGCTTGCTGAGCCCGGTGGAGTCTGCTTTTTTGAGGGAAAGATCTTTGTTGCAGACACCAATCACCACCGCATTCTTGCATTTTCTGAAAGCGAAATTCACGCTTTTGAAGTTTCAGCAGTTGAAGAATTCAGAGGGCCCTTTGGACTATTTACCGATGGGAATGTCGCACGTCCAAATGGAGCCTTCGTTTGACGACATTGCCGCATGGACAGTCATTTGAAATGCACATTGTTTATGTGCCTTGCTCTCTCTTTTCAAGGAAATAAAGTCACAAAACGCAAGAGGCTAAACTTCTAGCCTTTTGTGCGCTCAAAAACGGAACTAAAAAGCCTAAACCTAAAAAAGAGGGAATAAATCCTCAAATCCTTGCGCTTTTTGCCGAATGTATTCTTCAAGGGATAGGGCGCTGTCGTTGCCAACGCAGTGCTGTGCGGCACACCTTTAGTGGAGCGTTGAGGCCATGCGCAGTTTTTCCGTTTTGTCTTTCGTTTTTCCGATCGCCCTTGGGATGGGGTGTGGAAGTTTTAAAAAAGACACCAAAGCCGCTTCGGAAGCCAGTTCTGTGGGTCTCAAGGATCCTAATATTCCAGCGATTCAGTGCAAAAGTCCGAAATCTTCCAAACAGCTTGTCACAAACTTTGCGCAGGATCTTTATGGTCGCTCTCCGACGGAGGCCGAACTCAAACTCGCAGACGACCCTGCGTTTAGTTACGAAAAGTATGTCACCGAGGGCCTTCTTAAGCCTGAGTCCGACAATGGGGTTTCGAAGTTTGTCGCGAGTTTGTTTCGGGTGAGTAACCTCAAAGCAACAAATTTGCGCGACGCCAACGAAGTGGCTCTCATCACAGACCTTAAGCAAGAGCCTGTCACCTTAGTTTTACGTAACAAAGATAAACCCTGGAGTTACTTTTGGAATACCAAGGACGTCTATTGTACGGAGCGCACTGCAAAGCTCTACGATTATCCCGTTTTTAACACGGAAGGCTATGTGACCTGCAAGCTTCCCGAAGAGCGCTCTGGATTTTTGGGGCTCGTGAGTGTGCTTCGGGCAACCTCTCCTGAGAATAATCCCCAGGCCTTTTACCGCACCAATAATAATTATCACCGCGTGGCGGCAACCCTTTATTTTGTAAAAGGCATACAGCTTGCAGCGGCAACCAATGGTCCCAAGGGAGAAGGGAGGCCTCTTCCCATGGCCGACTGCGTTCCCACCACAGATATGCGCAAATCGAAAGATGGATTGATCTTTGGAACGGCGTCGGTTCCCCTTGCAGGGCAAGCGTGTTCGGGGTGCCATTCAAATTACAATGGGCCTCTTTCAGTGGCCTTTAGGCGTTTTGGAACCAAGGGTGAAATTTTAAATTTGGAAGATATTCCCCGCATTCGGGGCGATGAAAAAGCAGGGATCAGCGATAATTATCTTAAAGCCATTTTAGCGGAACAGCATTCGTGCTGGTCGGCAGAAGATGGCGCCCCTCCCATCCCCTTTGTGGGCCTTGCGGGCCTTGCAGATGTCGTGGCGGAATCTTCGACGCTTGGCTACGCGTTAGGGATACAGATTCCAACGCTGCTCGCAAACGTGACCCCAGATCCCAATATGACAGGCTCAATTGAATCAAGTTACAAGAGTGGAGGCGAAACATTATCGTCTGCATTTCGAGGATTTTTCTTGTCTGAGAGCTACAAGTGTGCAGAAAAATGAGCGTTCCACTTTTTTGGGTTTTCTCAACCGTTTGAGGGTTGTGTATGTTTAAAGGTGATGTGTCGGGTTCGCAAATGAGGGTCTCTTTCTTGTTTTTAATGGCGGTGTCCTTAGCCGGATTCGGCTGTGGGGAAGCCAAAAAAGCGGCCGTTGATTCCACTGAAACGGAACAAACCACAAATAAAAGTTCGGACTCCATCCAACTCAAAGGGGTGAGCCTCTTGGGACAGTCGCTGTATGCGACACTTGGGCCCGAAAAGGATTCCATCGAATCAGGCAGTGGAAATCAGGCGAGCAAAACGACGAGTTTATTTGAAGTCTATGCGAGCAATTTTGGTTCCACAGAAGGGCTGCGTTTTGGTGAGATTTTTGCAGATAGCCCCAGTGCAAACTACTTTTTGGGTCTCACAATTGTGGCAGATAATGCTGCACGGAAGTGCCAAGTCGAAGTGCTGACCAAAAAGGCCGGAAGCTTGTGCGACTGCGGAAGTTCAGTTGAAAAAGCGCGGGAAATGTTATCTCGGGCGGTGCCCCATATTGATTTTCACAATCCTACGCGCGCGGAATTGGTCGACGAGTTTCATAAGCAGTGTCAATCCGATTACACGGGCGCGGTGGCGTCTTTGATTTCGTCTTTGGGATTTGCCGTTCGAAAGTAACAACAGAAATAAGTTGAGGTCAGTCTTTTATGAAGAATTTTTCACGCAGAGATCTCATTAAAGCAGGCGCAACCGTGGGAGTGGCTTCCCAGTTGGGCATGGATTTTCGAGGCGAGATCGCAGGGACTCCTCTGGGCTTTTTAGAGGCACTTGCTCGGGGAGATTTTCAAAGTGTGGCAAGGGCAGCGGAATCCAAAAGTCAATATACTTTGGTCCACATCGTTCTTATCGACAAAGTTCAATCTGCTCTGTTCCAATCCATGGCGGGGACTCCACCTCTAGGGGCAGATGCAAACGGCGGAATCGCTACGACGGTGCAGGATTTTAGAGGTATGGCGCTCACCAAGCTGTTTGCCGACCCGCTGGCGGGGCTTCCTACAAATATTTCGCTCTCGATGAACAATGCGTGGGAAAGTGGAAATGGCGGGCACAGCTTGCAAAACTCCCTTGTGAGCGCAGACCTGGGGGGCATCAACAATGCCTACGAAAAACTTTCAGGCGGCACAGGCCTTTTGGGGGCTGTGGGATTTGGCATTCGCTCGGATGCCAACGATTCTGCCGATGCGTTTACCAGTTCAGGCGGGCGCAAGCTCAATGCCTTTACGGGGGTCGATCAGCTCACAACCACGCTTCAGAATTCCGTTCGACCCTTGCTCAATACCGGAAACCTTGCGCTCTTGAAAAAATTCGATGGCCTCGTCAGTTCTGAAGCGAAGTTTCGCGACACACTTGTAGAGCTTGCACGCAAAGTGGGCGAAGCCATTCCTCTTTTAAATGAGGCTAAAGCCATCACCGATCCGGTTTCCCAGCAGGTCAAAACGGTCATTGCCTTGCACAAGGCGGGAGTGGCTAAAAATTTTATGATTGCAGTTCCTTGGGATGACACCAATGGAGGTGGAAACCTCACGAGCAAAGGTGGTTCAAGGAACCTTGATCCCTTTTCGGCAACACCTTTAATTGCAGGTGCCTTGGTTGAACTGCACCTCAATATTCCTGATCTGGTGTGCGTAACCACCAGCGATGGTGGAAGGTCGCAAAATAATGGCGATCAAAGTGCTGGATTTGCGCTGATGACGGGGCCAGATTCAATCATCAAGAATGGATTTGTTGGAAACTTGACGTACACCACTACTGATCAATTAGGACGAAATATTGGTGATTTAACGCTCTCTTCCGGGAATAAGATGGTCACTCGTCCGTCTCATTGGTATGCCACCGCATTAAAGGCGATGGGATTAGATTCTCAGGTTGACTATGTGCCCGAAGCATTGATCGTGAAATAAAATCAAGTGATAAATTGCATGAATTGAGGTTTTTTGTATGGAAAGAAGGATTCGAAAAATTGGTTTGCGAAAGATGCCTGCGCTGCTGCTTGTGACCTGCGTTGCCAATCATTGTGGCTCGAAGCCCAAGGCAGGAGAAACAGAACAAGGGAAAGAAAATTTTGAACTCACGGCTGAATACGCAGAAAAAGCGGTTGACATCTTGGTTTTACTCGAAAAAACCTACGCACTCGAGCAACAGCCCTTTAAAGAACGATTGCAGATTGCGGCCGGAAGCTTTGCGGCTCGCCTGACATTTGAACAATATGACTACAGTTTAGCCATTGGCTCAACGGGCATGCCCCCTAAAAAAGGCACACCCAATGCGGCTGTAGAAGCGGAAGGACTCTTAAGGGCTGAAGGTACACCTGCGGTGTTGCGGGGCGATAATCCCACCTTAAAAGATCTTATTGAAGCTCGCTTTGCGTCGCCGAGAATTGATAAATATTCTCATCAACCGTTGGCATCCTTGCGCAGAATTTTAAATTCCGAAGACAATACCAAGAACTTTTTTCGAGAGGGTGCTCGCCTTGCCGTGATGTTTGTCAGCTATTCCGACGAGCGTGAAGAGCAACTCATTCCAGATGATTTAAAAAATTTATTAGACAAGAAGAAGGGAGAAGGCAATTGGATGGTCGCAGCCATTGCGCCACCGATTGGAGGTTGTGTGATCGACGAAGAACACAACCGTAAAACTCAAGACGAAGGCGACGAACGCCGCGACCTCGTGAAAAAATTACAGGAACGAACTCCGGGGTTGTTTTTGAGTATCTGCGAGCCTTCCTATACGCGATTTTTCGATAAATTTCTGTTTGAAGGAACCGGAAACGGTGGATTTAATGTGGAATTGCCGCAAAAAGCGATGTGGAGTAGCATTAAAGTATTGGCGGGAGAAAAGGTTTTAACAGGGTGGAAGTATAAGCCTGGCCAAACGACGCTTGTGTTACCTACGTCTATCCAAAAAGGGACCAAGATCAAAGTCGAGTTTGAAATTGATGATGGCACAAAGCCCAATGTTGTCGATGAAACAAAGCTTGAACCACCGGTTTTAAGTGAGCGCAAATTAAGTCCACAAGAGCAGCAATTTTTAACGGACGTGAATCCCATTTTTCAGCGCAGCTGTGGCGGATGTCATGGTGCAGGTTCAGCGCAGACTCAATATGTCGACAAGTTTGCAAACGCAGTGGTTGGAAAAGCGATGATTTTAGAGCGCATTCGATTGCCCGCAGACAACCCAGCGCACATGCCCAAAGGCGGAACGCTCCCGCAGGCAGATATCGATAAAATTGTTACCTTCCTCGAAAGCCTCAAGTGACAAAAATGTTACAACCTTTTAAAGGCCCTGTGGTATCAGGGGAAACACGCAAGTTTACGATTTTTAGCCATTTTCAGTCATTTGTTTGGCGGGTTTTTCTGCGGTAAACTTTCTTTCGTTAAAATCGCACTGCTATCATCTAAGTCGATTCCAACGGAGGACTCTTTCATGACAAAAATTTCAATTGCTGCCCTCACTGCTGTTACGTTTTTTTTAACAAGCTGTGGTGACGAAAAAAAGACAGAAACCACCACCGCAGCCTGCACAAGCACCGAAACGTACGCCACCACGGGCAAAACCTTTATTGATGGCAACTGCATCAGCTGCCATGGCACTGCGACGGCATCGAATAAGCAGGTTGCCTTAGATACACTTGCAAATGTCACCCTCAACAAAACGAAATCGGCTGCAGCCATCACGGCGGGAACAATGCCCAGTGGGAAAACCCTCACAGCCGATCAAAAAACAAAGTGGTCGACATGGTTTACTTGCGGTTCCGATCTCAAGTAAAAAGTCTTCAAGAGCTGAGATTCGTGGAAGAATGCAAAAATCAGCGAGAGATGTGAAGCCAGCCCTTGACACACTCAGAGAGGCAGGTTAAACAACGTGCTACCAACGACCTATGCCGAAAGGTAAAGGGTTAAAGTCAGCGCGGTTAGCTCAGCTGGATAGAGCACCAGACTACGAATCTGGCGGTCGGGCGTTCGAATCGCTCACCGCGCACCACTTTTTTTGCGCTTAGCACGCAACGTTTGGGTTTCGGATCGGTTCCTTTGGAGCGATGGGAGAGTGGCTTAATCCACACCCTTGCTAAGGGTACGTAGGGGTAACTCTACCGAGGGTTCGAATCCCTCTCGCTCCGCCACCTTTCCTCAATCTAAAGTTTTGTTCTGGATTGCGCCTTTTGGGCTGCAGTCCTTTTTTCATTTCTAGGACCCATGAATTCCTTACAGTCGCCCCAATTTGAAGTTGATAAACACTGGATGTCGGTCGCCCTGGCGCAAGCACAGCTTGCCGAAGCACAAGGCGAAGTTCCCGTCGGGGCTGTGCTCGTCAATTCCCAAGGGGAAGTGGCCCTGGGCCATAATCTGCGCGAAACCCACACCGACCCCACCGCCCATGCCGAACTGCTCGCCATTCAAAAGGCTTCCGCTGTACTCAAGCGCTGGCGCCTTTCAGATTGCACCCTCTACGTCACACTGGAACCTTGCTTTATGTGTGCCGGAGCGATTGTTCTTGCCCGCATTCCACGCGTTGTTTTTGCCACTTTTGATCCTAAAACCGGGGCTTCGGGAAGTCTGGCAAATATTTTGCAAGATAGCCGCTTAAATCACCGCTGTGATGTCTCAGCGGGAGTCCTTGCCGAAGAGTCTGCCTTGTTACTTAAATCCTTTTTTCGGAAAAAACGTTCTGCTGCAAAGAAAATGGCAGCGAAAATTATTGAGTAAAAGCGAAATTAGGATTGCCATTTTACGGGCACAGCTCCTGCCTCATTTGAGTCCGCGAATGATTATTTCCCAAAGCCTTTTCTAACTTTATAAGCCAAGGACAGGCCTCTTGAGGTTTGTCCTGCATCACTTTGATGTCCGCCATCAGCCCTAAGGACGGAGTGTGCCATGGTTGGCGATTCAAATTTTCTTCGAGAATTTTACGCGCGGGTTCAAGTTGTCCCGACCTTAAAAGCAGTGCCGCAAACTGTGTGCAGGGCCGAAGGTTCTCAGGAAAAAAGCGGCATGCATTGCTTTGCGCCAGGGGGCTTCGCGGAGAATTTGCACCTTGGTATTGCGAATAAAGCCACGCTGTTGAAGCAAACATGAGAATAATACCGATCAAGGCCCAAACGATTTTGACACCCTTGAAAAGGAAGGGCGATGCGTTTGGACGCACGATGTAGCTCATATTTAAATGTTCAGTCACAGAGCCTAAAAGGAGAGCAACAATCATAAAAGGAAATGCATTCTCAAGGGGAAATGCAACGCTTGCATCAACCGCGAGAAAAACGATGAGCGACAGTAATAGCCATTTGCGAGTTTGATGGGTCGGCTTTTCCTTTTGAAATAAGAGCGCGATGGATGCACCTGTTACGGTCAAGAAAATAAACAGGCCAAAAAGCCACCCGCTTTCCGCCGTACTTTCAAGCCAAGAATTGTGAGGTGAACGCGGGATAAGGCTTTCGGTCGCTTCAGGGTCAATGCCTTGGCGTCTTGAAAAGGGCAGATAGCCAAATTCATAACTTCCCGGACCGACGCCCGATTTCAATCGGGTGAGGTAAGCGAGCTGAAAGAGACGCAGTAGCAGAGCTATACTCCGCGCGGGTTCATCTTGCGATTTTCCAAATCACTTAACGCCTGATCCAGAGTTAGATCGCGTCAAAAATTTCCCCAGTCCGAACCCGCGCGGAGTATACAAGTCTAAGGTTCGAATTGAGTCTGATGAGGCCTGTAAAATACGTTAGGAATTTTACAGGTCGGAAATCGGCTCATCCGCACTTTTTTCTTTCTTCTGCCCAAAATCTGAACACCCCTTGAACACTGAGGGTTGTTTCGTTATGCCTTGTTACAGCTGAACGAGGGTATTAAAGCGTGACGTATACAATCAAGGCAAAAATAAAACAGAGTAAACGCCTTGAAACTTGGTATGCTGAGAATGCAACTCAAGCAGCAAAGCTTTACAATGAGTGCCTTCGAGAACAATTTGTACGTGCTTCAGATGGACTTCCGCTGTTTACCACCATTGACCTCATCAATAAGTTTCGTGCATTTCCTTTGGGTTCTGATTTTAAAGACCAGACTATTGCAAGGGCTGTAAAAGCCACTTTGGGTTGGTATGTTTCTGAAAAACTTCGTTATGATATTTATCTCAAAAAACTTGACAATGATTTAGTGTACTTTAATGAAGTGAAGAATAACTCAAATCACAATTATCAATTTCTGTTAAAAGTGGAAACACGAGTTGCTCGGCAAAAGGACTATCGTACTCTTGTTAGAAATCTTTCGAGAAAACAGCTCATCATCGGCAGGCCCCACTTTCAAAAAAAGGTTTCGCTCGCCTTTGCCATTCGTGCCAATAGGCAATCTTCCGTGCACATTTCAAAGCGTAAAGTAACAGTTACGCTTCCAAAATACAAAGGTGAAATCAATGGGCAGCATAATAGGTTGCCGTTTAAAAGCGACTATTCTTTTTCGCTTGCGACCCTAAAAAAAGATAAATGCGGCGACCTTTGGTTAACACTTGTTGTGGATGGAAAAAGGCCCCGTACAGAAGAGTCAGATAAGTCTAAGCCTCAAGTGGTCGTTGGAATCGACATGGGTTTAAAAACCACTCGCACCGCAGTCTCTGTCCATCCTGAAACAAAAGAAATCTTGAGCGTCTACCAACCCCTCCGAGTAAATCATTTTAATGTGGGATACCGCGCTCTTGTACAAGCATCAAAGGGCGATCGCAGAGCATTGCCCTTTGTGCATAGAAAAATTGCGAGGCGTAGGCATGATAATATTGGTAAAGATGCCGAGAAAATACTCAGTATGGGAGATATTTTTAAAGTAGGACAACCTTCGAGCGCTTGGCTGATGTCCGGAAGACTTGCCAGAAGTGCTGCTGATGCTGCGAATTCTGAATTTCTCACCCGCTTTGCGAAACGTGCCAAAGAAGCCGGAAAAGAAGTGGGCGAAGTGAATGAATCATACACGTCGCAGACGTGTCGCAAATGCGGACACAGGAGAAAGATGCCGCTTTCTGAAAGAACATATTTTTGTACTCAGAAAGCTTGCGGGCACGTGGAAGATCGCGATGTCAACGCGAGTTACCTCATCGCATTTCGAGATTTTCCATCCCTAAAAACTAAGATTCCTATAAAACGGAAAAACGGCGGGCTACCACGCCGGGGAATGAAAGCTCACGCAAGTGAGCAGGATTTCCAATCGACACCCCCTTGCAAGCCATGGGATTCATCCCGTGGTGGGGTGGAGATGGTTTGACGAGTTTCTCCTTTGTTACTTATAAAATTGATGGTTACCAAAATAAAGATATTTTTGTCAATATAAATAAAAGTATAATCGCTCATTAAACCGTTAAAAATTCACCGTCTTTGATGAACTGTAAATATTTTGACATGTTAAAAAATTGGAAATGGGAACTTTCTGCATGCTCACAATCCCGTGGGGATTAAAAATGCCACCCTGTCAATAAAAAAGATCCTCCTGCCAATTTGTTCCACAGTGTGTGCGCAGTTTTCGATAGATTCACCGAACTGAGGGGGCCGATAAAGGCCAAGAGTTCAAGATCGAAAAAAACGAGGTCACAATGAAATTTAATTTGTCTTTCATGATGGTTTGCGCAGGTTTTGTTGCAGTGGCATGTGGCGACAAAAAAGAAGAGCCCCAAAAAGTCGTCGAAAAGATCAGTGAAAAATCAGCGGACGTTGTTGTGGATGCAGGCCCTGCTTGCACAGAAAAAGACGAAGATACCGCACGCGTTATTCAGGTGGACAACAAGCACATTGGCCAGTTCTGTCGTGGACGAGTGTGGGGTAACAAAGACCGTGAAGCCACCACCTTTAAGTGTCGAAATATCGGATTCATACCCACGGTCACAGACGATAAAATGGGCATCACGTGCCGCAGCTCAGATGGTGTTGTTTCTTTAAATACGCAATGGCTTCCCCATGGCGTGGGACTCGAACTTTGCAATCCCGAAGAGCGAAACACCTGGTTTCGTGCCTACGATGCTGAGGGAGTGCAGATTGCCATTCGTTGCTCGTACATGGGATATTTAGATGGTTCCGAGACGAAATCAAGGTTTCTGTGCGAAGACCCGGACAAGAGTTTTAAAACGACCATCAGCGAAGACCGGAAATCTGTTGCATGTGTAAATGACCAAGGTGTTTACTCGATGATCATGCGCGACCAAGAATCCTACCTCACCAATTCCAATTGCCCCGTGGCTGGAAAATGGGAACTCTTTAAAGATCGATCGCTTGAATTTAAAGCGGGTAAGTGTGATGCGGGTGAAAGTCCTGCTCCGGGTCGGTTTATCAATTTGACCTCACCGAGTAGTACATTCAGTTGTTTGGCAGGGCAAAAGGTCGTCATAAGCGCTGATCGATCCAGT
The DNA here is from genome assembly GCA_044237915.1 of Silvanigrellaceae bacterium. Taxonomy (GTDB): domain Bacteria; phylum Bdellovibrionota_B; class Oligoflexia; order Silvanigrellales; family Silvanigrellaceae; genus JBIIEI01. The sequence goes on along the minus strand of JBIIEI010000005.1, from coordinate 22,894 downwards.
GTGACTTGCGAATGAGTGAAATTGTAAGGTAACAATTTGTTTGAAATTTACGAAGTAAATTGTGTCAAAATAAAGTTCGCAATGCTGCGACCGATACTAGAATAAGCCTCATAAAACCCCATGCGAATTGTGCACAAAGTGAAAACACTCTTAGTGGTTTGTTTTCGAATTTGCAGCTGTTCCCTTCTCAGAATTGAACTGAACTTGCACGTAAAAAATCTAAAATCTGTCTTTAGAAGTATAAAGACAGAAAAACAGCTTTTGGGGGTTTTTTGATGCAGTTTCTTTCAAAAGTTTCCTGTGTTTCTTTGCTGGCGCTTTTGTTTGTCAGTTCATGCAGCAATAAGTCAAGTTTTGCCACGGTAAATGCGCGCACGGGAGCCTCGAATCAAGACTCTCCGGCGGTGGGTTCCGCCGGAAAACCTGAGGGCGCAGATGTGGTTGAAACGGGCCGATCTGCAAAGGCTTCAGAGCCTACCCCTGGAGAAGCTGTCACAGCGCCAACTGTGCCGGATTCGGCAGGTGAAGTTATTTCGAGTTTTCCAGAAACTTCGGTTGCGGGAGAATCTGTCATGCTGCCGGGAAGTGGCGTGGAGATGGCTTCAAAGCCCTTAAAACCTGTTGAAAATGGCGGAGTTCCTTCGGGTTCAATGCCTCAACCAGACGGAAAAATTGATGCTGAAAAAGGTGAGGCCGCTGTGGATTGTTGCACAACCCCCGGCGCTGAACCCTTGCCGCTTCCAACTGCATCAGTTTCGCCTGCACCTGCTCCGTCGGTTTCGTTTAAGATTGCCGTTGATCAATTGAAAAATAATGCTGGCTACAACAATTGTCTGGAAGTTTCGGTCAATGGGGCACCGCTGCAGAAAGTGGCATGCACCAAGGATGATTTGAGTGAAGTGAAAACCGTCGTGTTTCCTGCAAAGGCGTGGCCTGCTTGTAATGTCATCAGGCTGAGCTATACCTCTTATGGGTATGGGGGTCAGAAACTCTACACGCGCAGTACCGAAAACGCTCAAATGACGAAAGATTATATGCGCGTGGCTGCGCGTAAAAGCGATGAGTTTCAGTTAAATTACGAAGATCTTGTAAAAACCGATCCTTCGATTGACTGGGATTTTAATGACTACGTTGCATCCTTTAAGATTGAAAGCCAACTCAATCTTTCGGTTGAAAACTCAGATCAATTGGTGTGTCAGCCTGAGTGAACCCACTCTTTATTTAGATTTTAAACGTAACAAATTCCGGTTGCGGCATAGCCCGCCTGCAAAAGAATGCCTCCCTGTTTTACCAGGGCTTCTTCAAGGCGTTTTTTGTCGGAGGGTTGCGCCACAACGGCAACCAACACGCCTCCCCCTCCTGCTCCGCACACTTTTCCTCCCACGGCACCTGAACTGAGGGCAGTTTCGAGCAGATTTTCTAAAACAGGTGTGGTGATGCCCTCTGCAAGAGTGCGGCGAATTTTCCACTCATCGAGCATGAGAGTTCCCAGTTTGTTCCAGTTTGAAGACTGCAAAATGGGGGGGAGGGCTGCGGCGATTTTTGCAATGCGCGCGAATTTTTCAAGGATTTCTGCTTCTCCCGTCAGGACTTTTTCAAGCATCGTCCAATTGTTAAACGCGCTAAAATGCGACTGCCCGCTGTAGGCCAAAACAAGGTGATCCAAAAGGTCTTTGCCATTTCCTGCAAGCTGCACAGAGTGAGTTCCGTGAGCATCATGGGCAACGGCCTGCATTCCACCTTTGGCAGCAGCGAAGTGATCTTGGTCTCCTGCAAGGGATCCTAAAATTCCCGCTTCGAGGTTCTTGGCTTGCAGGCAGAGTTCTTCTGGAGAAAAAGGCAGGCCCAAGAGTTTTGAAAAGGCAGCGAGCATCGCCACCACCAGAGAGCTCGAGCCTCCGAGTCCGGAACCTCGGGGTGCTTGTGCCGAGGTGCTGAGCGTGAGTTTTCCTTGCCGTTGTGCCAGAAGGTGGTTTGAAAAAAAGCGTGTCACAGAACGGTGAAGGGGATAATCAGTTGCATCTGAGGCCGTGAGCCTCTTTCCCGTCACAGACTTTTGCAGGCTAAGATCTTCAAAGGTCCAGTCCAAGTGGGAAGAGGGCTCGAGCTTAAGTGTTACTTTGGCAAAAAGGTCGATGGCAATATTTACCGTAACAACGGGTGTATTCCAGAGTTCAAACTTCTCCTGTAGAATTGCGCACAGTGGCCAGATGTCGAGCGTCCCTCCGGCGAGATCAATGCGGGTCGGTGTTTTGACAGTACAAGTCCTGATCCCCGTGTCTCCGTGCAAGTTGCGTGCGTCCATGGCATGTCCTTCTCCGTTGGATACGTTGATTTGAGCAGTTTGAATGTATGATCTCCTGATCAGTGGTGAGGTGCAAGTGATGTCAGAGAGCGAGAGTCGATGCCCCCGCAAAGGGACCTTTCATGCGGTGGGAATTGTGTTGGCAGCAGGAATGGGCAAGCGGATGAAAACAGACTTGCCCAAGGTCGCTCATACCATTTTGGGAAAACCCCTGGTCTTTTGGGCGATGGAGTCGCTCATTAAAGCGGGCGTACAAAACCTGGTGGTCGTCATTTCTCCGGCGCAAGAGCAGGTCAAACAGCTGTTACAGCAATATGAACTTCCAGCCGGCGTGCGCCTTGAGATTGCTTACCAAGATGTGGCATTGGGCACCGCACACGCCGCAAAATGCGGACTTCCCGCAGCAAAAAGACTGCTCGCCGCAGCGTGTGAAGAGGGAAAATTGCAGCAAAATGCCAAGGTCGTGGTGGGATTTGGCGACACTCCGGCTGTAACCGGAGATTCGTTTCTGCGTTACCTCAATTTTCATGAACAACACCAAAACACCTTTACGGTGCTCGCCTTTGAGTCCGAAAATCCGACGGGCTATGGAAGGGTCATCTCAGATAGCGCAGGCCTTTTCCAAGAAATTCGCGAAGAAAAAGACTGCTCGCCTGAACAAAAGCAAGTGCGGGTGTGCAATTCGGGTTTTCTGTCTGGAAATTTTGCAGAGTTTGAAGAGCTGTTACCTTTGGTGCAAAATGATAACGCCTCCAAAGAATATTACCTGACGGATGTCCCCAAGCTTGCGCGTGCAGCCGGAAAAAAGGTGGGAATCTTCTCGGGAGTTGAAAAAAGTGAACTTGAAGGCGTCAATTCTCAAACACAGCTTGCGACTTTGGCAAAATCCATGCAGGCCCGGATTGTCCAATTTTGGATGGAAAAAGGCGTGCAGTTTCTCAATCCCGAAGCGGTTTATGTTGAAGAAGAAGTGACCTTTGAATCCGGTGCAATTGTGGAGCCCTTTGTGTTTCTTGCAGGGCGCACGCACATTTCAAAAGGCATGCGGGTGCGTTCCGCGAGTCGAGTTATTGACGGCAAGCCTGCCTAAAATCTATAATCTTTCGGTATTTGCAAATCAAAGAAAGGCGGCAGCAATGTGCGGTGTGATTGGATATGTGGGCCCTGGAGCCACTGCGGACTTTTTTTACCAAGGACTGAAGCGTTTAGAGTATCGTGGTTATGACTCCGCAGGCATTGCCATGCTTGCCGAAAATGGCGATTTTGTGATCGAGCGTGCCGAAGGCAAGCTTATCAATTTGCAAGACAAGCTTAAAAAACTCCCTGCCAAAGCCCGCGTTGGCATTGGGCACACGCGGTGGGCAACGCACGGCAAGCCGAGCGAAAACAACGCGCACCCCCATCGCTCGGGTCCCATCGTGCTTTTACACAACGGGATTATCGAAAATTATCGCATTCTCAAAGAAATGTTGATCCAAAAAGGTTATCAATTTTTGAGTGAAACCGACACCGAAGTTGCTGCGCATTTACTCAACTATGAGTTTAGTCGGCTTCCCAAAGACATGTCAGCCGATGCTCGCATGCGCAAAGCACTTTTTCTGCTCGTGGGGCAACTCAAAGGGGCCTTTGCCTTTGCGATTCTGTGCCAGGAAACTCCCGATGTTTTGTATGCAGTAAAATTTGGTTCACCGCTGGTGGTTGGCCAAGGAGAAGGTGAAAATTACATCGCCTCGGGGATTACAGCCCTTGTGGAACACACCCGTAAAGTCCTTATTTTGGAAGACAATGAAATTGCCTTTTTAAAGGCCGATAGCATTGAATTATGTGATAAGAACGGGCAAAAAATCCCACGCGACTTCATAAAGGTTGAATGGTCGGTTTCGATGATGGAAAAAGGTGGCTATCGCCACTTTATGCTCAAAGAAATTCACGAGCAGCCCCAAGCCATCGCACAGACTTTTGTGGGCCGCATTGAGCGTGATGAAGGAAGGGTTAATCTGGAAGCCTATGGGCTTAAAGATCTCGACCTCAAGCCTATCAATCGACTTCAAATCATTGCCTGTGGAACCAGTTTTTATGCCAGTTTGCTCGGCAAATATTACATCGAACAGTATGCAAAAATACCGGTTGAAGTCGAGCTTGCAAGCGAGTATCGCTACCGTTATTCCACAGCAGATGCCAACACCCTGTGCGTGGCGGTGTCGCAAAGCGGTGAAACCGCAGACACTCTGCAAGCCATCAAGTATGCAAGGGAACACAAAGCCAAAACCCTTGCTATCGTAAATGTGCCCGGAAGTTCCATTGCCTACGCGTGCCACGCGGAATCATTAATTCACGCAGGTCCTGAAATTGGGGTGGCCAGTACCAAGGCCTATTCTGCGCAGGTCACTTCGATGGTGATGTTGGGTCTTGCGTTGGCGCAGAGCCAGGGCAAACTCACGGCTCCTCAGGTTACTGAAATCATCGATCAACTCGTGTTGGTTCCAAGCCTTGTCGAAAAATGTTTGAGCCTCTCGGACGAGATCGAAAAACTGGCAAACAAGTATCAGCATTTTACGAGCATTTTGTTTTTGGGCAGAGGGCCACAGTGGTCGGTTGCACTCGAAGGAGCCTTAAAGCTTAAAGAGCTTTCTTATATTCATGCCGAAGCCTATGCAGGCGGCGAACTTAAGCATGGCCCCATCGCATTAATTGATGAAAATATGCCCGTCGTTTGTCTTGCACCACGCGATGCTTACTATGAAAAAACATTAAGTAACATCGAAGAAATCAAGGCGCGCGGTGGAAAAATTCTTGCGGTTGGAATGGAAGGCGATGATGAATTGCACAGAATTGCCGACGACGTGATTATGATTCCTGAGTGTTCAACCTTTATTATGCCTTTCTTGACAACGGTTCCTATGCACTTATTGGCGTATTGGATCGCCGTGCGTAAAGGAACAGATGTCGACCAACCTCGCAATCTTGCCAAAAGTGTTACTGTAGAGTAAAGGTTTGCTGCGTAAGTAAACAAGGACTTTGAAGCAAGAGTGCAAACTTTTCAGCAATGCGTAAGCTCTTTTGAGCCCCACAAGAATGCAACACTTGCGGGGTTTTTTCTTTGGCATTGCATCCCACACGCATCACGGTAAAGTAAAGAGAATCCTGCTGGTGGATAAGGCTTTTGGTGAAACGGATTCTTCTGTTTTCACAGCAGGTGAATTTCTTCCTTCACGAGAGGACTCGCATGAAGAATTGGTTCTGTGCCCTTGGGTTCTATGCTTTTGCAGGTTGTGGAACTTCTGGTTTGGTGGAACAAAAAAGTCGCACATTAGTGGAATCAAGCGGCTTTTCTGGCGAAGGTGTTGATTTTGAGGAAGACTCAATCATAGGCGGCGAGAAAATTAAATTAGAGTGGTATTTTCCCCGGAGTGGCGAGCCTTTGGGTTGGGTTTTTTTGCAGCATGGATTCGCGCGTTCGGCAAAGCAAATGGGTTTTCTTGCAAGGCGTCTCACCGAAAAAGGATTTGCGGTTGTAACTCCTTCCCTTTCCGTGCTTCTCTTGCAGAATAAAAAATTTATTGAAAAAATGTCCGAAGAATTGCTCCAAAAGCCATTGAAGCCGCGTGGAAAAACGCTGCCCGAAAGATTTGTGATGATTGGTCACTCTGTGGGTGCAAAGCTTGTTTCCTTGTTGGGCGTTGGCTATGTTGCGCGCAAGGTTTCAGGATTTCGGGGCGTGGTGTTGCTTGATGCTGTTGGATTTGGAAACGAATTCACCGAAATTCTCAATAAACTCAAAAACGTCAATGTCCTTGCGCTGCTTGCCGAGCCTTCTGCTTGCAACAGTTGGAACAACGTTTTACCCAGCCTTCGGCAATTTCAATACGACTCCGTGAGAAACTTTGTGGGCCTTAAGTTAACGGGAGGGTCGCATTGTGACGCCGAAGGCGAATCTTCCGACTTGATGTGCCATCTCACCTGCGGAGCGTCAAAAAAAGACAATGTCAAAAATCTGCAAGATTTTGTTTCCCATTGGGCCACAGGATTCTTAAATGGACTCATTGACTCAAACTATTTGCCCGGTGGCATTTTGTTTGAAAAGTTACTGCAAGACAAGCAGATGATAAAGCTCTGACACAGGTGCTCTACGCCTTAAGCAAGGAGGTTCGTCAATGGCAATGCGTCATTGGAACGGTTGTTTAATACTCATTGCAGGCGTTACGTTGCTGCTGCCGCTCAGAATTGAAGACGTTCTTCCCGTTGGTGAGCGCGTTTACTCTGAAGTCGAACGCGGAAAAATTGAAGTGCCCGTTGAAGATGTCCACAATGCCTTGCTCATCACCCGCGAAACCGAAAATGTGCGCCAAGTTTTGCGTATCGTCGATATGCACTATGTGCAACGCGAACGTCTCTCGGTCGTGCGGATGCTGCGCGGTGGGTTTGATGCCCTTGCAAAAGAACTTTCTTTGGATGTTGAATTTTCTGAAAAGAGCACCGATCTCTTGCAGAATCGTCATGGCAAAATGCTTGTTTCCCTGTGCCCTGCACAAGCCATTCGCTTTGTGTTTTGCAAAGCTGCCGCATTCAATAAAGAAACAACCGCCAGAGTTGAATTTACTGAAAATGTGCAACTGGCTGCAAAGGAATCGAGCCTGAAAGGCAGTGGCCTTGAAATGCCACCCTTGCAACGCAGTTCACCCCTCGTGCGCGTGGGGCAAAGGATATTTTACAGCCCACGTTCGCCCGATTCAGGTTTTCGCTTTGTGGAATCCTTTTCGAGGCCCCTCCTGCATGAAATTTCGAAACAGACAAGCGTTCCTGCAGAAAAGATTTTGCACACCTTTGTGAATGGCATGCTTGATGAACTCGATCCCCACACCTCATTTTTGAATTCTGACGAGTATCTTGATTTGCGCCGTGGTACGCGCGGGCAATTTGGGGGAGTGGGGCTTGTCATCGATGAAGTGTTTGACCTCGCCCTCGTGCGTGAAATCGTTCCCAACAGCCCAGCGCAGATGGCCGGGATTGAGCCTGGAGATGTGATTTTGCGCGTTGGTGAACTTGTCACCGCTTTTCAGTCCGTCGATACGGTTGTGAAAGAAATTCGCCAAGCAACCGGGGATGGACCCACGCCCGTGTGGCTTTTTAGACCGAGTTCAAAGCGCGTTTTCAGGGTTTTTCTCACCCGTGAAGAAATTCCAACGCGCTCAGTGGAAAGCCGCATGGTGGCAGGCCGCTCGGATGTTTTATTTGTAAGGGTCACCGGTTTTTCGAGCCGCACGGCAGAAGATATCTATGCCGCCTATGAAGAAGCCCAGTTGCTCACGCGCAAAAAACTCAAACTTTTTGTGCTTGATCTGCGCGGAAATCCAGGGGGGTTGCTCGATCAGGCGGTGCAGGTTGCAAATCTTTTTACGCACTCGGGAAAAATAGTCTCGACTAAATCGCGCTACGACGAGCAGATCGAACTTGCAAATCAAGGACAAAAAATAGACCTCCCGTTGGTTGTGCTTGTCAATTCAAGCTCTGCGAGCGCCAGTGAAATCGTTGCTGGTGCTCTCAAAGATCAAGGGCGGGGCCTTATTGTGGGCGAACGGACCTTTGGTAAGGGCAGTGTGCAAAGCCTTTTTGAATTGGGTGGAGGCGCTGCCCTCAAGCTCACTATGGCTTATTATTTTACCCCCTCGGGACGCAGCATTCAAAGCTTGGGGGTCGATCCCCATGTGTGGGTTAAATTAGTCGAAATTAAAGACAATGCCCTGTGGATGTCGGGAGCAAGTGAACCCGAGAGAGAAGAAGACTTGGCCTTGCACCTCGAAAATCCCTTGGAAGAAAGGCATCTCTCCCAGGCAGAATCACGCTTTGGGGAAGAAACGGGCCCTGTGGTGTGGGCGCATACCACCAATTATTTTGGCGGGCTCGGCGCCCTCGATTCCATCAATTTCTCGTATCCAAGCTTTGAAAATGCACAATCTTCAACCGATCCGCGCTTCGATCCCGTGGCCCGCATTGGACTTGTTGCGGCCGATGAAATGTTTTTTTCATCGGGGAGCCCCGTGCTGAACGACGAACGCATTAAGCAGGTGGCAGCCGCCTTGCAAAAGCGGGAAGTCAATACGTTTCGCGCTTCGGCTTCCCTGTTACGTTTGCCCGCCAAACGGGATGCCGAAAAAAGCATGACGCTTGCACAAACCTTTGAAGAATTCTTTTTGCCGGGGGCAGAAGCCAAAATCGCGCGGATGCCACAGATGCCCTCCAAAATTCCATCGCCCTTAGGACCACAAAACTTGGTTTTGGAGCCCGTTAAACCCCAGGTCAATTCGTGGGGAAAACGCGTTTTGATGGTGGTGCATCACGATGAGTCTTTGCGCACCGGATGCTGTCGCAGCGAAACCTACGCCTTTGCCTTGGCTCCCGAGGCCGTTGCAAGCCAAGGCAAAACAGAGGTTTCAACCCTTGTGGGCATGCGCTTAGAAGACACCAAGGAAAGCCCTGTCGTTTGGGCTCCAGCGCTTCTCAGGCGCGAAAAAGGTGGGGTCTGGCATGGTCAGTTTCATCTGCCCGAAATCTTTCGTTCCTACCTTTCCAAGCTCAACCAAGATGGGGGAGCCTTTGTCAGCTTTTATGTCAAAGGAAACGTAAGCGCACAAGGTTTATACCTGGGAACTTTACCGCTCGAACGCCTTGCAGAGGAAACAAAAAGCCTCAAAAAAGGTCGCCCCTTTGTGCTCATTCACCCTCAAGAAGGGAAGGCTTTTAAAAATCCCTTGGAGCATCAATACAAAATTAAGTTAACACTGGCGGATGTGCAGGGCAGTGACAGCGACTACGAGCTGGTGATGATTCCTTTGGTCGATTCATCGGTACGCCTTGCAAACTCCGTGGTGCCTTTGCGCCGCAATGAGCGCAACTCTTTGCAAGGAGAGTTTGAGGTCAATGTGTCAACCTCGGCCCCGCTTGTCTCGGGATTTGGTGGCGTCATCGCAGCTGTTTTAAGGAATAAGCAAGGTGGCATCGCAGGAAAATGGCCCGTGCTTTACTTTTATGATGGTCAGCCCGGCGTTGATTCAAGGGGAGGGCGGCTCTTGCAAAAAGCCGAAGCTCCGGCGCCTGTTCCTTAAAAGGGGTTGGGTTAAAATAAACTTCAGTATTGAGGGCATTATCGATGGCCTGCTAATAATACCAGTATTTGTGTATGCAAATTTTAGCAGGTTTTTACGACCAGAAATTCTTGACTTTTCCTCGTTCCCAAATATTTAGTGCAATTTTTCTTGCACTAAGTCCATAGTCATGGACATTGAGAGCTGACATTTTTATAGAATCACCTTGTTTAAATTTCGAATTTGCTGCAGCAAGTTCCTTACTCACGATATCGCCTGCATGAACGAGACAATTTCTAAGCAAAGAGGCCTCACAAATTTTATTTCCAAGCGCATCATCGATGGAAATTTGAAAATTGCTTCTGAAATGACTCAGGACATCTTTCATAGATCCTGAAAAAATCGAACGAACCTCGCGCTCTACTATAAATTTAAGTAACGTATTGCTATCGTTGTCATGTTTGAACAAATCTTCATAGGTGACATTTTTATTTTTAGGGAGTTTTTTGGGATGCTTGAGATATATGATCTTGGCGAGGTCAGCCATAAATACTTCCAGATAGCTATAGCCCAAAATCAATGCCCCATGGGAAATTTGATGAACGTATAAGTCGTAGCTTTTGAGTTGTTGAGGATCATTTTTCTGCAGCCAAATGGAAGCATCGTTTTTTACAAACTCAAAAACTTTTTGGTCAGCAAGTTCAAGAATAACTGCAATTCCATCAAGGTGAAGTAAAAGCTGCTCGTATGTATTTTTCAAATCGTCATAGCCAAAGTTTCATCAAAGCCTTTTTAAAACACGCGTCAATCTTAGAGTTGTCTAATAATGCCTCTATTTTGCTAGCATTTAAAGGGATGAAATTTGGCGGTATAGACTCAAATCTCTGAAGGAAACATCCAGTGAAGAGGCATTTATCTGATTTTGAAAATTGCTGGGATACATAAAAGTAATTTGGGAAAGTGCCTTTTTGGATATTTTTTTGATAACATTCAGAATCTTGGGCCTGAACTCCGAGTAGAAGCTTGCCCTTTTGACCTATAGCTCTGTAAAAAAATAGCGCGTCATAAAATGTGCACATAATATCCTCCATAAACGTTTTAAAGCTTTCGAGAGGTGGCTATTTAAATCAGAAAATTATGTTTCGAGAAGCGTTTGCATTGAGTATCCAAGGTTCTTGGTGAGTGTGGTAAATTTGAGCCTGTATATCAAGGGCAGCAATGATGTCCATCTTGACCAACGGATCTTTGGTGATATTCGCCAAGCGTTGTTTTTCATGGCACCAAGTCTCTAGGTTTTTTGTTTGCCCAGCCTTGAAAAGGGTAAGATGAAGGTTTGTTTTGCAGGCAACATCTTTATACAGGTCAGAGGCCGAAAATACCCCATCTCCATCAACATCATTTGGATAGGCAATCCACAAGAAAAAATAATACCAGAAAACATTTATAAATAAATTTATAGATTCTATGTTACTCACCCGAATGCTCGAATTAAGCTTTGTCGCACCAATTATCACAGACTGTGGGTGGCCATGTATGTCCATAAAGTCAAAAATACCAGCGAAACACTGAGCTAACATAACAAGGACTCGTTGTGCTTTTGCGACTCCGCGAAGCGCAGAAATCACTGTATTGGGAGATAGCTGTATAACACCTTCCAAACCGTTTTGACTGCCGTGTCCAGTAGCTGCAAAAACGATGTTTTGAGCTTCGAGTGTCGCCAAAGTTTTTACGAATGTTCGAGGATCATGCAAATGTGACCTGAAATTGCTGAGGCTTTCAGCGGTTGGGCCTTCGACGAGGTCTACAAAGCAATGAATGTTTCCTGGATCGACAGCACCTTGTTTTAAGGCGAGATGTGCCAAACTCAACTCACCAACAAAATGTGGGTAATCCTTGGTAGTATGACTTTCGCCGCAATAAAGAATCCAAACTGTATCTCGGCCCAATAACGAACCACTAAATTGATTGGTCACTGTAAGCCTTCGTGACGAGGGAAGTTAAACTGTAAGGATTTGAAGGCAAGGCTATCGCGGAATGAGGATTCTGGAATCTCCTCGTGTTTTATCTCCCGATCGAGCTCTCCACTCTTCTTCAATACGAAGATTTTTCCACCCATCATGAGGACAAATCGAGAGTCATCAAAACGCAAAAGGCGGTAAACCCCTTGATTTATAGCCTCTTTGATTTCTTCACTTAGTTTTGGAAGACCTTGCACGATGGTAAACATTGCTGAACCCTCCTCGCTTCTCTTCGGAGTCTGAGGCCCAAACCTATAATGACTTTATTCTAAACTGCAAATACAAACTTCCCAAGACGCAAACCATTTCTGGCTGATGCTGTAAGTTTGCCTACATTTACAGTCCGCAAGGCCTATGAAAGGTCGACATTTCCACCCCGAAATGGAGGTGGAATTTAAGTCAGGAGCGAAAAAATCTCTGCGCTCCAACTTAAGGTAACGTTAAATCACTGTGCAAACGTTAGAACAGTAATTTGATGTTTGTCGTAGGCAGGAACAAAGAGTTCAGTAAAGCCATCGTTATTCACGTCGCCCACTGCAATTTGTCCAACGGTGCTGCCAGCGTTCACAACAACATTTTCTTCGTAGGTCCAGTCAGACGCACTTGAAGACTTTGGAGTGAGGAGATGTGCTCTCTGTGAGCCGTCGCCGGCAACAATAATCGAAGGCTTATCTTCTGTGCGTTTCGTTTCAGGATGAAAGGCCACGGCTTGTCCGGGTGAAGCTTGATTGAAGCCACCTTGCCGGGTTTCGATGCCTTTAATCAAGATGTGGCGCGTGAATTCGCCCTTTTTAAAGTCGGCAGGAACTTCGTATGCGAGCACCGCAGCATTGGCGTTGCTTTCGTGGTTGGTGACGAGCAAGTCGTCTTTGCCATCCTTGTTCAGGTCGACAACTTCCACATCAAAGGCCGAGCCCAGGTTGGCGTCGATGACGCGTGATTGGAGTTCTGTGCCTTCGTTCCAGAAAAGGGTGAGTTTTTTGGAAAAGAATTGTGTGGCAACGATTTCGGATTTGCCATCTTTGTCAAAGTCATGGATGCGAAAATGAACGTCGGGTCCTTTGGCAAGAACGGTCTCATACCATTGGCCTCTTCGGGCATCTGCAGGCTGGGTGAGGACAACCAATTCGCCTTCACTGGCACCAAAAATCGGCTTGTTGGCGCGCGCTGTTACGATATCGAGTCTGCCGTCATTGTTCATGTCGAGCCATTCAGCGCGGTGGTAAAACCATCCTTTTTTGGGGGTTGTGAGGTGGCGCGTTGCCCCTGTTTCAATTTCAATAAGGGTCAGAGCGCCTGTTGCTTTACCTGGGACTAAAAAGCCACCTGCCACCAAGAGAAAATTTCCTCCAAAGACTTCTCTGGGCGCCATTCTGGCTTCGTTGGGCCACGTGATGCCTGAAGCGAGCATCTTGGGGCGCACGGCATCGAGTGCGGAAAGCGATTCGCCAATATTTTGGACAAAGCTCACCGATTCGCTTCCAAATACGTTAAAACTAGAGATGACCAAAGATTTTCCTTCGCCAGGGCGCAGGGTTTCGAGCGCCAAAAAAGCGGGATTCTTGGTTGAGATCTTGCCCATTTCACGGGGCAAGTGGGTTTCTGCTTGGGCAAAAGCAGGGAGCATCGCGCAAACGAGCAAAGAGCCGCAAATCAAATTTTTCATTGTTTGTTTCCTTAAAGAGAAATTGAAATAAATTTTTCACTGAAAAATAAATGATGAATTGTCTGTTTCTGAATCCTCCTTGAGACAAAAAAGAGAATTGAGCGAACAAAAGATGGTGGCTTCGAAGTTCGCCACCCTTTGTTCACGAGAATGTTAGGTGCAGTGTAACACAAAAATGTTACGTTGCACTGGTACGTAGAAAAATGAGGCTATCCCATGCATTTTCTTTAGTGTAACCAAACTTTATTCTCAAATTATCATAGGTTTCTTCGCAGGCTTTTAAGATGTCGGCAGGGGCTTTGGTGTAGTCTTCGCTGCCAAGCATGACCATGGTGTTGATGATGCGTTCAATGTAACTTTCTTTGCTTTCGTATATCCGGCGCGCAATCATGAGCAGTTCATGGGCAAACACCTTCACAATGTCGAGCTCATCGGTTGGATTCTCGACCCGCCAAGAAGCTATTTTTGCCACAATACTTTCCCGCATGTCCCTTCTGTCGCCGGTGAGGCCCATCAGGGATTCCATTTCATCCATCATTTTTTCATCGGGATCGTCAATTCTGCCCGTGTGATCGTTTTCTACCTTTTCACGTTTGATATAGGCAACAACGTGCTTAAGGTATTTACGTAACGCAACGATATATTGGTCTTCGTCGAACAAATTTAGGGCTACTAAAAATTCACGATGGTATTTGGCAGCATAAGTCATGCGGATATTTTTCAAAAATTCGCGCACATCGTGGAATCCTGCACGGGGTTCAAACTGAAGGTAGTCATACACGCTGGTGTCTCGGACCAATTTTTCAAGCTCATCGAAAATGGCCAAGGCCGACACGCTGTTGTACTTGGGATTTTGTGCTGCAAAGTAAAGTAACATCTTCATTTCGCGTGGGCTTGCTCCAAAGCGTCCTTCGTAGGCAACCGACGCCTGCGACTCTTTACGCAATTCTCCCAAGATTTTTTTGAGGGTATTTTTTTCTTGTTCTGAGAAGCTTTTGCTCAGATCGGCGCCATCATAAAGGGACAATTTTTCGTAGGGGTCGAGGCGCTTCACAAGGTTGCGCACGGGCGAATCATAGGAATCGGGGTCCGGTTGGCGAAGGCGTGTGAGCACTGCCCAACGCGCCAACAGATCAACGGCATGGGGCCCGATGGGTTTTGAACGGGCGATGATGCGCAAGTCTTCTTCGTAGATTTTGCGTTCGAGTTTTGAAGACAGCAGATAGGGAACGCGCACCAGCTCAAAGCGCCCTTTAAAGGAAGGCCAATCCGGAGACGCTTTAAAGGCATCCAGATGCTTTTCGTTGGCGCTCGCCATCATGATCATGTCGAGATCAACGATGCCCGAAGCAAGGTTCATGCTCATTTTTTCGATGGTTGTAAGCAGATATTTAAAGGCCTCTAAGGGGCGTTTTAAAAGGTCTGCGTATTCAATAAAACCGCGATTGGCGTCGATGAGTTCGCCCACGGGCTCAAACAGACGGATGTTTTGCAAGACCGTCGGAATATTTTGCAAATTGCGATCCATGGTTAATTGGCGGTCTTGGGCGTCAATTGCCATCTGCGGTTCGACCGTGGCGATCCCGGTGCGGTAACGTCCGCTGTAAAAGAAGCGTTCGACTTGGACGTGAGCAAGCACCCTTTCGACGTTACCTTGATAGGCAAGTAACAAGGCGTCAAAAATCTTTTTATTCTTGGAACTCAGTGCGCCTTCTTCGACGTGGATGGGAGTTTCATCGGAACTCCATCCTTTTTCTGCCAAGGCCTTTAAATAAAGGTCGACGCGGTCTTTTTTGTTGAGAAGGAAAATTGGATTTTCCTTGATTTCGCTCACGATTTTACACATGATTTCTTCGTCTTGCAGCATGGCAAATGAGGTCTTATTTAATGCTGCCGACCTTGCATCACCAAAACCAATGCGTTTACTTGCCAGTGCTTCGTCGAGCCCTTCAAAACCAATTTTGTCGTTGGGAAATATCCAATTGAAGCGGTAAACAGCGCCCTCATCGGTGCGCGAATACTCTTCGAGCGCAACGGCAAGTGCGTCTGCCGTCGACGATTTACTCGAGCCATTGGGGCCATGCAGCAAGATGAGTTTGTCCACGCGCCCTTGGCGCACAAACTGTTCCAAAACCCGGTAAATCTGCCGGTGGGCTTCTTCCTGACCTACAATGGCCGGCTTGGTGCGGCTTGTTTGTCGCTCAAACACCTTATAATGTCGTTTAGTGTCCTCGTTACCTTGAGGTTCGTCCCAAGTTCCGAAATAATCGATAGCATCTTTCAAGTAGTGTGAAGCGTTGCGCGTGAGGCCTCGGGGATTCTTGAGAAAGAGATCGAGGTACTCTTCAAAGGACAGGAGATATCGTTTCTCCGCAAACTCGTTTCGCACTCCCTTGCCGAAGGATTCCAGAATGCGTCGTGGATTCAGTGTGTCACTCATCATGTAGCCACCCTTGGTGTATTAACGGATAATTGATCTTTTCATAACCTCAACACTTGTCCTGCTTCCATGATAGTTTAAGATTGCTGTGAAGGTAAGAGTAGAAGTTTGATCTTGACCCCCGAACCTTTAGAGGTGTTTCGTTTGAAGAAAAAATTTGTATTGGACACAAATGTCCTTCTTTCAAACCCGGCTGCGATGTTTTCCTTTGAAGACAACGACGTCTACATTCCAATTTCGGTTATCGAAGAGCTTGATACCTTCAAAAAAGGGTTGAGTGAGATTGGACGTAACGCCCGTCATTTTTCTAGACTGGCAGACGAGTTAAGAGCGCGAGGGTCGTTGAGTAAAGGCATCAAGATTTTTCCAGACAGGGCCGACAGCGGTTCTATCTATGTGGCCCTTGATTCCGACATGGGCCTGTTACCTCCGTTTTTTGAACGCAAGCCCGACAATCTCATCCTCTCTGTCGCGCTCATGCTCAAAAATAAACATTCGGGCATGCCGGTTGTTCTCATCACCAAAGATTCCAATCTGCGCATTAAGGCCGATGCCCTTGCGATAGAAGTGGAAGATTTTGAAGCCGACAAAGTTAACATCGATGAACTCTATACGGGCATTGCCGAATACGAAGTGGAAGGGGAAGTGTTACGTACTTTTCTCACCATGGGTTCGGTGCAGATGGACGCCTACGATCTCATGCCGAATCAATATGTGATTATCCGCGACAAGGATGAGCCCGACCAATTTGTGTATGGCAAATTTGATCACGTTACGGGATCGCTCAAGAATTTAAATTTTGGCGGCAAGGATTTTGTGTGGGGAATCTATCCTCGTAACCTCGAACAGAGCTTTGCACTTGATTTACTCTTAGATGACGATGTCAAACTTGTCACCTTAGTGGGAAGCGCCGGAACCGGAAAAACGCTCCTCGCCATCGCTGCGGGATTGCAAAAAACCACCGACGAAGCAAAGTACCAAAAGCTGCTCGTCAGTCGTCCTATCTTTCCTTTGGGGCGCGATGTGGGCTATTTGCCTGGAACTCTCGAAGAAAAACTCAATCCGTGGATGCAACCGATTTTTGACAACTTGGAACTCCTGCTCGGAGGCAATGGGCCAGGGAAACAAAAGCGTTTGTCGCAAAGTTACCAAGAGCTGATTAACCAGGGAATTCTTGAGGTCGAACCCCTCACCTACATCCGTGGCCGCTCGATTCCCAACCAATATTTTATTGTGGATGAGGCCCAAAACCTCACGCCCCATGAAATTAAAACCATTTTGACGCGCGCAGGGGAAAACACGAAAGTGGTACTCACGGGCGACCCTTACCAGATCGACAACCCCTACGTCGACGCCGCCTCCAACGGCCTCACCTATGTGGTCGAACGGTTTCGCAGCGAGGCCATTGGCGGACATATTACGCTCGTGAAGGGTGAACGATCGGCGCTGGCGACCATTGCTGCAAATCTACTTTAAGGAGTGCGCGGGATATGGAAAAACGCCGAGACACCCGGGTGTCTGGCCATCTGGCAGTCTTTCGTATGGTTGCAGGGAATTCCGAAATTCTTTGCCAGGTTTCCAACCTCAGCCGCCTTGGAATTGGCATTGAATTTCCTGCCGGGCAGCACCAGGATGTTTTGGCGGCCACTCAAATAGGGACACCCGTCAAGGGGACCCTTTCTGTCGATGCCGACAATCTGGTGATTGAATCGGTTGTGCGCGTAAAAAGTCAGTTGTTTTTGGGGCTTGAATTCGCATCTATCTCGATGGAATTTATGAATAAAGTCCGCGATTTACTTTCTCCGATGTACATTGGTGCGACGCTTCACGCCATTCACCGTGACTACCTCTCCGATGACATCGAAGCCGCTTACCGGGGTGATGACTTTGAATGCGTGATCTTTAAAAAAGGAACCACGCCTTCCAAGAGCAAAAAAAGTCTGCAAATATTTGCAGAAGGCCAAGTTGTGGAAGTGGTGGGAACTGAATCGCGGTTTGTTCCTGCGCCCCTCATGCGTTCCACAGGGAAACGTGGGGGATTCGATTTTATTACCGAGTTTGCGAGCTACCATGAGGGTCATGGCAAAGAAGAATTGCGTGAATTCTTTATGAAGGTCGCAAGGGTTTTTAAATCGTGGGAAGATTGCCCCGCAGATCTTCATGTCATCGTTGAAGAGCAGCTCAAATTACTCGTTTGAAAGGTGAACATGGTTTCCTGGTCAGATATTATTGTGCTTTCCATCGTCGAAGGCATCACGGAATTTATTCCCGTGAGTTCCACAGGGCACATGATCATTGCCAAGAGCATTTTAGGTCTGGAAAAATCCCCTGAACTCGACGCCTTTATGGTCATCGTCCAAGCAGGAGCGATTCTTTCGGTTCTGTCGCTGTTTTGGCCGACCTTTTTAAAATGGATTCGTGCTTGGGGGAGTCTCCTTTCAAAAAAAGGTTTAGACGAAAATGCACTGGCGGCTAATAAACTTTCACGCCGGGAATCCCTTGCGGTGGCCGTAAGCCCCATTCCCTTTGCCGTGTTGGGTTACTTAAATAAAGACTTTGTCAAAAGTCTTTTTTCCACAGAAGTGGTTGCCTATGCCTTGATTGCCGGGGGCATTTTAATTCTGGTATCGGAAGCACTCTTGCGGTTTGCAAAAAAAGAAGAGCGCGAAACGAGTACCATGACCATTAAAGACGCCCTCTTGATTGGCGTCGGACAATGCTTTGCGCTTTGGCCTGGATTTAGCCGTTCGGCAGCAACCCTTATTATGGGGCGCATGCTTGGTTTTTCAAGGTCGAGTGCCGCAGAAATGAGTTTTCTTATTGGACTTCCTACACTGCTTGGAACAGCCTCCTACGAGGCCATCAAAGAATACCAGCACCTGCAAGGGCAATGGCTTCAATATTTACTGGTGGGAACTTTAATCGCTTGGATCGTGGGCTACATCTGCGTCAAAAGCTTTGTGGCATTTTTAAAGCGCTATTCCATTTCAGGATTTGCCTGGTACCGCATTATTGTGGGAATTTTGTTACTGGTGCTGTTTAAGAATTAACTTTTAAGTGCAATCAGAAAAGCTTTCTGCTTGAGTGCGATATGCGTTTGCATACCAACCCTTATGTGCCAAGAGCTCTGCATGTGATCCTTCTTCAACGACTTTTCCTTTATCAAGCACAATAATGCGATCCATCTTTCGTGCAGACGTCATGCGGTGAGTCACAAGCACTGTGGTTTTACCCTCTGCAAGCGACACCCAACTTTTGGCAAGTTCGGCATCTGCTTCAGGACCCAGGCTTGCAGTGGGCTCATCCATCACGAGTAAGCTTGCGGGCTTCATAAAAGCGCGAGCCAGGGCAACCCGTTGCCACTGGCCTCCCGACAATTCACTTCCTGAAAATTGATTTCCAAGGGGGGTTTCAAAGCCCTGCGTAAGGCTTTGCAAAATTCCCGAGAGTCCAGCGTTGAGGGTTGCAGATTCCAGTGCTTCGCTGGTTGACTTATTCTTTCGTATTTTATCAAATGCAATATTTTGTTCGAGCGAAACGAAATATTTCCCAAAATCCTGAAAAATTGCTGTGACCTCTTTTCGCCATGAGTGGATATTGAGCTGTCGAAGGTCGATGCCATTGATGCGAACCAAGCCTGCTGTTGGATCATAGAAGCGCAGTAAAATCTTGATAAGAGTACTTTTCCCAGAGCCGTTCTCTCCAACAAGCGCAATTTTTTCTCCGGGACGGATTCGGAAACTGACATTGCGAAGCGCCCATCTTCCATCGGGGAAGGCTAAAGAAACATTTTTAAATTCAATGAGCGGTGCATTTGATTTTGGGAAAACCACTTTCCCATTTTTCATCTCCTCTTTCTGGCTCAGAAAAATTCGCAGAGACTCAAAGTAGCCAAGGTTCGAAAAAAGAAATGAAATATTTTCAAGAAAAAGCGCTGAATTGACTTGTAAAAGGTTAGTGCTTTGTAAAATAATCACAATGCTCGCGGCTGTCAATTTCCCAGAGGCGCTCAAGTATCCAATGGCCGAAAATGACAAAACGCAGAGGAGAAACAGCAACCCTATAAAAGCAAGAGAGTTTGAAAAAGTATCTTTTGCTCCCTTTTTTAAGAGCCCCGTCATTTTTTGTTGTTCAACGGCAAAAAGCCGCATGAAAAAAGATCTGTTCTGAAACGTTTTTGTTTCCTGCAGGATGGACTTTTCTGTAAAGGTGTGAAAAATCCAATCCTTTTTCTGCGCATGAATTGCGGAAGTGACTTCAAAATCCCAAATCGATCGAAAGATTCTTGAAGCCGTTTTTGCGAGAGGGAGGAGCCCTAAAATAACGATTACCGTGAGCAAAGGAGAAACCATCCAAAGCCCCAGGGTCATCGAGAGCACAACAACGCTATCTTTGACGACCAACATTAAAGAATTGACAAAAAAACTGGTTTTGAGTCGCACATCTTTTGTCAAAAGGCTGATGAGTGTTTGACTTTCGACCTTTTCAAAAAAGGAATTCCCAATAAACTGAGAGCATTTTATCATGATTTTTCTTGAAATCACAAAGTTTAACTTCTGCGATAAA
The DNA here is from genome assembly GCA_044237915.1 of Silvanigrellaceae bacterium. Lineage (GTDB taxonomy): Bacteria > Bdellovibrionota_B > Oligoflexia > Silvanigrellales > Silvanigrellaceae > JBIIEI01. The sequence goes on along the minus strand of JBIIEI010000005.1, from coordinate 2,817 downwards.
CTTTGATGCACAATGGTACTGACTACGCTACTCCCTGATCCCGCAAGCAGCGAAAACAGCCAAAGCCCCGCAGCGATTCCCAAGGACTTTTTGTCGATGCTAGTTGAAGTTTCAAAGGCTTTTAGGCAAAGCTGAAGCGCGTACAGTGCTGCGCCGGGTTGAAGCCCCTGCAGCAAGAGAATTGCAAAGAGCGTTGCTGATTCTGGTATTGCACTCCGGAGCAAAAAGACAGCAAATCTGAGAGTTCGCAATTTTTCAAAGAACGCCAAGCGAGCTGCTGTAAATGCCATTGTGCCACTAAATTTCTATAATTTTATGGAGTGAGGCAGTGTCCTGGGGCTCACGAAAAGGGCTTGAACGATACTCAAGCCAACAGTGGGAACGGAATGGCTGCAACTGAGCTCCTAAGCACCATGTAATAGGCTTTCGCTTTGCAAGGAGCAAGAGGGCAGCGGCAGAGCTAAATTCAAGGCACGCGAACCGGGCAAATTGCGTCCCAGGTGAGCGATGAACAGCACGCCATGCCATATCAACGTCATTTGAGGAAAGACTTCCTGTCGCGCGTTTTTTCATGGCTTTAAGTAATTTCACAAAGCGGTTAATGCCCATAGCCCGAATGAGCACCCACGCCATCAGACAAGCAAACGCACCTTGAAGTGACATGGAAAAAGAAGTTTTGGGTATTTTTTTGGGGTCCAAACAAACGAGTAAATGCTCCACGGCTGTTGGTCCTTTGAATTTAAGTGCAGGGAAGAATGAGTTTGGATTGACACAAGAGTTCAGCGAATGTTTTCATCTCTTCGCTCACAGTGGGGCAGTCGGGGTAGAGTTTTGCGACAGCTTCCACGGCCTCACCGAGACTTTGCCCGGCCAAGAGGGCTTGCACGAGATGGCATGCTGTTTGATTGACTCCATACATGCGATCTGCGTTCAGGTCTGTAAACACACCTTTTGCATCAATTTCAGAAAATAAAACACTAGAGGGCAATTTATATTTTAATGAATGTAAACTCATTTTAAATTTCCTTTACGAAATGATGGCGTAAAGACATTTTCAATTCTTGCTTCTGGGCACCATCAATGGGATTTAAAATATCTTTCAAAGTCCAGACATGAAAACCCCTTAGCCAAGCTTCTGTAAGTATAATTTGAGCGAGCTGAACTATTGAATACAGACTTGCTCCGGCGGTCACCTCAAGAATTGCCTTATGCACTTTGTTTGAATCGATGAGGCCCATTTTGTGCAAGTGAGAGTCTTGCATCATAGAAACCAGAGTTGCGATATTCTTCTCAAAACCTGCGTAAATAAACGAAGAATATGAAGTTGTAGAACCACGTTCGGCAATTTCTCTGGGCAACAGGTTTGCAAAAGCGAGGTTTTGAAGTGGCTTATAAATCTTTGGATCTGTGCGATCTTCGTCTGCAACGTTTAATGCGCTTTTGACAACATTGCTATCAAAATACGGCGTTTCAATCATGTATCCGTGAGCTTCCGCCTGTTGCATCTGAACGCGGTGGTTATTAGCGGTGCACCACAAATCGTTTAAACATACGTGATCGCCGGAATTTTTTGTAAAAAAGAGCGATGAAGCAGAAACTTCAAGTGCAGTTTGCGCTAATTGACATGCTTTGTCAGTAATCCAAGCATCAGGAGATCTTACCGCATATCGAGCTGTAAAGTCGCTCAGAACTTTGCTCGATAAGGAGAAGTTTTCTTTCTTCGGCACAGTATCTTGTAAAATCTTTGTATGGAGCTTCTTAAAATTCGGAACGGTTGAATCCCGAATTGTTTTAAAAGCCAATGTTAATAAAGGAACATTATAATAGGTTGATAAATCTCGACACGAAGAATAAAATTTAGAAAATTTCTTGTTTCGCCAAAGGTCCGAAAGAAGTGCCGGCGTTGAGGTCACATAACAGTCAGCGCCATGTCCACTGAGAAGCATATCGCATCCCAAGCTTTTTGCAGACTGCAGGCGTTGTTCGTAGAGTTTAAATCTTCCAAGGTCGAAACTTTGATAATCAGTTGGAGGAAGGCAATCCAAAGAACATAAAAATTGATGCTCTTCACCTGGGGTGAGGAAAACACCATTAATATTTTTATACTTAGATAGAAATATTTTTGCATGTTCAGCATCGCTCGTTTCTTTTGCGTCAAACGTTCCAAATGTAAACGTTGAGAGAATTTTTTGCGAACTTTCAAGGGCATTGCTTGCTATGGCGCAAATAACGCTTGAATCCATACCCCCACTGAGGTCGCTTCCCAAAATTCCGCTTTTTTGAGCTCGTGCTTCAACACTTTTTGTCAGCTCAACTTGAAATGCAGGCATTCCCTCATTTAGGCTCATCTTTTTTTCAAAAGGTGACCAGTAGGGAATGATAGATGGCTGGCAATCATCCCTCTTCCACTTCAAAAGACTTGCTGGAGGCAAACAATTCAATTTTTCAAAGGGCGCATGTCTGGTAATGAGGGGCGAAACTCCAGGGTAGAGCATCTTTACGGCTAAGAATGTCATGGAAGGCAGCAATTTAAAAAGCTTTGCAAGAAGAATAGCGCTTGATGAAAGCCAAATTTCGCCGTTGGTTTCATACCAGTACAGGACGTGGCACCCAGAAATATCTGAAATAAACTGCAGACTTTTAGAAGAAAAGATTGCCCCGCAAAAACTACCTCCCAATTCAGAAAGCTTAGGTGAGCTCCCGAAAAATCATTTGGACGCGCTATTCCCAGCGTTATAAGATGGGTAGTACGGGGGTTTGTGAAGCCATCAGGTTTTGGAGGGTTTTATCAAAGTTCCATGGCAAGAATGCCTCTGG
>JBIIEI010000080.1:0-25405 GCA_044237915.1 Silvanigrellaceae bacterium | reverse complement strand
AAATGTATTCTTCATGCAGGGTCGTTGCTTGACGGCTGTAATAGGAATTACAACCATAAAAAACTTCTGAAACGAGTGAAACAAATGAAAAGTACATGGAAGAATCGTTGCGCAGCGCAAGTCATGGGCTGCACGTCTATGAGAATAAAATATATGCTGTCACAGGAAATGGGAGAGTTGCAGAAGTTAATCCTGACTCATTTCATGTTGAACGCGTCCTTGACGTGAATAATGAATCTTTTACCGAATGCTTTGAAACGAGCCACCCCCATCAACATGTCCTATCGGATTTCTCGGGCTGCCTGCGCAAAGGTCACTTGAGTGAAGGCGTGTTTGAAATGGGAGTTAAGATCGACAATGGCCCTTCCCATTGCGTTCGATGGGACTCAAAGTTTGGTAGATATTGGGCCACCGCCGACAATCAAGGTGGATTTTTCTTGGTGGACGAAAGCTTGCAGCACGCGGCGCTTCAAAAAATGACCCGCGATGATGTGGAATGGATCGTTGCAGAACCCACCTGGAACAGAGTTTGGGTCTCGTGTTTTGATCATCACATTTATGAGTATGAAAATAAGCCTGTGCCCCAATTGGCACGCAGTATTGGTCCCTTTAAATTTCAGGTCAAACAGACTGAATATGCTTCTGGAAAACTCTTTGTACTTCTGGAATCGGGCGAACTGTTGCGCCTTGATGCACACACGGGCGAAACCGAAGCAGGACTCGACTTTCAGGGCAACTGCGCTTGGGACTTCGTTGCAGACTTTGATCATCCACAGCGCCTTTGGTGCGCCCTTGAAGATGGCAGCGTTCGCATTGTGAAGTTAATAGAGGGAGACGGCTCGAGCGTTTCCATTTCTGAAACGAACCTGTTTCGCTATGATTTTGGCAGAATTCGGCGCATTGTCTCCTTGGGCGACGGACGCGGTGCAGCATGTATTTCGACTTCTGGTCACGTCCTGCGCATCAGCGATGAAGGTCAAATCGTGTGGAAACTTAAAACGAAAGGCATTCTTCGAGACATTTCTTTGTCACCCCAAAGAGATAAAATATCTTTTGTAAATGAAGCTGGACAGTTTTTTGAAGCCAAGGCAGATACAGGCGACATTCTTCACGAACAGTCGTTTGATGTGCCCCTGTGGGCCGTTTGTTACCTTGAGGACGGACGCATTTGCGTGGGTTCAAGGCGCAAAAAGGCCTTTATTTTCGAGAATGACCGCACAAGTCAAATGGAATTTAATACCTTCGAAAATATTAAAGACATCACCCTCAGCTCCGAAGGTCATGTTGTTATCAATGGTCCCGGTTACGTTGCAGTCTACGATAAATGCACGCTCCAAATTCTAAACTCTTACCATGATGGCCTCATCACAACGTGCGAATCGGTCATCATTGATGCTGAAGATATTTACACCTGTAGCTATCATGTGCTTATCAATAGATTCCGGCCCGGTACCAATGAAACCGTGACAACCTGGGGCGACCTCCCTGATTTTCCAAAACGGATTCGCTTCCATTCAACCCCCGCCGGCGAAAAATTGCTGCTGGTGAGCGGCCGAGGCCCCTACCTTTCCGCCTACAGGCGCACGGAAGATGGTATCTTCAAACTCAATGATTTTTATTTTCCTAGCTGACCAAGAGGACGAAATTCCAGATGCTTCAGTTTCGCGATGTGGGTTTTGCCTACACAACTCGAAAGGGTTTGTTTCCTTTCCAACGCAAGAAAATCCTCCAAACGCAGGTTCTTCAAACCATACATCTGGAACTGATTCCGGGCGAGCTTTTTGGAATTATCGGCCCCAATGGCTCGGGCAAAACAACCATGGCGAAGCTTTTAATGGGAGTTTTAGAACCCACAAAAGGGCAAATCCTCTATGCCGATAAACCCCGCCCCAAACTGCAGCTCAACTCCTGGAAACAGCGGTTGGGGTTTGTTTCGGGCGCAACGAGCAAATTATTCAGTACCATGACTCTTGAGGAACACGTCGTTATTTATCGTTCCCTTTATGGGAACAGATTCGACTCCACTTTTCTTGCAGAAAAACTACAAGAGTGTTTCCTTGCCGACAAAATGGCACGAACGCCAGGGCAATTGAGCTTTGGTGAGCGCATGAAATGCGAAATTATTCTGACCCTCGCCACGCGCCCCGAAATACTTATTTTAGACGAACCCACTGTGGGCCTCGACGTCATTGCCATCGATCAAATTCGCGGCCTCATGACAAGCTACATCAAACACAGCCAATGTACGGGGTTTTTGACGTCTCATAATTTGCAAGACATCGCCTCCATCTGCCGTCATTATTCATTCCTTAAAGATGGAGTCCTCGTCGAAGCAAAAAGCTCTGTTCTTGCCAATGGGGGCTCCCTGGAAGACGAATATCGGAGCATTTATGGATAAATCTTCCGCACTCGAAGAACACGGAATTCTGGCGAGCATTCGCACTGTTTTTAAGCTCATGAAAGCCACGCCTCCCTTTTCACTTTCATGGATTGTGCTTTTCTACTTTTTTTTCCTCGTCCTTTTCACAGATGGACTCATTTGGTTTTCATCCGAAAAATTGGGCGCCTTTCATTGGCAAGGGCTGGTTGTTTACTCTTGCTTTGGAAGTCTGTTGTGGAATCTTTTGCAAACGCGGGGGCTCGCAAGAGACTTAGATGACATCATCACCCATGGACGCTGGTTTTCGGTCGGTCTGTTGCCCTTAAATCCCATCGCAATTCTGGTGGGTCACTCCATCGCAAAAACCCTTAAAAGCATCCCACTACAATTTCTTTGTCTCGTTTTGGGAGTCACGCATGTGAATTTTGGACAAAATTGGCTCGAAATTGCTTCTGCCATTACGTGCATCTATGTAGGTGCCGTTAATATCACGACTCTGGGAATTATCGCTTTGCTGCTCACTCCTCGCGGTTATGGCGGACTGATTTCTGCAATTTTGGCCAATGTTTTTCTGATTGCCTCGGGGGCTGTCTTTCCGCTCACCATGCTCACAACCAACAAATACCTTTTTTTGTTGAATCCCTTTGCCTCAGCAATTGCTGTCCCTGCGGGGAGCCTGATGAAGTATTTGCAGAACAGCGGCACTTCGGTGGGAGCCACAAGCCTTGAAACAGGCCCCATGCTTGCCGCATCTTTAGCTTGGATGGTCAGTCTCATTCTCATTGCTTTATATGCTGTAAGGAGGAGAACTCATGCCCTCTTTGCGTGAAGAATTCTCGCTTTCTTGGCTTCCTTTGCGATCTTTTTATCTTGTTTCGCTGTTGGGTGTGCGTGGGAGACTTTTTATTGGTCTTGCAGAAATCATTCCCCAACTCATGTTTTACACGACACATGGCATCAGCATTTTTACGCTATTTTCGGTCATCAATGATAAAAAGGTGAGCCAAAGATCTCTTATCATTTTTTTCTTGTACATGTGCTGCGTCGATTCCGTTGGCGACGCCCTTTTTTTTAAGGGTTTGGGCGAATACTGCATGGCGCTTCGCAAGCGATTTCCTGTTTACCACTTGCTGTCTCCTGGAAATCCACTTTTGCTCTGTCTCTTTTTAAGGGCCGACATCCCCATGATTATCTTTGGATTTCTCTTTGGCCTCGCAGGTTTTTCACTCTCTTGGTACTGGGCAGGGGTGCAGGCAGCCCTGATTTCTGTTCCGTTATTAATTTTTGGAATTTTTACCCACACCATCTTAACAAGTGCCTTTCATATTCTGCAAGCCTGGATCGATCCTCGCATGCCCATTGCCTATGGAAGTCCCGCTTCAAGGTTTTATACAAAGCCACTGCATCTTGCATTAAACTCAGGGTTGTCCTTGGCAGCACTCGTGTTGTTCTATCCTGCCTTTCTGATGACAGCACTGCCCGCAGGAGTTGCGGCGCAGGATTTTCGGGCCGCACAGCTCGCTTCCAGTTGGTACCTTATTTTTGCGGCGGGCTCTGTGTCAATTGCTGTTTGGTTCTTCGTTCTCAATCGCATTGTTGTGCGTTCAGCAAAAAAATGGAGTTAAAGTCATGTTAGAAGTACGCCAGTCTCCCCTCGAGTATCAAGAAAACTTGGTTAAAATATTCTCCAACATCTATGAAAATCAGCGAGATGAATGGTCGCGCGACGAGAGCATTTTGCAATGTGGCGAGCGCGCAATGCGTGAAGTGATGCGGATTCACGAGAATTCACTCATTTCTGCACTCGATATCGGCTGTGGTGATGGCCGACTTGGAGATAAAATCGCACAACTCGGACACCATTGCTTTGGAATTGATTTTGTGCAAAATCAAAATTGGTCTGTTCTCAAAAATAAGTATCCAGAAGCCTTAAATTTTTGCAGTGAAGATTTTTTTGCATGGAAAGAACCAGAAAACAAGTTTAATTTTATCCATGATGGCGGCTGTTTTCATCATCAACATGAAAGTTTTTGGCCCCAATGGTTTGAAAAAATCAAACGCATCCTCGCTCCCCGAGGAATTTATTCAACCATCGTCTGGGGCGAACAGGTCTATCAAGGTAACAAAGATGCCGATGGTCGCCTTCACCACGTCTTTGTGGGTGATGAACTCGATATTATGCTTGCAGCACAAGGACTCCGTGTCGTGAGTAAATCCCTCATTCCTTCTCGCAAAGGGCCCATTCAGGTGCATATCCTGAGCACGCCCGCGTAAAACTTTGAGTCAAACAAAGGCACTTACTTTTTCAAATTTTGGCGAGATTATGAAACGAAGTAAATTCGCTTTGAAAGGCCAACTTAATAGAATCGGTAGGCCCGTGGCGGTTCTTGCCGATGATAATTTCAGCAATCCCTTTTTCGGTAGATTCGCGATTATAAACTTCGTCACGATAGACAAACATAATCTGATCGGCATCCTGCTCGATCGATCCTGATTCGCGCAGGTCGGAAGGCTTGGGCCTTTTGTCGGGCCGTTGTTCAAGACCTCGATTGAGCTGTGCAAGCGCGATAACCGGGCACGATAACTCTTTGGCAAGGTTTTTAAGACCCATGCTGATGATACTGATTTCTCGTTCACGATTGGCGTTTTTTCCGCCCGCTCCACCTGCGGTCATGAGCTGCAAGTAGTCGACGATCACCATGTCGCATGCACCTTTTTCTCGTTTCATTGCCCGGCAACGGCTTGTGAGGTCGAAAAGGCTGATGCCCGGTGAATCGTCGATCATCAAGCGATCGGTGTTGAAACTTTGCGCTTCCGGATACAGCTTTGTGAGCTCTTCCCCTGTAAAGTCGCCCTTTCGAAATTTATGCGAAGGCACACGCGCCGCCGTCGAAAGCATTCTTTGCATGAGCTGTATTTTGCTCATTTCAAGGCTAAAAAAGGCCACATAGCGCTTTGCATTGATGGCCGCATTTGCAGCAAAATTGAGAGCCAGGGACGTTTTTCCCATGGCAGGTCTGGCTGCAAGAATGACAAGGTCGGAAGGCTGGAATCCGGCCGTGATCTGATCAAGATCTACGAACCCACTGGGAACCCCACTGGTGTTCCCCGGATTGTTCATAACCCTGTCGAGTTCTTGAATTGTTTCACGGACAACATCAGAGGAAGGAATCAGACCTTTCGTAAGCCTTGCATCGGCAAGTTTGCGAAAGGTTTCTTCGGCATCGCGTAAAAATTCTTCGAGGTTTGCACCGGCAACCTTGCGCCCACGCTCGGCAAGTTCCGAGCACTTTTCAACCACAAGGCGCAGCTCCCAGTAGTGCTTAATCTGGTTCGCCCAGTGTGAAACGTTTTCGGGGCTTGATGCATAGTCTTGATACTTGCGCAGTCCTTCGACGCCACCCACCTTGCTTTCGAGCCCGCGAAAACGCAGCCGCTCGAGAACGTTTACGGTGTCGGGTGGTGTATTTTCTTGAACAAGTTCAACAAATGTTGTGATGACAAGGGCGTGTTCTTCCACAAAAAAATACTCAGGCCGGAGCCTGTCAGCGATGTCGAACACGCAAGAAGGGATACACAGAATCGTGCCAATGACGGCAAGCTCCGCCTCAATGGAATGCGGCGCTGTGACAGGCTTCATGCCTTATTCACCTTTCTTCAGAGATCTCCGACGATTTTCTTCGAGATTTAATCTTCTCACGATCTTTGATCGCGCGCCTTAATTCCATAGGTTGAATGGACAAGGCTTTTAATTTGCGATGAAGGGTGTTTCGGTTACAACCCAAAACCTTTGCGGCCTTCGACTGGTTGCCCTTGGTTTTTTGCAACGCAAGCGCAAAAAGTGGGCGTTCAACGTGGGTAAGGACAACCTCAAGCACGTTTTCCATGTCTTCGACTTTTTCAAACAGTCCACGAAGTTTCCAAAAGACGAGACGTTCTAGGCTCGTTTCCTCGAGAAACTCATGAAACTCCTCGGGGCAAGCAGGCACATTGAGGTATTCCAGCATGAGGTTTTGAGCTTCTACTGGAACTTGTTCCCCGGCACTGGAAGCACCTTGAATGGATCGTGCTGAACCTGTTGAAGATTCAACAAGAGGCTCCTCATCGATTTCGTCATGAGGCACAGCAACCCTGTTTTTTTCAACAGCGGCCTGTCTTTCATTCGACTTTTCAAGACAGGAGAGACTTGATGTCATGTTTCAATCCCCGGCAAGCAAAAACACATCCGCAACTGCGACAACATTGCAGCTCACATCTTCCACATTTCAGGTTCAACGCGCGGGTCGACCTGGCTCGTCATCTTGATCTCGCTTGGGACTTCTTTAGCACTATTCTTCCCTCTGTCAACGAGCATTGTTCGTGAAATGGGCAAAGAGCCTTGCCTCCTGCGGAAAAATACGGCTATCCTGCGCACGTTCACGGGGCGCGCTTGCGGTCGCGTTTGCACAATAAAATTGCTCACTGGAGATTACGAATGGGTTTCAATTGCGGAATTGTAGGTCTTCCCAACGTTGGAAAGTCCACCTTGTTTAATGCGGTTACAAAGGCTGGAGCCCAGGCCGCCAACTATCCTTTCTGTACCATTGAACCCAATGTGGGTCGGGTGCCTGTGCCCGATGAGCGACTCGATCGCATCAATGCCATTGTGGTTGCCAAACGTGTCATCCCAACATTTATGGAATTTGTTGATATTGCAGGGCTCGTTAAAGGCGCAAGCCGAGGCGAAGGGCTGGGAAATCAGTTCTTGGGCCACATTCGTCAGGTGGATGCCATCGTTCATGTGGTGCGGTGCTTCGAAGATTCCAACATCACACACGTCGACGGCGATACCGATCCAGCCCGCGACATCGATACCATCAATACCGAATTGGTGTACGCCGACTACGAAACCATCACTAAATCACACGAAAAACTGAAGCGCACCGCCAAGGTGGGTGATAAAAAAGCGGCCATGCAATACGAGTGCGCCGAGCGCCTCCGCATGCACTTGGAAGCGTTAAAACCTGCGCGCAGCTTTGCGATCCTCAATGAAGAGGAAGATGAGTTTTTAAAGAGCCTTCACCTCATCACCCGAAAACCTGTGATGTATGCCGCCAACGTCAATGAAGACGAACTCGCTTCGCTCGGCGCAAATTCTCGCCATGTCCAAGCACTGCGCGCCTTGGCAGATGCTGAAGGCTCAAAAGTGGTGGTGGTTTCTGCTCGAATTGAAGAAGAGCTTGCCCAACTCGAACCTGAAGAAGTCAAAGCCTATTTGGTTGAACTCGGAGTTGAAGAATCGGGCCTCAGCCGTTTGATTCATATTGGCTACGACCTCTTGGGCCTGGCAACATACTTTACGGCGGGTGTTCAAGAAATACGCGCTTGGACCATCCCGAAAGGGGCCAAGGGTCCACAGGCCGCAGGCGTCATCCATTCGGATTTTGAAAAGGGATTTATTTGCGCAGAAGTCTATCACTACAGCGATCTTATTCGGCTGGGCTCTGAAGCAAAAGTCAAAGAAGCCGGCCTGTACCGCAAGGAAGGCAAAGAGTACGTCTGCAAGGATGGCGATATTATGCATTTCCTCTTTAACGTCTGAGAAGTGTCACTCCGGGCGATTTTAGGATGCACTTCCCTTGGGAGTGAGAATTCTCGACAGAAGCACCAGCCCAATGCCTGCAAGGGCTCCGCCCCAATGGGCTGCATGATCAACTCCATCCACTTTGCCCGTAGTTCCCACCTCGACAAGAAGCCGCTCCAGAAAAAACTGCCCGAGGATAAGAACCTCTAACAGTCGCCGCCAGTCCATAGAAAACTTGATAAAAACAGAAACGGAAAAGAGTCCAAAAAGCGCGCCCGAGGCTCCTCCCGAAAGCACCGGAGCCCCTTGGGACATCGAAGGTAAAAACACCTGACTCAAGATGTTACCTACAATTCCACAAAAGAAATAACTAATAAGTAACCCACGAGTACCAGACTGTTCGGCAATAATTTTTCCAAAAATATAAAGAAAAAAGAGGTTGCTTGAAAGGTGCGCCCAACTGCCGTGCACAAAGATGGCACTGACCAACTGAAAAATGCGCGGCTGACTGTGATTGAGGTACAAGTGATCGATAAACGAAACCTTCAACACATGATCAAACACGAAAAAGAGCAGATTTATAAGGATAAGAACGAAGACTGCATTGTAACTTTCATGCTCATTCTTTTTTAAAGAAAAAGGAAGTAACGAAGAAAATTTGGCTTTGGAAGTCCTCATTGCTGTCCTCATTTTCAAGGGTCAACCTTGGTTTGTTACTTTTTAGTGCATTCGACTTCTCAGCTTTCGCCTCAAAAAAAGCGCTGCACTCCTTGCCTGTTAAATAATGCTGTGTTACAAGTTGACTATCCAGTCAACTTAAAAACGGCTCTCCGGAAAGACACGGAGGGTCTAGCCATCGGCCCGACAAAACATCACTGTGGTTTGCCCAGGAGGCTTGACGCATGCGCAATTTCTTTTCCCAACAGATGACCTCTTCTACGATAGCGTTGCTGGGAATTCTCGCGTCGTGCGGCCCTAGCCAACCCGAACTGATCAAAACCACTTTGCAGACTCCCGACGGGCCTGTTACCTTTTTAGCCGCACCGAACGGCCATCAAATTAACAAAGTGATTGGCAAAAATGACTTGGTTAAAGTCATGAATGACGGGGCTAATATCCCTGAAAAATACCGACCTCTCATCGATGCCTTTGGCAAAATCTCCATGGGCTGCTCGGCAACTCACATCGGCAATGGCCTCGTTTTAACAGCGGGTCACTGCTTTGATGCTCCTGAGCGCCGTACCAACAACCAACCCTGCTCAGAATTTACAATTGCATGGGGACTCCGCCATGACAAAGCTGCGTATTTGACGTCGCGCTGCGACATGATCCTTGCTGCAGAAACCAGCAATGATCGCGACTATGCCATTCTGCGCGTTTCTCCTATTCCTCCCGTTTCTGTTGAACTTGACCTTACGGCACGCCCCAATGTCGACTTACGCATCACGATTTTCGGCCATCCTCAGGCACGGCCCTTGGAATGGTCGCAAACCTGCGGATTGCGCACGAGCGAAGAAGGCGGCTGGGGAAGGTTTCAGTTTTCACACCAATGCGACACAGAGCCCGGCAACAGCGGGAGTACGGTACTCGATGATTCATCTCTCAAGGTCATTGGAATTCACGATGGCGGAAGAATCTTAGATCCGGGCGCGAACATGGGCTGGAACTACGCAACTTTTCTAGCCGACACACCCATTCGTGAGTTTGTTGGAGGAAATCCACTTCCCGATCCCACTCCCACTCCCGTTCCACAACCGGGCGATGATCAGAGCTTTGGACCTTTTGAGAATAGCGAAAATAGAATTTTGACCACATTATCGAAGAAAGAAGGTGAAGCGGTTTCGTTTCGACTTGAAGTGGATACAGAAAAAAACTACGACAAAGTCGTAGTCACCACCGGAACCGGTGAAGTTAAACAGTACTCTGGGAAACATGCCGTCGAAATGGATAAGCTCCCCACACCTGTGACCATCCAATTTATTTCAGATCGCAGCGTGAAATCAACGCGAGTGCAACTTAAATCCATCTCATTCTCAAACTGAATTCAGTTTGAGAACTTACCTTATTGCACGGTAATCGCAGAGCCACCTGAATATTCCCATTTTCCAGATTTCAGATTCAACCCGCCTACGCGCACATGATATTGGCCCGCAGCAACATCTTTAACTGCGGCCGCATTTTGTCCCGTGCTGATGTATGCAGCGACGTTGTTAAAACTCGCATCGGTTGCAAATTCGATCCGGAAGAATCCAGCAGTTCCGGAAGCCGACCAAGTGAGCTGTGCGCCGTTTGCAACACTGCCGGGCGGCGAAAACGAAACACCCAGGCTTTCAGGTTCTCCAATCGACATTTCATTGGAAGCCGTTCCGCCTTGCTCACGCCAGTAAATTTTACCGGGAGGAGGGTTCGGAATCCGAAGCTGTCCACCTTTTGCACGCCCCAGAATGTAGGCATCTGCAAAGTCAGCGCGGCGAGCAACCTCAATGACAGCTCCATCCGTTGCAGGCACGAGAGGACCGCCATCCATTTCATTGTAAGTATAGCTTCCGCCTGCTTCTGCTGGTGGAGCGGGCTGCTCTGCAAGCACAGCAGGAGCTGCTTCCGGAGTTGCCTCTGCAACAACTTCACTGGGTGCAACCGCAGGTGCTTCGGTTGCAATTGCTGCTGCATCCGTAGCCGGTTTCATACCGTCAGTTACTTCACCTTCGGGGGTGGTTTCGCCACCGAAAAAGTCTTCCCAGGAGAACCAAAGTAACAGACCTGCGCACGCTAAAATTGCGGCAGCCGCAGCTCCTCCAATCATCATCCGTCGTTTTTTGTCTTCGTCCGCAAGGCCGCCTTGTTTGAAAATTTGGCTAACGGCATTTGTTCCTCCAAAACCGGTGCCGAACTCTCCACCAGCTCCATTGAACTGAGAATTGTCCCCCCCGTTGCCGCCACCGCCTTGTCCGAACTGGGAGGCACTCATCCCATAATCGAACTGGGAAGATCCTTGGCTCGGATTTCCGTTGGCGTCTTTGTTGTTATTGTTAAAGTTGCTTTGGTTCATAACCGTTTCCCCTTTAAACCGTCGGGCTCAGTGTTTCATGACGTTTCTTCGGCCCCCCTCCGGGGAACTTTAATGAAAAATCCAATGAACACTCCGTCAAGAGCTGCACCGTCGTCGGTTTAATGGCGGAATCGGCAATTTTGGTCTGCTGTTACTTTAAAAGCGCGGCTATGTCCGTCATGCTTTTCAAATGAAATCCGTGCTTTGCAAGTTTATGCGAAAAAGCTTCATACTGACTTAAGATTTGTGCCACGGTGCCACGGAATCCTAATTCAGCGAGTTCCGTGCGAATCCGGTACTTCATCGGGTTACCCGCCATCGCTTCCATGACTTCGTCGGTTGGGCGAAACACGATGAAATCCACATCGGGATTGAGATCCATAGAATGCTTGAGCATCGAAGCACTTCTTGTATGAACGAGACTCTTGATTGCCTGGACCGCAGAAAAATACCCCCCGTTGCGCATGACCAATCCGGGGATATTGCTGGTAAAGGCAACCATCGGATCGACCAAAATCACCAACCCTGCCCCTTTTTTAATCGCCAAGTTAAAGTCTGAAGAACTTGTGAGCTGACCGTCGGTAAACCAATGACCATTGATGCTTTCGGGTAAATAGAAAGGTGGCAGCGCCGTGCTCCCTCGCACAGCTTGGCTAATGCGCACATCGCGCCAGGGCTCTTCACCAAAGACCACGTGTTCGCCGGTATCAAGGTCGGTAGCACTGATGTACAGCTCTTTTTTAAGGGCGGAAATATTATCGGGAATTCCGACTCTTCTGAGCTGGCGTTCTACAAAAGAACGCAGTTTATCGCCTTTGAAAAATCCCAACGGAACCAACCCTTGCAGACGGGTGATGATTTCTCCTGCATCGAGGGACGTAAAACTGCGCATGATACCTAAGACTCTTTTGAAGATTTCTCCGGATGCGAAATCGAAAATCACGCCCAAAGTTAAAGGTTCAAGTTTTCCTTGCCTCTTATAGATTTGCTTCATCAAATCGTCGGTCGAAATTCCAGCCGCCAAACTCGATCCCAGAATTGCCCCTGACGAAACCCCGCAGTAAATATCGAATTCTGCACAATCTTTTTCAAAAAGGCAGGCATCCAGGGCATGCAACACACCCAAAGAATAAAGGTAACCTTCAAGGCCACCTCCCGAAATACAAACGCTTGTTTTGGTTTGTTTCTTCCGAAATTCAAACAGCTGACGCGTGGCAAACAAAAAGAGTTCTATGGAACTGGCAGGCTCTAAAATAACCCCTCTGACATTGGCATGTCCGAGAATAAATGCGCGGGTGGTTTGCCGGGCCGTTTCGGGCAAAACCACGAGGATACGCCTGGAAGGGTAGTGAAATTCCCTCGGTGTAAACTTCAGAAGAGCTTTTTGCAGGTTTTCAAAATGAATCTGTACTTTTTCGGCATCCGGTGCATCTGGAAAATGGCGCAGCACCTCTTCTTCTGCCTTTTTTTCTTTCTCTTCATCGCTGATTTCGTGAGCCGCATCGGCAACTGAACGCTCCTTACGAATGCGCTTCGCAGGGCCCTGCTTTTTAGAGGGTGGTTCTGTTCTTTCATCGACAATAAGCAAATCCGCGTCGATGAGAGGAAGTTCACGGGCCACTGAAAAAACATCCTCGAAAAAGTAAACGACGGCTCCCGAAATCCCCTTTGCCTTAAGGGACGCACTCTTCGCTCCCCCTAAAGAGATGCGTCTTGCAAGCCCTTCGCCCACTGTAAATCGTTCTGGAAATCCATTCACAAGCTGGGCTCCAGCCCGTTTAAAATCCTCTTTCAGAATACTGACAACTTCGGCGTTCCCAAGATAAACAACTCGAAATTCTTCGTTTTTTTGCGACACACTCATTCTCCTGAAAGCTGGAAGGCAAGAAGAAACTCTCCGCAAGCCAAGGAGCTTAAGACGGAGTCAGGCTCGTGACATAAACTTCCCCATACTCTCTCAACTGTAAAACGATAGAGCCAGGATTCTTGTCAAATAGACCCAGAACCATCCCTCCTCCACCTGCTCCAGTGAGTTTGGCACCCAGGGCACCGACCGATCGCAACTTGTGCGAAATGTCCTCTACTCTGCGCGTAGAAACACCGAGAGATTCCAGTAAAACCTGAGCATCATTTAAATAACTTCCCAGATCTTCCAATCGCCCTTGGACAAGAGCATCGCGCGCTTGCAAAGCAAGATCTCCCAAGGAATGCAGTGCAAAGTCAATTTTTTCTTGCTCTTGAAGTCGCCTTTGCGCAACCCCTTCGACCATCGTCAAAGTTTCGGAGCGCTCCCCACTGTCGACCAACACTAAATAAAAGGGCTTCGAAAAGGAAACAGGCTCTGCACCCTTCCCTTTTTCAAACTGAATGACCCCATTACCGGCCACCGCAGCAGCATCGAGTCCACTGGCATTTCCATGAAAAAGGGCATCAATTTTATTGGTGCGAAAGGCCAAACTTTCAAGAGAAGTCGACTCTGACTTTTGCGTTACTTTGTCGATGAGCCGCACGAACGCTGAACTCAATGCCGCACTGCCCCCCATCCCTGCACCCAAAGGAATTTGGGATGTGACCTCGATCCCTTGCGGTTCAATTTCCGCAAGCTGGATTCCAGATTCAGAAATGTCGCAAGCCATCTGGAGAGCTGCATAGAGTGTTTCAAGGTGAGTTGTGCTGATATCCCAGGGCTTTCCTCGCACATGAAATTCAAAGGCACTCAACCATGAGCGAGGAGCTTCTCCGGCGGGATGAGCCTTTAAAGTGAGCTGAAGCCGTATGTCGGGAAGTGCAACTGCTAATGCCGGAAAGCCATACACAGCCGAGTGTTCTCCAATCAGAATGGCCTTGCCGGGGGCACTCACCTGGATTTGAGATTGCGAAAGCTTTTTCATCGAACTTGTTTCCATCTGAAGGGAGGTCAAGAGGGCCAATGATTTAAAAGGAGGGTATGACTTGCAAAGAGTTCCCATTCCTTCTTACCAAGTGCCAATCCGGCAGAAAAATTGTTCATCAAAATTTTTGCTTCCCTTCCCTGTTTACCCAGAATCTGCGTCGCCTTTTGAATAAAACTTTCAATGACTGCTCTTTCTGGGGGCTCATTGCGAAATAAAAGGTGCACATTGGGGCCAGCATCGAGGGTCCAAAAGGCATCTGCATCGCTTTCATCTCTTAAAGAAACAAAAGCAGAAATCAGGCTTGCAGTGACTTCTTCAAGGTAACGCGCAGGGGGCGTTGCGGTTTGCATGACTGCATGCATTTGAAATGCATCTGATTCACTGATGTCGCGCACAACTGCAAAATCGTTTTCGCAAAGGGCTTTTTTGAGTTCACGAAATTTTCGAGGCACACTTGCCAGGCGCACACTCTGCAAAGGAGAAGTCAGGGCAAATTTATGGCCTTCGGAACTGCTCACTTGTTTGGGGTTGGCATCCACAACCAACACCAAATGGCCTAAGTTATTGAATCCCTCATGGAAAGGAATATTCGTCACTGCCGAAAATTCTTGACTTGCTTTATCATCTACTTCCCAAGCAACACAGTGCGGATGAGAAGTTCTAAAAACCGACCGCGCCGCAGATCCACTGCCGATGCGTGCCCAGTGTGCCATCCAATAGTCGAGCTCTTGCTCAGAAAAGTGGGTTGTGAGTTGAAGCAGATCGGCAAGGGCTCCCACCAGGGCAGCATATCCAGAGGCACTGGAGGCAATTCCGCATGCGGTGGGGAAATTATTAAAGGTTGAGATGCAAAAAGAAATTTCTTCTCCCCAGCCCGCAAGAAGAGAATCCAAAAAACGAGCGAGTTTAGGCTCCGCTCCTTTATGTTCTTCTTTAGAATCAAAGGAAATTCGATGAGGCAACAGTTTTTGGGCCCTCATCTCTGGAAAAAATCGCCCTTGCACTTCAATTTTTGTAAAGGTTCGAAAACCGCCCAAAGTAAAACTGAGGCTTGAATTTTGAGGGATTTGTTTGCGCCCAGCCTGCTTTCCCCAGTATTTAAGCAATGCGATATTGCTGGGTGCTGTTGCATAACCTTCATCGCCATTTTGCAAAATCAGCCGGCCTTCTTCCCTGAGGCGCAGCAGGCGTTTTTGCAATTCTAAAAGTAGTGGGGGAATATCCGCAAGAAGAATATTGTCATTCCAAGTTGTCATTTTGCCCCTCTCAAAAGCGATGTCCCACAAAAAAACTCCGATTGCTTTCCAACCCAGTTCCCTCATTTTTTATTTCTAAAAGGGCGTTTATCTGCTGTTGTGAGGCCAGAACCCACAGGCAATCTCCGGCACCTGCTCCCATAGACTTATACGAAATATTATTTTTCAAAAGTTCGTTTTGTAACCGACCAAAGCGCGTTTCATTTTCGGGAAGGGGAAGAATTCCCTGTTCAAAGGAAATTTCTCGCGATCGACGCATGAGTTCAGGAAGCACTTCATTGCAAGGATTCTCCAAGAAATCCAGCGCGATTTTGCCATGTCGCTTTGAAAAATCCGCAGATTTAAGGGCATTTTTTCGAAAATTCTGAATTTCTAACGCAGTGTCAGAGCATATGCCCGTTGCTAAAAAAACGCCTAAGTCGATCTTTTTTCCAGCTTGCACGTGCGGAATCTGTCGGATTTTTGGAACCAGACCTTTTTCGTAAACCCACATTTGCGTGCCCGCACTTTGCCCCGCCGCAAGCTGGCAAGCCACATCATAGCCACTGCCTCCACCTTGCGCCATTGCCAGAGAAGTCCATATTTTGTGCCAAAAATTTTCGGAACTGAGCATGTCTTGCAAAAAATTGCCATCTTGGGCAAAGGATTTTTCGCAGCCTTTTTCATGGGCGCCATACAAGACTTGATGAAAAGCCGCCAGCAGTGCAGACGAACTTCCAAACCCAAGTTCTGGCGCAAAGGAATTTCGAATGCACACCTTCAAAGAATGAGTTTGAAAAAGATGTAAATAAGGAAACAAAAGCGCAGTAAAAAAGCATTGGTGTCGCAAGGAATGCGGATAAAGATGTCGAAGAAAGGGGACATCGTTTTGAACTTTCATTCTTTGAAGCTCATTTAAAAACTCAGTCTGAATGTGCAGTGAATTTTCGGGTAAAAAGGCGCTTTCAACCTCTAAGGCAGGGCGATCCGGAGATGCGTTATGCCATTCAAAATCAATTTGGAAATGACATTCTGGAAAAGTCACAGCGACGGCTGGATATCCAGAAAGAACTCCATACTCGCCAAAAAGCATTCCTTTAGCGGGGACTTTGACATTGCCCTTCAAAAGTCCATCACTCAAGACTGCAGCTCCTGGTTTTGCGAGAGCGCTGCGCTTTCTCCCCCAGAATGGTGTTTGGCTTCAACAGGTACTGCAGCAATGGCAGGAACATGATCATAGCGGCGCATCATTTCAATGTTTTTCTTGTGAAGATCCATATGGCCGCGTTGAATTCCTTCGCAAGCCAAAGCTCGTAAAGCGGCAAGATTTTGAGCTAACCCGACACAGGCAATAATCGCAGAAAGTCTTTCGGCAGAAGGATTTCCTAGAATTTTTAAAGAACTTCTTGCAGTAGGATGCAGCTTTGTGACGCCCCCAACAGTTCCAACAGCAATAGGCAATTCAATTTCACCTTGAAGCCTGCCTTCTGCATTCATAAACCAATGCGTAAGAGGCTTATAGGAACCCTTTAACGTTGCATAGGCATGGCAGCCTGCTTCCACGGCGCGCCAATCGTTGCCCGTTGCCAACACGACGGGGTCGATGCCATTCATGATTCCCTTGTTGTGGGTTGCAGCACGAAAAGGATCGAGATCTGCAAATTCCCATGCCGCACAGAGGCGTTGCGCAGCTTCCTGCCCTGAAAATCCTTCCATTTCCAAGGCACTGATGTCGATTTCACAGCGCACTTTTGTCACACGGTGAATGGTTAAGTTTGTCAGAATTCGGAGGCCCACTGTACAGGGAATGAACTGGGGTAAGCTGCGGCCGATTTCTTCGGCAATGGTATTCACGATGTTGGCACCCATGGCTTCAAGGGTGTCGACGTGCACGTGAATGACGTACATTCCCTCTTTGGGCAAAGACCTCAATTCAAGGTCGTGAATGCTACCGCCCCGCGAAATTAAACGCGGATGGCAACGCTCTGCGATTGCAATAAGCTGTTCTCGGATTTTAAAAAAGACAGATGTCACATCGTACCCGGCGGGCACTTCGAATTGGACTTGGCAGGTTGCAATGCAACGCGTGGGCTCAGAAAAGAAACCACCACAGGAGCGTGCAAACTTAGCCCCATGGCTCGCGGCTGCAACAACACTCGACTCTTCAACGGCCATCGGAATAAAAACCTCTTCGCCATCGATGAGAAAATTGGTCGCAATGCCGATGGGAAGTGAATAAGTTCCCACGCAATTCTCGATAAAATGATCTGCGAGTTCCGATGTGAGGCCAGACCCTCCGAGCAAGACCGAAATATCTTCTTGGGAGAGAAGCCCACGCTCGATCAAAGCTTGCACCCGTGCACGCGGTGACATCTTTGCAAAACCCGGAATGCGACTCGACACACTGAGCTGAGTTGGCGAAGATTCTGACTTTTGCGAAGCTTGAAAAGCCAAGCCTTCGTGTGCTTCTTTTTTCATTCCAGTTGCTCCAATCTCACATCACTCGGGATTTGAGTTCATCTAACGTTCGCGAACCCGTACAAAACAGAGAAATACGCAAGGATTCCTCAAAGAACTTTAATTCACTCTCGAGAGCTTCCAGTGATGTTTGTCCCACAGGAGGCGACACAACAGCCTTAAAAAAAGGCAAACCGATTCCCACCAAAGAGGCTCCCAGGGCCACTGCTTTTGCGACTTGGATACCATCACGGATTCCGCCCGTTGCAAGCACCTCGACTTTGGAATGGCACATCAGACCCTGCTCTTCAACACAAAGTCGCAGGCTCTGATCGGTGGAAAGGCCCCAGTTCCGAAAAAGCTCCCCGAGCCGGCCTCGATTTTTGTCACCCCGCATGCCCTCAATGGCACTCCAACTGGTGCCGCCCCGGCCGCCCACATCGATGGCTGCAACTCCGCATTCTGCCAAGCGGCGAAAGGTTTGCGGCCCAATGCCTGAACCCACTTCTTTGACAATGACGGGAACAGGAAGCGCGCGAACGATTTCAGAGATAAATCGATAGGAGTTCGAAAAATTGCGCTCGCCCTCCCATTGCACACACTCCTGCAATGCATTTGTATGAAGAGCAAAGGCATTCAACTGAAAATCATCGACGAGTCTTTTGACGTCGTCTATTGTGACACCATAATTGAAACTTACAACGCCCAAATTTCCGATCAAAAAAACCTTTGGTGCAACCTTGCGCACTTCAAAAAGATGCTTGAGATCAGGGCGATGGATCAAGATTTTTTGCGACCCAAGTCCCATGGCAATGTTGTGCTTTTGAGCGGCATAGGCCAAAGTTTCGTTGATTTCTTGACCTCGCTCAACTCCACCAGTCATTCCCGTCATAAAAATCGGCAATGAAAAACGAGTTCCCAAAAATGAGCGCGCAGTGTCGACTTCCGAGATATCGAAATCAGGAACAGCCTCGGGTAAAAGCTCGACTCCTTGAAATGAATTCCCCACCGATTCCACTTTTTCCTGAGTGCAAATCCGAATGTGATCGTTTTTTCGGGCGAACATCCGTTGGGGGGTGTCTGTTTGAGACAAGGGATTGAGATCTGTTCCTTGCACTTCTTCGTCGCGTCCATCTCTCTGCAAGGAAAATCTCCTCTTCGTTGCTTTGAACTGTGAGTCTCTTAGCCAAACCTGCTCGAAAAGCAAAGTAAAATGCACTCTTGGAATCGCAATTCACACTAAAGCTAAAAAAATCAGGCACCAGAGTCAAATTTTCGCCAGAGGTGAAGATTTCACATCGGTAAAAAACGCGTACCTTGGCCTTGAGGAAAAGCCAAGTCTCATCCGATCTGGGAGAAAATCCATGTCGATTCCTAAAGTAACAGCAGTATTAACTCTTCTCTTTACCAGCTTCAACTGCGGTTCCGACAACCGTGAAAAGAAAAATGATCAATTTTCGGGACCTCGCTCAAAAGCCATTCTACTCGCCGCACGGACCCAAGGTATCAATGAAAGGGCGCTCTTGACGGCATCGTGGGTGCAGAGTCAGTTTGGACTGCAAAAAAATCTTGCGAAAGCAAACTCAAATGGCTCCGACAGGACTTCCGTTTTTGATGTCCGCGAAGCTGATTTCAAGGGCAGCAAACTGCAAGATTTGGGTGAAAGCGCTTCGGCACTTGCACAAAAAATAAAGGAACTCGCGAAATCACAGCCTCCCAAAGACGGCTTCGATTGGCTCGTTTTAACTTCCACAGCAGTCGTCGGCGATGTGGGCGCTGCGCCGCTCAAGGAAATTTCGCTCCGAATCACACTTACAGAACTGATAAATACCTACAACGCTGGATTTACTGCAATTCTTCCCGAAAACGAAGTCTTTGTCATGCCAGCCGCTCATCCATCGGAGCGCATTGAACTCGCAAAACTCAACAAGGGCCAATCGCGTTACCTTGTGAATGACCTCAGGTACGGGGCCAATACTTTTGTCGAAGGTCCAAAGGAGGCTCGGCGAGAAGAACGAGATAAAAGCGCCGTGCCTCGTATTCTGCTGCGTTCTTGCCCTGGAAGCGCCCTGCGCTGCTTCGATGCTTTGCGCAATTCCACTGAAACGCCTGTCCATGCCTTGCTGTATCGCGGCAAAAACGGCGAACGAGATTTCTTGCAGTTTCATCCCATCGGCTTTGATCTGAACTGGTATGGAGAAACCGCCAAAAACGTCATCACGATTGCGGTTTCGGGGCTGGCAGGGAGTGAAACTCCTGAAACCATGAGCCCCGATTGGCTCGACTGGGAAGATTATGTGAGCATTTCGCAGTCGGTTCGAGAGATCTATCAAAACTTGCGCGGCGATCTTCCCGACGAAGTGATTGGCTCAGCCCTTGATCCCGCGAACTTGAAAAAAAATGTGCTGTCCTCGCAAAAAGGAGTGGCTTTGCCAGATGTCCCCACGACACCTGCCGCAAGTCCCGAATTTGCACTGCCCACCTTTTGGGACCAAGAACTCTTTCAAAGCCTCCTTGCCCTCGAAGCGGCACCCAAACCCGTCAGTAAAATTCAAATCGAATCTCCCAAGCCGGGCCAAGTTTTTGCAGGGCCTCTTGTGACATTTGCACTGTTTCCAGATCCCGAATCTGCCTGGGTTGAAGTTTATCAAGACGAACGCAATCCACAGTTTGGAAAATCTTGGGATCTCATTTTAAAACGCGATTATGCGCCCAACATGGGAATCATCGAGTTTCGCCACTCCTTTAAACTGAAAGGAGCTACGAAAAATAAAGGCAGAGCCATAAAAGTCGTTTCGAAGAATATCAATGGGCAGATCCTCGGTTCCCGCATCATTAAGTTTGGTATTCATCAGTTAAATTAAAGCCCCTGCCATTCAACGGACTCAAGAGTTTGGGTACAATTTATGTCCGTTCAAACGCGCTGACATCAAACGTCAAAACTCTAGCGGCGTGACGTTCACACCTCGTTATTATTTCAGCCATCCCCATGATGTAATGTTTGACAGCTGGCATTTTCTCATCGCGTGCCGTGGTGAGAACGTCGTCAAACTGGGGCATCCCACGTCGCCGCCTCCGACTTTTCCGGAAGGACTTCTCGATGTTTCGAACTCACTTTTTGTCTGTTGTTTCCCTCGCGATCTTATTGACGGCTTGTCAGATGCGTCAATTCAACGAGGGGTCTGCGTTGAATCATGCAGAGAGCGAATTCGATGCGTGGGAGTCCGAGAAGGATCGCCGTCAGAAAGCGTTGGACCGCTACCTTCATGTTGAACACAAAATTGCCTTTGAGTGGTTCCGAGATTTCCCCGTGGGGAATCAAGGAATGCCTGCGGTCCTCTACAAGATTTTGCCCGGACTTTCGAAGCCGCACGAAGAGATTTGGGGGGCAGAAAAGTCCAAAATGTCGAAGCTTGGATTGGGCCCACACCCCGTATTTCCCGACTATCCTTTTCCTCTCGGCATCGGTTGGTCAAAGGTGTCGGGAACGATTCCCATCAACGTCGGCGTGTTTACTTGTGGCGCATGTCACATCGGCCGAGTTCTCGGACCGAACAATCGGGTGATCCATCTCTACGGCGCTCCGAACACTCAGTTCGACGCCCATGGATTCACAGCGGCGGTCGTAAAATCCACGCGCTCGAACACCTTCAACGCAGACAACATCGCTCAAGCCATCGATCAACATTCGAAGAACTCTAACTGGCTCTACGGACACAATCGCCCCAATCACATCGTTTCAGAAAAGATGGAACCTGCGTTTATCAAAGCCACAGCAAAATCTGTGGTCTCAAAAATTAAAGCGACGTCGGAACAGAGGCAAACGAAGATCGACACTGTTTTGGGAAATGGTCCGTACAAGGTCAATCTCGGCGAAGACCCTAAACTCCCCAATCCCGGTGGCAATCTGGACGGTGGGAACCCCGGGCGGCTCGATGCCTTTGCAACCGCCATCGCTCTGTTAAGCGACAAGACCAAAGCGCCCCCCGAGCAGCTTGCCCATCCGAAAGCCGCGATGGTCGACATCATGAGTGTCTGGGGCCAAGGGCGGCGAACGCTGGGCCAATGGGATGGCTCCATTCGAAGTGAGGTTATCCGCAACATGGGCGCAGAACTCGGCGTTGTAGGCGACCCCGATGGAGTCAGCCTCGAAAACGCAAAGCTGACGACCAAACTGCTTGTTGAACTTCCGCCTCCTCCGTATCCCTTCCGCGTGAACATGGCATGGGCAAACGCGGGTAAAGAGCATTTCAAAACGCACTGTGCAACCTGTCATTACGACAAGACAGAACAAGTCTTCTCGCCCGAGATGATCGGAACCGACCCGAACCGGGCAAACATCTTCACATCTGAAGGGCGTAAACTGCTCATTGCGGGATTGCGATTGAGTTGCCCTGAAAAAAAGGACGCCGTGTGTAGAGGCATCAAGGATGAGGACATCCTGAAACCTACTGATGCACCAAGGGGATATGTCGCATTCCCACTCGATGGCATCTGGGCGCGCGCGCCTTACCTCCACAACGGCAGCGTACCGACCCTCATGCATTTGCTCGTTCCTTCTCTTCGCGATCGCAGTGAAGCAAGGAAATTTTGGCGGGGCAACATCGCTTACGATGAGAAATTCGTAGGTTTTGAATGGCGCACCAATAAAGGACCTGCTGAGTTCAAAGACTCCCCGATGGTCGATCAAAATGGCGCATTCCTGACTGCCAAAATCTTTGACGTTTCGCTCGAGGGTTCGAGCAACAAGGGGCACTCTGCCAATCTACGTATGGACGGCGGACTCTGGTCCGACGACCCAACAACAACTCGCGGTAAAGAAACACTTGAATTGCTTGAATACTTAAAAACGCTTTGAGATCGAAAATTACTAAAAAGGGACAAATAAGAATGGTGCAAATGCATTTGATCAAGTCACGCCTCGTGTTGGTCACAGCGGCTTCCGCGCTGACGCTCGTCGGCGTGGTTGCCTGCAAAGCAAGAACTTTTAACAGCGGAAATCAATCAGACATCCAAGCGGCGATCATCAATCGCCCAACCGATTTCCACGATGATCTGCCAAAAGGCTTCGATGCATTCGGTTGGAAAGAGAAGGTCGATTATCTTTGGAAACGCAACATAGACTCAGTGCGCCACGAAATGTATGATCCCAGCCCGAGAAACAAAAAGCTCATCGCTGGAACACCAGACGACCTGCCAAATTTTGGCAAGTTACGCGCGTTCGTTATGGACACACTTGATTTCCGTGGACGCTCCGTTGAAAGCATCGCTGGACTGACAGTCTTTTCTCGTTTGCGCGATGTTTATCCTAAGGAAATCGTCGAAGAGAACGGTAAAAAATCCAAGCATAAGCGAGCGACGCACCCCACAGGAACGCTCGGAATGGTTGCGTTCGTACCAGCGCAGGACACTCCCTATACGGGAATGTTCAAAACCGGTGCGACGGGCCTCGCACGCCTTTCAAGTGCGACAAACCCTTATATTACCGACGTCATGAACCGTTCCTTGGCAATTAAGTTTCCCGTGACAAGCTCTTATTCACGTTCGCTCTTCGCCATGCACCGTGTAGTTGGACAGAAAATTGCCCCAGGCCAAGAGATTAAAAAGGCTATTCGCCTTGATCCGCAGCTCCGCGAGGCGACAGACTATCGTTACTTTAAAGCGGGCAAACACCTCACCAATATTCTTCCACCCCCGCAAGGTTTCGAAGCCAATATCACAGCCAAGTTTGCAGACGTCGCCAAATACATCGTCACTGCAACAGGCTATAAAGAACCGGGTGGCCAGGAAATCGACTTTCAGGACATGGCCAGCCGTCTTTCCGTCGACAATATGGCTTGGCACGACCAAGATGGAAATGTTGTCACGTCCCCAAAGGCTCCCAAGCGCATCGTCCTCATTCCAAACACCGCGCTCTTTGCCAAGGATGCAAAGACAGCGAAGTCGGATATGGAGAAGATGGATTTTCGCGACGAACTTGCTCGCATTGAGCCCAACACCGTCCTGTGGACAGTTTATGGCGTAGATTCCAAAGAAAACCCGCCCGTCGATATCGATAGTAACCCGCGCCTCGACGTCGAAAAACTTGGAAAGCCCATTGGCACGATCGTACTCAAAGAGAAGTTTTACGCGAGCGTGTTTGCCAATGAACAAATCATGTTCAAGCATTTCGTCGCAGATATTCAGCAAAAAGAAGATCTCGACCGGGCGTTCGGTGTGATCGGCGAAGCCCGATTGGAGAAGCCAGAAGACGCCATCGAAGATGTCCTTCCAACCGCTTTCCTGGCGGCCCCTCCGACTACGGCAATGGCGTGTGCGCCAAAGACAACGTTTGACGATAATCCTCGCAAAAAAGCAGTCTTTGCGCCCTACCTCAAGGAATTCGATTTTATCCGATCAGACCTTGCCCCGTTCTGCATGGCACGCGAAAACAAAGATGATGGATTTCCCGAAGAGCTTCAAGGCGTGTGGTGGATGAATGGAAACACCGCTGCGGAAACGCTCGTATCGTTTGGACAAGCAGAATGGGATCCTAGAAACAAGCGTGTGAAACTAGATCCCACTTCGCAATACACCTGGGCCTGGTATGCAAGCTCGGCGACACGAGATCGCGAGTCTACGCACTTTTCCAAGAAAACGACGACCGAGCTTGCCGGCATGAAGAACTACAGGATGATAAACAACCAGACGCTCGAGTTTACGATGAATCCAGGCGAAAAAATGAAGAATGTGAAGATTGACGGTTTTGTCGGCCGTATCATGGTTCCAAAATCGTTGTTCGACATGACCTTTCTCGCGAAAAGGGAGCCCAAAGAAACCGCGGAACTTTTGGGAGTGGATGCGTTCGAGGATGACCAGACTGTAGGGCAAGACGTCATTTACCGCCGTACGCGCATTCTGAACGGACTTATTTCTGGGGACTACCGTCTCACGAGAATCTTGGACAAATCTGGAATGCCCATTGCCAAAAACTACCAAGTTTATCTCGATACGATGCGTAAATTCAATCTTGTTTATGTGGGAATCCGCAACAACGTGCCTGCCCCGGAACAAAAAGCTTGGAATTTTGGTGCTGTTAAGCCTTGATGGCATTTTATGAAAAACGCCAAAGCTTTCTTTTCTGGTATGAGCCACGTTTTGCAGACAGTTCGATTGTTCGCTTGAGTTCCCTGCCGCGTTAAAGTAACACTTATTTACGCTGCAAAACCGGCCTCAGGCCATCGACTTCATCAGAGCGCTTTAGTGGAGTATAGTCTTCGTGACTTATGCCTTGGCTCTTCGAAATCATCAAATCCGTTCCTCACGCTGTAACTAATAGATATTTTACGCTGTGTCGCACAATGAAATAGGAAACATCCTAAGACTGCTGGTAGGATGAACAAGGTCAATTTTAGTATTCGATCAAAGCGGCAATTGAGTCGAGCTTCTGTCCACTATTTTACTGCAAAGTACGTTCGGGATAGTTATCTATAAATTCAGAATACTTACAATCTAGACCCCATTTTGAACGAACATTCACAGAAATTCCTACTGAGTTAAACTCTTAGGTCTAACGCACCTGTTTCCAAGTACACTGTATAATTTCAAAATCTTACATGCATTGAATACGTAAATTGGCCAGGCAGATGTCTTCGCAAAACTTGTTGACTGCACACATATTGTGCGCCAAAAGACCTCCTTGTCT
The DNA here is from genome assembly GCA_044237915.1 of Silvanigrellaceae bacterium. GTDB lineage: Bacteria > Bdellovibrionota_B > Oligoflexia > Silvanigrellales > Silvanigrellaceae > JBIIEI01. Next base: position 143 of record JBIIEI010000080.1, on the reverse strand, counting down.
AATGTGTAAGAAATCATAAGTCATGACACCACCAGCAGAGCTGGTGGTTTGAATTCGTGAACCGCTCAAAGCGGTTTATTGGGAGTCGCAATTCTTGCGACGTGATTTGTTACCTCTGCTTACGCAGAGAGCTGCTGTTACTC
>JBIIEI010000145.1:0-7507 GCA_044237915.1 Silvanigrellaceae bacterium | reverse complement strand
CAAAAGCATGTCCCGTGCCAGATTTTCTCTCGGATTTTCGGCATCTCTTCGAAAGGCTTGATGCTTATGGATTGGCCAGTGTCAATTTAAAGGGAACTCTTGATTTTTAGTTGAAATTCAACGAAACCTAAAGTGAGTCCTTGGGCAAATCCTCTCCGGACCTTTGAAAGAAGGTTACGTGATGAACCCAGGGTTTTTTTTCTGATTTATGCAGATTCTAGAGATGCTTTGTGGGCTTGAGCGGTATAATGGTTATTCAATGCCTGCTGTAAGAGACTTTTAATGACGGCCTGTCTGCTGATGTTTAAATTTGCAGCAAGATGATCAAGTTCTTTAAGCATTTCTCCAGTAAAATCGACGTTCACACGGATCGGGCTATTTGCAGCTGTCCGTGGGGGCTTCATTGAGCCACCCTTGAAATATTTTTCAATATCTTCATCCTGTTCAGCTATTTTTGCGATATCATCCACGGTGGTATTTTGCATACTTGTTTCTTTCAGCTGGGGTTGATTTCCAGGCATTCACGATCCAGGTGTAGGGATCTGGTCCGTCGTCTCGTTCCTCGATAACGAGAGTCACCAACTGCCCCCGAGAGAACCCGATGGCCCGAGATTGGTTTTCATACAAGGCTCATCCTGAAAGTAAGCGGTGTCGAAGATCTCAAGCGCTTCCTCAAAATCGACCCCTCGCGCAGCAAGCACTTCGTCCCTTTTGTTCTGATCGAACTGATAGCACCAATTATGTCTCCAAATTTCGATACGCATGGCTCATCCTGCGATGGTATAACAGTTATACCATCGTATCAGGAATTTTCAAGAAGATAAAACAAGAGGTCTAGAATCTCACTTGTGATAACTAGTATTATTAGAAGTGAAAATAACATGTAAAATCAATATGTTAAATTTTCAGAGAATCACGAAAAATTCTCCTTTTGCTCATATTGATTTCAACTGCAAAAATAAAGAGTATCGACAAAAACAATATTTATGTAATGTAGTGTTTTTATCGACTCGGAGATTTTGTGGACGTTGAAGCTGTGATTCGAGCTCACTAGGTTGAGAAAAAGTTTGCATTGAGTCGACGTCATATTGAGGAGGAGCGCCCTTGGAGGGGGATTCTGGTTTCCCCTGTGCAACAGGCTCTTGAAAATGGTCGGTTGCATAGACATCAAGGGGAAATTTTCAAAGGAGAGTTCTATGACACAATCAGATGGTCTCCCCTGTCCAGCTTGCAATAACGGTGTTCTCACTCCACGCAATGAGATTTATAATGTGAGAATAGGAGAGTCGCGCTTTGCAAAAAGCGATCCTGTACATTTCTTGTCATGCTCGAATTGTGGTGAAGCAATTTTTATCGGTAATGAATCCGAGAAAGCAGACAGAAGTGCTGCAAAGAATATTCTCAAAGAGATTCTTTTACGCTCTCGCAAAATGACAGGCGAGGATACGAAGTTCGTTCGCAGCGTTTTAAAACTTTCCGCCAGAGAGTTGAGTTTAAGACTTGAACTTGATGCAAGCACTGTGTCGCAATGGGAGACGAGAAAAGGCGAGCTCTCTTTTCCAGTCGCTTTTGCTGTGGCAATATTTTTCTTTCGCGAGCTTATGAAAGATGACGAAAATTTTGCAGAGGAAATAACGAACATTGTTACGTTAGCGTTCAAAAAAAACGCGGCTTAGGAGCCGTGTGAATTATAAGCTCGAAGATGTTGTGAAAACCCGCAATTTATGACGCTTCTATTTTGATAATAGAAGCGGTTCTTCTTGGAATGATATGTCCAAGATTATTTCTAAAATCGGCCAACCGAGCTTTCGCTTCATGGTGTACAAGGTCCACCCAAGCTAGTGCGATTTGCAATGACCACATCATCAACATCGTAATTTGCTGTTTCGGGATTAGGCCCTTCATAGTTTTCTGGGGAACCCTGATTAGGCAAACTTGCTGTTTCCTGTGGAGCTTTAGCCACTGGATTCTTTGAAGCAGGAGCTACTGCTGGCTTACCAGAATCAATCTTTGTGGGCGTCGAAATGGTATTTTCGGTTGTGGGAACCGACTCAATCTTCGGAACTGTCTGCTTGGGCGCTCCAGATACAGTTTCATTTGGGAGCGATTTCTTTTCACGAGGTTTTGGGCTTGGAAGGGGCTCAACTCCGATGCCTTCGGTATCTTTTCCATTGAGGGTGCTGAGCACAAAAAACGGCAAGGTCGAAATGCTGAGCACTCCCCCCGAATCGCCTGATTCAATGATGAAGGGAGCCTTTGTTTTATCTAACACAAACAGCACGACTTGCTTGTCTTTGATGATTTCCATTCCAATCCCGACTCCGGATTTGATAGGCTTGCCACTATCCTGAACTCTATGAAACATAGGTAAGGATTGTGGAGAGAATGGTTTATTAGTATCGGTTCGTGTGTTGGAATGAAAAACAAGATTCATATTTTGCAATGAATTTTCTGAAATAATATCCCAAATGGCTTTTCTAGATTCTGTTACTTTTTCATTGCTCTCGGAAATTATATTTTCGAGCACTTCTTTTGATTGAAGTTTTTCCGCAATAAATTTTTCAGTGCTTGATTCATCTGCCTGCTTGAATTCTGGAAAAAGAGAAACGACATTTTTGGAAATGGATTCTATTGCTGTTTGAATGTGAGCTTTAGAAAAATTGCTATTTTCAGTTGCGCACACCTTAGTTTCTGTAAGGCATTTTAGCAATGATAACATTTGTCCTGCAATTCTATTCCTTGCCATAAATACTGATTTTGAGTTCTCTTCTTTGACTAATTTTTCTCTTGTTGAAATGATGATTGATTTTTTTGATTCGGATTCAAATGACTTTTCTAAATTAAGAATGGCTTCTTGGACAAGAGGATCATTTTTCTTGAGTACCACATTAAAAGACACGAGATCGTTGGTGCCAAAACATGGAATGAGAAAGGAACTCAGATCTGAGTAGATTTCTTTTATGCTGTTTTTTTTCTTGTTTGTCTCTTTTCTGCATGCGGACCCATCGAGATCTGCTTGTTTTAAAGATGTGTGTTCACTAGATAGAAATTCTTTTCGAAAATTATCTGGAAAATGTCTTGTTGCAAGACGAAGCATATTTTCTCTTTCAAGGTCAATTGAGCTTGCTTCTGCTTTTGCATATCCATCACGCAATGGGAGCATAATATCAATCGATTTCACAATTGAATGATTTATGCAATGTCTTGCTGTCCAAACGCGCACCTCATCCGTATTTTTGTTTCCATCAATCGCTATGTATGCGTTGCAACGGCCCTTTGTAAATGCTGGATTTTCTCTTAGGTCTTCATTTTCAGACTTCCAATTCACTGTTTCGATAAAAGCGGAAGGAGTTTGAGTGGCTATTTCACCCATTTTTCTGAGTCTGTTTGCTTCCGATAGAATTGTTCCCTGTTTTTTTACAATAGTTGCAACATCTGCACAGCTCCCCCCTCGGCCTCCATGCGGTGAACATGAAGCTGCAACTACGATTGTAAAAAATCCTAGTGGTTTCAATTGCAAAAAAGTGTACATTTTAAGTCCTCACTCTAAAACTTAATTCTTTCATGCTTATCGGTAGAAAATTTTCAAATCTTAAGATTTTTCGGTCTTTATAAGAAACAGCTAAAATTTCAATGTGAATCAGAGTTTCAAATGTGGAGAAAATTGCATTGCTGCTCTTAGATGGCGGCCACTTGTCGAAAAATGGCTACCATTCAATACAACACTCAACAAGTGGTGATATGCCTATGAGGAGTGAATTCTAAAAGGCGCAATGAAGTTGTGAAGGGAAAACGAATGTCGGCAATTCTCAAAAAGGCAAAATTAAGACTGGAAGGAGGTCAATTTCAAAACTCAGAAAGTTAAAAACTTAACGATTAATGATTAAAGATTAAAGATTAACGATTAACGATTAACGATTAAAGATTCCAGTTATCTTTTTCACCTTGAACATTGCACTCGAATTTGCTGTTTTGGGGGCAAATTAGCTTTCCGCGGTTATTCGTTACAAATATCGCTTCAGCACTGTCGGCAATCCCTTCAAGACATCTCACGTCGCTCAAATTGTTATTAGACAAATCTAGCCACTTGAGACCTGTAAACGTGCGCAAAATGCATGCATTTGTGAGGCCACGTCCAGAAAGATTAAAATCGCCATCATTTTCCAAATTCATTTTAGTGACGATATCTTTTTCGTCGCAGTTGAGTGCCCCGTCAGCATTCCGTATTCTAAAGCTCGATTTTTTCTCTGCACGAAGTACAACCGTACTGACAGCATGTGTATGCTCTGAAATTTCTTGTTGTGTGCCAAGGTGACTGAGTTGCTTATAGATTCTTTCATAGCCCCCGGCTTCTCCAGAATACAAAGCCAAACAAACTTCTTTAAACGAGGGATATTTTTTACCAAATACCGAGGAAGCTGAAGTCTCTGATTCACTTGGTGTTTTTTTAACGCAAGAGATGGATGCGAGGGAAACCAAGGACAAAGCGAGTAGTTTTTTCATTTCAGCCTCCAAAGCAGTAAGAAGAATTTGCACTACCACAACAACAGCGCGAATATCTGCAGAGAACAAAGGGTTAAAGTGAGGTCCAAAGCTTGTCAACAGAAAATTTGCGATGATTCAGAGTATTTTTTTGAAGGTAGGCTCATACTGAAAAGAATTTCGGTCTTGTTTCCTAAAAAATACGCAAGTTTACGTACTGAATTTGAATCTTTTGCAGGCATTTCTAAAATAAAAAATCATTGCAATTCGAATAGACCTCAAGTTTTTGCTTCGCATGTCGCATTTCAAAACTCTATGATTGGTGGAGTTTTTTTGGCAACGAAAAAAGGGCGACTTAAGAAGAAAATCAGTTTTTTGGAGATTATTGTCTAAAATACATTTTTGAAATGTATCAAGTGGACTTCGATGGGAAGAGTGTCGCGATACCGCAGGGGGAAGTCGAAGTGAACCTCTCTATCTGAAGGAATCTGGAACTCCGCCTGGACTCTGATCCTGGCACGTGTGCTCGAAGGAGCGGCCACAACGAATCAGGATCGTAAAAAGTGAAGGAGTGCGCTCCACCCCTCGTTACCTTCGTCCACGGTGCCGGCACTGATGGAGTACTGATTATTCATTCTGTTGCCATCAATTTAGCCAAAATTCGCAGACATGCACTTCGCTTTCTGTTTTTCCATGCGCTGCATCGATGAATTCCCCAGCAATTTTTCAGATTGCCTGCTCAATTGAGTCCCAAATGGACTTGGTGTCGCTCCAGATTGACACTGCCCAGAGCATAGGCATCAAGCCTTGCGAAGAAATGCCGAAATTCCGAGAGAAATTCTGGCACGGGATATGCTTTTGTGTTTTCAGTCGCTGTTACTTGGTGCTAAGAGCAAATTTTGATTTTCTTCATTTTCGAGGTGTCCATGCGTCGTTTCTTTCTGACTTCCGTACTCCTAACTTCTTTGATGCTAAGTACACAGTGCAAACCGAAAGAATCTGACAAAGATGATTCCGACACCGCAACGATGAGGGCTACATATAAAAAACGATGGCTTTGGATCTTTGAAAATGATGTCAGGCATTATGTTTTCTTTGTCGGAGCAGAAAAAAAAGTTGGTGATAATCAATGTTGGTATGAAGCTATTTCTAAACCTGGTGATTCTCGCAGGCAACCTGAAATGCTAGATGCGATGTCAAAATCTTTTGCAAGTGGTTATATCAATGTCCCGAGTGCGAAAGTCTTAGTGGAAAAAGAAATTTTACGATTACAGTCTTTGCCAATTATTGATAACATCCAAGTAACAAGATTAAGTGTTGGCATAAAAACGATGTGGGAAGATAGAAAATCTTCCCTTGGGAGAAAGTTTGGTGTTCTAGGAGGTACTGATTCTAAAGATTTCAAAATGTTTAAATCTGAAGCTCAAGCAAAAGAATATGTTGAAAGTATAAAATCAGTCTTTGAAATTGCAAAATCATCCATTAATTTAAATGATCCTTGTCCAGCGGCAAAAAGTCTCCAAGACTACGATTGACGCCTTAATGATTTTCAAATTGTGCACCCATTTTTCTAGCGTGTTTGTTTAGAAAATCATAAACATCTTTTTCATATCCAATGTGATTGTGATCAAATTCAAATGTTAAATTAGCCATAGGATGCCCCTTGATTTGTCGGGTATGTGGTTCGGGTGGGAAAATCCGTTGTTTATGTTTTCTGATGTGAAGAGCTGCCATTCCATCAGGAACCCGATGTGAAAATTTCCAGATGCCAATATCTACAGCATCTACAAGCCCCATCCATTGCAGTTTTAATCCCTCTCCACAAACTTTCTGAATGCGATTTGCGACTTCAACAGCAATAATAGCACCACGGCTATACCCCGACATATAAAGATGTGTAACCCCATAAATAGTTTTTTGTTCACAAATTCGCTTAACAGCGTCTACAGTTTGGGCCTCTGCTGTTGATGCTACTAAATCTTGTCCTGGAAAATAGATTTTGGGTCCATCAAATTCTCGCCAAAGTTTTCCTATGACACTGCCTCTTTCCCGAAGTTTTTCACCAGTGCCGTCAAAGCCATAAAAACCTTTCACAGCACTCTTTGAAATCGACACATCAGATTCATAATCTGCCTTGTTACCGCATCCGGTGAAAATAAGAGCCATTGCGGCAAGGAAGACAAGAATAGAATTCTTCATAGAGCCCTCCTAGAGTGACTTCGGTATAAACCCTATCGGCAGTACGAGAATTAACTTTTGTATTTTTGAAAAATGCAGGATTTTATTACGTTATTTTAGCAATATAATTTTGAACATCGAGTAGCACCACGATATCTGTTACTGAAGCTGAGGAGGGGGATTTTCAAGATTCTGAAATGATTGGCAAAGACGAATGGAAGCTTCTATGCCCCAATGTTACTCTATTGTTGCAAGACAAAAAAACTAACATCAAAGGGGGTAAACCCGTGAGCATAGAAGCCATAAGGGAGTTTATCGCATCAATGTGGTTCAAATACCAGGCCCTGACCTCACGATTTGAAAAAGGAGAGATCCTTGACTCAATTTGTTTGACTTTGGAATTGCATCGCAAAGCTGCCATTCGTTTGATGCGTAAAAAGAGTGTTCCCACTTTACGTCGCAGTTCTTGCAATCGAAAGAAAAAGTATTCAGAAAATAGCCGGCGCTGGTTAGTGCATTTGTGGCTAAAAATGGGCCGTATGAACGCAAAAAAACTACGCGTTGCGCTACCAGAATGGTTACCGCTCTATATTGAAGAAGAAATTCCTAGAGGAATAAAGGTCGAGCTGATGTGTATGAGCACATCCACTATTGATCGCATGCTCAAGCCCATACGAGCACAATTAAGAAGGGCATCGAATACGGGAACAAGGAAATCAAAGTGTTAACGATCTCCTAAATCCGACACTTTTTGAACTTTCCGGCACGTGAAGATCGTTGTGGACAAACATTTGCGCTGCTTAATGTGCGTTGTGGGCGATGTTTTGAGATCGTGGGGGCCAGCAGG
>JBIIEI010000079.1:0-25725 GCA_044237915.1 Silvanigrellaceae bacterium | reverse complement strand
GAATCTTGCAAAGAGTGAAAAGAGCCATAAGAGAGGAATAAGGGCAAAAAGACTTCTAGCTGGATGGGACCGTGACTATTTGCTCAAAGTTTTTGCAGGTCCGAAAATTTAGATGCGTTTACCCTGACTTTGTCGTTTGAAAGTTTTCGCCCAATGATTTAGTTTGCTCAAGTAACATCGCAGTGATCAAGTTGGAGTTAAGTATGAATTTTAAAGTTAAAGATATGTCCCTTGCCGAACTCGGACGTCGTCAGATTGAACTCGCCGAAAAAGACATGCCCGGACTGATGGCCATTCGCGAAAAATTCAAGGCCACTAAGCCTTTGAAGGGCGCCCGCGTCGCAGGCTGTCTGCACATGACTTCACAAACCGCAGTTTTGATTGAAACCCTCATTGAACTGGGAGCCGATGTTCGCTGGTCAAGCTGTAACATCTTTTCCACTCAAGATTCCGCAGCGGCAGCCATTGCAAAAGCTGGAATTCCTGTGTTTGCATGGCGCGGCGAAACTGAAGAAGAATACTGGTGGTGCATTGAAGAAACGCTGAAATTTGGGAACGGTAAAGGCCCCAATATGTTGCTCGATGACGGCGGCGACATGACCACTTATGTTCACAAAAAAATGCCACACCTTCTGAAAGACATCATCGGCGTCACAGAAGAAACAACGACAGGCGTACATCACCTTCACCAGATGTTGAAAAAAGGCGAGCTTAAAATGCCTGCCATCAACGTCAATGACTCCGTAACAAAAAGTAAGTTTGATAACCTCTATGGCTGCCGCGAATCCCTCGCAGACGGAATTAAACGCGCGACAGATATCATGATCGCTGGAAAAACTGTTGTTGTGGCAGGATTTGGTGATGTGGGCAAAGGCTCGGCGCGTTCGATGCGTGGCATGGGCGCACGCGTTATCGTCACTGAAATCGACCCTATTGTTGCCATGCAAGCAGCGATGGAAGGCTATGAAGTCACAACGATGGATGAAGCCGTCTTGGAAGGAAATATCTTTGTCACTGCCACCGGATGCTGCGATATTATCACCGCAGAACACATGGCAAAGATGAAAGATCAATCCATTGTGTGCAACATTGGACACTTCGACATCGAAATCGACGTTGCAGGACTTAAGTCTTACAAAGGAATTCAGCACATTCCCGTCAAGCCCCAGGTGGATAAGTATAAGTTTCCCAATGGTCACGAAATCATTTTGCTTGCTGAAGGCCGCCTCGTAAACTTGGGCTGCGCAAATGGTCACCCTTCATTCGTGATGAGCAACAGCTTCTCGAACCAAGTGCTGGCTCAAATCGAACTTTACACCAAGACAAGCCAATATCCTGTAGGCGTTTATACGCTGCCTAAGATCTTGGACGAAGAAGTTGCAAGACTTCACCTCGAAAAATTGGGCGTGAAGCTCACAAAGCTTTCGAGCAAGCAGTCTGAGTACCTCAATGTTGCAGTGGATGGCCCTTACAAGCCAGAACATTATCGTTACTAAGATGACTTAAAACACTTGAAAGTGCAGGAAAATTGCCTTCAAGTGTAACGATAATAGCCCCGCACCCCAAAGCCCTCAAGCGTGATTTCAGGAACAACAACCCTGACTTCCACATTTTGCGCAAGCGCATCCTGCAAAAGATCGCTGTAAATAGGATCAATTTCGCTCGCGGGCCGAAACCCTTTTCCCAAAAATTCTGGCGAAATAGCCGCTCCGCGCATGATGACAAAAAATAGAAAAGCTTCGTCGCCTTGTTTTTTAGCAACAACCAACTCACGCAAATGCTTTTGTCCGCGTTCGGTTTTGGCGTCTGGAAATGCAACTTCGCCATTCGCACAACGCATGCTGACCGTCTTTACTTCTGCCCATATTTTGCGCTTAGCTTCATTGTTTTCAAGCAAAAAATCGAACCGCGTGCCTTCGGAAAATTTAGCCTCTCGACGCACACCGGTGAGTCCTCGGAAATCTGCCTGCATCAATTCCTGACCTTCAAAAGCATCACTTTTGGCAAGTGTTTGAAGACCTTGAGTAGACAAAAATGCTTGAAACAGTTTCTCCATCAACTGATTTGCCCGCGCCGTATTTAAACAGGCGAAGCCATCTTCGAACTCTAGCAGCTCAAGGGTATGCCGGAGTTTTCGGGCATCGTTCATAGAATCGAAGGTATATGCCTTCGCATTTTCGACAAGACAACTCACCATGCTTCCACTGTTTGCGCAGTGGACAGTTTCGATCTGCCCATTTTCAACTTCAATATCGACAAAAAAACGCTTGTAGCGCTTCTTAAAAAGCCCCGTGCGCAGTGGACGCTCATACAAAAGAAGGGATTTCAATTGAGAACCTTTTCAGGCATGAGGCTTGGATTTTGCGCGAGGATCTCTTTTATTCTGGGCACTCCAACATTATACTTGGTGCTGCAGTAGTGGCACTTGATTTCCAGGGGTTCATTTTTTTCTAGAATATCTTCCCATTCGTCTGTTGGAAGCTTTAAGAGCATTTGTTCCACACTGCTCTGTGAACATGTACAGATCCATTCTGGGACCAGGCTTTTGATAGCACGGGTTTCTTGTGGCGTGAGCGCTTTTCCGAGTGCATCGGGATCTGAGGAACGCGAGTAAAGTTCTTGCATCGAAGGGAGCGCATCGATGTGCTGATGCAGGCGTTCAGCCTCTGGCGCACTGAGCCCTGGGAGATCCATGTAAATCACCGCAAAGGCACGGAGGAGACCATCTTCACGGTCTGGCCAGCACTGCAATTTTACCCGCAAGCTCATCTGAAAACTGCGTTCCAAGTGATCGTTCAAGGCTTCTTCAAAAGGTAACGCTGCCGAAAATGCCGTGCGCCCTTCAAAAACCTTGCCGTTGGATTGTGCACGTAAGGAACGAATCAAGAGGTCGGCCGAGGGCTTTGCACCTTCGTCCAAAGCTTTGACGACAAGGGAATCTTCGTCAAATTCTGCGTAGCCCCGCGTTGAAGCCAGCCGCGTGGTTTCGGCACCTGCCGTAAAATGATCGCCGCATTGGACCCGCAGATTGACGAGTTCTTCCTCTTGAAGAACCGACGCCAGGAGAACACTTCCCAAAAGGGTTTCACCCAAAAGGACCGCACGGGCATCCGCCAGCCCATGAAGTTTTTGCGCCTTCTGAACAAGATTGCTCAAATGGAGCATGCGGTAGGCATACTTAAACTCAAGATCTGCGCCATAGAAGAGATAATCTTGAAACATCGAAAGCCTCACTCATGGAATTACGGAACGGATGGGCCTGGTTCTACGAAAATGTTGCGTAGACATACTGAGGTATTTCAAGTAGCCTCAAAATATCAAGGATTTTCTTACGAACACTTGGGAGAAAAGAACATGTCTCAATCTCGCAAAGTACTTGTGACAGGTGGCGCCGGCTACATCGGCAGCACAATCTGCTCAGCACTCACCGACCGAGGTCACACTCCCATCATCCTCGATTCCCTTGTCACTGGACGCCTGGAATTCACCAAAAACAAAATTTTTTACAAAGGTGACATTGCCGACCGGAACATTCTCGAACAGATTTTTAAAGAACATCCTGACATTGAATGCACCATTCATTGTGCTGCTCTTGTTGTTGTTCCAGATTCTGTCAGCAATCCTTACGAGTACTACCAAGAAAATGTCACAAAATCTTTAGAACTTTTCAAAGCTCTGAATGATTTTGGCCATAAGAAAATCGTCTTTAGTTCGTCCGCATCCATTTATAATGTGGTGCCCGATTTTATGGTGACAGAATCGGCACCGTTAAAACCGCAAAGCCCCTATGCACGTACAAAATACATGATGGAAATGATCCTCGAAGATTTTTGCCACGCCTATCAAATGCAAGGCATCGCCCTTCGTTACTTCAATCCTATTGGCGCCGATCCCAAGCTCAGGTCGGGCATTCATGTCAAAGAACCATCACATGTTGTTGGAAAACTGGTGAGCGTTGCGCAAGGCAAATTACCTGTCTTTGAAGTCACTGGAACCGACTGGCCTACCCGAGATGGAAGTGGCATCCGCGATTATATTCACGTCTGGGACCTTGCACTTGCCCATGTGAACGCAGTGGAACGGTTTCAAAATATCTTCCCAGAATTAAATTCCACCAGCTCCAATTATAAAGTGATAAACCTGGGAACAGGCAAAGGCGTGACAGTCAAAGAACTGGTGAAGGCTTTTGAAAATGTCATCGCAAAAACCGTAAACAAGCGAGAAACCCAGGCAAGACCAGGTGATGTGGCTGGAGCCTATGCAAATGCCGATACCGCGAAACGTTTACTGGGATGGGAAGCGAAACTCACTATCGAAGAAGGCATTCAGTCGGCGCTCAAATGGGGCGAATTGCGCACTCAAATTCTGAACTGGAATTGAAATAAAAAAAGGCATTGCAACCTTTGTTACCTTTCTGAGCCCCCTGGCACCGCTGGAGTGGGCGTTGGCCAGGGTTCAAGTTCGGCATTTAGCTTGCCATTCTTGTAGGCCCAAAGCTTGAATTTTGCAGCGGGTTCGCCGCGATCATCCACTGCCCCATAACGCGAAGTCGCATCAACCTGAAATGCAGGCTCTCGCAAACTTTCAACCATCCGCTTTCCATTTGCCCCTGAAGCTTTGTATTGCGCCTGACGCACCAAAACCAAAGAGTCAAAAGCTTGTCTTTCCAAATCTAAATTGCCTTCAGCTTGCGCCAAATCTCTACGCAAGTGCGAAAGAAATGATCCAGAAATAAGCATTGGAACGCGGCCATAATTTAAGAATTGATCGGCAAGAGAGGATTTTCCGCCTCCTTCTCCCCAAGACCGATCTCCCAGAAATCGGATATTTTTTGCTTCAAAAAAAGCAAAAGTCGAAGAAATAACCTTTGCCCTCGAAAGGGAATCTGGAACGAAAAGCGCATCGAATCTTACGAATGCTGGGAGCTTAATTTGGCTGGGATCAAACTTGCGCTTTTCGGCCTGCGCTTTTTTCTTCATTTCGAGGATCATGGTTTTATATTCAGGACTGCTCCGCGCTTCATCCTGATTTCCCAAGGAACTTTGAACAGGTTGTTGATAAATATCGGCGTTTGCATCGAAAAAAACTTGGCTTTTGATTTCAAAGCTTTTTTCTTTTGCCGCAGCAGAAAAACATGCCGCCATCTCAAATCCATAGGCATCATTGGGGGCAAAAATTCCCGCATTTTTGAAGCCTAAATCTCCTTGGAGGTGCTCTATTAAAGACCTCGCCTGGCTTTTACCCAAGACTCCCATGCGCGTCAAAAATTGCGAATTGAGTTCAGGCGTATGAGGCACAGGCCCTAAAGAAAAGACGGGCACGCCAAACAAAGCCGCAGCATTTAAAACACCCAAGGTTTGCCCCGACGAGACAGGCCCCATAATGACGTGCACCGACTCATCAAGAATAAGCCTCAAAGCTGCATCTTCAGCAGATCCGGAATCGGCCCCCACAGCACGCACATGGAAAGAATAATTCACGCCATTGACCGCTGAAGAGTTTGCAAAGGCCGAGATCCCTTTTAGAATTTGGTAATTGTATTTCGTAAATGTTGAGCCCGCTGCTAGAACAATTCCGACACGAACATTTTTTGCACTATCTTCGGTGATTTGTCGCACTCGACTCATCATTTTATCGCTTGTGAGATTCAATCCGATTTCTGAAAATGGCTGAGAAGTCCCACTATTTTGCAGAGAATTTAACTCTTTAAGAACTTCGGCATTTTGACCTTTTGCAAAATGTTCGAAAATGGATGTCAAAGCCTCGCCATTTTTTACTACGCCTTTGGGTGCTGAGGCCTGTGTCGTTGGCTGAGTTTCTGACTCTGGGGATGCAGATTCCAGGGGTTTTGCAACGGGAGATTTTCGGGGCAACACGTTTTGAGCTTGACGCCGGGGGCTTGCCGAACTTTCTGCAGGCAAGGAAGACAGCGGAGCTGCAGAGGCCATTTCCGCGTTGCTATCGGACGCATCAATGCCGAGGCGTTGTCTGACTTCCGAAAGGGTCAGGACTTTATTTCCTAAAATCTTAATTTCAACGGAATGGAGTTTGTGACGCTCCATGTGATTTTTAAGCTTTTGCAGATAGAGGACTTCCAGTCGGTTGTCCGAAACCCTGCGACCCACTTCAGCACCCAGCGCATACACACGCGCCACATACACAGAAGAAAAGCGGGGCTCACCAATCTTTTTAAGAAGCTCCCTGGCCTCTAAATTGGCGTTTCCTAAGACGTAAAGTTGAAGCAAGGCATAGTGACATAACGACGAGTGGTTTCTGGGAAGTGCGCCCCCTGCCACCGATTTTTCGAGTGCCTGCCTTGAGGGTCCCAATTTATCTTGAATGCTGTACACAATTCCAACCCTGCACTGCGACAAGGCAATATCCCTCGGAGCAGCAAAGGGATTTTTAAGAATTTCGTTAAATTTTTCGAGGGCTTCGGGGTACCTCGCCTTTACAAAATGCTCTTCGGCCACTTCGAGTGGAGAGAGTTGTCCGAAGGCGGGAAGCGAGATGCTTGAAGCCCACAGAAGTCCCAGAAGGGCGCAGCGCTTCAAGATCTGGATTGCAAGCGGCCCCAAGGAGCTGCTTAAAAAGCGCGAATTATTCTGGAACGGCAACACGCACAAGCGCGGTGCGCAACACTCTTTCCCCAATTTTATATCCTGCCACAAACTCATCGCTTACGGTGTCCTGCGTGACAGACGCATCGACGAATTTGTCGATGGCGTTGTGGTACATCGGGTTGAAGACAGAGCCCTTGCCAGGAAGACGTTCAATTCCATACTTCTTAAAAGAATCATGGAACATATTGGAGACCATTTGCACGCCTTCGAGAACTGCAGAGACCTTCTTCCCCTCTTCAGTTTCGAAGTTTAAACCCGTTCCATCAAGGGTCGTGATTGCCTTCTCGAAGGAATCAATGACAGGCAGAAGGTCTCTAGCGAAGTCTTGCATGGCGTAGAGACGCACATCGTGCTTTTCTTTTTCGAAACGCTTGCGCGCATTGTCGAAGTCTGCAGCAATACGAAGCATTTGATTGTGGGTGTCTTGCTGTTTGGTGAGTGCCGCATTGAGTTCTGCCTTCACTGCTGCCAGCTCGGCATGAAGTGTTCCCTCGGAGTCTCCGTTGCCACCCTGGAAGTCTTCTCCCGAAGAGGCACCAGGAGCATCGGGATGAGAAGATTCTGTACCTTCACTCATGTCGCACGAGGAAGAATCCTGGCTAGAAAACGGAAGAGTATAAAATAGATGACGAAACATGACTGAGACCTCCCAGGGCAGAATAAGATTCCTGACAACACCCCGGAGTTTAAACAGGGTCAGCTTTTGGTCAACGCTCCAAGAGGACAAAAACGGCGGCCATTTCTTGCAAAGTTGGGTTCACCGATGAACAATAGCGACATTTTAGACCGACGTTGAGGAAGGTACCCCATGCTAGACCCGAAATTTGTACGCGACAATATTGACAAGGTTGCCCTTGCAGCCAAACAAAAAAATGTCGGATTTATTGCCGAAAAATTCTCCAAAGCGTACGACGATCGCCTTGCAGCCATTGAAAAAACTGAAGAACTTCGCCGCAAGCGAAATGAAGGCTCGGATGCCGTTAAGAAGGCAAAATCAAAGGAAGATCGCGAATCTTTAATCACACAAATGCGCGCCATCGGCGACGAACTCACACAGGCCGAGGCCGTGCTTCGAGACGTTGAAACACACTTTGAAAACCAAATGCTCACCGTTCCGAGCATTCCGTCTGCAGACACCCCCATTGGAGCCAGCGATGCAGAAAACGTCGAATGGAAAAAAGTTGGAACACCAAAAAGTTTCGACTTTACACCCAAAGATCACATGGAGCTTGGCAGCAAACTCGGGCTCATCGATTTTCAACGGGGTGCAAACGTTGCAGGGTCGCGCAGTTATTACCTTGTGGGAGCAGGGGCTGAACTCGAACGAGCAGTCCACAACCTTGCCTTCGATATTTTAAGAACAAGAAATTACAAAATGATGAGTGTCCCTGTTTTGGTGCGCAGTGAAGCCATGCGGGGCACTGGGTACCTTCCTGGGGGCGAAGACCAAGCCTACCATGTGGAAAAAGATGACATGTGGCTGGTGGGCACCGCAGAGGTGAGCCTTGCCAGTTTCCATGCTGGAGAAATCCTGGAGGCAGGCCAATTGCCCGTCAAAATTTGCGCCCATTCGAGCTGCTTTCGCCGCGAAGCAGGAGCCCATGGCAAAGACACCAAAGGCCTCTATCGCGTGCATCAATTTCAAAAAATTGAGCAGGTCGTGATCTGTGAGCCCAATATCGAAGCCAGTGATAAACTGCACAGCGAACTTCTTCAAAATGCCGAAGACCTTTTGCAATTGCTCGAACTTCCTTACCGGGTTGTTAAGGTGTGCACAGGGGATCTGGGGCAAGGACAGGTGAAAAAACACGACATCGAAACCTGGATGCCCGGTCGCAACGCCTATGGCGAAACGCACAGCTGCTCGAGCTTTTACGACTATCAAGCAAGACGTCTTAAAATTCGCGTCCGTGATGAAAATGGAAAAGCACAATTTGCATTCACTCTCAACAACACGGCTGCAGCAACGCCTCGCCTTTTAATTCCTATTCTTGAAAATCATCAGACCGCAGATGGAAAAATTCGCATTCCAAAGGCGTTACGAAAGTACATGGGTGATCGTGAATTTATTGAATGAGATTTCTCAACTTTTTTTGATTAAACAAAGGATAAATGATGTCTGAAAATAACAACTCAAAAATCGTTCCCTGTCCTTCGTGTTTCTCTTTAAACCGCATGCCCCTGGAAAAAGCCTCAAGTGCCGAAGCCAAGTGTGCAAAATGCAAATCGCCCTTGCACGGCGAAAAAGCAGTGCGAGAAGTCACAGCTGCGGGTCTGAAAAAGATTGTACTCAATAGTCCCATCCCCGTCGTTGTCGACTTTTGGGCACCTTGGTGTGGGCCATGCCTCGCTTTTGCGCCCACATTTGAGCAATATGCCAACAATAACCCCACAGGGGCGCTCTATTTAAAGATCGACACGGAAGCGAACCCGGAAATTTCGGGTCCGTTCAATATTCGATCCATTCCCACACTGATGATCTTTGAAAATGAAAAAGAGAAGGTCCGCCAAAGCGGTGCCCTTCCCTTGTCGCAATTAAAAGCGTGGCTCAATCAGAACGGTGTTCAAAGCAACTAAGAACTTTCCGTTCCCTTAATCTTTAAAATCGTAACGCAACTTCAGCTCGCGTGCAGCCTTGGTTTCGTCGACTTTTTCACGAAACACCCGCTGGGGAGCCGCCAATTCAGGCGCTGGATTTTCGATAATTTCTTGCATGGCACTTATAAAACGATCGAGCTCATCTTTACTTTCGGTTTCGGTGGGCTCAATCATAATTGCATTTTTTACGCAGAGTGGAAAATGCACCGTAGGGGGATGCATCCCGTAGTCGATGAGACGCTTGGCGATCTTGGTGGTGTCGAGCCCTGATTCACGGGCATTGCGATCGTTAAAGACCACTTCGTGAAGAGTGGGGGAATCAATCGGCAGATGTAACAAGGGCTTGAGTTTGGCGCGGATGTAATTGGCGTTCAAAATGGCATTTTGGCTGACTTGCAGCAGGCCTTCGCCACCCAGAGCGCGGATATAACACCATGCACGAGCAAACATTCCAAAGTTACCCACAAAAGCTTTCACCCGGCCCACAGACTTGGGACCAGGACTTTGTAACGAAAAGCTTCCGTCTTGGCTTTTTTCGATTTTTGGCCCCGGAAGGTAAGGTAACAACAGCGGACTGACCGCAATTGGACCCGAACCAGGCCCCCCTCCGCCATGGGGAGTTGAAAAGGTCTTGTGCAAATTCAACTGAATGACGTCGGCTCCCGCATCGCCCGGACGCGCAATGCCCATGACGGCATTGAGATTGGCGCCATCGATATAAAGCAAAGCACCTTTGGCATGCAAAATATTGGCGATTTCTTTCACATGTTTTTCAAAGATCCCAAGGGTATTGGGATTTGTGATCATGAGTGCCGCAACGTCGTCAGTGAGGGCTGCTGCCACGGTATCGGGGTGCAAGACCCCATCAGCGCCGCTTGGAATTTGCAGGGTTTGAAAACCCGCAAGTGCTGCACTGGCAGGGTTTGTTCCGTGTGCGGAGTCGGTGGTGAGAATGGTTTTACGCACCTTGCCTTTTTCGCGATGGTACGCAGAAATAAGCATGAGCCCCGTGAGTTCACCTTGTGCGCCTGCGCAAGGTTGCAAAGAAACACCCGGAAGCCCTGTGACTTCGCGAATAAATCCTTCGAGTTCATACATCATGGCAAGCTGAACTTGATTCCATTCATCGGGATCGTAGGGGTGAGAATCCGCGACTTCGGCACTGCGTGCAATTTCTTCATTAAGCTTGGGATTGTATTTCATCGTACAAGAGCCCAGCGGATAAATGCCAAGATCAATCGCGTAATTCCAAGTCGAAAGGCGCGTAAAATGCCGCACCACCTCGGGTTCTGAAACCTCGGGAAGGCGCGCTTGTTTTTGTCGCGCATGCGTTCCAAAGTGCTTTTTGAAGTCTATTTTAGGAACGTCAAGTTCGGGGAGATTCGCTGCAAGCGCTCCTTTTCTTGAGCGTTCAAACAAGGGTGGCTCTTCTAAGAGAACTGCTTGACTCGTCGATTTTTTGAGAAACTCGTTCATATTTTTCCTCAACACAATTCCTTAATAAGGGAACAGAGCAAGTCGATATCATCCTTGCTTTTCTTTTCGGTCACGGCAACGAGGAGGCCCGTCTTGTCGGAGGGCACAAACCTTTGCAGCACAAGCCCCGGAGCCATTCCACGCGCAATGGCGGCCTTTGAAAAAGCTTCTGCTCCGGACGGAATATCGATGACAAATTCATTGAATGTTTGAGTCTTTGCAAATCGAAGTTTTGCTTTACCCGAGCGAAGAACTTGATCTTTTGCATATTCGGTTTTAGCCAAATTCTGCTCGGCAAGTTCTTGAAAACCGACTTTGCCGATCATCGACAGCCAAATCGTGGCCCACAGCGCCATGAGGTTTTGATTGGTGCAAATGTTCGAGGTCGCTTTTTCGCGTCGGATGTGCTGCTCTCGTGTGGACAGCGTGAGGGTATAAGACCTGCGCCCTTTGGCATCGAGAGTTTCGCCACAAAGTCTGCCGGGCATTTGCCGCACAAATTCGGAGCGCGTTGTAAAGAGGCCCACAAATGGCCCGCCAAAGCTGGGTGGAAGACCGAGGCTTTGACCTTCTCCGGTCGCGATATCTGCGCCATAATAGCCCGGTGCATTGAGAACACCTAAGCTCAACATTTCTGTGACACTGGAAACAAAGGTGGCGTCTGCTGCCTTTGTGATGGAACACAGAGTTTCCTGATCTTCGATGCATCCAAAGAAGTTTGGACTTTGAATTAAGACGGCAGATACATTTTCAGAAAGCAGACTCTTGAGGGCAATTGCCGAAGTTTTTCCATCTTCAGTGACTGGAACAACGGTGACTTCAACGCCCAAATTGTGCAGGTATGTTTTAAGAACTTCGATGTATTCCGGATGAACTCCACCCGAAACCAGCACGCGGTTCTTGTCTTTATGCATGCGCAAAGACATCAGCGCAGCTTCGGCGAGCGAAGTTGAGCCATCATAGTGCGACGCATTGGAAATGGGCATGTCAAAGAGTTCTGCGACCATCGTTTGAAATTCAAACAATGCCTGCAGAGTTCCCTGTGACATCTCAGGTTGATAAGGAGTATAAGAGGTCAAAAATTCGCCACGGAGGGTTAATTGATTAACCGCTGAAGGGCAAAAATGATCGTAAATTCCCGCGCCAATAAAGCTCAAGTGATGCCCTGTGTAGCGACTTTCTTTTGAAAGTTCTCGCACACGACGCCTGATTTCATGCTCAGAAAGTCCTTTATCGATGTTCAGCTTTCCAGGAAATCGAACCGCTGCGGGAATGCCCACCAGAAGTTCTTCAAAGTTGCTAACACCACACGCCGCAAGGAGTTCCTTTTTGTCGTCTTCGGTATTGGGGATGAATCGGTGCTGATGTGTCATCTTACTCTCGTCAAAACAAGGTTACCTTAAATACGAAAGGGCGGGACATCCCCACCCCTCGACATTTAGTGATTTGCTTCGTCCTGAATATACTTTTCGTATTCTGCAGACTTGAGGAGACCCGTGAGTTCTCCCTTTAATTCAATCTTCACAATCCAGCCTGTGCCATGAGGATCTTCTGCAATATTCTCAGGTGCATCCTTCAAAGCAGCATTGATTTCAGCGATGGTTCCAGCAACGGGCATGTAAAGATCGCTCACCGTTTTGGTTGATTCAACGGTTCCAAAGCTGTCACCCGCTTTATAGGCCGCTCCTATCTTGGGCATTTCGATATGAACAACATCTCCGAGCTGCTCAACGGCAAACTTTGTAATTCCAACAGTGGCCTTCGTTCCTTCGACTTTTACCCATTCATGCTCTTTTGTGTAGAGCAAATCGCCTGGATATGACATATGAGTATTTTCTCCTTGTTTATCTGTAAAATCTTGTCACATGCGATTGAGTGCATTTTAAAAAAAACTTTGAAAATGCCTTAACTTTGCGCTGTGCCCTGCGTGTAAAAGGGCTTCTTAACAACTTTTGCTTTTTTACGTTCGCCGCGAATTTCGATAAAAAACTCTGCGCCAAGCGTTGAGATTTCGGTAGGAACATAAGCCATACCAATGTTCTTTCCGAGGCAGGGCCCTAAAGTTCCACTCGTAACAACGCCAACGGCTTCGGGATTCTCTTCGCTTAAAAAGAGCGGATATCCATGGCGGCCAATGGCTTTGTCGATCATTTCAAAACCAACAAGCTTGCGCTTGAGGCCCGCTTCTTTTTGCTTTAAGAGCGCTTCACGTCCGATAAAGTCGCCTTTATCGAACTTAGTCACCCACCCCAATCCGCATTCTAACGCGTTTGTGGTGTTGTCCATGTCGTTGCCGTACAACAAATAACCCACTTCAAGGCGCAAGGTATCACGCGCACCAAGGCCACAAGGTTTTACGCCATACTTTTCCCCAGCATTCATCAAGGCATTCCAAATGTTTTCGGCGGAATTTGCGGGAACATAGATTTCGTAACCCAGTTCACCGGTGTAACCTGTGCGCGCAATGAGAGCAGGTACCCCTAATACTTTTCCTTCAGAGAAGTGGTAGTATTTTAAATCGTTTACTTTAATGTCGACAATTTCGCTGAGAAGTTCGCGTGAGCGTGGACCTTGCACTGCAATTTGAGCGTAATCTGCGCTTAAATTTTCGAGAATGACACCTTGTTTAGGTTGGTGTTCTTTGAGCCACGCAAAGTCTTTGTCGGCATTGCTGGCATTCACGCAGATGAAAAAGGTGTCGTGGCCCCGACGGTAAACGATGATGTCATCTACCAAAGTCCCGTTGTCGTAACACAGCGCAGTATACTGAGCTTGGCCAATGACAACCTTTGAAAGGTCATTGGTGACCATGCGCTGAAGAAATTCTAGCGCGCCACGGCCTGTTACGACAACTTCGCCCATGTGGCTCACATCAAAAAGCCCGACCGCCGAACGGACGGTTTTGTGCTCGTCGATGACACCCGAATACTGAACAGGCATGTCCCATCCGCCAAATTCTACCATCCGCGCTTTCGCTGCGCGATGAGCCTTGTTTAACGGGGTCTTGTTCAATTCAATCACGCAACACCTCTATGCGGTTTAACCCTTTGTGAGTTTATCTTTATGAGCGTTGTACATTTCGATTGATTTCAAAACAATGGCCTCTGCTTCGGATCTTCCAACCCATCCTTTTAATTCCACAGTCTTTTTTTCAAGCGCTTTGTAGCTTCGAAAAAACTGTTCGATTTCTTTCACCAGATGCGGATTGACCTGGGAGAGATCGTCGATGTGTTTGAAATGAGGGTCATCGGCGTGAACAGCAAGAATTTTGTCGTCTTCTTCACCGCCGTCGATCATTTTCATGCCGCCCACAACCCGCACATTCATCATGGAGAGTGGGGGAACAGGATCTTGCCCTAAGACGAGGATGTCGAGAGCATCGCCATCTTCGCAATATGTCTGAGGAATAAAGCCGTAGTTTGTAGGGTAAAAGACGGAACTCGACAGAACGCGATCAAGAACGAGCAGCCCGGAATCTTTACAAATTTCGTACTTGTTTTTAGAGCCGCGAGGGATTTCAATGATGGCCGTCACGATAGAGGGAACGGATTTGCCGACTTTAACTGCGTGCCAAGGGTGCCAGGGATTGATTGCCATGGAAAAAAACCTTTCCGTTGAAGGACGTCATTCCGCATAAACGGAGTGAACAACGCCCTTTGAGCTTTTAAAGAAATGATCGAATCACTTGAACAGCGTGAAATGAGAATCCATCGAAGCCCTTTTACAGCTTCAAATGGTATTTCTCAAGGCGGCATTAAAAGTGAAAAGGGGCGCGTTGGCAGGATGGGAATAAAAAAGGAACACGCACTAAGGAGTGCTACCCTTCAATACGGCATTCACGGGTTCGTCTGGGGTGATGCCAATGAGCCGAGTGTACGATTTTCTCTTGAATCGATTTTTATTGAAAATATTTCAGTCTCGGCATCAAAAATGAACATATAAGTGTAACTTGAACTTGTCCAAATCTGCAGTCCTTTGTAAATCCAAAGTCACTTCACTCATCTTGATCCCAGTTGAATCAAATGAGGTGCCGACAGGCTTCTTGACACACAGCTTTGTTGAAAACAATTGGTAAGGTATCATTGGACGTTCATCAGTTAAAAACGAAATAGAAAAAAAAGGGCGGGAGTATGGAATTTTCGGTACATGCATCAGAGGATGTTGACCCACAAAGCGTTGCAAGTGATCTTCTCTTATCATTGAAGACCCAAAAAAAACCTTCCGCATTTTTACTCTTCTCATCAATCTCTCAAGAGTATCCAGAGAAGGTCATTCAAGCGCTTCGCGAAGCATTTCCAGATACACCGTTGGCAGGCTGCAGTTCCAATGCAGAATATAGCTCGCCCCTCGGTTTTGCTGAAGATAGCACTGTGCTGGTTGCCTTTTCCGGAGATGACGTCCAAGCAAAATCAGGCATTATTGATGCCAAAGACAAAGCATCGTTCTTTGAACGTTGTGTTCAGGTCCTTCATACTGAAAAAAAATCCTTCGAAAAAGCTCCCCAAATCTGTTTTGTCTTTGCCGAAAGTCTGACTGGTCTTGACGCTGTCGACGTCTTGAGGGCTTTTAGTACGGCGCTGCCCAACACGCTCATCTATGGAGCCCTTTCTGCAGATGACTGGAAATTCAAGAAAACTTTCCAGTTTTCACAAAAGCTAGCCGTAAGCGACTCCGTTTCATATCTTTTTCTCTCTTCCGATTCTACGCCAGTTCATGCACTCGAGAGCGGATGGGCTCCTATTGGACGCACAGGAATTGTGACAAAGGCGACGGGCAATATTGTTCAGGCAATCGATGGGAAACCTGCACTTGATTTTTACCGTGAACATTTAGGAGAACATTCAACCCCTAGCGGAGAGAACCCTCTTGCAGTGTTTGCTAATTCAAGTTTTTATCTCCGTGCGCCCTTGGCCTACAACGAAGACAAGTCGATTGTCTTCGCGGGAACCGTGGAAGAAGGAAAAAATGTTCAAATTACGGTCGCATCTCTCAATAATATTCTGTCCGCAAGCCGCAGCGCAGTTGACAAAATCAGATCCCAAATCACGTCAACACCCAAAGGTATTTTTGTGATTTCTTGTGCTGCAAGGAAACAAGTTGTAGGTTCACAAATTACATCTGAAATGGAAACTGTTACAAATGAATTTCCCGGCGTCCCTATCGCTGGTATGTATGCCTATGGCGAGATGTCGCCATTCACGGGCACAACGGAAGCGTTTTTTCACAACGAAACGCTTGTGTGTATTGCATTCCAGTGAGGAAAGGCTAGATGAATGATATCGAGGCCTCTCAGTTTGAGAAAAAAATACGGATTTTGGAGCAAAAGCTCAAAAGAAAAGCGGAAGAGCAAAAGCTTTTGGAAGAACGCATCCATAAGCAGTCAGCCCTCGCCATTGAGATAGAAAAGCAGCGCTCTGAGATCCAAAGCCTGTCTGAGGAAAAGCTCAGACTGATGCAGAAGTTCAGCGAGCAACAAAGAAAAGCCCTCGAAATTGAAATTGAAAATGCAGCTATCGTTCAAAAAACCCTTTTGCCCGAAAAAGTTGAATTCGAGCACATTAAAATCGCACCATACTACCGTGTGTCTGCCCAAGCGGGAGGAGACTGGTATGGCTATTGGGAATGCCCGCGTTCGAATACATTCTTTTGCTTCATTGCAGATGTGACGGGTCACGGAATTGCCTCAAGTATGGTGACTGGCGTCTGTACTGGCTCTATACACTGTAAAATTCTATCCGCGTTTGATAGAGAACACTTTTCAAAAGTAGAACTTCAATCGCTGCTTTTAGAGGTTGCCCAAACTCTAAACATTGTCATTAATTGCACTGGTAAGAGAGTAGGCAGGCTTTTAACGCTCCTGGGAATCGCCATTGATTGTGCTACAGGAGAGGGCTATATGCTCAACGCTGGTCACTGTTTCCCGCTTATTCGCCAGAAGCAAAATGAGTCCTATATTGTAAAGAATTTGATGATAGCAGGTCCACGTATTGGCTATGCAAGAGATTCTAAGTTTTCGATAAAAGAGTTTAAATTGCAAAAAGGCGATGAACTGTTTCTGTATACCGATGGACTGATTGAAAATGGCGGAATGCCCGACGACGAACCATCGGGCATCATTAACATTAAACAGTTAAAAGCTATTTTTCAAAAAGAAGAGACCATTACAGCAAAAAGAGCTTCTATCGAGTCACTTATCAATTCTTGCTGGGAAGAAAAGTCTGTGATTGATGACACAACCTTTCTGTTTCTCAAATATGAGTAGCGTTTTTGGCACTGAGAAGATTCACACTAAAGTGGTCCCATCAATGCGGCATTCATCGGTTCGTCTGGGGCAATATCTATGACCTCGTAAGCGTCAAACTCTTTTTCTTCCTCGGGTGGAGCAAGAAGTTTAAGCAGATCTTCGCGAGAAAGATGGCTAAACACCTCGGTATCTTGTTCAACAAAGCGATCGAAAAGAACCTTCTTTTGACTGATAATCTCATGGATGCGCTCTTCAAGCGTTCCCTTGCAAACCAGTTTGTAAACTTGAACGTTCTTAGACTGCCCCATGCGGTGAATACGGTCTGTGGCCTGGTTTTCTTTCGCCGCATTCCACCACCTATCGTAGTGAATCACAACGCTTGCTGCCGTAAGATCGATTCCCGTTCCACCGGCAAGCAACGAGCCTAAAAAGACTTTGATGGTGTCATCTTCTTGAAAATTGCGCACAACTTGCCCACGATTTGTTGTACTACCCGTGAGACACACATGTTTTACGCCTTGCTTATGCAGGCGCTTGCTCAACCTGTCGATCATTTTTGCATACTGCGAAAACACGACAACTTTTTGATCGCTTTCAAAGGCCTCTTGTAAAAGCTCATCGAGCAAATCCAGTTTTCCGCTTCCCACTTCTTCATATCGTGGATCCACCAGTGCGGGATCGTCGCAGATTTGCTTTAAGAGCGAAATCACAGAAAAGACATGAATGTAGGGAATAGGGCCCGACTGCGCTTGGATCATGTCAAGCAACGGAGCCCCTTTGAGAGCCAGGGCTTCGCGGTAAAGGCGATGCTGCTCTTTTTTAAGGTGACAATAACGAACGTCTTCGACTTTATCGGGCAAATCAGTCAAGACATCTTTTTTGTTACGACGTAACTTGAACGGATGAATGATGCGGTGCAGTTCGAGTTCGGCAAAGGCACCTTTTGAATCGGGTTGAGAGGTGTATTTTCGTTTAAATTCAGCGTCTGACCCCAAGTAGGTTGGCAAGATGTAGTCAAACAAATTTTTGAGCTCCATCAAGTCATTTTCGAGGGGAGTACCTGTGAGGCACAGGCGCATTTGACTCGTAAGCTTGCACGCAGCACGGTAAGTGCGTGTTGAGTGATTTTTCACGAGGTGAGCTTCATCCAGGATGACAACTGCCCACGGTAATTCAGCAAGAAATTCAATATCACGCAACAAAATACCGTAACTTGTTACGATAACCGTATGCTCTCGGCCTTCTTTGAGATTGTAATTTCGCCTGCTGGTTCCATGATAAAGAATCGTGCGCGTCCCTGGAATGAAGCGCTGGGTTTTGTCGAGCCAGTGATCGATGACGCTCGTTGGACAAACCACAAGCGAAAGTTTGTCGTGCTCTGTTTGCGCAATAGCAGAGAGAAGTCCCATCGCCTGGTGTGTTTTTCCGAGTCCCATTTCATCGGCAAGCAAACCTCCCAGTCGATTCAAATAGAGCCACCACAACCACTTCACGCCCTCTTCTTGATAAGGCCTGAGCGTGAGCGCCGTGTTTTGTAGTGAAGGAAGCTCTAGAGATTCAAGGGACACCAATCCATTGCGGATGCGCCCAACGACATCGCCTGTTCCCTTAATTTCACTGTTGGCTGCAAACTGCTCGCGAAACCTAATGAATTCCAAAGTTGAAAGCTTCAGTTTTCCATCGTTCTGCATCTTGCCTTGCAGCCAGTCGAATTCTTCGGAAACTTTTATCCAACCATTGCGCGTCGCGAGAAAACGACGCCCTTCTGCGCGCGCCTGTAAAATGGCAAGCAGCGCATTTTGTGTCATGTGAGAAACATCGGCTTCCCCATAGGAAGAATCATTATCGCCGGGTGCCAGAGCGAAGGCAGGTTCGACGAGTAAAAATCCATCGCCTGTTGACTTAATGGCAAGCTCTGAAATTCCAAAGGATTCGAAAACTTTCACACCTTCAAGTTCATCGGCAAGGCGCACTTCTGCTGTTTCGCGCAACCTTGCAAACTGCGATTGGAAGAGACCTGCGGCGGTGTCGCCATCGAGCACTGCTTCTTTGGGATATTCCTCCCAACGCTCAAACTGAGTGGGCCCAAATGAATCTGCAAAGGGACACAATCCGAACTTTTTCAGAAAGAGAGCTGCTTTCCCAATGGCCATTTCAGAAACTTCGTCGACGCGCAACGTTTTTACTTCGTTTCCTTCGTCGTCAAAAATACTCAAAGATCGGCTGATTTTGAGGCCATTTTTAAGGTGCCTCGAAACTTTAAAAAAGCGTTTCGCTTTGTATTGCCCTAATAATTTCGAAACTTTTGCAGGCACCAAATCGTCGAAGCGACTTGACTGCAAGACACGGTAGGCATCATCAACACCCAGGCGGTAAGTGAGTTTATGCCTTGCCTGCACCGCAACAGTCAGCAAAAGAATGGGAATCTCTTCTTTAAAATCAACGGCAATCACTTTAGAAAAAGAATTTTCAAGCGCCTTTTCGAAGCTCGCAACTTCTTCTCCGAGCTCACCTTTGAGTTCGAGAGCAGCTTCTTTTTCGGACTTTGTGCGCATCGATTCTGGTTTATCTGCATAGGGTGTGAGCGGTGGATTCAACAGATATTTATCTGAATTTCCAACACTCATATTCATGCGACGCAACACTTCAGATCGGTCTTGATCTAGATAAATACAAAAAGATGCGATATGCCCGCACTTTTCGTTACGTCTGCGATAGCTTTGACAAGTGCACTCCATCCACTGGACGCACTTTCCACTTGCATGGAGTTTTAAGCGGACATCGTAGCTTTCCCCAATGCCTGCTCGCACTTTGGCACTGACAAGCTCGCCGTAGACTTGAACTCCGGCAATGCCGCCTGAACGATAAATACTTACGCCCATCTGCCAATTTTGCGGCAGGAACTGAGCAAAAACAAAATCAATGAAAGAGATGGACGACATTGAAGAGGCAACTTCCTATTGTGAAACAGTGTTGGCTACTTTGGCATTCTCTCTCTCAAGTCTCAGATAATGACTGAGGCCCGATTGCGCAAGTTTAGTTGCACGCACGACCCAATTCTGAGGACTTGCCACAAGCGTGCCGATGGAAACGTTTGCTTCATCAAAAAGAGGTGCGCTGCCACTAAACCAGGTGTAGAGCGTTTGGCGCGCCTCAGCGTCCGAAAGAGTTCCTGTTTTTCCACCGACTTCGCTGCCGAGAACTCCACTTTTGCGGCGACGAAAATACTTACGACTGGTTCCCGATTCAACGGTTGCATGCATCAGTTGAAGCATTTTTTCGGCAGTCTCGGGAGAATAAACTTGTGAGATCACCTTGGGCTTCGCCTTGTAAACGAGTTTTCCAGCTTTATCAAAAGCCTCATCAACAATATGTGGAGCCATCATAACACCATTGTTCCCCGCCGCAGCGGAAAGCATTGCAGCGTGTACGGGCGACAATTTAGAGGCGCCAAACCCAGCTCCTGCTTCACCCACTTCCAAAGTGGTGGCAGTTTCTTGTTCGGGGAGCAAGGCCACACTCGTGTCAAACTTTAAATCACTCGGGATCGGTTTATTGAACATAAATCGCTCAGCATATTGCCTGAGAGTGCCTAAACCTGTCCAATAAAGCGCGAGACGTGAAAATACAGTATTGCAACTTGAACCAAACGCTTTGGCAAAGGTGAGTTTTTGACGATCGAGGCCCGGATCGCGCAGCCAATTTTGGTGGTGCAGCGCTCGACATCCCCCGCGAAACGCAATTTCTGTTTCGGGATCGATGCCCGTCTTTTCGATGGCTGCGGCGGCTGTTACGATCTTCATTAAACTGGCTGCGGGTGCACGCGCAGCAACAAGGGATGATTTATCTTTGGTGAGAGGGTCACCCGCTTCACCACGCCTTTCAGCCATGGATAGAATTCGCCCCGTGCTCGACTCCATGACGACCATGGAAACGGACACATATTTTTGATTTATGAGGTCTTTAATAATTAAATTCTGCAAAGCCGTATTCAGAGTTAAAACAAGTCGAAATTCTTTATAATCGACCATGGCTTTTCCATCTCGATAATAGACTTTATCTGAGATATCGGGCCAAGAAATCTGTCCAAAAGGAGTTTCGAGTCCAAACTTTGAATTGTCTTCAAATTCTCGAGGATCTTTGTACCCCTTGGAAGGATCAAAGGCCTGAGCTTCAGTCGTCCTACCTTCAGGCTCATCAGCTGCGCCTTGAGCGCTCGCACTGGCTGCCGAGACATCGTGCGGGACCGGCCCATCGTTCTTGGTATCTCCCTCGAGCAACTGAGGGCTCTTTTCAGCATCGGCTGACTTCGAAGCTGCGTGATTCTGCTCTTTGTTCCCAGCCTCAACATCTTGCGCTGAAAAAAGAGTAAACAACGACACACCAGTAATTCCGGAAAGTACCGAAACAACGAGCCCCTTTCGGAGTTTTGTCAAGCCCGGGCGTCTTGCCTGTGAAAAACGTAACCGCATTCCTTGTTTCCTCTTGAGAGAGCTCGTTCAACGAGAATATCAGAATTCATCTACCTCTGTGTCAATGAATCGACCAAAACGTGAGATTTCTGCACTCCCGATAGCAAAAGTCACCATGCGACATGTTGAAACGGAATCTGCAACCAGTAAGGGTATCACCCGTTCCCTATGCAGCTCAAGCGAACAACCTTTGAAAATTTCAAAACATTTTCCAACCCCATTGGAAGGGCCTTCCAGTTCAGGAACTGGGAGAAAATTTGGGAAACAAGAAAGATAGACTGGATAGTTCGCTTTGGAAACGACGTTTATCTCCCTTGCCAGTGAAAATCTCATATTCCACAATATTTTCGCTGCATTCCATCCTATCTTTTCTCGCACCCTGCGCGGTCGAAAAGTGCGCCGACCAAGCAAGCGCTCTTCAAACTGAGGCTTGTCTGGCAACTCAGCAGAATTGAGCTCAAAGGGAAGTTCAACAACTTCCCAACAACGAAACAAACCCGATTTCACAACCCAAGCTGCGTAGTAAACAGGAGGCACTTCAAACGGCTCCTGGGAACTTGCGTACATCAGCACGGGTTGCCACGTTTCGAATTTCTCACTCTCTCTCTCGTCAGATGAACAACAACACGAAAGTGATCCGGGTGAAATCTGCATTTTTCTTAACAAAATCTTTCTCATTTCTGAGATGTGATTCAGGTTTCCAGCTCGAATGATTTTTTGCGATGCGGCACGAAATGCATGGGTCAGCTCTATGTCTTGAGACAATTGTAACCTCCAAAATCGCACAAACGAGGAATAGACTTCAAAAGATGCGGAACTCATGTCTTCAACTGTATCACACACCACAGGAGCCCCGTAGTGTTCTCCAAGAAAATAACTCATGAAAAAGTCTCGAACCTACGCGTGATAGAGGGCGGTCAACACAAAACGGCCCGTGGAATTTCGATGTTAGGAGACGGGTGTTCTTTTGAAGGAAAAATGTTTCTTCAAGGAGAAGCCAGGTTGGGCGGCAAAGTAACAGGATCTGTTTACTCAGATGGCATTTTAATTGTGGAAGCAACTGCCCAAATATACGGGGAAGTCTCCGGAAACAAAATTCAGTTAAACGGATTCATTCAAGGTAACATTCGAACTACCGATATCCTTAAACTCAGTCCGACAGCGAGAGTTTCGGGCGACATTACCGTTGCGCGCCTTATTGTCGAAGAAGGCGCTCGAATTAACGGAAAAATTACCTTTTTAGATAAGGACGAGAAATCTTTATCTAAAAATGACGATCACTTTATGCCAAAAACAGCAGAAAGCGCTTGAGGAGCCCTTGCGAAAATGTCTATCCCAAAGGTTGAAAAAAGCATTTCGATGCGTGAAATTTATCGGAACTCGAGTCAGCGCATTAGCCTTGTTCTCACAATGTTTGGAATCCCCAAACAAGACAGCCTTCCGGAATTTCATTTGCCGCAAGATAGGGAAACAATCTCTAATCTTTTAAATAGCGTTGTGAGTGCACAAAAGTTCGAACCTGAAAACGAGTATAAAATTGCCATTTTGGAAGTGGGCGGCTGGGTTTATTACGCCTATATGACCGACTTTCTGAACGACAATTCCGGACACCGGCCCAATCCGATGTATGTCATCAAAAAAGGAATTGAAGTGCTGCACATGCTCTTGCATCGAGATTTGCGCAGAAAGCAGTTAAGCCCAACGGAAAGTCAAGTTTTCAACGACTTCCTCCGACTTGCAAAAGCAATGCCCAATCCTAGACAAGGCGTCTCTCTCAATCAAAATGAAATCGATAAATTTATTGACCTTTTGCCTTCGCGGAAGTCCTCTTAAAATTTAGTGAGCCGGCAAACCTTGACGCTTGACGAGTGCTGCTTAACTTCACGTGAAGGAGGTATCCGTCATGCAAAATGAATCCTTGGACGAAGGTAACAGAGTTCCTCAACTTCACGTGGACGACATTACCCTTCAACCTACTGAAGTCGCGTCTGCTCAGGTCGAAGTCTTGGATACCCCCTCCTGGGAAGAATTTCGCCCCCGGCCCCGTAAACCAAAAACACCGTTCCAAAAAATTCCACACTCCCGCTTTTTTATTCCGGGCGTTATTGGAGTGTTTCTTTTTACCATGGCTTCGCTGTATGAAACCTTTTCAGACAAAGTCAGCTTGGTGGTGAGTGGACAAAGCATTTATCAAAACGTTGAACTCTGGCGGCTTTTTACCGCGCTCTTTGTTCATGCCGATTTTTCTCATCTCACCATGAATTCTCTTTATTTTTTAGTGTTTGGTTGGCTCCTGCGCTCTTATTTTGGAAGCCTTTACTTTCCACTGTTGCCGCTTTTAATCGGAGTTCTATCGAACGCCGTCACGGTTTATTTTTATGACCCCCGCGTGTCACTCATCGGTGCTTCCGGAATGGTGTATGGGATGGTCGCCCTCTGGCTCGTTCTTTACATGAAATTTGATGTGAATATTAAAGCGAGCATGCGTCTGGTGCGTGCCTTTGGATACACATTAATCATGCTCATTCCAAGCTCCTACGATCCCAACACAAGTTATTTGGCTCATACCGCCGGATTTTCAATTGGAATTGTCACGGGAATTATGGCCTCGCCCTTAGCAAAACTTCACGATCCTATTTCAGGTGAAATCTCTACCCCGCCGCCCGAACCCAAGCCGCAATGGGCTCCTGCGTAATTTAAAAATTATGTGGGGCTTTTGGATTTATTTACACACGTCGACTGTGAATTTGAGAAATCATTTCTAATTTTCATTGCGAATTCTCATTTTTAAACTGGGACTCGTAATAGGAAAGCGTTCGAAAATATGATTCCTTTCCCGATTGATTTGAAATTCCACCATAATGAACACCCACCATTTTCTTATTGAACCACCAGCCACATCCACTGTCACCCACCGTACTGAGCGAACCCGCTGGGTCAGTTTGCTCTAAGGTAACGATATGCTTATTCCAGAAATGGCCCATGGATTTTACCACCATGCTTCCCCCTTGCAAATGAAAGCGTTGCTCGATAGAAATTTTAGGCGCAACGAGTAATTGCCCAGCTTCGTTGCAAAAATCATGATTGAAGCATATCTGCCGGTCGCCGCTGTATTCCTGCTGTTTCTGTGTCCACAGTGTCTTTGTTTCTTCGGTAAGTGGCAATTTATTTGTCTCCACGCCATCGGGCGCATCCCCATATCCCGCAGCTTCGAGCTTTGAGCCTACTTGAAAAGTGGGCCGCATTTCAATTTGCGCGGGGCTAAGTCCCTCAGGAATGTCGTCCATGAACCTGAGAAAAGCGAAATCGAATTCCTTATCGTCGCGATATTTTGCAGCCACAGCCAACTTACAGGGAGTATACAGACCGCGGGGATCGGCAGGATACGCAAGCTTAACGGGGCCATTGCCGTAACAGATCAGAAATGTTGTGCTCAGCAACTTTCCCTTGTCTAGAACACAATGTCCGGCTGCCATCACTCCCTTACCCCAAGGATATTCGGCATAAGTTCCTGTGCACCGCGTCTGTAACCCATGCCCATAGCTAATATAAACTGTCGATTTTCGAATATAATCTGGGACTGTTTCGTTTCTCGTTTCATGGGGCCAGAACTTCACTTCAGAAGCATTTTTTTGTCTTATACACCCTAAAATTCCTATGCTTATGCAAATAGTAGCAAAAATCTTACTATTCACGCTCTTTCCTTGTTCATATTTTGAGGAATTTTCATCGTTAGGCATGGTGACATTGATTCCACTTAAAGAAAAGTGTAGGCACCCTTTGCTCTGCAAAGCGAATGGCAAAAAAATGATGTGGAATTGTTACATTCTCATTACAAATTGAGAAAAATTAAAAGAACGATGGACCATGAATTTGTCCAATTAAAAATATTTTTCTATTGTCACTTTCTGAAAGAAAATCCCGATTGAACCCATATCCGGCGTCAAATATTGCTCATTTAAAAATATTTCTTGTTTAATTGAGTCAAGAAGTGAAAATGCAATGCGCTATTTTTCTCGATACTCTTGCTTGCTTTCTGTCACTCTGACTATGCTCATTCACTGAATGAGTAGTTGCATTGAAAATCAATGGGTCTCAAGGATGCTTCCTAAGTTCCGATAAGATTGGCAGTTCATCCCCGCTTGAATGTTTCAATTTTTGGAGCTTTAACATGATTCAATCTTATGGCCCGCTTTAAATATTGCGCCATGGCTTCGTTGCGCATCGGACTCGGTCTCCTCATGGACCAATGCGTCCATTGCGTCGACTCTCGCCTCGCGCGCCTCGCCCTGACGCAATATTTAAGAGCGGG
>JBIIEI010000144.1:0-7567 GCA_044237915.1 Silvanigrellaceae bacterium | reverse complement strand
CCAATAAAGAATTACCGACGTGGTTTCCTCAAAAGAAGTGGATTAAGTTGAAATGAAGAGCCGTGTGCGGACCCGCAAGCACGGTTCTGTGAGCAGTCGGGGGCGAAAGCCCCCTCTGACTCGATGAGCCGTGTGCGGACCCGCAAGCACGGTTCTGTGAGCAGTCGGGGGCGAAAGCCCCCTCTGACTCGATAGTCTTTCGGAATGCGAAATCTTGATTTGTATGCGCGATTTCAGTAGAAATTAAGAAAATGTCCTCAAAGGAGTTGCCTGTGACCTTAAAATTGACATTTCTTGGAGGAGCCTCTTCCATTGGAGCTTCTTGTGCGCTTTTGGAAACGGCTCAAAATTGTTTCCTCATCGATTGCGGTGTCCGTTTTAATCCAGACGCACCGTTACCCCATCTCGATGGCTTGGTTGGGAAAAATATCGATGCCATTTTTGTCACACATGCTCACTCCGATCACACGGGTGGACTCCCACTTGCACACGCTGTGGCACCCACTGCCCCTGTTTACATGACTCCTCCCACTGTGGATTTAATTCGGGTGCTCTATCGGGATGCGCTGCATATTATGGGGAGTTCTGAGCGGGAAACAGAGCTTCCTCTTTACCAAAAACAGGACGTTGAAAGTCTTTTCACAGCGATTCGTCCCGTAGGATGGCATGAAGTGACAACAGTCGGCGACACTGAAATCCGCTACCTTCCTGCAAGTCATATCCTTGGGGCGTCCATGATTCATTTTTCAACACCCTCTGGAAATGTGCTTTTTACGGGTGACTTTTCGGTCACTGCGCAGCACACGGTCGACGGTCTTTCCATCCCAGATTTGCCCGTTGATATTTTAGTAACAGAGTCCACTTATGGTAACAGAATGCACAGTGACAGGAAGGTCACCGAACAGCTTTTTGTACAAAGAATAAATGAAATTTTGGAACGCCAAGGCAAAGTTTTAATTCCTTCTTTTGCGTTAGGAAGGGCTCAAGAAATTATTCTTATTCTCAAAAATGCCCTCCGCGCGCGGGAGATTCCCGAGGTTCCGATCTTTGTAGACGGCATGGTTCGACACATGTGCAATGTCTACAGCAATCATCCCACCTATCTGCATCCCCGTCTTGCCTGGGCATCGCAAAACGAGAGCAATATCTTTTTTAGTGATTTGATTCAACCCTTGGGATACGCGAAGGATGCAAGGCAAAAAGTTGTTGATGGCGGCCCTTGTGTGATCGTTGCCAGTTCGGGGATGCTCACAGGAGGCCCTTCTACTTTTTATGCCTCAAAATTGGCCCCTTTATCTGAGAATGCGATTTTGCTCTCAGGTTATCAAGATGAAGAATCCCCAGGGCGAGCGCTGATAAACCTTTTAAATCAGCCCAAAGAAAAAGAGAAATTTCTTTCGCTCCCCCAAGGTCGCATTGCGCTGAAATGTGAAATCGGATCCTATAGCCTCAGTGCCCATGCCGATGCGCAGCAAATATTACGACTCATCGAAAAAGTTTCTCCAAAAACAGTGATCCTCGTGCACGGAGATGAGGATGCAAAAATGGCACTTTCCAAAAAAGCATCCAGCAGGGATGTTCTTCTGGGAAGCGAAGGCGTTTGTATCGAAAGAAAGTATTCAGCTCGTAAAATTGCCGCCGGAAGCATACGAGTCAGCGAATTATCGGGTCCGCAGTGTTTCCAAAAGGGTGGAGAAAAAAAATTGCAGACTTTCTGTGAAGAAAATTTACTTCCGCACCCCCGTGTTTTTTGCACTGAGAATTCTGATTCTTCTCACACCTGCAAAATCAATTTGACTCTGTTTCGCCAACCCTTTGAAGTGTCTTGTACCGATAAATCTCTCGAAGAAGCCAAGGATAAAGCAGCGCTCGCGCTTTTCTCGAAATTGCGCGACGAAGAAGTGGTTGAAAAAATAATTTCTCCCCGAAGAGTTCGACTCCTCGCCACGGATGAAGAAAATCTCAAGCAGTCGAACCACAAAGGGCAACTTTTAGAGCTCTTTCAGTCTCTCAGACAAGGGGAAATGCCCACCCTCAAATGCTACGGCTACGGACCCAGTCACGAGCGCATGATTGCGGGGCAGGGATTTTTGATGTGGCAAGATGACCTTCTTGAAAGTAAACTCTATGTTTACCGAAAAGAAAAAACAATTGAAGCTGCGGTGTGTCAGGAGTTTTTAGAACAAATCAAAATGTCGGGATCACAACGTAACAGAGTCGCAATAGAATATAGGGATGTTTCAATCGAATCAACACAAGCTCCTTCAGGAGTTGAGAAACTTCTAGGGCAAAATTCACGCATGTGGCTAAACGAAATGCGCTCAAAAAAGAATATTAAAGATTTTGTCTATTCACTCGTTGAAAAATCAGGGCCTTCTCATAATCCGCTTTTTGTCATGAAAGGAATTCTTTTCAAAAATGACGGCACAACTCTTGAAGCGGGCCCCTTCCAAGCTCCCTCTAAAAAGGAAGCCGAAACCCTGTGTGCAGATGCTTTGGCGGATAAGTTTTTTAAGGAGTTAATGACGTAAGTCCGGGAGTCATTCAATTGGTATTTTCACTCGTCATCTTCAGGATCATCGCCCAAAAGCAAAGGCATAGACAGTTCGATCGCTTCAAACGGTGGGATCCGTACCTTCCCATCATCACGAAAAAGGCTCTTTCTCAGCACAAAGCCTGCTTCAGAAAGCTCGTAGACCATGAGGTTTTCGGCGTCAACATCAAGAAACCAGTACCAGGGCACCCCTTCGGCGGCCAAAGTTTCGGGAACGATGGTGGTGTCTCTCTTGTGCGTCGTGTGGCAAATCTCACAGACCCAATCAGGCCGTTCCGCGACCGGATACTCGGAAGGACAAACAGGAATGCGATCGCGACTCCAACCGGCCAAATCAGCAGAGAGACGCCTGCCTTTTTCACTCAGCTCTCTGTACTTAATGCTGACTTCATTTAAAATCCACCAGCCACCTCGGCCATCGTCGCGCTTCTTTCGGTGAAAAAGAGTTCCAACAACTCTGTTAATGCTGGATTCGAGATGGCCATGCTTACCGCTTGGAAGTGCCTTGTAGACCACCTCACCGTCAATCAGCTCGGCACGCTCGTCCATGATATCTCGTTCCATTTTTTCAAGATGCTGTGCAGTGCTGCCCATGCTCACTCCTTATGCGACAAGTCCGAGTGATATCCAAACTCGCTTGTGCATACTCAGTAACACTTTTCGGCAATTGTAAAAAACAAGATCCTCTTGCAATTCAAGCTCGTATGTTTTTCCGTGGCCTTTTCTGCGGACTGATTTTAAAAGCCCTGCAGAAAAACTCATGTCGGGATTAACGGAGAGGAGTTGCCCCTGCACTGCACAAGAAAGCGTGAGTCTTTGATAGGCGGGAGCTTTGGGGTGAAAGGGAGAAATTGGATATGATCCAAACGACAAGTTTAGAATTCTTTGTGGCATCTTTCTACAACGATTTTCTCTTTATTTTTTTTCCGCAATTTGTTCCATCTCCGCAAAGAGTCGCGAACCCAATTCCGTAAATTGAGAGGTTTGAGTGAGGGAAATAAGGGTCTTTTGAAGGTCAATTTTTTTTAATTGAGCTTGCTTTTTGGCATATTGTTGCTCTGAAAGAAGAAGCTCTTCATTTTTCGACAATTCATCGGCGCATACGCTCATGTATGTCAGCGCGACAGCCGCATGAAATGCCATAATTGCGGGTCGAGTTGTTTGTCTTGTTCCCGAAAATGTAGGTTCATCGAGTTTAGATGAAATAATGCGGTCAGACCTTTGGTAAATCATAAGGGCCTGATGGCCCAATTCATGCGCAAGGCTGATGGCGAGATCAATTTTGCTATGGGCACTTTCTAGTGGCAAACATAGAAAAATCGCTCCCGGAACTGTGTGACTGCTGAGAGAGGCTATGCTTTCCACTGGGCCTTCAGTAGGGCGAACGGGGACGATATGAACCGCCAAAACATCAAACAAGGTTGGTATACCCATCCCGCATTTTCGGAGGAGGTTTTGTGCGTCTAAGAATATTTTGGATGCGTGTGGAACGAGGTATGAAATATCTGAAAAAATATTGACGCGAGCGCCCGACAAGGCTCTAGAAAGCAAAGTCATCGGATGAAGGCTCATATTTTCTGACAGAAGGCCCAAAAATAATGGATCTGCAACAAATCGCCCCACCGTTTTGGGATTTATAAAGAGGCCATGAACTTCAGAAAAACAGGGATCAGCGATCCAGGGCGTATATTCTTGCAGTTCTAAGCTGCTTGGGTGCGTCGGAGCAGATTTCAAAAAACTTGCAAAGAGATGCCTTGCAAGTTTTGAAATTTTCTGCGTGGCGCTGTCACCTAAAAGCCACTGGCCCTTCATAACTCATCCTCTTTTTTCTTGAAAGATAAACCTGTTTTCACAGCAAATCTAAATTTTATTTCATTTTAATTCGGCTGAAATAAATCATTGCACCGCCATTCTGTAAGCCAAAATCTTTGACCTTATTTTGATTCACCCAAAAGGCATCAGCATCTGAGAAAACGGGCACTGCATAGGGAGTGTCAAGAAAATGCTTCGAGAGTTGGCGGATTGTACTTGCTCGAATCTCAAGAGACTCTGCCTGTGCCGCTTCGATGTAAAGCTTAGAAAAAATAGGGTCGTTTTTTGGAAATTCACGAATCGAGAAACTGCCAGGCAGATATCCAGAAAACATATTGAGTGGATCAAGAAAATTTCCTAATGCTCCATACATAATTAGTGGAGTATTGTCATCATTTTCTGGAAAAGTTAGTGAATTTAAGTTTTCAAATTGAAATTTTAAACCAGCAGCTTCGAGTTGCGCTTGAATTCTTTCAACAGGCTTACCTTGCGAAACCAGTCCAGAAACATAAGCATTATGAGTCTTTTCTGTGAGTTCTTTTGGAAGGAGAGAAACCAATTCTTTTGCTTTTTTTAAATCATATGGATGAGCAATATTGAGCCTTCCCCAGTATTGCTTGGGCAAAAGCTCTGAGTTTGCTTCGTAGCCTTTTATATCTTGAACAACGGCGTTTCTGTCAATTGCGTAATAAATCGCTCTTCTAAATATTTCATTACTTCCAAGAGGACTTTGAAAATTAAACCCAATTAATCCAGTTCCCGAAAGTGTATTTGACATGTGAAAAAAATGGCTTGTGCTAGGGGGAAGAGAGCCTGGTCCGGCAACAGAAATGTCAAAATCTTTCGCGTTTCCACTTGCAACAAAATCTATTGTTTTCGGTGCTTGTTTTAAATTTGTGTCAACCAATTCAAGGCGCACAAGGCTACTTTGAGGATCAGACCAAGCCACACGATAGGGGCCCGAGCCAATGGGAAGGCCCTTTGGTGTGATGAGGTCTTCTTGCATTTCTTCCATGGGTACTAACGAGGGAACGGGTCGAGCAATGGTGTACAAAAAAGCTGGATTCGGAGACTTCAGTTTCACCCTTAATGTAAGGTCGTCAACGACTTGAACGCCGCTCACTAAACCAGATCTATATTTGGTTCCAGGAGCAATTTTTTCTACACCTTCAATGTTGGCAAGCATAGAAGTTGTCATCAATTTGACGGTTGTAAAAAATCCCTTGAGAAGCAGAAATTCCAAATCCCTTGCATTGACGCCTCTGCCATTGTGAAATTTTAAGCCTTTTTGCAATTTAAGTTCGTAGAATTTTTCTTTAAAATCCCAACGCCAGGATTCAATAAATCCCGGTTGTACTTCAAATGCTTCACTTACGTAAAGGGGTTGCCCATATACTGCGGCAGAAAAACTAAGGATAGCAAATCCTCCTCCTTCAAGATCAAAGGGCTTTTTTCCCTCCTGTGATGAAAGAAAGCTGACGTGCGTTTTATCGTCAATAGGATGCGCTTTGTCCATCGATGAGTTCCCTTTTCGAAGAGGTTGAGTCTTTAAATATTGAGCAGATCCCGTTATACTTTGAGCTGCCATACAGATGAAAAATGATGATCTGAGTAAAAACATATAAGGACTCTGCAATTTTAATAAATGGGATTGGAAAAAATTATAGTGTTATCTTCTCATTACCATCGCTACAAATTCATGAAGAGAAGGAGAAAGAACGATGCTGAAATCATTGAGAAGTGCATGAAGAATACGATCATCTGTCATGTCAATGCATGAATTTATATCAGAATTCAAAAAATAACCTGAACTATCAAAGAGTGAATGACAAGATTTAATGAGTTCATTATTCTCTTCGCTTAAAATGCGGAGTTCAGATTTTTCAACTGCAAATGCAGGCATTGTCGCAAATATTGATAAGGCAACTGGGAGTATATTTTTCATGATTTGGCACTTTCTTCTATGTTAGATAGCAGAATTATTTTAAATTAAATCAACCAATTTCAACAGTCAGTTTTCCACGAACTTTAGATTTCTCGCTGAGATGAAAGGCTTCTGCTAATTTATCGAGTGGAAATACTTTTTCGACATGAACTTTGACTTTCTTCTGTTCTATGCACTTGGAAATTTCAGCAAGTTGCTTTCCATCAGCTCGAATAAAGATGGAATCAAATGTAATATTTTTATTTTTAAGTGCACTTTCATCTGCAGATCCGGCGATAGAAGTGATCCGTCCCCCAACTTTAATAGAGTCAACCAAGCTTTCCATGAGAGCGGGATTGGTCCGAGCGCTAAAACAATTGAAGCCGAGATCTGCGCCTTGGGGGAAATTCTTTTTAATTTCGCTGGATACATCCTGAGAACTGTAGTCTACAACAAAATCTGCTCCCAGGTCTTTGAGGTATTCATGGTGACGTTCAGATGCAATGGCAATTACTTTGGCGCCGGCAAGCTTCGCAATTTGAACTGCAAAAGATCCCACCCCCCCAGCAGCTCCTGTGATAACAATGGATTGCCCTATAGCTATTACAAGTGATTCATGGAGTGCTTGAAATGCAGTGAGCGCTGCAAGTGGAGTCGCTGCAGCTTCGCTGAAATTAAAATTTGAAGGCATAGGTGCAACTTGGCTTTCGTCCACTACAAGGTACTCCGCAAAGCTTCCGTCCTTGACAACGGGTTTTAAACAGCAGGTGAATACTTTGTCGCCGACTTTGAACTGACTGGCCTGGGATCCAATATCTTCAACAATTCCAGCTGCGTCCCACCCAGGAATCAAGGGGAATTCGTGTGGCAGCATATCTTGCAACACTCCTTCCAAATTGAGCCAGTCAATGGGATTAACACCGGCATGTTTGACTTTAATCAAAATTTCTCTGGCGATTCGGAATCGGTTTTGGCAATTCTCCTATTTTTAAGGATTCGATATTACCTAGACGTTCAATATATGCTGCCTTCATAAATTCCCGCTGTTTAAAAAATTATATTCCCATGAATCTGTCTTACAGTTTTCATGGACTTTTTCGTTTTCATACTTGCACACATTTTATTAGACTCAGTGCATTTAATTTTCAACAAGCATTTTTCCGTGGCCTCCTCATTGATGCTAGTGCCTCGTCCCAGAAGTTCGCAACTATTTGACAATACCTAATATTCTGCCAAATTGCTTACCAAATCATTGAGGTGAGCACATGAACATCGAA
>JBIIEI010000004.1:0-101238 GCA_044237915.1 Silvanigrellaceae bacterium | reverse complement strand
GAATCAAATTGCTGATCAAGCTGCACATCGCTGAGCATAAAGATCTTTGATAAGGTTTTTTGTTCAAGATTGGGAAACCTTTTTTGAGCAA
This sequence comes from Silvanigrellaceae bacterium, assembly GCA_044237915.1. Lineage (GTDB taxonomy): Bacteria > Bdellovibrionota_B > Oligoflexia > Silvanigrellales > Silvanigrellaceae > JBIIEI01. Next base: position 101,147 of record JBIIEI010000004.1, on the reverse strand, counting down.
GTTTTATCAATTTTTCAAGGAGCTTTAACCTACCTTTTTCCAGCGCCTCCCTGACCTCTTCCCTGCCTTTTTCCATCCCCAGCTTGGTTGCATATTCAAGCTGGCTTGCCTTATCGCTCATTCCGGCGAGCTTGGCCTCGTACCAGTAACGTTCTTCGGGGGTCATTTTGGCGACTTCGATTTCAGAAACAGCGAGATCCAAAGTAGGGTCAGCCATTTGAAGCTCCTCGAGAAGTTTGTCGTTTTGTGTTTTTAAGAAAAGCATCCATTTAAAAGACTTATTAAACACGCTTTGTTTTTTTCGGTGCCAAAGACGCGCTTGAAAATAACATCAACCGTAGGTCGTGCGTATTTTCGGGGTAACAGAGCTTCTTGCATTGGGGGTTCCATCGCTTTTTTTCAAACATGCTTCGAACGGGGGCTTCGCCATTCTCACTTGACTCTGCCAAGTGCTTCGAAAATCGTCAAGACTTTTACGAGGGTCAGAAATATTTACTTGAAGCCGACATTTTTGGCGATAAAAATATCAGAATATCGTTCTTATTCCGGGTCATCCCCAAGTAAAAGTCCCATTTCGAGTTCTACGGCATCAAAGGGCTTGTTGCGAAACGTGCCGAAGAAGCCGGAAAAAAAGTGGGTGAAGTAAATGAGTGTGCCAAGTAAAGGGCGCAATAACCAGAAAGTGCAAATCTCTGGAAGTGGTGTGAGGGAAAACAGGCCTTTAAAACTTCGCAAATCACCATTCATTAAATCGAAATCAGTGGATACTTATACTTCACTGCCCAGTCGATGATTTTTTTGTCACCGGTCACGAGCGTGCATTTGTGCTGCAGTGCTGTGCCGACAATAAAGCGGTCGCCAGGATCATTGTGGAGTTGATCATGGAGTGCATGGAATTGGACGACAATGGCATCGTTGATGGGAATGGACTTCAAATTAATGCGTGCTTTCGCAAAGTCCCAAAACTGCTTGTATGGTACTTCGAGCTGTATTTTTTGCTTTCGCTGCAGATAGCCGAGTTCCCACAAGGAAATAACGCTCACAAAAAGACGGTCTTCTTCAGCGGCATATTGGATGTATTTGGCATTTTCGTCGGAAATGCGGGGATGTCCTATTGAAAACCAAATCAGTGCGCACGTATCAAGCAGTACGCGATCACGGGTGGCCATAGGGCTCTCCTTCTGCGTCATGCAGTTCGCCCCAGGCGTCTTCTTCCAGAGACAGATCTTCGTCAATCACTGTTACAAAGTCTTTAAGGCATCCAAATTCTACTTTTTTTCGCTGGGGTGGCTTAACAGGAACGAGCTTTGCAACAGGTTTTCCATGTCGGGTGAGAATGACCTCACTTCCGTTGCTTTCAACTTTGGCAACAAGGTCAAAAAACGCAACCTTGGCTTTTCCTAGCGCAATCTCTTCAGTTTCTAGTTTCTCAGCAGGAAGCATGGATATTCCTAGATACAAAGAGGTTTTAAAAAAAAGGTACTATTTAAATTAGTATATTTTAAAAAGGCCTTTTTGTAAAGTGCTTATTTGTATTTAAAATGTAAAGTTGACTAAACAAATCTTATTCCGGATCATCTCCAAGTAAAATTCCCATTTCGAGTTCTACGGCATCAAAGGGCTTGATGCGAACTTTGCCATTCTCGCGGAAAAAACTGTGAATACGGGTATATTTTCCAGTTTCTTGGAGTTCAAAAACGACGAGATTTTCGCGTTCTACATCTAAAAGCCAATAATAGGGAACACCTGCAGCTTCCAAGGTTTCGTAAACGGTGGTGGTGTCTTTCTTCCAAGTCGTGTGAGAAACTTCACAGACCCAGTCGGGCCGAATGGAGATGGGATAACCTTTTGGTTTCTCAGGAACACGCTCTCTTTTCCAGCCTACAATGTCTGGTTCCAAGATTCGTTCAAGTTTCGTGTACAGAATCGAGACATCTGTCATCAACCACCAGCCACCGGTGCCGTTGCCTTGAGGTTTACGGTTAAAAATTGTTCTCAGTGTCGAAATCACTGCACCTTGCCGGTCGCCGTGCTCTCCGCCGGGATGTGTCTTATAAACGATTTGCCCGTCTATCAACTCGGCGTGGGAGTCAGCATTCAAATTGAGCCAATCCTCAATGGAAACGAGATTTTTTGCCGACACGGTTTGGCTTCCTTCATGAGCTGATTTCTTGGAGAGAAGTGAAACTTCCCTCAGTCAATACTGCAATTTGCTGCTTGAGCCAAGGCGAAATTTATCAATTGAAGGCAAGCCAGACTGCATTTTTCCAAAAACGACCCAGATGATCGAGTTTGTTTACTTAACATGAAGTGCAGCAATAGCCTCTTCAAATTCTTTCTTAGAATTATAATCTAAAATCAAGTCAAGTTGCTGATCAAGCTGCTCATCATTGAGCATGAATATCTTTGCCAGGGTTTTTTGCGAAAGATCGGGGAACCTTTTTTGAGAAAGCTTTGTGAGCCTCTTAAGCCGCTCTCGATGTTCGCCTATTTCTAGACCCTCTTCCCTTCCCTCTTCCCTTCCCTCTTCCCTGCCCTTTTCCCTACCCTTCTCCATTCCCAGCTTGGTTGCATACTCAAGTTGGCTTGCCTTGTCGCTCATTCCAGCGAGCTTGGCCTCGTACCAGTAGCGTTCAGCGGGGGTCATTTTAGCGACTTCGATTTCAGAAACTGCGAGATCCAAAGTAGGGTCAGCCATTTGAAGCTCCTCGAGAAGTTTGTCGTTTTGTGTTTTTAGGAAAAGCATCCAGCGTTCCAAGTTAGATTGGGGAATAGTGCTCGTTTCTTGAAACTTTGGAAGTTCGATAAAATGGAGTTGCAGCATTTGATTGTTGGAAAAAAGATTTTCATTTGTTTCTTTATTTTTCAGTAGAAATGTATTTGAAAATTCAGAATTCTTTTTCAGCCAAAGAAAATCGAGGATAAAAACCGCATAGACGGGAACCAGGGCAGAGTAGGGTCTGCCCAAAAGCTGCTGACTGGCATAAAGTTTTGCCCAGTAAAACAAACTTCGCTTTTCAGTATCACCTTCGTTTGCCACTTGAATTTCGATATCCACTCGCTCACCGGTATTTAACCGGGCCAGTACATCGAGTCGGACGCTTTTTTCAAGCTCCAAGTCTTTGGGCAAGTCGGTGTTTTCAAGAGTCAGGTCTTCTATTTCAAGATTAAGAATGGCATTTAAAAGGCTGATTAAACATGCTTTGTTTTTTTCTGTGCCAAAGACGCGCTTGAAAATAACATCAACAGTGGGTCGTGCGTATTTTCGGGGTAACAGGGCATCTTGCATTTGGGGTTCCATCGCGATTTTTGAAGTGCCTTCGAAAAGGGTCCGTACCGTACTCCGTCAACACTGCCAAGTGCTTCGGAAATCGTCAAGGCATTTGCGAGAGTGAGAAAAGCCACATAAAATCAGCAGTTTATCGTGTCTGTTCAGGATCATCCCCTAAAAGAATTCCCATTTCGAGTTCTACGGCATCAAAGGGCTTGATGCGAACTTTGCCATTCTCGCGAAAAAAACTGTGAATGCGGGCATATTTTTCAGTTTCTTGGAGTTCAAAAACGACGAGATTTTCGCGTTCCACATCCAGAAGCCAATAATAGGGCACACCTGCAGCTTCTAAGGTTTCGTAAACGGTGGTCGTGTCTTTCTTCCATGTCGTATGAGAAACTTCACAGACCCAATCGGGCCGGATTGCGATGGGATAACCTTTAGGTTTTTCCGGAACGTGAACTCTTTTCCATCCCACAAGGTCGGGCTCTAAGATTCTTTCGAGTTTCGTATACAGAATCGAGACATCACTCATTATCCACCAGCCACCGGTGCCATTGCCTTGAGGTTTCCGATTAAAGAGTGTCCTGAGGGCTGAAATCACTGCGCCTTGCCTGTCGCCGTGTTCTCCGTCGGGATGTGTCTTATAAACGATTTGCCCATCTATCAACTCGGCATGGGAGTCAGCATTCAAATTGAGCCAATCCTCAATGGAAACGAGATTTTTTGCCGACACGGTTTGGCTTCCTTCATGAGCTGATTTCTTGGAGAGAAGTGAAACTTCCCTTGGTCAATACTGCAATTTGCTGCTTGAGCCAAGTTGAAATTTATCAATTGAAGGCAAGTCAGACTGCATTTTTCCAAAAACGACCCTGATGATCGAGTTTGTTTACTTAACAGGAAGCGCAGCAATAGCCTCTTCAAATTCTTTTTTAGAATTATAATCTAAAATAAACTCAAATTGCTGATCTAGCTGCTCATCGCTTAGCATAAATATCTTTGCTAAGGTTTCCTGGGAAAGACTGGGAAACCTTTTTTGACCAAGCTTTACCAATTTTTCAAGTCGTTCTTGGTGTATGCCCTGCTTGGTAGCATGCTCTAACCTGCTTGCCTCGTCGCTCAATCCAGCGAGCTTGGCCTCATACCAGTAGCGTTCAGTGGGGGTCATTTTTGCGACTTCGATTTCAGAAACAGCGAGATCCAAAGTAGGGTCAGCCATTTGAAGCTCCTCGAGAAGTTTGTCGTTTTGTGTTTTTAAGAAAAGCATCCAGCGTCCTAGTGCCGTAGTGGGGATGGAGCTTGTTTCGTGGAATTTTGGAAGTTCAATGAAATGGAGTTGCAGCATCTGATTGTTGGAAAAAAGGTTCTCATTTGTTTCTTTATTTTTCAAAAGAAATGTATTTGAAAATTGAGAATTATTTTTCAGCCAAAGAAAATCGAGAATAAAAATCGCATAGACAGGAACCAGGGCTGAGTAAGGTCTGCCCAAAAGCTGCTGACTGGCATAAAGTTTTGCCCAGTAAAACAAGCTTCGTTTTTCAGTATCGCCTTCGTTTGCCACTTGAATCTCGATATCGACTCTCTCACCGGTATTTAACCGGGCTAGCACATCGAGCCGGACGCTTTTTTCAAGCTCCAAGTCTTTGGGCAAGTCGGTGTTTTCAAGAGTCAGGTCTTCTATTTCAAGATTAAGAATGGCGTTTAAAAGGCTGACTAAACATGCTTTGTTTTTTTCTGTGCCAAAGACGCGCTTGAAAATAACATCAACTGTGGGTCGTGCGTATTTTCGGGGCAACAGGGCATCTTGCATTTGGGGTTCCATCGCGATTTTTGAAGAGCCTTCGAAAAGGGGCCGAACCTTATTACGTCAACACTGCCAAGAGCCTCGAAAATCGTCAAGACATTTGCGCGAGTCAGAAAATCCACATAAAAACAGCATATTAACGCGCCTATTCCGGATCATCCCCAAGTAGAATTCCCATTTCGAGTTCTACAGCATCAAAAGGCTTGATGCGCACTTTGCCATTCTCGCGGAAAAAACTGTGAATACGGGCATACTCAATAGAAACAAGGTTTTTTGCCGGGACGGTTTGGCTTCCTTCATGAGCTGATTTCTTGGAGAGAAGTGAAACTTCCCTTGGTTAATACTGCAATTTTCGACATGAGCCAAGGCGAAATTTACGAGATGGAGACAACCCAGACTGCATTTCTACAAAAACGGGTTTACTGTTTCAGAAACTGCGAGAACCAAAGTAGGGTCAGCCATTTGAAGTTCCTTTAGCGAGCACCTTTTTAATTTCCTTGACGAGAATATTTACAAACTCCCAATTTGCCACAAGAGATTCGTCTTGGCTTGTTGTCGCTGCAAGCTCATAAGGGAACAGCGAAAGCAGGGGTTTCCAAGTCTCCCCACATTCGATTTCCAGCAACGGGTTCAAAAGATAAACCCCTCTTTGAATGCGAACAAAGAGCTTTTTGCTGTGTTGAGAGACTTGGCTAGACTGACTTTCTTTTTGCATTTCGTTCTTAGAGAGCAGGCTCGAAAGATAGCTTTGTTTCTTTCTCCAAGGTGGAAAGAGGCTGTCTGGAAAGATGGAAACGAGTTGAGTCAGGCTTGCTGCAGTAAATCCCAGTCCTCCTTGCCCAGAAGAGGCTAGAAAAAACTCTGGTGCCAGGGCGAGCAACAATTGAAAGAGAGCAAATTCGGGATTTTTAGCATCGATTTTTACAACGCGTTCTTGGAATTTGAGGCGGACAGAGCTGGGGGAAATAAGTTTTACCAAGGGTTCAATGGTGCGGGTGTCAAAAAGAGGAGACTGTACTGTAGAGGCGAGCAGGGTTCCGAGGGGAGTTTTTCCGCTGGGTTCAAATTGATCGCGCTTTGCGCCCCATTCAATTAAAGAGCGTGCAAGTTCCACTTCGCCGAGCTTTGCGGCAATAGCCAGGGGGCGTTCTCCAAGAGCATTTTGAAATTCGACGCCATGCTTGTGGACAAGTTTTTTAAGTTCGGGGTGACGTGATTTTTGATATTCCGCATAATACTTTCGGCGCATGAACATCTCAGAGCCTTGTGGGTCACCCGCCAACGAAAATTTCGCCTTGACGAGGTGAGGCATCAGCCAATTCCATCGGTGTGTATAGGCCATTTCAAAAACAATGCGCTGGGTTTTTTTGTCGAAAGCATTTGGATTTAAAGCAACGGGAATAAGATTAACTATATCGGATGTTTGAAGAATTTTCCAAGGAACAGGCTCTTGCTGAAAAATATTTTTTCGAATGGCGTCTGCTTGTTCTGATTTGCCTTGCTGTTCCAGGCGCGTGACTTCTTTTTGCCAGTCTTCGAGGGAGGATTCTTGATCCTTAATTGCAACTGTTTCTTGAATGGTTTGCAGATCAAGTAACTGAAACAGGGGATGTTTAGCAGAATCTTCAACCCAATAAACACCTTCTGTGGCTCTTGTAATTGAGACATATAGGGCATTGATGTAGAATTTAAGACCTTCAATAGACTTGTCGGATTTATCCTTGTTCCTTGAATACCCTAGTTCTGCAGTGTCAAGAAAATTTTTGTCAATTCCTTCACAGATTTCTTTGAATTCACGATCAAAAGCGGAAACCAGATTAAAAAGAATTGCATTTGGATATTCAAGTCCCTTTGCTTCGTGAACTGTAAAGACGAGTGGAGTCTTGAAAATTTGTTTTGCCTGTATTTTATGTTCATCTGTTAAAGTAATGACGGCAAAGCGGGTCGATTTTTTTGTTCGATCATCCAGTTCCTTGCGTATTCGAGGCGTATCTTTAAAAAAATCAACTCTACCTTGAAATTCAGAGGTAGATTTTACTAGATAATTACTTTCTCTGTCGATGGAGCCAAAGCGCATCTGTTTGATTTTTAGAAGTTGATTTGCAAGTTGAGTGACTTCGAGTGAGTTACGATAGTTGCTCTGTAAAATGTGCAAAATCTCTTTAGAAGACTGCTCTTCATGATAGAAGTACGACTTTACTCGAGCCCACGAGAAAAAATTGGGATGGACAATTTGGTTAGAATCGCCACAGAAAAGGAAAAGTTCTGGATTTTTTAAGAACCGAAGCACAAAAGCAAGTTGCACTGTGGTGAAGTCTTGGACTTCATCGAGGCAGATATAATCATACTGAGCTTGTGCTTTTTCGATGGTATCAAACGTCGCTAGATTCAGATCATAAAGATTTTGATCTTTCATATGAAGCTGAAGTCTTTCAAAGAGAGCATAAACTTCTAAACGTTCCTCTCCCAAAAAAATGGACTGTTTTATACCAAGATTTAAATAATCTTGTTTTGTAAGAGATTTTTGTTTTGCTGAGGAGCCTGTGATGACACCTTTAATTTCTTCAAAGATCTTTCGGCAGTCACGGGGAAGGAAAGTGGATTTTTGTCGAATATACCAGTTTCGAAAGTCGAGATATGTGAGTTCACTTCCAGTGGGAACGCAGACGCTTTCTAAAAGTTCACGAAAGGAAAGAAACTCGATTTCTTGGTTGTCGTTGGAGAATCCCTGGGAAAAATAGATATTTCGAGCCGACTCCGCCAAGAATCGCGAAAGTGTTACAAACAAGACTTTGCCTGGATAAGTCTTGAGTTTCTCGAGCATCAGTGCCGTTTTTCCGCTTCCTGCTGAACCCACGATGATGAGGGGAAGTGGGGTTTGAATCAGGGTCTCTTGAAAGTCATCAAAAGAGAGTGGCTTGTCTAAAAAATGAAACAGCGTATTCCTTGGATTCAAATAGCGCAAAGCAGTCGTGTCCGTTTCCGCCAGTTCCTCATCTCCCCAGTTGGATTCTATTTGGGCTTTGGACAGTAGAGAAGCCCCATTTAAAAACCTCGATCGGGCATAGTCGTGGTTGCGAATGGTTTCGAGGAGGAGAAGGACCTTTTTTTCTTGGTGGTGCGCAAACTGAAAGAGCAGTCGATTGGTGTCGTCGAGACGAGCTCTGTAAAAAGTTGTTCCCTTGAGTTTTTTGGCGTCAGCGGCGCGGAAATCTCCTCCACGCAGATGCTCCGCTACTTTTTGAATCTTTTTTTCGAGGCCTTTGCCGTCGAGGTCGTTGCACTGCAGCAACTGATAGACCGATTTGGAATCCTGGAGCATGGTTTGATTTCCCTTAGAACACGAGGGTGTATTTTCTTTTTTGACTTTGATTTGGTTTCTTGTGCCATTGTTACAATAAAAAAACGACTCTCATGACAGATTTGCTAAATTATCGTAATGTCTGCGAACTAACGTTAGGCGTATCGAGGGTTATCCATGAACCAGCACATCATCTCCTCACTTCAAGAAGCTGCAGAAGGCCTGAATGCCCTGATGCAATCTGAAAAAACTTTGCAGTCGATAGCAGATGTCGGCGCGCTGATGGCTTCAACCTTGCGGCAAGGCGGACGGATTTTTAGTTGTGGCAATGGGGGATCTTTGTGTGATGCCATGCATTTTGCCGAGGAGCTTTCCGGCAAATATCGTAACAACCGCAAAGCGCTTGCTGCGGTTGCCATTGCAGACTCAGGGCACCTCAGTTGCACCGCCAACGACTTTGGCTACGAGTTTGTTTTTTCGCGTTACCTTGAAGCCCATGGCCGTCCGGGTGACATCCTGCTTGCGATTTCTACAAGCGGAAAAAGCCCCAATGTTTTAGAAGCGGCAAAGCAAGCGCGAACATTGGGGATGAAGGTTGTGGCACTCACAGGTTTGTCGCAAAATCCCTTGGCTTCTATGGTCGATCTTCAAATTGCAACGCCCGCTGGGAAATTTGCCGATCGCGTTCAAGAGCTTCATATTAAGGTCATCCATATTCTGATAGAACTGATTGAGCGTGATCTTTTTCCTGAAAATTATGGGGTTTGAAATAACCTGAGGTTTTGTCGGTTTTTTAATCGGGCACTTCGCCAAGGAGTGCTGTGACATCAATTTCAATCTCATCAAAGGGCTCTAGGCGAACGTTCTCGCCGATGCTTGCTTCTTGAATAATCAGATACCCACCCTCAACCCATTTTCTGACAGCAATCACCTTGTCTCGAAAATCAATTGTCCAATAATATTCAATGCGGTTTTCATGCAAGACTCGATTTTTGATCACGTAATCATTGGAGCGATTGGATGAAACCAGCTCACAGACCCAGTCAGGCAGCTGAGAAATGCGTTTACCTTTTGGCCTCGTTGGGCACTTTGATTTTCGCCAGCCTGCTAAGTCGTGAATGAAACCGTTTCTGCGATCGGGATACTCAACGTGTGCTTCAACCGCAATCCACCATCCTTCACCTCCATCTCCGCCGCTTTTTCGTAGATAGGGTTCGAGGAATCCTCTTAAGTCGCTCATTGCGAAAGAGTGATCGGCTGAGGGACTTGCTTTGCGAAAGAATTCGCCTTCCACCAGTTCGCACCGGGCGTCGTCGGGGAGGTCAGACCAATCATCGACGGTTACCAATTTATTTGCTGTCACGGGTCGTGTCCCTTCAAAAGCGATTGATGAGGGAGGAAAGGAGTCGAAATCTTAGCACCATTCGCATCTATGTCAAAGATCTTTCAAAGCCACTCCGCCAGAAATGAGAAAGTATTTTCTAAAGTGTGCTCATGCACTTTTCCTTTTTTAAGGCTTCGAAAAAAGATTTGCGAGAGTGATAATATTGGTAACTAAGGCTCTTGAATGCTCGTTGTCTTCAACTCCAAAGGGCGTCACAAGTGCAATTAAAACGTGTTTCTTTGATTTGGTGTTTTGCAGGTAGACTGCTTCTTTTTTTTCCAAGATGTCGATGTATGATTTTGTGATGACGTAGGGAGACTGGGAATATTTCATTTCACAAAGTGTGACTGCGCGATCGGCTCTGTCAAATAACAGATCGATTTGTGTGCCGCGTTGTTCTTTTTTTGCAGGTGCGTTTGTTTTGTTTTTTGGAGCGCGTAAGCTCCAACTTCCGACTTCGCATAGAATATTTAGGAGGCCAAGTTTGGCTTTTATATACTCAATGTGTTTGAAGCAAACGCTTTCAAAGGCGTAACCGCACCAAATGGAGTATTTTTGACTTTGCACTCTTGTTACCCAGTAAGACATTCCGTCTCCCATCAGTGAGTTTGAGGGGCTTTCTTCGATCCAGTCGAGGTGAAAAATGCAAAATTCATCGATTAATCGAAATAGAGTATCTTTTGTTTTGCGATCAACCGGAGTGATCCGTGCAATAAATCCCGCTTCTTCAAGTTCCTCAAGCCAACCTGTCAGTGCCCCACCGCTGGGAAGCGATGTCTGCTTTACGATTTCTTCCCGAGTTAAACCTCTTCTTTTTTCTGCAAGCGCTTGAACGATGCGGATGTGACTGGCAGAGTTGTCGAACAGTGAGGAAAAGAGCCTTTGAAATTCTCCTCTCAGCTCTCCGTCACCAAAACAAATATGTCCGATATTTTGCGCTGCCGAGAGTCCTTTGCGCACTTTTTCAAGATAGAAAGGGACACCTCCGAGTGCCATATAGAGTTCGAGCACTTGACCTTGAGTGAGGTCTATTTTTTTAGATCTTAAAAATTCGTCTGTTTCGGCGAGCGATAACGGAAGAAGTCGCATTGTAGCCGTTAACCGATTGTGGAGGCCGCCTCGGGCATTGATCACGTTGCGGATCATCCACGATGCTGCGCTGCCACACACGACAAGCCTCAATTTTGTTAAATATTGAAGTTCGGTGTTCCAGGCATGTTCAAGCGCCTCTATGAGGCCCGATTTACGCGTTGACAGCCAAGGAAGTTCGTCCAAAAAGACTAAAATTTCTGTGACGAGAGGGTCCTTGTGACGAAGTTTAAGTCCTGCCGTGAGATGGGAAAAGCCCTCCTCCCAAGTTCGAAATGTGGGAAGCCTTTCGGATTCAAAGAGCGCTTTTTCGATGTTTGTTTGGAAGATTGCGAGTTGTCGCTCTCTTTTTCCATTCTGTTGGCCCGTGACATTCACGATTGTGGCGGCCCGTGATTCGAAAAAGTTTCTGATGAGAAAGGTCTTTCCCACACGTCGTCGGCCGTAGAGGGCAATAAATTGCGCTGAGTTTTGACTGCAGTGTTCGGTCAGGCTCGCTCTTTCTCTTTTGCGTCCGATGATTTCCATGGGGTGGTCTCTTAGTCTGGAAAGTTCAATATTTTTAGGATTTTAATGAATCTGACGTCACTCTTTCTTCGATACGCCGCCAAATCAATCAAAAATTTACCACATTTGGCGGCTTATGTTCTCCGATACGCCGCCAAATCTCCACCTCCCCCAGCACGCACTTTTAAACATTTGATATTTAAAGAACAATTTTGTGAAACTGAAGCAAGATTCACTCAAGCCCCACCCAGTAAATCCATCACCTCAGCCATAAAGGGAGCAAGGGGCGTCTTTTCTTCAAACAAGCCATTGGCAAGGGTGAGCTTCTTTTGTTGTAATTCAAGGATCTTTTCTTCAATGGTGGCTTCGGTAACGAAGCGATAAATTGTCACGGGTTTGAGTTGTCCGATGCGGCGTGTGCGATCGATGGCCTGTGATTCAACGGCGGGGTTCCACCAGGGATCGAGTAAAAGTACCGCGTCTGCAGAGGTCAGATTGATACCAAACCCACCAGCGCGCAGGCTAATCAAAAAAACATCACCACATCCGTTTTGAAAGGCATCAATTCTCTTGTTTCGTTCTTCGGGTGACGTTGCTCCATCGAAATAAAGAAACGGGATCTGTTTTTCGGTGAAGGCTTCGCGAATGTAATGGAGATGGTCGACAAATTGGCTAAAAATAACCATGCGCTGCCCCGTTGCGCGCAGGCGCTCGACGAGTTCCAAAACGCTGTTCCGTTTCGATTCTCCCTGAGTTGCTTTTTTATCGACGAGGTGAGGACTGCAGCAGGCCCGTCTGAGCCGTGTCAAATCAGCCAAAATGGCCAACTTTCCTTGTTCCCTTATTTCCAGACTCATGGCATTGAGCTTATTGCGAGCCTGAGTTTGCAGGTTTTCGTAAAAATTTCTTTCGTCTTGATTAAAGGAGACATAAAGAATTTTTTCAGTTGCAGGGGGAAGGGTGGGCAGCACTTGGGATTTCATGCGGCGCAAAAGGTAAGGAGAAATCAGTTGGCGCAGGCTTTTTTTTGCAACGGGGCAGTTCTGCTTCGTCAGGGGAATTAAAAATCTTTTGCGAAACGAACTTGCGCTCCCTAAAAGTGAAGGCTCCAAAAATCGAAAGAGACTCCACAGTTCGCCGGGATGATTTTCGATGGGAGTTCCCGTGAGTGCAAGTCGAAAATGCCCTTTGAGTTCCCATACAAAATGCGCACGTTGAGAAACCGCATTTTTGATAAAATGAGCTTCGTCGAGCACGATGGTGTGCCAATTTTTTTGCGCAAAAATTTCGTAACACAGTTGAAGTCTTGCATAGCTCACCACAACTAAAGTATTCGCACCCGCCGCAAGAACTTCAGGGGACTGCTGGGGGCCTTCAAAGGAACAAACTTTGAGGTCTGGAGTAAACTTTTTAACTTCGCTGATCCAGTTCCCACACACAGATGTGGGAGCCACAACTAAGGCAGGCCCCTTCTGCGTGAGGACCGAAAGTACAGCGAGAGTCTGCAGCGTTTTTCCAAGTCCCATGTCATCGGCAAGGCAAACACCTCTGCCGTGTGACGCATGAGATAAGAGCCATTCCACACCTTCACGCTGATAGGGACGCAACAGTTCTCCGACGTTTGTGGCAAGCATTGTTACATTAAATGGAGCCTGCGCCTTTTCTTGAAAATCCTGAAATAGACGAGAAGACTCAAGGTCTAAAAAAGGCTCAATGAATGCGAATGCACTCTGAGCAACGGGGATTTTGATGCGTAATCGAGAAGAGGCATCTTTGTTCGATGCCAGTTGAGAAATTTCTTGAAGCCTGTCTCGAAGGTCGTTGTCAAACAAGAGTGAGGTGTGAGTGCTGACTTCAACGGAATCAGGAAATGGAGAGTTCTTGGCCAGATGCGCAGTGAGATCAAAAATGCTGCCATCCTTTAAAGTCACATGGCAGCGCACATCAAACCAATCCAAATGAAAAGACCCTGAAAAGCAAAGGTCTTCTTTTTTCGCTGTGTAAGAATATTGCAAACGAAGGGTTTGCTTTTTTGAAAGTGAGGCAGGCGATTTCTCCGTTCCCTTTTCGGAACTGCTGCACAAAGGACGCCTTTCGACGAGTGTCATAAAATAAGGAAACAGGTCGAGTTCAGCAACATTGGAGCAGGATTCTTGCTGTTTCCAAGATTTCCACAGGCGACAAAAAAACCCTTCAAGGGGAACTGAGGCTTCTGAAACTGAGAAATCTAGAGCACGCAAAGCCGAGAGGATTTTTCGCACGGGATGGTGAATATTTCTTTGAAGTGCAGATTCGAGATCCCCAGAGTAAGGACTGCTCTTTCGTGAAACAAGACTGTGCCCAAAGGCGCATGTCAGAGAGAGAAGCGCTTCCCAGCCTTGAAGGGGGCCTTCCTTGTGGGGAGATAACTTGCGCAGCAACTCATAAGTCTCTTGAAGATGTTCAACGACTGCAACTTTATTATTTTCGTCTAAACAATGAATTTGGTTGAGTTGCAGAAGATTTGCGCTCAATGAGCAATGACGTGCGAACTCTTGAGTTTCACTCTGTAGATTGAGATCCCCCACGAAAGCAATCTGAGTCAAAAAATCGTTTACAAAAAAAATAGATTCGTAAGGATTATTTGATAATAAATTAAGGTAACGCGAGTGCTCTTTGAGAGGCAAAATTTCATTGAGCATCAGGCACAGTTTAATTTCACGTTGGCTACGCAAGGCGCTAAAGGGTTGAGTGCCATAGTGCGTTTTAGCGGGTAATGCTGATCTCACCAGATCTGCAAAGTTTTTGAGATTCTGTTGGTTGTATAATGTCAACGAAATTTCAGAGGAAAGCTCGGGGGGCAGCATCAGCTGCTTATTTAAAAGACCCTTTTCTTGGAGTGATTTTATGGCGTGCAGAACTGATTTTTGATTCCACTGAGGAATGACATTTTTGATGTGGGGAAGTGCAGAAAAGAGTCGTAAAAATGCGCTTTTCGAGTGGGGCTCGTGTATGAGGGCGAGGAGAGCAGCAACATATTTTTCCGCCTCGGTGTCGAGCAAAGCAAGTCCTCTGTTGTGAAGGCTTCGATAGAGCATTTGGCTGCAGTGCTATCCCATCTTGCGCCGGGGCTCAAGGGCTCAAGAGAATGGAGGAGGAAGGTTTTTTACGCGCTTTTGCGACTCTCGCCACAACAGCGGCGGGTAGGCAGAAGAGGAGCAAAAGGATGAGGATCATCACAAAGCGTAAAATGCTTGGATTCTTTAAAAATCTCTCCATGTTGTCTGCCAGAAATGCAATGGCCATGGTGCCTGGTGCAAGCCCCAAAACATTCCCCCACACAAATGAACGAAAGGGGATGCGCAAAGAGCCAGCAAAGAGATTGCTGAGTGTAAAAGAGCCCACGGGCATCAGGCGAACAATAATGAGAGTTAAAATTCCGTTCGTGCGCACGAGACGACGGAATTTCAAAAATCGAGGTCCCGTAACCCTAGAAAGAGTAGGGCTTTGCGTAAAAAATCCGAACCAATATGTCACACACGAGGCAATCAAGGCTCCTAAATAGGCATAGATTGCGCCTGGAAGCGGCTGAAAAACCAGCACTGTTCCCAAAATTACCAAATTGATAGGAATCATAAATTGGCTTAAAATTGCAATGGCTGCAACCGCTGCGAAGGGGATTATCTTTGCGGGAAGAATTTCATTGATGTGTGAAAGGACGTTTTGCGGATGGAGAATTTCACGGAGAGGCGTAAACCTTACAGCGACTGCAAGTAAAATAAGGAAACAAACAAGTGCGGCAATTCGCAGATAAGGCCTTGTCGATGTTTTTAAAGTCACGCTGCGCGGAACAAGTCCTTCAGCGAAAGCGTGATATTCAATGGGCTCTTCGGGATCAAGAAGGTCTTCGTCAGGGATGAGATTGAGTAAACCTTCGTTTGGAAAAGACACAATGGGCTCAAAGCGTCGTGTTCCACAATTGAGAAGCTTTACACACCGCAAAAGTGACTGTGTGCTGTGGAGGGTGGCTGTTACTTTTTCGGGTTGCGTTCCCATGTGCTCGGCAAGAAGATTTGCACGCAAATCAGAAATGGCCTGCCGAACATCAACGCGGCCATGGGACTGTAAAAAAAGATTGAGTTCTGAATCAAGCCCCATGGAGCGATTGTTGAGATTGGCAGAACCGATTGTCACAAAGGAATCATCGACAATCATGAGTTTTGAATGAACGTGCACGGCTTGGCAACCCAACACCGAAGGCACAGTAGGAAACACAAAGCGAATTTTATTGAAATGATCTGCTTCAGCGATCTCAAGAATAAGGCGCGTTTGGAGAGCGCCCATAACACCTTTTTCCAAAAGCGTTTCAAAATGAGTGGGCAAAACAACGAGAATTTCAGGGCACTTCGGCCCCTCTAAAAGGCGAATTAAGAGTGCCTGTTTGATCGTTCGCGCAGTGATGTACTGATTCTCAATATAAATGCACGTTTTAGCCTGTTGAATGGCTTTGATGTAGAGGGCTTCGACCTCTTTTATTTCAAGTTCTTCGGCAGTGCGTGGAGAGGTTCGAGAAATTCCTATCATAATATTTTCGAAGTTGGGGATAATTGATTTTGGCCACGGATCACGAGCGACTTGCTCAAGTTTGAGGGGCTTTCCAGTGACTTGTTTCCAACGTGAACGAAAGTATTCAGCTAACACCTGTGCGGCTTCGTCGTCGACGAGTGCTTGGACATCATGAAAGGGTTCATAAATTTTGCCATTGGGTGCCTTCCTCAAGGGATGGGACGCGAAATGTTCCCTTGTGTCCCAACGGCGGCTTGCAAGATCGATTCCTCCCAAAAACGCAATGCGATCGTCAATAACGACGAGCTTCTCGTGCCGAGCTGCGGTTGTTGGATGCTTTTTATCGAACCGAAAATGGATCCGCCTGTGCGACCTCCAAGCCAACTTCATCCGCTGCAAAGGTTCGCGTCCAAAGGTGTAAAAAGGAGAGAAATCCCAGCATAAAATATAGATATTCAAAGCAGGATTTGCTCGCACGGCATCGTCGAGCAATTGTCCGAGGGTGACTTCAAGTAGACCTTCCCCTCGAATCATCTTTTCGCGGCTATCAAGGTCCCATGCAGAAATATAGACATGATGTTGAGCTTGCCGAAGGGCTTCGGCAAAAGCGGGATAATAATTGCAGGCATCTATGAGTACAGCAACACGGTGGGCATGACAGCGTTTCCAGCAACAAGGACTGACTTGTTCAGGAAAAGTGGGTTCAACAGCAGCCATAATGTGACTCGTCAATGTGTCTCAATTAACGGTTAAACGCACTTCCTGTGAGTTTAAAGAGGAGCGCATTCAAAAGGGTTAAAATGATGGGGCCAATCAAGGCGCTTAAAAATCCTCCATTGAGCCGAAATCCACTGACGAGCCATGCAGCTAATCCAAAGAGGGCAGCATTTACGACAAAGGAAAATAAACCAAAGGTCACAAGAGTGAGTGGGAATGCCAACGTAAAGAAGATGGGGCCCAGTAAGGCATTGACGACTCCCAAAACCAATGCCGCAACAATTGCGGAGCCAAAGCTGTCGATTTCAATTCCCAAAGGAAGCTTTGAAATAACAAGCAAGCTAATACTCGTCACGATAAGTGACAGAAAAAAATGTGCCCACATGCGTGCCCCCTTTTACTCGTTACAATATAGAAATTCAATGATGATCGCGTTGAACTTCCTTTTTCTTTTCGCGAGCATCTTCTTTTTTATGGGGATGGGGATCAATGATAAGTTCCTCGCCTGCATTTCCGCCAACTTTTTCCTTGATTTTTTCTTTGGATTTCATGGGATGTTTTCCTTTTGCCCAAACAGCCTCGGCGGCAATATTTTGACCTTCAAGTGATCGCTCATGATTGTCGGTATGATTTTCTTGAGTGAAATCTTCGTCATCGGAAGTGGTGTTAGAAGAAACACCATGTTTTTTATCATGGTCTGAGTCAGAGTTCTTGTCAGTTGCAATAACGATGCTTTTAGAGCCTTTTTCTGAACTCTTGTGAGTTTTGCTTGATTGATCTTTGCTCATCGAGATGTTCAAGACACCATCTTTAAGATGAGCTTCAATGCGTTCGGGCACAAAAGAAAGTGGCAAAGAAAAAGTGCGTTTAAATTTTCCCGTAACGCGTTCGATTCTGAAAAAGCGTTCTTTATCACCCAGGTTCAATCCCTTGCGTTCGCCTGAGATTTTGAGGGTATTTTTCTCAAAAGTGAGGTCAAGCTCATTGGCAGAAAAACCGGGCATATCAATTTGAAGTAGATATTCGTTTTCGCGCTCAATGAGGTCGGCTCTGGGTAAATATCCCACCAGTTTGTCGACAAGGTCCATGCCTTTTTGTTCGCCATAACTGCGCCAGTCCGTTACGAAATTCGAAACCCGATCGGTGACTTTTGTAAATTCTTCTCGCACGGATTGAATGCCGCCACGGAAAAAAGTTTCGGGATTAAGGTGACGTGAAGATTTTTGATTTTGTGCTTCGGCCATAGTTTCCTCCGGTAGGCATCACAGTTCTTTAAAAAGAACTTGAAAAAAGGCTGACCCGCCCAACGGAGGTCAGCTTAGAAACGGGAGTCTTTAGAGAAGAACGCCGAGGTCAATACCCACGCGAGTGACTTGAGTTGTTTGGCCCACGCCTGCAAAGATAGAAAGGTCATTTCCTTCATATCCAAGGCGCAATTCGCCACCGCCATCCGGACGCCATTTGGAAGTGCGGTCCCAAGTTCCACCGACCAATGCACGTGCGCCCACCACAAAGGTATCCATGCGGATTGCAGGGCCAGCAAAGCCATGCACAGCTGCTGCATCAACCCAATTTTCGTCGTTCATAGCAGAGCCTGTGAGCCCCACTTCACCGCGCATGGGAGCGCCAAAGGGCGAAGCCGTCACCTGTGGAAGCCAAGCAATTTCAGCTCCTGCCGAAACAAAATTCTTTTCCATCTCACCGATGGGTGCATTGTAGCGATCGCGACCCACACGGGCGGCAATGCGCGCTGCGCGCTCTGGAGTTGCAGTGAGAGTCGTTGTGACAGCGGTCACGCTGGCGCCTTGACTGGGTTCAGGAACAACCTCAACCGGAGCTTGCGCTTGTTGAGGTTGTTCCATGATTTCTACAGCAAGAATTTGCGCAGTTTTGCCAAGCTTTGCACTTTCGCCTGCCCCAACGGTCATAATTTGAACGTTTGGAAAGCGGGCTGCAAGGTCAGTTTTGATCTTGCTGGCGCGTGCTTCGGTCAGCGCGGAATTGTGTTCAGTGCTGCCCGGAGGCGTTGCTGAAGTAACAATGTGAAGAAGCTTCAGATTGTCCTGGTTGATTTTGCCCATGCAATCATTGAGCTCTTGAGCATTAAAATTTGCACTGTCGAGTTCAAACTCAACCGTACAAGAAACTGTTTGAGGATCTACAGCGAACGCATATTGAGCACTCAAAGCAGCGAGTGAAACCGAGGCCATTGCAATGGAATTCAATTTTCGCATGATATCCCTCCCTGAAAAAACTAAAGGAAAAAAAACATGGCATTCTTCATCATGAACAAACAAGAGCTGACATAAAATCTTAAAACTCTCGGCCATACTCTGAGTGAGTTTGAGAAATAAAGAACACCACAAGGAATAAAAACAATAACTTCTTAATTGCTGAGTACTGCTTCTTTAAAAGAAGTCAGAGTTCGAGACGAGAGTCGTCCCGTTGGAACGGCTAAAATCTTGTACCATCAACTTAACTCCCGACGATTCAGAAATTCAAGCAAATGTTGGTCAAACAAGGTGTTAACTAAACATGGACTGAAGTGGAAGAGCGGCGCAAAATCATTCAAAAGACTGTCTCCCGTCTCGTCCATATCTACACTTCGACTTCCTTGTTAAGGTCCTCAGCTTTGTGAGGTTAAGCCGTCCGTAGCTAAAGAAACAGTAACACCATGAATTTATTTTGTCTAGTTACAAATATTTAATTTTATGATGAGATAAATGCTTAAACGCCGACAATTGGAATACTTTTAATGAACAATAATGGAAATTAACTTTCTACTGAAGATCGTTCAGAAATATTGATTTTCGAAGTAAAATAGAGAATGAAATGAGAAGAAATAAAAACTCAAAAAGAAAAAGGGCTCTTGAGAAAGAGCCCTTTAAGAGGATTTTATTGCGAGCGGGGGATAAAAATCAGTTCTCTGATTCGGAAATTCAGAGAACCTTTGACTAACGAATAAAAAGAACAGGAAGTCCTTTGGAAATAGATTTCAGAAGAACTTTTCCGCCCGTTGCCTGCTTTTGGGACGGGGTGGTCGTGAGGGTGCGCTGAATTTGCAATTTGCCTTCTCCAGCCTTAAACGATTGCATTTGATCTGCTGGAATTTCGAATGTGCCCTGAAGCGTCTGTTCGGGGCTCAAGACAATCGCTTTTGTCGCATCTGAAGTCGAAATAACGAAGCTCACCTCCTCGCCTTCTTGAGTCTGGAACGGCTCCCACTGAACTTTAAGGGGTTCAGTGGTTTTTGAGATGAGCTTTGTAATGTCAAGCTTAAGTGCGGGAACTTGAGGAATTTGAAGAGTGTTATCGTAAGTTTTTCCGCTTTCATCCGTGTATCGGAATGCAAGGGGGCTTTCTGCCTCTTCTTCTTCTGCCTGCTTTGTAAGCTGGTAGCAATATCCTTCAGGGCAAAGAGCTTGATCTTGAACGATAGGAAGTGCTTGGCCATTTAAAGTGACACTGCTGCCACCTTCGAGGCGAAGTGTGCCGCCGCCTTCGTTCAACTTGTGAAAGCGAGTTTCGACTTCGAGTTTCTTGTCATCTTCGTTATAGGTTACGTCATAGATGGTATAAATAGTTGCTTCAGGGACGTCACCCGTTGAGCCATCTTTGCCTGCGCCACAGCCTGTAGAAAGAAATGCAACTGTCGTAACAGAGAGAGCAGCTGATAGTGTACGCAAATTAATTGTCTTCATTCGGAATACTCCTGATTCAATATCGCACAGATATGTTCAATTTTTTAGATATTAAACATGTCTGATTGAGTGTAAAACACTCCGCAGCGGATGCTGTGGAGTAAACTAACCTGTTGTCAGTATAAGGAGCTCAGCCGGAGAAGCAAGCTATCATTTTGCGCAGAATTTCAAATAAAAATCTATTGATATTAGTTACTTACTTATTTCTAATGTTAAATACACAGCGAGAGAACAGCTGTTAAGTCCGTTGGAAAGTTACAGGTCAGTAATTTCAGCTTTGAAAAAATGAGCGCGAGTTGACATCTTAGAGAGTGCAAAGTGACTTCTTAATAAGTGGGCAGGTGCGTTGAAGGAGGGGATTCTTAGAAAGGTCGAGGTTTTGCAATTTTTTGAGCAAACGAAGGGGGCCTGGTTTGCTGATCTGATTGTGTGCAAGGTTTAAACCGACGAGGTGAGGCAGCAGACTTAATGCAGAAATGTCAGTCAGGTTATTGAAGCTTGCATCGAGATAGGTGAGTTGCCCTAGGGCCTCCAATGGATATGCATTCAAAATTTTATTCTTTTTAAGGCTCACCCATTGTAGATTTGAAAGAATTCCAATTTTCTCGATTGAAATCAATTGATTTTCTTCTAAAGAAAGCTTTTGTAAGGGCAAAATTCTCGATTGGGGGCGTGCCAAATCAGTAAGCGTTTTAATGCGATTTCTATCGAGAAAAAGCGTTTCTAAATGTATTAAATCAACAATGGTGCCTATATTTTCAATGAGGTTATCATTTGCCCGTAAGTCTATGAGGGTCGTTAAGGGTGAGAGTGCACCAAGGTCAGTCACTCGATTTGATGAAATATCGAGATTTTTGAGCTTCTTCAAAGCGAGTAAAGGGTAAAGACTGCGAATGTTATTTTTAGAGACATCCAGAGTCTGGAGCGCAGGAAAAGCAGCTAAAAATTCAAGCCGCTGAAAGTGATTTCCCGCCAAATTGAGTTTTTCGAGCTGAGTCAGATAGGTGAGTGGAAAGGGATCAGTCAACTTCTTGTTTGCAAGGTCGAGTTCAGTCACGCTTTGCAGGTTATTTTCGGCCTCTTGGCACCGCTGCTCGTTTGAAATCTCTCGAATGCCTTGTGGGGCCAGAATATCGAGCAATGCGTCTCTGGTTTTAAGGGTTGCTTGCGACAAATTTATTTCGCGGCAGAAATCCGAAAAACGTGTTTGCGCTGTAAATTCTTCTAACCTGCGCCGGGGGGTTTCGATGATTTCAGTTTCGGTTTCTTGAAATGCATAGGCTTGGCATGAAATTTTTTTATCATTCCCTTTTTCATCTTGAAACAAGATCCCCGCATCTGGAAATGTCAGTGATGAATTTCTAAAAATGGAGACCTTTTTTCCATCCTCAAACAAAAGCTCATAGCGAATTTCATTTTCGTTTTCTTGGCTTTCAAAGGATGCGTGACTCACCACGGGTTTTTTTTTGGAATCGAGAGGTAAAAAAGACAGAGTGCTCTTGCCATTTTCTAAAGATGCAAAGGTGTAGATGCCAGTGTCTGTCAGGCATTTGAAGGGAACCCGTTCAATAGAGCATGTTTCAGGGGGAATTTTTTGCGACTGCATGCTTCCCAATAGATTTTGGTTGCCATTGCTCGCCATCGAAACAGAAAAGTGTTCTATGGGATTTGATGTCGTCGACAAGAGGCATTGAAATCCTCGGCATCCCGCTGTTTTTAGCGGTGCATGCCCTGCAACTTTACCGCGCTCCCAGTAAAGCAAAGTCGGGGCAAAAATCACGTGAGCGTAAGAACTGCCGCCATAGGAATTTACAAAGGCCGCTTTGTCATACAAGATCTTCGTGGCTGTTTCGTTGCTGCAAAAAAACGCGCCGGGTTTCCAGTTTCCGTTGTTGCTAACGTAAACTTTTTGTTTCCAAAAAGGCGATCCTGCAACGGGAGGGAAATCCATGGCACGACCGGAATGCGAAGCGAAAAGGCAAAGTGCTGAAGAAATAAACTGAAGTGTAATTTTTGATGACATGGGAATTCCTTTTAATTTGCAACAGAGATCTCATCGATGCGCCAGTCTCCACTTTCAAACGTCCATTTGACGTGATGAAAGGGATTGTGGGGCGAAAAGACAAGGGTATTCCCTGGCCACAATGTCCAAGAAAAGGTGTCATTTTTTTTCAAGACATCATTCCACGAAACGCTGCGCAAGTTTGACCTTGAACAACCCTGAAAGTACGAAAATTTGGGGTGTCCAAACGTGCGAACAAGTTCTTGTGGCGCAAGCTTTCCGGAAGAAAGAGCTATGAGAAACTCTTTGTGGCGCTGTGCAAGATTCTTTTTTCGTTCCATGGCTTCTGTTACGAGAGTCGCATTTTTCTGGTCGACTTGCAGAGGAGCGCTCAGCGCTTGTCGCTCTTTAAGCAGTCGCGCTAAAATTTCAAGATCTTTTACAGTGTGGCCCGCAAGGTCATTTTGCGAAAGGGCTTGGCCTCGTATGGCAAGCTCTTCAAGTCTGCGAACGTTTTCTTGGTGCAAGATGAGGGCGACTGCTGCGCACTCTTGTGGAATCAGGTTGTGGTCTTCCTGGGGCTTTGGAAAATACCACGGCCGGGTCTGAAAATAACCACTCAGTTCGGGGTCTTGAAAGGTGCGGCCATGGAGAGCAAAAATTCCATTGCGCAGAAGCCTCAAGTCACGCTTATTGAGCGCAACCGTATCATCAGGAGTCAGGAGTTTTCTGACCACGAGTTGAATTTCAGCCCGTTCTCCTTCTTCGGTCATGGGCATGGAGCAGTCTTGAGCTTTGCATTGAGCACGTGCGATATTGGTCGAAATTGCCATAGAAATTGCACAGACTAAAAAGCAAAACGGGAACGGGATTCGAAATGCTGTGCCCATGTGCTTGTCTCCAAAAGGCTTCCTACTTTTCCCGGGCAAGCAAGCCCCAGATGTGCGTACACACATAAGTTCAGCGCAAGCGGTTGTCGAGCATTTCCTAGGGGAAAGCTCCAATTATATAGAATGATTGGCAACACTTTTTAAGGGCTCAAACGAACCGCAGGCAAGCTCTTGGAATCCATTTCGGCAAGCAGGTGGGATAAAACTTAAGCGCCGTACTTTTCCATGTCTTCAGCGGAGATGTCGCAGTTGTGATAGGCGTGTTGGACATCATCGAGATCTTCGAGTTTGGCGACAAGCTCAAGTGCAGCTTTGGCATTTTCTCCAGCCAATGACACCGTATTCTCAGGAATAAGCTCAAGGCCTACTTTTTCGAATTTAATTCCAGCTTTGGTCAATCCTTCGCGCACGATTCCAAAATCGCTGACCTCGGTGTACACAGTTGCCATGCCGTTTTCAATCACGACATCTTCAGCTCCTGCCTCGATCGCGGTGTCCATAAGTTTGTCTTCAGCGATATCAGCAAGGCTAATATCAAAGACCCCTTTCTTTTTGAACATCCACCCGACGCAATTCATTTCACCAATGTTTCCGCCGCCTTTTTGAAAGACCTTGCGGACTTCCGAGTTGGTACGGTTGCGGTTGTCTGTAAGGCATTCCACCATGATTGCAGACCCTGCAGGGCCATAGCCTTCATAGGTAATTTCCTCATATGCCTGACCTTCGAGTTCGCCCGCACCCTTTTTGATGGCGCGTTCAATATTGTCTTTGGGCATGTTGTTGTCACGGGCCTTTTCAACGGCAAGTCTCAGGCGTGAATTGCTATTGGGATCACTTCCGTTCTTAGCGGAAATCATAATTTCCCTGGCGAGTTTGGTGAAGAGTTTACCGCGTGCTGCGGCACTGGAAGCTTGACGACCTGCAACTGTGGCGTGACGACCCATAATTTTTCTCCCGGCACTTCTCATTAAACTTTGAGGATGAGAGCCATTTGACTCCCGGGTTTTCTTTGGAGAGGCCTGCCAGAGAAATTCTCTAACAGGCCAACCGATTTTCACTATCATCATTTCCCCGCTATTGGGAAGAAACGTCATGGGGATTGCCCAGAAAGGCGAGTCTGTCTTTTAGAGAAAAGTCTGCTAAGGTGGGGCGGCTAACTGTTTTGACAACTTCAAGCAAAAGGGGAAGAACTCCGATGAGCGCTCGCAAATCAAAGGTTCAAGAGATGCCTGACAGGGCGGAAAACGCAACAACAAATTCGGCGACAACGGGTGGTGGCTTATCGAGAGTTGCAGTCGTTGGAGCTTTGCGCACGCCCTTTGTAAAATCGTTTGGGGTTTTTGAAAGCGAAACGCCGCTGATGCTCAGTCTGCGCGTGGCGTCTGAGCTTATTGCACAAACCAATGTCAATCCGAAAGATATCGAAGAGTGCATTTGGGGAGCCGTCATTCCTCAAACAAAGAATCCGAATCTTGCTCGCGACCTCGTCCTTTTTGCAGGACTTCCGAAATCGATTCCCGGTTATACTTTAAATAAGGCTTGTGCGAGTTCACTTCAAACGGTTTTGAGTGCCGCCGATTCCATCCGACTTGGACGCTGTCAACTTGTTTTGGCAGGGGGAGTGGAAGTCCTTTCCGATGTGCCCATCACTTATTCTGATGATGCAAGACGTTTTTTAACCAGGCTCTCTCGAACAAAAACTCTGGGTGAAAAATTCGCGTTGTTCAAGAATTTCAATCCCAAATGGTTTTTGCCGAATCCTCCTGCACTTGCAGAGCCCTTTACAGGTTTAACCATGGGCGAGCACGGCGAAATTATGGCTGTGAAAAACAATATTTCAAGGCCACGTCAAGACGAATTCGCTTATTTAAGTCACACGCGCGCTGCAAAGGCCATTCAGCAAGGATATCTCAAGGAAGAAATCGTCCCCGTATGGGCTGGCGCTGAAAAGAATTTATTTGTCGACTCCGATAATATCGTGAGGCCCGAAACGACTGTCGAAGCCCTTTCTAAATTAAAACCCGTTTTTGATAAGAAACACGGGACTATTTCCGCCGGAAATTCAAGTGCACTCACGGATGGAGCCAGTGCTGTCCTTCTTGCAAGTGAACAATATGCAAAAGATCACGGCCTCCCCATCCTCGGTTATGTCTTAGATGCTCTCACTGTGGGCGTAGATCCAAACGACCAGCTTTTGATTGGCCCTGCCTATGCGATTCCCAAACTGTTGCAGCGCAATGGTCTGAAGCTCGAAGATGTGGGCGTGTTTGAGCTGCATGAAGCCTTTGCGGCACAGGTGTTGAGTTGCACGGATTCACTCGCAAGTGAAAAATTTTGTCGCGAAAAATTGGGTCTGGACGGAGCATTTGGAGAAATTCCACTCGCTAAGTTGAACATTGACGGAAGTTCGCTGGCCTATGGTCATCCTTTTGCAGCAACGGGTGGAAGACTCGTGGGGCGTTCCTTGCGGATCGCGAAACGAGTGGGGAGCAAATATGCCGTTATTGGCATCTGCGCCGCAGGTGGCATTGGCCAAGCCATGCTTCTTGAAACACCGTAACAAATTCCTATCAAGCTCAGAATTTTAAGGGGACATGCCATGTTTCAGACGATGAAAACAAAGGCTCTTTCGAGCGACAATCCGCAATCTGTATCCGGGGCATTTCAGTTCCGTTGGGATGGTCGCATTTGTATCATTGAAATGAACGATGAAGCGCGTAGCGTCAACAGCTTTACCAAAGATATTGTGCTCGACCTCGATGGTATTTTGCAGAGCCTTTTTTCCAGAACCGATTTGGAAGGGCTCATTTTTACGTCAACAAAGCCCAATTGCTTTGCTGCTGGTGCTGATATCTCGCTTTTTGACACCATGGAAACCCAAGAAGCCGGCACCGAAATGTCTGCTTTTTTTCAAAGCATCAGCACGCGTTTAGCAGATGCTCATGTGCCCACGGTTGCCGCTATTCACGGAACCTGTTTAGGCGGTGGACTTGAATTGTCTTTAGGCTGTCACTTTCGCTTGTGTACCAATCACCCGACTACGCAGCTTGGTCTTCCCGAAATTCAATTGGGAATTCTTCCCGGTGGAGGCGGTTGCCAAAGACTTCCGCGCCTCATTGGCATTATTCCCGCACTTGACCTTATTCTCACGGGTAAAAAAGTTGATGCCCGCAAGGCGGGTAAACTGGGCATCGTAAATGATGTGGTTCCCGAAAACCAATTGATGCAAAAAGCACTGGAATTGTGCCGTGCAAACAAAGAAACTTTTCGTAAAAAACAAGGAACTTCACTTTTTGAGAAATTAAGCCGCAAAGAGATCGAAAAGTCGTTCTCAGAAATGGATGTTTCAAAGCTTGCGATGGAAGCGAACCCCATCGGTCGGTCCATTATCGAAAAGAAAAGCTTGGAGCAGATTCAGAAAAATTCCAAAGGCTTTTACCCTGCACCTTTTAAAGCCCTTGAAGTCGTCATGAAGGGAATGGAAAAAAGCCTTGCAGAAGGCTTAAAGCTTGAGGCAAAAGCCTTTGGCGAGCTCGTTATTACGCCCGAAAGTCGTTCATTGGTGCATATTTTTAATTTGGTCACCAAGGCTAAGAAAAATCCTTTTGGCGAAGAGGCGACAAAGCAGGCAAAGAAAAAGGTGATGGCTCCACTCAAGGATGGCGAAACCTGCGTGGGAATCTTGGGAGCAGGGCTTATGGGAAGCGGAATTTCCACAGTGCTCTCTGAAAAAGCAATGCGCAGTATTCTCATCGATCGCGATAGCGAAGGCTTGGGGCGTGGTTTAAAAGCAGTAAAACAGCACTTCGATGACAGAGTGCGTCGCAAACGCATCAAACGATTCGAGCGTGATGCTGCTGTTTCAAGGGTGATTCCTTCCCTCACCTATGCACCTCTTAAAGGTGTTCCCATCGTCGTCGAAGCCGTTTTTGAAGATATTTCTATCAAGCATGACGTCTTGAAAAAATGTGAAGCCGTGCTGGATCATGACTTCGTTTTTGCGACCAATACGTCTTCGCTTCCCATCGCCCAGATTGCTGCGGGTGCGAAAAAACCCGAAAACGTTGTGGGCATGCATTTCTTTTCGCCTGTTCCCAAAATGCCCCTGGTTGAAATCATCACAACCGACAAAACTTCGCCCGATGCAGCAGCTGCGGTCTTTGAGCTTGCGCAAAAAATGGGCAAGCACATCGTTTGTGTGAAAGATGGCCCTGGATTTTACACAACGCGCATTTTGGCGTTTCAAATCGCAGAGGCACTTAATATCCTTTCCGAAGGCGCAAACATTGAAGATATCGACATTGCCCTCGAAAAATTCGGCATGCCCGTGGGCCCCCTGACGTTGCTCGACGAAGTGGGAATCGATGTGGGTAAACACATTGTGGAAGTTCTTTCCAGTGCCTTTTCCGATCGCCTCGTGTTGCCGCCAGAAATGAACGCTATTTCGGCTGAAAATCGCAAGGGTCGTAAAAATGGGTTGGGCTTTTATACCTATGAAAATGGGAAAAAAGACAAGGCCGACAAGTCCATTTACAAGCACTTTAAGCATGGGACAGAACGAAAACACTTCGATCGCAAGGAAATTGCCGATCGCTGCGTTTTTGTATTTATGAATGAAGCCGCTCGTTGTCTTGATGAAGGAATTATTCGATCTGAAAATGACGGTGATTTAGGGGCCATTTTCGGACTCGGATTTCCTCCGTTCCTCGGTGGTCCTTTCCACTACGGCAAAAGGCTTGGAAAAGATAAAGTTCTTTCCACGCTGAAAGCCATGGCAGAAAAATACGGAAAGAGGTTCGAACCTGCGGCATATTGGTCGAAGTGACGTCCTCATAATCCGCAGTTTCTATCGGAGTGTAAGGTGCACAGTTTCTGCGGATTGCGAGGCTAGCGCGGCAAATAATTCTCGTGGTCGAAGATCGAAGGACTCGAGTTCTTTGAGTGGCACCCACTTGAATTCGAGATCTTTTTCGCAAGATAGAATACTTGTTTCAAATTTAGAAATATCAAAGACAAGACATATTTCATGCCAATGCGTTCCATTGTGCTGGAAAAAGTTCTCCACGCACATTCGAAACTTGCCGACTTCTACATTCCATCCAAGTTCTTCTTGAATTTCGCGATAAAGTGCAGTTTTAGCAGACTCACCTGCTCTGACTCGACCTCCCGGAAGAAACCAATAATCAGAATCGCCAAGACGGTTAAGCAAAATATTATCGCCTGAACGGATGCATGCCGCCACGCGATAATTGAATTTTTGTTCCCCAATTGAAAAGGAAATATCCGACATAAAATTCAAACTTTCAAAAAGGATGCACCCTAGAAATTAGCTTATCGAAGCCGGCTTTATCAAAACGGTTTCAATGCCTGCTCCGCGAATCAGCGGCCGTCCGATTTCTCCCCTTGAAGGCCATGGCATTGCCAATGCAATGAGCGCAATCGCAACCACGTAGCATACCGCCAAGCGACGGTGTTTCATTGCATCATCCTTTGCCCGCTTGCTTAAAATACGGCCAAAATGAATTGTAAACACTGCAACGGTCATCATCACAGGATGTTCAATGCTCCAATACCTTTGCACGCTATTTTTCATATCAATTTCAGTGAGGCCTGAGGTCAAAGGGCTCAATCCAAAATAGAGTGCAAAGCCCACGACGAGCTGAATGTCGCAAACGATCATCAGCAACAGATGCGTCATGTGGTCGTTCTTGTCCCATTTTCTTTTGCGAGACCATCCGGTGAATGCTTTTAAAGTCGCAGCAATCAGCAAAATAACGAGAATCCATCGTGTCAGGGAATGAAGGTGCATAAGGCCTGTGTACATCATTTTCTCCGCAGTGAGTGGGCGTGCTTAAAAATCGCATCTTTCTCTGATTTGCATTTCTGTGCAAGGAGAAAGCTCCTCAAGAGTCAGGGATTTCTTCTTGGGAATGGAAAGAGCGTTCAAATGAAATAAAGTAACAACCATAACCGCAAGAAATGTCGCTTTTTAGTCTTCAAAGCAAGGCAGGAGATCTTCCTCAGCCATGTTCTGTCGCACTGAGATGCGACGCCCCTGGCTGAGGAAGCGGGGGGAAAAATTATGAGCTGGCGAAAATTCTATTGCGCCACACTTTTCAAGGCTTCTGCCGCAGCTTGACATCCCAGCTCAAGTGCAAAGTTTGTTCCTCTGTCCCATGGATAAACATGACCCATGCTTGCATGTACCAAGCCGGGATGCGTTGGAACTGAAAGGGGAGGTAATCTGTCTCGATTTCCAGCTTCGGGGATGGGCTGAGCATATTTCTCACGAAAAACCCAACTCCTCTTGAGCCAGCTTTCTTCAAATGCAGGGTTGATTTTTTTAAGGACCTTCTGTGAAAGGTTCACAAGTTGTTCATCCGAGCGGTTCCAATCCTCCGACTGAACATCCACATAGTCTGCTAAATAGATCAGATGTTCACCCGCAAATTCTTCATGGGACACAAATTGTGTGTGCTCAATAGCGGCAAGAAAAGGGCACTCGGGGGATTTTCTCAGGCTGTACCAGTAAACGTCATTTTTACCGAGCTGACACTTGAGGCTTAAAATAATCACCTGTGCGCCTAAAAAACTCTTTTTCGCAAAGATGTTTCGATAATCTGTCCCCAGAGCCGGAAAAATCTGTTCAAGGGCGAGGGGTGAGGCAGCAACCACAACGGCATCAAATTCCTGTTGTGATCCTTCATGAGTCACCAACCATTTTTGAGTTTCGTTTTGAGTTAAACTCAGGTCCTTCACTCCCTTTGAGATCTGCACTCCCTCTTCTATCAGCTTTTTTTCTGCACAGTTAACAAATTCTTGAAACCCGCCTTTAAAAGTTCCAAGCTTAGGAGTTCTTGTTGCAAGACGCGCCCAAAGCCAAGCCATATTCACGCGTTTTGACCAATGCCTGCCAAATTTTCCTTGCAAAAGCGGTTCCCAAATCGCTTGAAACCCCGCAGCTCCCATGAATTTTATGCACCACATTTCTGCGGTTTCGTTGTCGAGTTCTTCCCAGTTCTTTATTTTTCGCAGGTAAAGAAGCACAAGTCCCATGCGAATTTTATCTGCAAAATTCAAATCAGGAAACTTCAATAAGGCCACAGCGGAGTCGAGAGGAACAAATTGACCTCCCTTAGTTTCCATCACGGTCAAGGGGCGTTTGAAAACCAATCCCGATTGGGCATTCCATTTTTTTGCAAATTCAAGGACAAAAGCGTCTGATTGAAACCAGTGATGGTAGAAAAATTCGAGACTCGTATTCCACCCGGTTTCTTTAAATCCAGATGCAAGTCCTCCAAGGCGATCATTGCGTTCAAAAAGGTGGACATGAGCGCCCTGTTCACGGAGCTTGGTTGCGCAGGCAAGGCCTGTAAATCCCCCACCAATAACCGCGATTTTTTTTGTCATCATTTTCCTCGTCAACTTTCGATTCTCAAAAAAGATTTCACACCGGGGTCAAAAAAATTCACATTTTTGGGGTGTACGCTGCAAATCCGTCCATACCATACAATGGGCTAGGGCCGTCAAAGGTTCGCATACCCAAGCCCCGGTTTCTTGTCATATACTCCCGCTAGTCATTCATTTTTTTGGTGCAAATGTGATGGGATCTGTATGAAGCACAAGAAGCTCGTATTGTTGGCATGTTTAGGTTCTGCTGCAATCGGGGTATTGGCAGTGTCATGGCACCTTTCTCAATCGAAGGAGATGAGTGCACTTCGCTTGCGCTCCGGGCCTTCGGAGGGGACGAGCACAGCCATCGAGAGTTTGGGTGAGTGGGAACTTCTCCCAGATTCAGTTTTAGACCCTGTGCTGAAGGGCCGCGTGGGGATGAGTTCTTCCAATGATGAGCTCAAGTATCTTGAGATGAGGCGTTTCCTGCTCCCTGATTTTATAGAGCCTGGCATTTTTAAGGAAGAAAACACGCCCGTGGTGTTTGCGCCTTCCTGTGCCTCAATGTCTGGCGAGAGTAAATTCAATAACGTGACAAAGCATCTTCAATCGCAGATTCGCTTGCGAGTCGGAGAGCGTTTTCCATCACAAGGTCGCATTCAGCGTATGACTCAGTACTGGTCTGCCAACGATTATTTTTATTCGCTCGGTGCTCATCTTGATTCAACCCAAGGTGGGAATGGCTATCTGCTTGAAGGCTATGTTTCTGATGATGCTAATTTTAGCCGCAATGTGAAATCACTCACCATCGAGGGTTACCAGGCGGGCAAAAAAGTTCAGTTGGAACAAGCCGTGGCCTTTCTTTCCCAAAGGTTTGCGGAAGCTGAAAAAGGCTCACCCATCAAAAGCGGCGGTCGTTTTTTGGCCTTGACAGCGCAGAGCCCCTCAGGGGAAGTCCACTCCACGCAGATTTTTAATGGCCAAGTGTTACGTTACTCAAATTCCATGACGATGTGCCAATTCATCGAAAAAGAAAACCAAATAAAGTGTACCTGCGAGCAGCGCGCCTTCTAAGTGCAGCCTTTTTGCCCGCTTTAAATATCCCGCCATGGCCTCGTTGCGCATCGGATTCGGCTTCCTCATGGACCAAAGCGTCCATTGCGTCAGCTCTCACCTCGCGCGCCTCGCCCTGACGTAATATTTAAGAGCGCGCAGTTTTGATTTTTTAAATACAATTCCGTTGAGAACAATGAAGAGTCGCTCAGTTTTATAGAATTTTTGGCTCGTTTAAATTGTAAGTGCTATGCGCAGTTCGAACAATCTCTTCGTGTGCCTCGAGTATTTGCAAAATCTTCAAAAAAATACTCACCAGGCTGCTCTCAAGAAATCAGACGAGAGCGAGGCTGAGTGCCCTTGCCGACTTTTTGCAATGGACGCATTGGTCCATGATAAAAGCGGTAGGGGCCGAAAACGAAGCTGTCGGCGATTTATTGAAGCAGCCCTAAAGGGTTTTTTCTCCAGGGATGCCGTTGTCCAAAGGCGGAACAGTTTCGGCAGGATTTTTGGTCTTCGATTCAGACCGTATTCCCTCTGTGTTTCCTTGATTGGGCAGTGGCCTCGAAGTTTTGGGAATAGACGTTGGGCCCTTACGACCTGAGGGCAGTGGGCGTTCGTCTGGAAGTGGTTCTTCAACGGATCTCTCGTTGGCTTGCCTTTCTTCCATTTGTTGCGGTTGCTTGCTGAATCGACCCTGCGGCAGCTCCTGGGGCTGAGTTTGTCTTTTGGGGATGCGGGGAAGCTCTTGTGGAAGCAAGGGGTGGTAAGTCGCTTCGTCGCTAACTTCGTAATGGGGCGCAGAAAGAAACACATTCCCATGGGCATCAATGCGAACGTTCACATTTTCAAGTTCTTGCTCCCGTGAGGAACTGATATTGGTGCCATTTAAGTAAAGCATCCGTGCCGGAAAGCGTGTGGATTCTTCCGAGCCCTTTTTAGAGTGGCGAGGTTGCATTTGAGGAATGGCAGGTGGGGTTGAACTTCCTTCTTTCGTCGTGCGGTCTTTCACCCAAGCGGGAGGCATATCCGGAGAATGGTTGGGCATTTGAGCATTGGCCACATGGGGCGCAAAGAAATTGCAAGCAAAACTCAAGAAAATGGCACTTCTATGAACTCTCATGAATTTTCCCCCTTTGAAGTCATCTTAGAAGGAAAATGAAACGGGGAGGCCGGCAAACTTGGCCTTGCTGCTTTTGTTACCTCTGTATTTTAAAGAAACAGACCAGCGATCAAAGGACCTGTGAAATGACTTCACCGATGACAGGTGCAAATAAAAAACCACTTTTGTGAGCCCCT
Source organism: Silvanigrellaceae bacterium (assembly GCA_044237915.1). Taxonomy (GTDB): domain Bacteria; phylum Bdellovibrionota_B; class Oligoflexia; order Silvanigrellales; family Silvanigrellaceae; genus JBIIEI01. The sequence continues at coordinate 68,192 of JBIIEI010000004.1, read as the reverse complement.
GCGCAGACCAAAAGGGGATGGCCTTCAAAGGTCTCGTCAAGTTTGACAGCAACCAATTCTGAATGGCCAAAGCCAATGCGCATGCCTGTTTTGTGATGGAGGATGTCTTCATGGGCAAAGCCCTCTTCGACGGGGGCATCAGTTCCCTGCATAAATTGAAGGGCCGAATTCAGCATCGTGTCGTCGAGCGTTTGGAGGGTCTTTCGCATCTCTTCGTCAAAACTTTCTTTGTTTTCGATGCGAAGAGTCGTTGATGAAACATGGGTTTCTTCGTCGTTTCCGCTCAGTGTTACTTTTGTTCTTCCGGCATGGCCGACAAGATCAACTAAACAGAAATCAGGACTTTGAGAGCGTTTTTTCAGACTCACTGTGCTTCCAACCGTGAGGCGGCGCGATTTTTGGAGGGCTGCAGGCAGACTGAGTTCCATACTTTGTAGAAATTCAAGTGTCCATGCACCGGTGCAAACTAAAATGGGGTCTCGTTCTTTTAAAAGGTGCATTTTTTCACTCAAAAGACTTCTCTCATCCAAGCATTCTTCGATGAATTTCACGCCTCGATTTTCGAGGACAAGTCGAAGGAGCTGCATTAAAACGGATGCATCAACCCAAGCTTCATCTTGATATTGAATCTGAGTTTCATGCAACTTGCAGATGGCGTTTGTGGGTAAACCCAATTTTTCCAATTGTTCGGGGGGCTGTTCCACCCGTTGAAACTGATGATCTCTGTCTGTTACGTTTTTAAAAATATCTAAACCTTCTCCTTGCCGAAACATTTCTGCAAGTGATAAGTGCGCACCAAAGGTCTGGGCTTCATCTATCAGATTTTGAAGCCACGAGGCGTAAATTTTTTTGCTGCGCAGTTTCAATTCAAAATGGGGATCTCGCGCGAACTGTTGACCTTTCGTCGCGAGATTTGCAGCAGCAGCCTGCGATCCGCTCAATGCAAAGCCACCGTCTACGATGGTGATTGAGCCGTGTTCAGGAGTACGAGAAAAGAATTCAGCAAGTGCCAAGCCCAAGATTCCGGCTCCAATAATCAACATGGAGGTTGTTCTCCCACAGGAAACAGAGGTGGCAGTTGCCTTCCCAGATTATCGCGGCGAAAGTTTCCGAGCGAATCGCAGTAAAGAACACTGGGGCACGTGAGCCAATCGGGGCCGGCGATAATTTTTGTTTTTCCGAGGAAAGAATCAACATACACATGAATATGTCCAAGGATAAGGACGGCAGGGATTTTGTCTGATGCCAGGGGAGTGAGATAAGAAACAACAGTTTTTGAAAGAAAATCTGTGGTAAGCCTATTGTACTTATCGGCCTTTCGCGAAAGGAGGGCGTAGGAGCTAAAGAACACATGCATTGCCCGACCAGGAATCATTTTTACGGCGCGTTGAAACATTTTCGACTTAACGAGTTTGCGAAACCACAAATAACTTTGAGGACAAACAATATCGTCACCGTGGCGCAAGGCGATTTTTCCGTAGAAGGGGTGCGAAATTGTAAATTCAGCATCGCCTACATGAGAAAAGGCGTCTTTAAGTTCTTTTGGAAAGAAATGCTCGAATCCAAAATCGTGATTTCCTTCAATGAAAAATATTTTGGTTCCTGATTCCTTCAACTTTGTCAGGCTCTCAAAAACGTTGTGCCAGTATTTTACGTAAAAGAGCTTGGGAACAAATATAAAATCAAAGATATCTCCGAGCAAAAAAACGGCTTCAACGCCCTGTAGTTTTCGCAATGTTTCAATAAAGAGAGATGTATTTTGATCGTGAGGATTTCGCAAATGCACATCAGAAAGAATAGCAAAAGACTTCACAGTTCCAAGGTCAATGGAGCGCAGGTAGGTCATTTTCAGTTCCATTTTTCTGAAGTGAATAGCTGTAAAGGGGCTCTTTTTTTTCAGTGTTGTACAAAATAATTTGCGCTGTTGTTTTGTTAAACTTTAAGAGTCCGGCTCCATAATTTGAGGCGGCAAATTTTGTCAGTCCCTCGCGTTTTTCAATGGGATACGAAGTGGCTCCTCCCGAACCTAATACAAACTGATCGATATCACATGCAGAACTTCGATAACTTCCCTTTAAATGCTGCATGTTGTGATCGTGACCTGCCAGATAAAGGTCTGCTTTTGTCGAGCAAATCAGATGTGGAAGGGTTAAGGAAGGAAGAAAATCCAACTTGCGATGTTTTCCAAGCGACAGTACGGGGTGATGACCAATAATAACTTTCCATTGCGCGGTGGAATCTTGGATTTGTTTTGCCATCCAATCCATACTGCAGAGGGAAGCAATGCCACATTTTTCGGGAATGTTGGTATCGATGGCAAAAAGGCCGAGGATGTTATCGAACTGCGCCTCATAGTAGCGAGAAGGCAAAGTCCATCTTCCGCTTCCTCTTTTTGTGTACTCGATTTGAGCTGTTACGTTACCTTTGTAGTCATGATTGCCCAGAACAATGTAGAATTTTTTAGAGGCAAGGCATGCTTTATTGTACATGTTCTCAAACTTAGAAAACCACTGCGGATCTTCCGTGGTTTTCACGCCCCGTTCGTAAAAATTATCACCTAACAACACAATGGCATCGGGGGAGTTTTCTAAGCAGAGTCGTTCCAAGAGTTCTGCAACGGCGATCTGATTTTCATTTCCAGAGCCCACATCACCTGTGACCAGCAACGAGACCTCACCAGCGCGTGAGGGGGGATGTTTCAAAATGCGCTCGTAGGAAACAAGTGGCATTTGCCGGAGATATTCTTCAACGGCAACAACCCCTGTCAATGCAATAAATCCAAGAACGATTTTGGGGCCCAACTTCTTTTTTTGACGCGGTTTCTCTGTTTCCATATTTAATCTTCAATGGCTTTGTTTTGGTGCAGGAGGATAGCGAAGGATCATATCAATTGCGGGGTTCGTCTGTTTGATCTCCATAACAGAGTTTTCGAACTGGGGCGCTGCCATTTTAGGTTTTGGATTGCGAGAGAGTCCAACGCCTTCTTTGGGAATTCCCAGTGCATTTGTATTGAGTTTGTGGTCGGCATTTTCATCGTGCATGGCCGAAAAAGCATACTCTCCAGGAGGAATGTCGGGTAACGAAAGCGTCAGATGTCCTTCCTTAGCCGCAACACAAGCGGCTCGAAAAGCATGCTCTTGTTTATCTGGAAATCCAATTTTGTTCCGAAATGCGATAGCACACACTTGGCCCTTCTGATTGCGGACCTTCGAAATGTCGATTTGAAGGGGGACTGTGGCATCGGCGGCCATTCCAAATTCCGTAACATCCAAAGCACAAACAAACAGACAAATTTTGCAAAGTAAAAAGACCGACTTTAGAATTGCCATTTGTTGCCCTTTCCTAAGCATGAAACCGAACGGGCTTATGTGCGCGTGATGCCACTTAACTTGAGTAGAGCATCAAAATTGTCGGAGGCATTTTCATCATGTGCCAAAAATTTATTCACCCGCTCGGCACCGCACTTCTCGCATACATAATGTATCATGTAGCCTTTTTTCTTGTGTGTTGAATAGGCTTTGGGGTGCAGTTTGCCACCGCAATTTGCGGCTCTATCGCCTGGATTGATATCGACATGTAAACTAAATAAACAGTGTGGACAGTGATCTCTGCACGTCGAAACTGCAGGTGGAATTGTGCAGCCACAATTCAAGCAGGAAAAGCTTTCGTTTATTTTCGTAAAAACGGGATTGTTCAGAGTCATCTGGTCGTTAGCCGCCCATTTTGGGACCCCGAGACATTACAAATCCTTCCGAAGCCTGTTCGGGAGTAATGTTGGGATTTTTCTCAAGCCAGTCAACAAATCTTAGAATGGAGTCGGTGTCAACGCCCCCTGCAACGCGGTGGCGAACCTTGCCCTGAAGGTCGATGAAAAAGGTCTCGGGCGTGCCATAGACCCCATATTCAAGGGAAATGCGGCCATCGCGATCGGAAACAACCGGAAAAGTCTGCTTCATGTCGCGAAGATAATTTAAAATTTCCGAATTCGACTCTTGGATATTGATACTGACAAAGAGGGGGTTGGTGGGAGATTTTAAGGTGACATCTTCGTAAAATCGTTGAAGCTCGGGAGCTTCTTCGCGACAAACAATACATGAGGTCATCCAAAAATTGAGAACCACCCATCTTTTCCCAAGGTGTTCGTTCAAAGAAAATTTGTCACCTTGAGCGGTGTTGGCTTCTATGGCGGGCGCGGCTTTACCCACGAGCTGACTCATCAATGCGTTCGGGTTCGTCGTGAGTCCTTTCATTCCGAGCCAACCAATCGTGGCAATCGCCAAGACAGAAAGTGTGCCGATGATTGTTCCGTGGCGTTTCATGAAAATGCTCCTTTCGATCAAGCCAACCCCAACGTTGGTTCAGTTTTAATAGACGCTTTTGCCCGCAGCAGGGTCATTCTCAGCGCGCTTTTCGACCTTTTGGTTCATCAAAATGCTATCCAGTAGTTTCGCTTCTTTTAACTTAGAGTGATCTTGTTTGGTATCATACTCCTCGCTGTGTTTAACCATCAGCAGTGAAGCATTAAGTGTGTTGTTTTCTTTAAGATTATTTGAAGCGATTTTGCCTTCAATCACAACGCCCTGTCCTTCTTTAAAAAGGTCAGGGGGAATGCCATTGTAATTGACCGAAAATTCGTGTCCATTCAAATCCGTCATCCGAAATTTAAGATTTCGGGAGTCTGCATCCCAATTTTTGGTGCCCGAAAGAACGAGTCCCGCCACGCGAAATGTTTTACCGACAAATTTGTCGGGCGTCGCATAAATTTCGGCAGGAGTGTAAAAAGTAACACTGGAGCTTTCTTTTGTTGCTTGCCAACCAATAAGACCAAGCGCACCCAAAACCAGGGTCGCGCCTAGAATCTGGCCACCGTTCATTTTCATCTGTTGAACTCCGTCATGCTTTATTTTGGTTCCTCGACACCTGTTCCAGGTTCGGAAAGATATCCCTCATCCTTTAAAGATCTCAAGGAAGCTGCGCGATTTCTAATGGCATACAGTGTGTATCCAAAGAGTGCGATGATAACCGCCGCATAGGCCGACCACACATAAGCCTGCCAGCCTATATTCCCGAACTCCGAAGTTTCGTTCATGCCTGCTCCCTTGCGATTGCCAGTTGTTCGGCAGCTGCGATGCCTTGCCTGCGTATTTTGTAAATTGCGAAGCTCACCAGGACAAGGAGCAAAACACAAAGCCACATCAGTGAGGAAATATCAGAAGAGGCATTTGAGCCTTGCTTGCCGGGCACAAAAGTTTGTGGTTGATGAAGAGATCGCCACATTTTAACACTAAAATACACAATAGGGACGTTAATTGCACTGAGGATAGAGGTCATTCCCGCAACTGTTCGTCTTGATTGAATGTCGGGTGTAAACTCCCTTAAAATCAAGTATCCGCTCGAAACAAGCACCATGACCAATGTGGAAGTGAGCCTTGGATCCCAATCCCACCAAACTCCCCAAGTGGGCCTTCCCCAAATGCTGCCCGTGACCAAGGCGAGGACCCCAAACAGCGTGCCCATTTCCATGGCGGCATGTGAACTTCTGTCAAACCGTTCGGCATTCTTTTTTGCAAGCATGCCGCGCAATCCAAAAAAACCTCCTGCCATGACCCACAGAAAGGCGCACCATGCAGCAGGCACATGGCAAAAGATGATGCGATAGACGTTTCCTTGATCCCTGTCGGCCCCAATTCCAAAGAGGGCATACATCCAGGCTGTGCCGAGAAGTCCGGAAAAGAGCAACAGAAGTCGGTTCCACCGTGTGATTTCTTTTTGCATTGCGGCTGGAATCTCTGCCAAGACTTCTTTCAAAGAGGTCTGTTTTTGTGTCATTAAAATGGTCTCCCAAGGATTATTCCTGAAACAAGTTCTGCGCCATAAAAAAGCCTAACCCTATAAAGATCAGAGGAAAGCCTCCGATGACGGCCCACCAGGCACTGGTGTCGAGAGTGCTCAATACAGAATCTGCTTCAGTTCGAAGACATAAGGTAACAGATCCGACGAGCAGCGCGATCTGGAGCGGAAAAAAAAGAATGGGCTGTAAAATTTCTTTTGCCAAGCTTCGCGAAGTTGCGCATGAAATCAACGCCCCCACGCTGGCCGTTCCAAGATTGAAAAGGAAACAGACGGGCAGCAGGGTCCGGAACGTATCGCCCAGCGTTTCGATCTGAACATTGTAAAAGATGATCCAAAGTAACGTAATAGGAACCTGCAAGCTTAAAAGCTGAAGGGTGGTAAAGGCAATTTTACCGCAAAGTAACGCAGAGCGTGGAGATCGTGATGCGAGTAAAAATTCGAGCGCACCTCCTTCTTGCTCGGAGGTAAACAGCCTCGACACCGTTAAGGCCACCACAAATTCATTGATGACCCAGTAGGCTCCAAAACGAATTTCGGGCCTCTTAATCGTCTCGGTTCCAAAGGCAAAAGGAAACAAAATGAGCAGGCAACCCGCAAAAATAAGTGTGCCAAGCCATCCGGCTTTTCGCAGCATCACAGAGCGATAGGAAAACTGTAAAATTACAAAAAAGGCATGCCACCAGCGACCAAGTTCAGTTTTAATCACTCAAAACCTCGAATCGTTTTTTGGGCAAAACTTTTTTTGGCGGGAAGAAATTTCTCGATCGCAATATTTTCGTGACAGGTGTCGAGCAGTGCGGTGTCGTGGGTTGCCACAAGCAGAGCCATGTGCTGAGAGATCGAGAGTTCCTCAAGGACAGCAAAGCAGAGCTTTTGTCCTTCGAGATCGAGGCCATTTGTGGGTTCATCGGCAAAGAGAATTTTTGGTTTTATAAGTAAACATGCCGCCAATGTCAGACGTCTTTTTTGCCCGGTTGAAAGGGTTCTCGATGTTTGGTTGCCTCGCCCCTTTAATCCGACTCGTTCTTTCACCACTTCTAGTTCGGAATAAGTGGGATTTATTCCAAATGAATTGCACAAAAATTCCAGATTGCCATCGACAGGATGATCGAGAAGAAGCGCAGGAGTGCTCGCCAAAAAACAGGCGCGGTGTTCTATGGTTGAATTGCCCGAGGGCCAAACTTCATCTCCATAAATGTGAACTTGTCCTTGGTATGGCTTAGAAAGTCCAGCAAAAACACGCAGCATTGTGGTTTTGCCCGTGCCGTTGGGTCCGCAAATACCCATGCGCATTCCGGGAGCAATATTTAAGTTGACATTTTGAAGCAGTGGCTTGTAGCCAATGTGGATTTCCACTCCGCGCGAATCAAGTGCCAACATACGAGGTCAACCTTTCCAACGTTCTCATCTGTCTTCCGCTTCACTCATCAAACCATTCATATCAAGGATATGAAACGTTGCACCTTGCGTTTCCAAAAGACCCGCATTTTTGAACTCAGCTAAAGATCGGCTCACGGTTTCGGGAGTGACATCAGCAAGCTCTGCGATTTCGCGACGGTTCAGTGGGGGCTCAAAAGTCGTTTGGCCTTCATCTGCAAAGAGAACATAAAGCTCATAGATCACTGCTGCGACTCTGTTTTTTGCAGGCCGATACAGATCGGATTCAATGCGCTTTTCCATCCGTGCCAGTTCGGTGCAAAAGATTTTCATGAACTGCAACGAAATGGAGGGAATGCGTGTGATGAGATCGAGGGTTGCTTGTGCATCGATGGAAAAAACTTCGCTGTCTTTGAGGGCGACAGAAGTGCGGCTGTATTTAAACTCTCCAAAAACTTCTCTAATACCTACGATCTGACCAGGCCGCACGATGCGCGTGATGACGCTTTCTCCTTCGGAGCCCTCTCGAACGATTTTGAGACAACCATTGGCAACCCCATAGATCGATCGCGGGGAGTCTCCGGAGATGAATAAATTTTGCCCTTTGCGGAGCCTGATCACGGAAGAATGGGTTTGAATATTTGCGACTTCATCTTCTTGCAGTGATGGAAAAAGCCTGCGCAGTGTGAAGGTTCCCTTAGATTTCATTTATTTCTCCAGTGGCAGAATGCGTATGAGATCTTCATCGATGGACTCCCGAATCCGCTCAACACCTGGATTGGGAAGGGAGGACGTGCCATTGACGATCACCGCAAATGCCACCCACTCACCGCTCTTGAGCCTGCTGTATCCAGCGAGCCCCACTGCGTCCCGCGGTTCAGTCAGCGTTCCTGTTTTCGCTCTCATGCGCTCTTGCAAGTGTTGAGCAGAAGGCTCAGAGAATCTTTTTTTGACCGTGCCTTCAGCACCTGGAATTGGGAGAGCAGAAAGAAAAGCAGGAAACTCGCGTGCATTAAAATACATCCGCTCGAGAACCGCAACAACATCTCGTGCAGAGAGTTTATTTGAGGGCGTCAGGCCACTTCCAGAATTCAGAACCAGGCCATTTAAAGACTTGCCTTTCGACAATTTTGATTCAGACAACGCTTGCCGCAAATAGAGTTCAAGCTCTTCTGCACCGCCTTCAAGAGTGGCTCCCTGGCGTTTTTCGTCGTCGGTATCTAAGAGAATGGTAAACATATCGGCAATGAAATTGTTGCTCATTTTCATGAGTCCGCGCAGTTGCCAATCAATCGGAAAGCTCTCAACTGCCGCAATGGCAGTCATGCCAGATGAAATTGGGGTTTTCTCCGATTTTATTCCTCCACGCACCGTCACACCCGCATGCTCGAGAAAGGCCTTAAACACTTCTCCCGCATAGCGATCGGCGTCCGAGACCGACCTGTACACCCTTTGAGGCAAACTTCCCGCAGGGATTTGCCCTGAAACGGTGAGAGTGTCTGCGCCCATTTGGCTCGTTCTCAACACCGAGAGTTTTTTGCTGCTGCCTGCAAGGGATGTTTGCACAGAGCCATTCAATTTAATGCTTGAAAGTGGATAGGGCTCTAAGGCAATGCGCCCGGCTTTTCCAGAACGATCCGCAGGGCTTCCCACCACCGCAAGGACGCTAAAATTGACAGCAGCTGCCGAAAGGGGGCTATCATAAGCGTGGGTACTGGATTTTGAGCCTGCCTGTCTGTTTTCATCTTTTATGATGTTGCCAAAAAGTTTGGTGTTGAGCACCAGGCTGCCTTTGACTTCTGTGATGCCCGTGCGCGCGATATCGGTTGCAAGAAACCACAGCTTTTCATTTGTCAGCGAAGGGTCTCCGGATCCTTCAATGATCAGATCGCCGTGTAAAACGGTGCCTTTTTTTTCACCACGCGCAAATGCTTTTGTGATAAAAGAGTGCTCAGAGCCCCATTTTTCAAGGGCCGCAGCGGCAAGAATGGCTTTGCTGACTGAGGCCGGAGTGAGTCTTTTGTCCGAACCAATTTCAGCAATCACCTCTCCTTTGGGCAATGACACCACGATCCCCGAAACCGTGGCCCCCTCCTTTTCCAGTCGTTTCAGTTGTGAAAAGTCTTGGCCTGCAGCATGGGCCATAGTTCCCAACGAAAAATGAAGGAAACAGACCATCAAAGCAATAGAGGCGCGTTGGCTCATAAAAAGCATGTTTCGGCTCCGGTGACTTTCTGAAGAGGCAGCGAGGAAAAGTTTCTGTCTTTGAGATTACGGAAAGTTCGGGTAGGTTACAAACCTCGAATGAATTTGAATGTGTCTATGAGTTGAGGAGATAGGGGAACTATGGAAAAGGTCATCATTATTGGTTCCGGACCTGCGGGTTTAACGGCAGCAATTTACGCGGCTCGTGCGGCTCTCGAGCCCATCGTCATTACAGGAATGCAGCCCGGTGGTCAGCTTACCACCACAAGCATTGTCGAAAATTGGCCCGGATACTCAGAAGGGGTTGATGGAAACAAACTGATGCAAGAAATGCGTCTGCAAGCCGAAAAAATGGGCGCCCGGTTTCAGTTGGGCCAGGTCACCCGTGTGGAAAAAGAAGCTGATGGCCTTATTTCCATTTGGATTGATGATGAAAAATTGACCTCGAAGGCACTCATCGTTGCAACCGGAGCTTCCGCTTTGACTTTGGACCTTCCAAACAAGGCAAAGCTCATGGGATATGGTTTGTCGACGTGCGCAACATGCGATGGTTTTTTCTATCGCAATAAAAAGGTTGCCGTCGTAGGCGGTGGAGACAGCGCCATGGAAGAGGCTTCATACCTTGCCAAGTTAGCAAGCGAAGTCACTTTGATTCACCGCAAAGATGCTTTTAGGGCGAGCAAGGCCATGCAAGAGCGTGTGTTTGCCAATCCAAAGATTAAAATCATGTTTCATTCTGAGATCGTAGACACCACGTCCGACTCCCAAGGATTGACGGGCGTTGTCGTTAAAACCAACGGCAAAGAAAACGTTGTGATTCCTGTTGATGGCCTCTTTATGGCCATTGGTCATGAGCCCAATACGAAGTTCCTCAAAGGGTTGGTTGACATGGACGACAAGGGATATCTGCTCACACAAAAGGGCACCTACACCAATGTCGTGGGAATTTTTGCAGCTGGAGATGTCGAAGACAAACTGTACCGCCAAGCTGTGACAGCGGCAGGGCGAGGATGTCAGGCGGCACTGCAAGCCGAGAAATTTATCGAAGGCATTGAGCATTCCTCTCCTCATTAAAACGGGATTGACAAGCACGTTGCAATGCTGGGGGATGCTATGAATGGTGTGGCATTTCTATTTGCAACAGACTTGTTCTCATTCCCCTGGCCACATATTCCGGCGTTAGACTTAAGATTGCGTAGGAATCTTTCCAACAACAGACTTTCGCAAGCCCTTCAAGCACGCGTGGAGCCCCATAGCGATGTCCATCGTGGGCTTGGAACTTGACGACCAAGATAAGTCGCAAATAGACCTTTTTAGGCAAGCGTCCCATTCCAGAGCGTGGAGTGGGTGTGGCCAGAAGTTCTCCGAATCGATACAAATTCTGCATCTGATTTTGTTTCACGAACCTTTTCAGAACGGTTTCTTCAAAGAGACCAGAAGTTTCAGAGGCGCTTGAAATTTGCGCATATTTGACTTCAACAAGGCAGAGTTGAACATGATCATGGCGATGAACTCTACTTTTCACGTAGAGCCTGTCGAGTTCGCCACCTCGGAATCGTTGATTTTTGATGACGGGTTTCCAACCCGTAGAAAAGAACCACTCGTCCACAAGGCTTTCGCCTTCTGCGCCTTTCCACTTCTTCGTTCGAACTTCCATAACGCGTTTACCCTCCTCTTTGAGAGAGCGGGTATCTTGAGCATTTTAGAATCATTTCTCGAGGCGCTGTAAAGAAACTGGGCATCCACATCAATTTTCTTGCGCGCACTCACAGCAACTCGAACCTCATGAGACAAGGCGCTTTCATCGAATTGCAAAGAGTTAAACGTGTTTATTTCATGAATAAATCCTGAATATGGGATCTTTTCCTATCTAAATGACAAGACATCAGATACAAAAGCCCGACTTTTAGTTCTAGGAGAGAAAATGACAGAACAGATCATGTCACACCCTTCTCAGGTCAGTAAAATTGTCCATGATGAAGTTTTAGCAAAACTCCGCGCATCACTCGTGCAATTGAAATCAGCTGTTCCCGAAGGCCAAAATGTGCAAGCAGTCAGAATCCGTGACTGGACATTTGTCCGCATGGGAGGCACCACATGCGTGCAGATTTTTCTTGATAAAGGCGCAGCAGATCCCACGGTAAATCTTGACGAATGCATGGCTGTGCACCGATGGCTTCTTGATCATTCTGATGCTCTCAATTGCTTTAGTGATGAAGTGAGTGTTGAAGTGGGATCACCCGGAAGCGAGCCCCCCCTTTGCGATCCTGAAGACTATGAGCATGCTCTCGGGGAAATGTTACGGCTAGAAACTTGGACAAAAGTCAACAACCGAGATAAGTACGTCATGCTTCTTGAGCGGCTCGAAATGCGAGAAGACGAGCGTATTGTGATCCTTTCCGAAGGCCCACATCATTTCGAGATCCCTCTTTCTCAAGTCAAACGTGCAGTTGCTCTTTTGGGGCACCCATCGAGTCCAGCAATGCTGGCTGCTGCCGCTGCAAAGAAAGAGAACTCAGGAAAATCAAAAAAGGGCAAAGGAAAAGCCTGAGAACTCGTGACAAAGCTTGTTTCAAGTTGTAGTTGTTTAAGTATGAAAGCTTACGTTGCTTCTTGAGATTCCTTTCATTCGTTTTTATGCTCATCGCGAATTTTTTTGACGAAAAGTACGTTGGTTTGCTAGGTTACTAGGCGTGCCTGTCTGCCAAGTCGTTTGGTCGATTGAAGGATATGTCTTGGGGCTTGAAGTGGCGTCCAGTATTGAGGGTTAAGATGCAGATCGATCTTAAGAGAATTATTGAAACTGTTGGAAAAGAAAAAAATGTTGATCGCCAACTTCTCGTAAGTGTCCTCAAAGATGCCATTTTGAGTGCGGCAAAAAAGAAATATGGCGAAGGCACTTTCGAAGCTAAATTTAACGAAGAGTCTGAAGAAATAGAACTTTGGCGCTACCGTACCGTTGTGCTCGACGAAGAAGTCACCAGCAGCAACAGGCAGCTTGCGCTCTCTGAAGCTTATGCAATGGATGAGCAAGTACAAATAGGCGATGAACTTGGCGAAAGCTTGCCTACTGATCAGCTCGGTCATATTGCCGCACAAGCTGCGCGCCAGGTGATCGTTCAAAAAATGATGGAAGCCGAAAAAGAAAAAGTCGTTAAAGACTTTCGCGACAGGCGTCATCAGCTCGTGACGGGCATGGTGCGAAGGTTTGACAAAGCCGACCTTATCGTCGACTTGGGAACCTGCGAAGGCGTTTTGCCCGTTCGCGAGCAAATTCCCGGTGAAAAATTTAAATTACGCGACAAAATTACGTGCTATCTCTTGGATGTTAAGAAATCCACGCGTGGGCCGCAAATCATATTAAGTCGCGCGCATCCCGAAATGCTCGTTCGGCTTTTTGAGCAAGAAGTTGCTGAAATCGCTGAAGGAATTGTAACGATTAACAGCGCAGCACGCGACCCTGGCAGCCGATCTAAAATTGCTGTTTATAGCAATGAACCTTCGGTTGATCCGGTAGGGGCCTGCGTTGGTGTGAAGGGTGCTCGTGTTCAGGCTGTTGTGCAAGAACTGAAGGGTGAGAAGGTCGATATTATTCAATACGACCGCGATCCCGCGCGTTTTGTGTGCAATGGACTTGCGCCTGCAGAGGTTTCTAAAGTTATCGTGAACGAACGGTTGCGCATGATGGAAGTGGTTGTCCCCGACGATCAACTTTCTTTAGCAATTGGTAAGCGCGGCCAGAACGTTCGTCTTGCGGCGCAGCTCACAGGTTGGAAGCTCGATATTCGCTCTGAAACGAAGATGCGTGAGCTTGTAGCGGAATATAAAACTGTGCTTTCTCAGATTCCATCTCTCGGTGAAATGAGGGCTGAAATCCTCGTCAACGAAGGCTACAAAGATCCTTCCGATGTTGCGCAAATGGATGCAAAAACCTTGGTTCGATTGCTTCGCTTGAGCCCTGAAGATGCGGATGTTGTCATTCGTGGAGCAGAAGTTCTCGCTGCCAGTACTAAAAAGAATGATGATGAAGGCGTGTACGCTGAGTTCGATCCGTTCGAACTTGCCTCCACCCTTGCTCCTCAGGAAGAAGAATCAGATGTTGAAAAAGAGGAAGCCGTTCTTGAGGGATTGGTTGCCAAAGCAAGGCCAAAGCCTTTGCTCGATCCAGATCGGGTCGAAACCAAAGATGTTCCTCGCGAAGTGCTTTCTTATTGGATGAGGCTCCGCGGAGTAGGAGAGCACACTGCTGCTATCTTGCACACTGCTGGATTCTCGGATTATGCCTCAGTTACAAATTCGAACCCCGAAGATATTGCCTATCGAACGGGATTGCCATATAAACTCGCTGGAAAACTGCATGCTGAAACTGCCAAGATGGTCTGAGAATGAAACGGAACAAAAAAGTCTAGAATCCCAATTGAAGGGGGCTATGAAGCCTCTATGGGCGAAAGGCACGTATGATGTGCCTCATCTCGAACTCACTCCAGAGTTCGAACAGGCTTTGGGATTTGCGAGACGATGTGGAAGGCTGCGTGGCGGCCTTGAGAACATTTCCACACTTCTGCAACGAGAAGAAGCAGGGTTAGTGGCAACGCGCTCGAGGGCTGGCAAAGATGCACCGCCCAAAAGTCAACCGACAGTATCAAGGCTTATTCTTGTCAGCAACGATGGCAGCGATCGATTTTATCGAGCGTGCGAAAGCATGCTTATTCGATACCAAGACCGTGTTTTTGGCTTGCACCTCGATGTAGGTAGCTTAGGGCTCGGAACTCGATTTTTCGGTAAAGAGGCTGCGGTTAAGATTATGATGATCGATCGAAAGGAATTTGTGGTAAGAGCTCTTTTGGCACTTGGGTCAAAAGGTTCTTGATGCCTTTTTGTATTTTATTGATTCGTGAAGAACAGATAGATTTAGTTTTCCCATGCAGGGACTTTTGAGATCAGGAGCATTATTGGATGAGTCGTATCAGGGTATTGGACTTGGCAAAAGAATTGGGCTTGGATACAAAGTCAGCGATTCTGAAACTCCAAGAGGTTGGCATCCAGGTCAAGAACCATTTTAATGCCATTTCCGACATTGAGGCCGATAAGCTCCGAGTCTTTGTGAGAACAGGGAAAAATCCTGAGAAAGAAGCTGCCTCACGGAGTTCAAGCAAGGTCGTTATTAGAAGAAGGCCATCGGACACGGTTTCGGACACAGCAGCCGAAGGATCTTCCACTTCCTCTGAGGGTCAAGCAGATTCTCAAGGTGGCAGAGAAGAAGATTCCGCATGGGCAAAGGATGACTCCTTTGTTCCCGCCATTCCGCAGAGTGCAAGTTCGTCGCCAGACGGATTCGCAAGAACAGAAGATTCCATGGCAGAGGGGCTCGGTAAAACACCCGCAGAGTGGAACGGTGCAAAAAGTCAAGTTGATGCGCTGAATTCTGTTGCTCCGAATCTAGGAATAGGGCAACCTGCGGTGTCTACAGTCGCCGATAAACCCCCAGCCCAAATGCAAAGTAAAACTGGATCATCCGCAGAAAATGCGGAATTTTCAAAGCAAAATGAAAGTCCAGCAATGCCTGCATCTGCAAGTCTCCAGACTTCGCAAGATGGAAATGAGTTGAGGGAGCCAGCAGAATCGGCCAATCAAAAAGAGGGCAAAGTGCTTTCGAAAGGTATTGAATCGCAAAAAGGGGCACCAGCGGCTCCTTCGCAAGTTGGTCTTTCACCCCGACAGGGTGGAGCGAAAGAAAATTCTGCTTCTGGCTCAACCGGACAGCAGGGTGGCACGGTGATTGTGAGACGTGAAGGTCCAGCCCCACAGGCATCTGCGAATACACCGGGAGTTTCACCTGCCGTAAGGCAAGGGAATGATTTTACTGCCGCTGTTGTTGTTCGTCGTGCTCCTGATCAAGCTCCTGCTCCTCAAGCGCGTCCTCCCGCATATCCTCAACAAACCGGTCGTGGCGACTTTAATCGCAGTCAGCCTGGCAATGGTGGAGGCTTTTCCGGTGGAGGAAATTCCGCATATCCTCAACAACCTCGGCAAGAGGGAAGTACGGGTGGTTACAGGCAGCAGCCTCCGCGTGAAGGTGGATTTCAACCGCGCGAGGGCGGATTTCAGCCCCGTCAACAAGAAGGCGGTCGTGGAATTAATCCGGCAGGCCCACAAGTTCGCCAACCAGGTGGATTCGGACCTCGTCCCGCAGGAGCGCCCGGTAGTGGGCCACGTCCAGGCGGCTTCGGTCCTCGTCCCGAAGGCGGTGGTTTTCCACGCAGTGGCGGAATTTCTGGCGGCATGAGAATTGGCGGTGGAGCTCCTACCGCATTCGTGATTACCGACTCTCCTGCTCAAAAGGAAGGTCGTGCACGCGCCGAAAAAGAACGCGAAGTTAAAAGACGTACCCATGGAGATGAAGAGCCTAAGAAGGCTGGCGCTGCCGTTAAAGGCAAGGGCCGCTTTGATCCCAATGCTCTTCCTGAAGAAGAATATGAATTTACAGGCGAAGAAGAAGTTGCGCCCGGAGCTGTTCCGAACGTTCGCACGGTTTATACACCTGTGCCCAATCGGAAACGCGCTGGTGGAGCCCGCAAAAAAGACCATCGTAAAGATGCCTCTTTGTCTGCGAATCCCACAAAAGCTTCTAAAAAGATCGTGCGCATCGATGAATCTGTGACCGTAAATGACCTTGCGGGAATGCTCAGCGTCAAAGCGACAGCGATCATCAAGTCCTTGATGGGACTTGGAATGATGGCTGGAGTCAATCAGATCCTTGATTTTGAAACTGCCACAATCGTTATTCAAGAATTTGGTTTCGAAGCACACAATGCCACGGTTTCTTTGGCAGACATCTTCGATACTAAAAAGCACGGTAGCAAAGCCGTTCATGCCGGTGATGCCATTACACGTCCACCCGTCGTTACGATTATGGGTCACGTGGATCATGGAAAAACATCGCTCTTGGATGTCATTCGTTCTGCGAATGTTGCCGGTGGAGAAAAGGGTGGCATCACACAACATATTGGTGCTTATCAAGTCGAATACAATGGTCGTAAATTGACCTTTCTCGATACTCCAGGTCATGAAGCCTTTACTGCAATGCGTTCACGCGGTGCACAGGTAACAGACGTTGTTATTCTGGTTGTTGCTGCTGACGACGGCGTGATGCCTCAAACTGTGGAAGCCATTGCGCATGCGAAAGCAGCGGGTGTTCCCATTATTGTTGCAATCAATAAAATCGACAAACAAGGCGTTAACCTCGACAGACTCTATCGTGAACTTGCAGATCAAGCCGTCATTTCTGAAGAATGGGGTGGAGATTGCATGTTCGTGAAGGTTTCGGCCAAAACGAAAGAAGGTATTCCAGATCTCTTGGAATCCATCGTTCTTCAAGCCGATGTTCTCGACCTCAAGACTCCTGCTGAAGGCCTTTCCTCAGGAATTGTGATTGAAGCGAAGCTTGATAAATCGAGGGGACCTGTCGCAACCGTTATTGTGACTCAAGGTATCCTCAAGGTTTCGGATTGGTTGGTTGCGGGTCAAACTTACGGTCGTATTCGTGCGATGTTTGACGACAAGGGCGAACGTTTGAACGAAGCCGGTCCATCGACACCTGTCGAGATTTTGGGATTGAGCGAAGTTCCAGCAGCTGGCGATCAATTTAACTGTGTTGTGAATGACAGCGTTGCGAAAGAAGCGGTTTCATACCGCATTGAAAAGCAACGTCAAAAGGATCTCGCATCACAGCCCAAAGCAACACTTGAAGATCTTCTTGCGCGCATGAGCGCTGAGAATGTGAAGACCATCGAGCTTCCGCTTATTATTAAGGCCGATACTCAAGGTTCTGTAGAAGCCATTCGTTCCTCTGTGAAGAAACTCGATACCGAAAAGGTGAAAGTAAAAATTCTTCATGGAGCTGTGGGTGGAATTACCGAAACCGACGTCACCCTCGGGATGGCATCGGGAGCTTTGGTTGTCGGATTTAACGTCAGACCCGACCGCGTCGCTGCACAGATTGCTGAGCGAGAAGGTGTGCCACTGCAATGCTTTGGCATCATCTATGAGCTTATCGATTCCGTACAAAACGCCATGGTCGGAAAGCTTGCTCCTGTGAAGATGGAGAAGTTTCTCGGTCGGGCCGAAGTGCGAAGTCTTTTCAGCGTACCCAAGATTGGTGTTATTGCTGGAACAGCTGTTCTGGATGGCAAAATCACGCGTAACTCTCACATGCGTGTCATTCGCGACAATGTTGTTATTTACACCGGACGTGTCAGCTCTTTGAAGCGATTCAAGGATGATGCCAAAGAAGTGGTCCAGGGTTTTGAGTGTGGAATTGGAGTTGAAAACTACAATGATCTCAAAATTGGTGATGTTTTGGAAGCATTCGTCATCGAAGAGGTTGCTGCAACCCTGCACTAAGATCAGTTATTTTAATTTTTTCGGAACTTTTTCGAGTTTTTTGTTTAAAGCTCAAAGGTTCAGATAAATCAGAGAAGACACAGGCCTCATACAGGGACCTGTGTTCTTTTTTCTTGAGAATGTGAGGAAGAAATGTCCAGCAAAAGGATGGCTCAGATTGGAGAGCAAATCCGCGAACACGTTGCAATGATGCTCGTGAAGGGTGATCTTGCAGATCCCCGCCTCAGGGCCGTGACGATCAATATGGTTCGCATGACTCCCGATCTTCAAACAGCCAAAGTTTATTATTCAGTCTACGGAGACGACGCCACGAAGGCAGCCGTGAAGCGCGGGTTATCCCAAGCTTCTGGTTACATTCGCCGCTCCTTAGGCGGTGCAATGAAACTCAGATACACACCCGACGTTGTGTTCTTTTATGACGACACTGTGGAGCGCGCTCATAAAATTCACGAGCTACTTGCCCGTGTGCGCCAAGAAGATGAAGGTTTGCAAGAAACTCCTGCAACCGAAGTCAAAGAAGATTAACACCTGCTAGGCGAAGGAGAGATATTGTCAATTGTTGGTTTTTTCCTGGTCGATAAAGGCCCAGGACTGACAAGTCACTCTGTGGTTTCTAAAGTCAGCAAAGTCTTTCGTGGAACGAAGGTCGGTCATCTTGGAACCCTCGACCCTTTTGCGACGGGGCTGCTTCCCATTCTCGTGGGCGGCGCAACAAGACTTTCTGATGAAGTCATGGATGGAAAAAAAGGGTATCTCTTTGATATTCATTTGGGCATCGAAACAGACACCTTAGATCCTTCAGGCCAAACGATTAAAGTTGCCGATGTCCCGGCTGATTTCGCTGTTCGAGCAATGGACGCATTGAATCAGTTTCGCGGAAAAATCGAACAAATTCCACCTGTTTACAGCGCTTTAAAGATGAATGGCCGTCCGTTGTATGAGCACATGCGCGCAACGGGTAAGTTACCTTTTGATATCATCGAGAAAAAGCGTGAAGTCACCTTGCATGAACTCGATCTCGTTGCTGCAGAAGAACGGGATGGAGTTTCGACGCTGACAATCAGGGCTTGCTGCAGCAAAGGGACCTACGTGCGTTCCCTTGCACGTGATCTTGCGCTTGCCATTGGAACGGTGGGTCATTGCAGTCGGTTGCGGCGTGAATTTGTAGAGCCCTGGTCGGTTCAAAATGCTTTCTTTGTGGGAAAAGACACCGTTCTTACTCAAGAAGAGCTTTTGTTAAAGCTTCAACCCGTCGAGAGTTTGATCCCCGAAGTTCCGTGTGCCCTGGTGCCTCTCGAGTTTCAAAAAGCGTTTCAGGCTGGAAATATTTTTGATGCCCCACTTGTTCATTTTCCACAGGCAATGGATTGGTTGCGGGGTGAGGCTAAAGTCATGTTTACTTCACAGGAATCAAAATTTCTTTGTGATGTTAGCAGTTTAGTTCAGGATGAAAATCTGATGAGGGTGCACCCTCGCAAGAAGATTTTCTGAGGGATTTCGCCTTTCTTGCCATGCAGATGCCCTCATTGGTTGGGCTTGCAAACTGCTGTTTACTAAATTTGCTCTTGGCACTTCTTTTTCTCCCCGTCGTTCATAAAACCTGCTAGAAGGCTAAAGGAGATAGATGTGCACCTCACCTCTATTTTTGATATCTTTTTATAATAATACGATATTGTTGGATCTGAGCTTTACTTTTGCCATTGCTGGTTGCGTTTTTTGAGGAGGGCTTTCATGCTATTTCTGCGTTCACAGTTACGCCTATGTTACGTTACTGATCGCCGCCTGACGCTTACCGGCAGCCTGATGGAACGATGTGAAGAACTCATCAATGCAGGGGTTTCGTCGATTTTTGTGCGCATGGGAGATGAAGCTCTCGAACCAGGCATGTGGGAACAGCTCAATCTTCTCGTTCAACTTTGCCAAAAAAAGAATGTTTACTGCCTCATCGAAAATGATGCTTTGTTAGCATTAAAGTTAGGTGCCCATGGCGTCTATCTCACAAAGGCTGATAAAAGTATTCAGCGACTGAGGGAGCTTATCGGGCCAAAGCGCTTTTTAGGCGTCCGCCTCGACAGCCCTGACGAAGCTCGTGTTTTAGTTTCCGGCGAAACGCGCCATCTCATAGATTTTTGTGGTGTCGGCCCCATTCTGCAGTTTGGGGAAAAGGCAAGTTCACCCCTCGGTGTCGAACAGGCACGACGTATTTCTTCCATCCTCCAAGAAAAACCTCATGTCTGGATGGGTGGCATTCGCGCAGACGACTTAAATCAATTTGGAAAGTGTTTTGCAGATGGGGTTTGTGTTGCTCGCTCGCTCGAAATGCAGCAAGACGTCGTCAACGAAGTCAGAATGTGGCACCGCGTTTTGGCTTCTTGCCTCGGGCCCAGCATGTGGTCTGTGGGGCATCCACCTGAAGATGTTACTTTCCGCTTTTCACACCTTTCGCGGGACGAACTGCAAAGCAACAGAGTTCCCACGTTAAAGTACTGCAAATAACGTAACGCGCGATTTAGGGAACATTTACGTTTATAAAACTGAGATAATAGCGAAGCTCAAGGATAGATTCTCGGATATCATCGAGAGCTCTATGCTTGTTTTCTTTTTGGAATTTTTTACCCAATAAATTTTCAAACACAATTTTAAAGCTCGAAACATCGAGCATGCGATAGTGAAGTCGCTTTGAAAAAAGGGGCAAAAACTTTTCAACAAACTTTCGATCTTGGCCGATCGTATTTCCGCAAAGAATGATCTTTTCACCTGCAAAATGTGCATCGGCAAGTGCGCAAAGTTCGGTGTCAAGCTGCTCTTCAGAAATTCCAGATGCAACCCGCGCAATTAAACCGCTTTTACCATGGGTTTCTTTGCACCAATTATCCATATTTTTGAGAATTTCTTCGTGCTGAAACACCGTGGTTTCGTAACTGGCAACATTTTGAAAATCGTTGTCTGTAACAATGACGGCGGCTTCCAGAAGGCGCTCTGTATTTGGATTGAGCCCGGTCATTTCCATATCAAGCCAAAAAAGTTTCGCCATCACACTTTTGCTCCTAGCATTGCGAGATTTTCAAGTAACACGCTGCGTTCATTTCGATTGGCCGCGAGTTGCGACTGTGCCCCTTCAACAACGTGTGCAGGTGCGCTCTTTACAAATTCTTCGTTTCCAAGGCGTTTTTCCGTCGAAGCAATCGATTGGTTGAGCTTCTCAATTTTTTTATTGAGCCTGATTCTTTCCGCTTCGGGGTCGACGAGGCCTTCGAGGTCAACGTAAAATGGCAAGCCTGTTACCATAATGGGGGCCGCAAAGGGAGGTTTTTCTCCTCCAAAAGAAAATTGTGCCCTTGCCAGTGATTCCATCATAGGAACCATTTTACCAAACCGCTGTGTTTTGTCGCGAGTCGAGACCTTGAGTTCAATTCCTGGGTGAATCGAAAACTGTCCGCGCACCGTTCGAATGGCGCTCACCATGCTTTGTACATCGCGCATTTCGCGGATGACACTCTCATCTTCAAATGTGGAAGTGGGTTCTGGAAGCGGTTTGAAGCCAATGGTTTGTCCGTTTCTCGCCGGTTCAATCGCCTGCCAAACCTCTTCGGTGATGTAGGGCATGAGAGGATGAAGCAGTCTTAACAGGCCATCAAAGACTCGGCAAGCCGTTTGCAACGTGCCAATGGCAAGCTCTTTATCATGCTCTGCATTGAGGCGTGGCTTGATAAGTTCAACAAACCAGTCGCAGTAAATCATCCAGGCAAATTCGTAAACGGAGCTTGAATACTGTGCAAAATCCCAGTTTGCGATTCCTTGATGGGCCTTGCGCACGACATCAAAAAATTCAGAAACAATCCATCCCTCAATGAGGTCGTTGGGTTTAGATTTCAAGCTGTCAAAATCGTAGGCGCTTGGCACGACGCCATATTTATCGCAGTTCATCAATAAAAATCGTGATGCATTCCAGATTTTATTGGCAAAGGTGCGTCCAATTTCACAGGATTGATTTGCCCAATGGATATCTTGCCCAGGCACAATTTGATTGATAAGCGAAAACCGAAGTGCATCGGTTCCGTACTGACCAATAATTTCATAGAGGTCGGGCGAATTTCCCAGTGACTTACTCATTTTGCGACCGAGGTTGTCGCGCACAATAGGAGTAAAAAAGACATCCTTAAACGGTGTTTTGCCTGTAAAATACTCGCCTGCCATCACCATGCGGGCGATCCAGAAGAAGATAATATCAGCCCCTGTAATGATGCACGCCGTTGGATAAAAATAATCGAGGTCTTTTTTCTGCTCTTCTGTTGGATTTGCCCAGTTGTGTACACCCAGGGGCCAAAGCCACGCACTGGCCCAAGTGTCGAGAACATTAGGGTCTTGCTCGAGTTCTGAATGCCCGCACTTGCTACAGCTTGCAGGGACGTGCTCTTCGCAATGCACGGTTCCACAAGAATTGCATGTGTAAATGGGAATTTGATGTCCCCACCAAAGCTGCCTTGAAACACACCAGTCTTTGATGTTGGTGAGCCAGTGTTCCCAAATTTTAAAGTTGTAGGGAGGATGCAGGTTTAACTTTTGCGTTCTTGTTGCCTGAAGCGCGAGATCTGCAAAATGCTGCATTTTAATGTACCACTGCTCACTGAGATAATACTCAATAGGTACATTTCCACGTTCAGAAATCCCAATGACAAGCTTATGCGGTGTTACTTTATCAAGTAATTTAAGTGCATCTATTTCTGCCACAAGTTTTTTCCGAGCGACAAAACGATCGAGGCCTTGATAGGCTTCTGGAGCATTTGCGTTCAATGAGGCATCTGGATTCATAACATTCAGCAAGCCGAGGTTGTGGCGAGCGCCAACCTCAAAGTCGTTCATGTCATGGGCGGGAGTTATTTTCAAAACTCCGGTTCCAAATTCTTTTTCAACATAGGTGTCTGCGATGACTGGAATGGCTCTGTTGCAAACGGGAACAATCACCTTTTTACCGATGTATTTTTGGTAACGCTCGTCGGTTGGATGAACTGCGATTGCGAGGTCTCCAAAAAGAGTTTCGGGCCTCGTGGTTGCCACGACCAATGATTCGTTAGGATTGTCTTCCAAGACGTAACGAATATGCCAGAGTGAGCCGTTACGTTCTTCGTTGTTTACTTCTTCGTCAGAGATGACTGATTGGCTGACGGGGCACCAATTTACGAGGCGATGGCCCTTGTAAACATAGCCGTCTTTGTACAGCTGTACGAAGGCTTTTTTTACGGAATTCGAATACTCTTCGTCCATGGTAAAAACTTCTCGGTCCCAGTCACAGCTGATGCCCAGAGTTTTGAGCGCATTGACGATGCGACCGCCGTATTCTTTTTTCCATTCCCACGCGTGCTTCAAAAACTCCTGACGACCAATTGCCTTTTTATCCACTCCCTTTTCAGAGAGCATTTTTGTGACCTTAGCTTCAGTGGCAATGCTGGCGTGGTCGGTGCCTGGGATCCAGCAGACCGCTTTTCCAAGGGAACGGTTCCAACGGATTAAAATGTCTTGCAGGGTATTATTGAGCATGTGCCCAAAATGAAGGTCGCCCGTGACGTTTGGTGGAGGAATGACAATCGTATAGGGCTGTTTTTGAGGATCCCGCACTCCCTTGTAGAATTTTTTTTCTTCCCAGTAGGCACGGAGTTTGGGTTCGACAGCATCTGGATGGAACGGTTTTTCAAAAGCTTCGAGATTTGTCACAGGGGCGCTCCTTTGTCATTTCTATTCTGTTTTGAATAGCACTTGCACGGTTGAGTCTCAACCGCAGAAGGTTGGAGAAAATCGACATGCCAGAAAGTTTGAAAACCGAAGGGGAAGGTTGTTGGAAAATCCCACCTGAGCGATAGTGAGAGGAACAGCTCATCTCTCGTTTTTTGGAGTTTCGATGTTGAAGAAAGGTTCAGCCTTCAAGGTTTCGGCATTTGGATTGTCCCATGTCGGCAAACTCCGTTCTAAAAACGAAGACTGCATTTTTATCGATTCTCAAGGACGCTTTGCTTTGCTTGCAGATGGAATGGGAGGGCATCTGGGTGGCAAAGAGGCCAGTCACATGGCCATCGATATTGTTCGCACGCGCATTGATGAGTACTTGTTGCAGGCCAGCGACGACATCCCGGGGCGTGACGTCCAGACTCTTTTGCTTGAGAGCTTTCATGACGCAGCGATCCAGGTTTACGAAAAGGGCCAACGACAATCTGAGCTTCACAATATGGGTACTACTCTTATTGCATGGATGCTGGAGCGCAATAAGATCTCGATGGCTTATGTGGGTGACAGTCGTGCTTTTCTGATTCGCGAAGAAAATATTTATCTTACAACTATAGATCACAGTTTTTTCAATGAACAGATTCGATTGGGTGCACATCGAAGCCAAGTTGCTGATTTGCAGCATAGACATGTCATCATGCGCAATATTGGCCTGTCACCTCCTTCAGTGCCCTCTGTCTACAGTGCACCTGTCCAATCGGGAGATGTCTGGCTCATTTGCTCGGATGGATTGTCAAATAAGCTGCTCACGTCAGAGATTCTGCAAGTCTTTCTTGAATGGTCTAATTCTTTGCCAGGTTGCTGCAAGGCGTTAGTCGAGAAAGCATGCGCCAGAGGCGGAGAAGACAATGTGTCTGTGATTCTGCTAAAAATTCATTGACTAAATCCGGAATTTTTCAAAAAAATAAGTAATAAATTCTAGTCTTGACTGAAATAATTTTGATTATATCAATTCGTAAGCGCTGCTCACCTTTTGCAGCCCGTCAATACTTTTCAACAGGGTAACAAAAAATTTAATTCTTTTGTTCCAATAGGCTGTCTACAAAAATTGCCACACACCCCTCAAATATTTTCCTTGTCGCACGATTGACGTAATGCAAGTTGTGCAAAGACGTATCAAGGAGGATTTCGGAATGGGCCTACGAATTCAAACTAATGTGCAATCATTGACTTCTCAACGTAGCTTAAACTCTGCAACTGAAGCAAACAATCAGTCGATGGAAAAGTTGAGTTCAGGTTATCGCATCAATAAAGCATCCGATGATGCTGCAGGGCTTGCTATTAGTGAGAAATTAAAAGCAGATATTCGCGGAATGCAAATGGCCAAACGGAACGCAAGTGATGGTGTTTCACTTGTTCAAACTGCCGAAGGTGGATTGAATGAAGTTGGAAATATTTTGACAAGGTTGAGAGAACTTGCTGTTCAAGGAGCTTCCGATACTATTGGCGACAACGAGCGCGGATTTTTGAATAAAGAATTTGGTGCCCTGAAAGAAGAAGTCACTCGTATTTCTAAGTCAACAGAGTACAACGGTACCTTGTTGTTGGTTGGCGACCAAAGCAATGTTGAAGAAAGCTTGAAGAATCGTTCCAATGCTTATCCCTTAGAAATTCAAGTCGGAAAGAACTTTTTTGAAGACACCGACGGACAAGGCGTTGACAAGGCTGTCAACGTGATTCGCATTGATCTTCAAGAAATCAATGCAACAGTAGGTGAAGCAGGATTGAATTTGGGTCAAAGTGCAGAAGAAGGTGCAAGCGTTCAAAACAAGTTGAATGCGCAATCTTCGCTGTCAGTCATCGACTCCGCCATCAACAAGGTCTCTGGATATCGTGCGAACTTAGGTTCAATTCAAAGTAGGTTGGGTTCAACCATCAATAACCTTTCGATTCAGACTGAAACTGCCAATTCTGCAAACAGCCGTATTCGCGACACCGACTTTGCAGAAGAAACTGCAAAAATGACACAGACAAATATTTTGAAGCAAGCAGGAGTTTCTGTACTGTCCCAAGCGAATCAATCGCCGCAATCGGCATTGAGATTGTTAGGATAAACTTGACGTGGAGTAAAATATTGGAGGACGGAGCCGGATTCGAACCGGCGGTTTTCGTGATTTGCAATCACGTGCATTGGGCCACTCTGCCATCCGTCCTTACGGTGTGATTTGATTCACATTTGCAAGTTTCGTCCTTATATCTGCCAAAACTGGAAATTGCAAGTGTCGCGAGTTGAAATTGCTCGGCGGTCGTAGTGAAGAACTTAAGCTCTGGTGCGGCGAGAACTGCAGTGTCGCAATTCAGCTTTTAAAATCTGTCTTCCGATTGAAGTGAGACTGAATTGCGCCGATATCCACGCAATGGGGCGACGGTCCCCAACGTGGACAGGGAGTAAAATGTGGGCGCAGCAGCTAAAGCCAATGCTTTCGTTGAACAATATACAATTATCATCGACGATGACCCTCTGATTCACAAAGTGATAGAGAAAACCATCTCCTTTAAATCAAAGGGATTCCTTTCCCCCGCCGCCCTCATCTCTAAAATGGACAAGCTCGAGCCCATGGCAGTCTTTCTGGATATTGATCTTGGAGGAGGAGTTTCAGGGCTCGATCTCATCCCAATGTTGAAGTCGAAATGGCCCTACTGTCCTTTAATAGTCATTACATCTGATCTTGCGAGTGAGTCTGTTGGAAAGGCCTTGAGCGCGGGTGCGCATGATTTTCTTCAAAAGCCCTTCAATCCAGTCGAGCTTCGGGCGCGCCTCAAAGTGAGATTGCAAGATGCAGCGCAAAAGGTAGAGCGAAGCACTGTCAGCGTAGGCGACCTCACAATAGACGTTCTACACATGAGCTTGAAGGGATCAAAAGGAAAATGTTCTGTGGGTGCAATTGGCTTGAATATTCTTCTCGCGTTCGTTAATGCTAAAGGTATTGTTATCAATCGAGAAGAATTGAAGCGAAATTGTTGGGATGGAATTGCAGTGTCTGACAATGCGGTCGATCGCAAATTGCACGAAGTCCGAAAGTCGCTGCAGGATGTCTGTGTTCAGGTCAGAGTTCGTTCGATTTATGGCGTTGGATTTATACTTGAGTTAGTCGGAGATAAAGTCAGTGAGTTTTCTGAAGACTGACAATTTAAAACGCCTCGATCTTTCTGTCTTGCAAAATCAACTTGAGCTTGCAGATGGAGACTGGAGCTTTGTTTTCGAACTCCTTTCTCTTTTTGAAGAAACTACTGTTGAGCTCTTGCAAGTGATGGCAACAAATTTGAATCTGCGCAAGGCAGACTCCTTGAGATCTCTCTGTCACCGAATGCGCGGAAGTGGACTCACCATAGGAACACTTTCGTTTGTGTCCTTGCTGGGTGATTTTCAAGAATGCTTTTCAAATGATGAATGGTTGGAAGCTGAACGCGTTTTTAATGAAATCTGCATCGAATTTGATGGAATTAAAGCAGAAATCATTACACTGCAAAAATTGCATTCACCACAAAATCATGCTCCTGAATTAAGCTTTAAAACAAGCTAAATATTCAGTCCACAATTCATCTAAAAATGTAAAAACTTCCGGAAATTTGGCCTGATATTTTTCCCTTGTATGAACCATCGAAACATTTGGCACGTTAAAGTGTGTGTTCCCGCTTCTGATTTCGCGATCAAAATAGAGCTGCGCAGAAAATCTGTCGCAGATATCCACCAGGGCTGCCAGATCTGGATCTGTAGAAAGTTCAAAATTAAAACGAGTACAGATTTGTTCGATAATTTTGTCTTCTATTTTTTTGTGCATGGCGCCCAAGTCGCGTTCACGCGTTTTAACAGGATAAACGACGTCACTTGCATAGCTTTCGGCAAGATCATGAAGAGTTGCAAGGCGATATAGATCGACTCTTTTTTGAGGAGAAAGATTGAGTTTTGATGCCAAAAGGCGTGCAAAGAAAACAACCTGAAAGGTATGTTCTCCGACGCTTTCTTGAAAAAGGTAACTCCATCCCTTGTAACGATAATGTTCTTTGAGCTTTTCAACCATGCCGAGAAAAGTTGAACTGTATTCAGCAATGCCGCCTTCAAGTCGTGCGCGCGTTGCTTCATCGCTGAGGCCGTCTAAAAACTGGATGGCGTGATTCCAATCAACTGCGGGTGCAAGCTTTTCGGTGTGTTTATCTGTCGAAGAAATTGCAGGGTGGCTTTTTTCAAGGTTCTGCCCTGTTAAAACTTTCTGGCGCATCCCGTGGTAGTGGGTGCGGTAACGTTCACCGAAAAAATAGGAATTTCCGAGCAGACATTCTTTTTCGATGAAAAGCATAGCGGCATAAGCGCCCACAAGATCATGTACCCCATACAGCTGTGGGCAACGCGTTGTCGTAACACCCACCGTGGATTCCGTTTCTTGCCAAAGTCGGCCTCTCACTTCTGAATACATCTGTTGAACTTCAGGGTGTCGCTGCCTGAGGTAAAAGCTTGGATCTCCGAGGTATGCCTTGGGAAGTTCAGCAAAAATGGAGAGCTCAATGAGTTCGCATTCTTTTTCGACACCGAGTGGCAGTTGGGTTGCAAGAGCAACAGTGAGCAAAACTTGCGTAAATGCGTACTCAGCGGCAGATTGTCGTTTCAAACAGATGGCATCTGAGAAGAGCGGAAGTGAGCAAAGAATTCTGAGTTTTCCAAGCCGGCTTGGCAGCATTGCGTCCACGGAAGTTCTCCAATTTATGTTCGAAAATCGTAACCCTTGCAATATTCAATATAGCGAAAAGTCGTTGCAAGAATGCCTTCTCGTTCCTCGGGTCGCACTTGTCTGACGACTTTTCCTGGCGCCCCTAAGACAAGGCTGTGAGGTGGAATAATAGTTCCTTGCGTGACAACGGCTCCTGCTCCGACGATGGAGCCTTCGCTAACCACTGCGCCATCCATCACAATGGCCTGCATACCGATGAGGCAATCGTTTTCAATGGTGCATCCGTGAATCATGGCAAGGTGCGCAATGCTGACGTTGTTACCTATTGTTGTCGAAAATTTCTGATAGGTGCAGTGAACAATCGCGCCATCTTGAATATTTGTGCCTGAACCAATGATAATGCGGTGAACATCGCCTCGGATGACGGTATTAAACCAAGCACTGCTTGATTCACCGATCTGCACATCTCCGATAATGCGGGCTCCGTCTGCCAAAAAAACAGAGTCGTGAAGTTTTGGCCAAATTCCCTTGTGACTCGTTACGGAAGAATGCCTGCTGCGGTGAGACAATTTTCCAAGTAGGTAGTCCACTTTCTTCCTCCCACGGTTTTATATTTGTTGATTTCATGACGAAGACAGGGCGACACCGAGAATTCATATACGTACCATGGTCGGCGTGCAAGAAAGCAATGCATATATTATTAGATTTTGAAACCCAATTGATAAAAATTTTATTGCGGGCAGTGTTTCGCCGTTCTTGTGTTCAATCTTGGAATTCTAAGCATTGCAATTTCAAGTCTTGGCAGCGTTTTTTTATGGTTTGCTTCCTGAGTTTATGTTCAAATGGCTTGAATGCATACGGTGAAGCAGCGCTTCGCACCCATGAACCCCCTTATGAAAATCCTTTTGACATGTCCACGGGTGGAGCCAGTTTGACGCGCGCAACTCAGGATGGTGCACTGTTTTCAAATCCAAGCCTTCCTGCCTTTGGAGCCGGAACGATTCGTTGGATTTACGGACGAATGGGCGTGCATGTGGGTAAGGATTCCGTTCAATCGGCATCTGAAATCTTAAAATCGGGTGCTCCTTCTCCGCAAAACGTACAAGCGCGTCCTGTGTACGCAGGTGCCGAATTTTCGTTTGGAGTTGTGACGTCTTTTTTAGGGTTTGGAACATATTTTGTTGCGAGAACAGACCTACGAAAAACCGGCGAAGAAAATGAGGTTCCCATCATTCAAGAGCTTTTTTATGGAAATGGTGGCGCAATTATTACTGCAAGTACAAGTTTTAGCGATCTTATAGCTTTAGGGATTGGGCTCAATTACGCTTATGAGGTTCAGGCTGATCCTGTGTTTGGAGCTCAAGAATTTGCAGAAATTGCAGTAGACGGAAATGCGGCCTTA
Organism: Silvanigrellaceae bacterium; assembly: GCA_044237915.1. GTDB lineage: Bacteria > Bdellovibrionota_B > Oligoflexia > Silvanigrellales > Silvanigrellaceae > JBIIEI01. Next base: position 38,507 of record JBIIEI010000004.1, on the reverse strand, counting down.
CAAAAGTATGTGCTTGAGAAATTAAAAGGAGGGCATGGTCTATCAAAGAATGCGGGGCTTACGTTGCAAAAGCGCACGCGTTACCTTGATCTCCGCATCGCAGCATCGGGGCAAGATTTAGCAGGGACCAAGTATGTTGGAAATCTTGAGACGCGTAAACAGGTTCTATCTGCAGGGGCCGGACTCACTTTACACACGCGGGGGTCTGCGTTGCACTGTGCAGCAGATCTGCGGGATGTGCAGAAGGCGTATGCACAAGATCGAACCAAGCGAACTCATCTAGGATGCAAACTGCTTTTGGCATCTCGGGTCGGAATTGGGGCAGGGCTCTACCAAGGTCACCTTTCATACGGATTGGTCGCTAACCTCACGCTGTTGCGATTGGAAGCTGGATACTACAAAAGGGAGCTTGGATCGAAAAAAGGAGAGGAGCCGCGGGGAGCCTATTTTCTTGCAACAGGCTTTGAAATTCCATGATTCATGCGATGAACTCTTGTGCATCATTGAGTCATTCTTCAAATTAAAGGGTTGCAATCTTGGAAGAGATCGACCAAGATATGGAGAGTTTGGAAAAATTCTGAATTTTGCAGTTGTTATATGAACAGTGGATGCATTCGGACAAAGATTTAAAGGTCAGTTATGAAACTCTCTACCGATCAGCTCGAACGATTAGCCGAGCGCGTTTTTAAGGTGCTCAAAGCTTCAGGACATCTTGAGTTTGATGTAATAGCCGATGAACGAATTGAAGATCGCTCTCTCGATACCATCATGACAGTTCTTGAAGACGACACGCGCATGGAAGATCGTCTTTCTCGTGAGGCAGAACGACTTGTGCAACAGCAAAGTCATATTGCCAAGGCTTCAGGCAAATCCGTTGAAGAACTTGTCGATGAAGTAAAATCTCGACTTGCGAAGTCAAAGCGTGTGATTTTGGGTGATGGTCCCGAGCGCGCCGACTCCCTGGCTGAAAAAGTTGCCAAGGCCGTTTGGAAAATTGAAGGCGTTGATTTTTTCAGCGACGATCAAAAAGTTCAAAACTGCATTGCGCGCGCCATCTATCGCTTTCGAGTCGAAGACGATCGCATTGTCGAAAGCGTTGAAAAAGTGGTGAGTTTAAAATCTAGTGAAGAGCCCTATACTCTGGCTTGGTGCATCGCTTACGACAAGTATTATCAAGAGCTGAAGTCCAGATTAACGGCTATGAATTCAAAGTCGAATCTGGCAAAACAACCTGCCGAAATGTGAGCTTTAAGGTTTGTAAAAGCCTTAAAGTTCCTTCTTCCTCATTGCAAGTCTCTTCTCGCCTCACGTCCTTTGAGATGAAAGTAGCCCATTCATGCTTGCAGAAGACTTCGTGCATTTGCACATCCATTCTGAGTATTCCCTCTTAGACGGCTCTATTAAAATCAAGAAGCTGGTCAAGGAGTTGGTTGCAAGGCAAGCGAAAGCTGCTGCGTTAACTGATCATGATGCCATGCATGGAATGCTTGAGTTCTATCTGGAAGCACAGAAAGAGAAGCTCAACGGGATCATTGGATATGAAGCGAATATCGAGTTTTTTACGTCCAATTTTGCAAAGCACTCCTCACATCTGGTGCTGCTTGCTGAAAATGATATCGGCTACAAAAATCTCATCAAATTATGTTCGATTGCCAATACCACCGGCAAAAGTATTGCGGGCCTCGATTCCACTTCTTTGCTTTGGGAAGAGGTGCGTAAATACTCCGAAGGGCTCATCTGCCTGACGAGTTGCATGAAAGGCGAACTGGCTTCATTGTTACTTGCAGATAAAGAGGAAGAGGCATTTTTGTTTCTTGCATTTTTGCAAGATATCTTCGGTAAAGAAGATGTTTTTGTTGAATTGATGGATAATAAAATAGCTCATCAAAGAGAGCTTATTCCAAAGCTTGTTGAGCAGGCGCGAAAACAAAATCTTGGGATCGTTGCAACAGGCGATGTTCATTATCTGAAGAAAAAAGATAAAGAAACTCATCTTTCATTGCTTGCAATTAAGCATAAAATTCAACAAACCGTTTTAAAAAATGCTTCGTCGGATTATGAATTTCACTTAACAACCTTTGAAGAAATGCAAGAAAGATTTGCAGATTATCCTGAGGCGTTAGAAAATACCAAGGTCATTGCCGATCGGTGTAAAATCGCCATTGATACCAAATCGATTTTTATGCCCGACTACCGCGTCAAACCTGAAGAAAGCGCGGATGATTGCTTAGTGCGTCTCGCACGCGAAGGGCTTGATGCAAGGCAACCTGCAATTCAACACGCGTTGGGCGAAAGATTCGACGACAATTTGTGGGTGCAGTACAAAGAGCGACTTGAGTATGAAATTGGCGTCATCAATAAGATGAAATTCGCGGGATACTTTTTGATCGTTCAAGACTTCATCAACTGGGCAAAAGAGCGAAAAATTCCCGTGGGTCCTGGTCGTGGATCAGCCGCAGGAAGCTTGGTGACTTACGCGCTCAATATTACCAACATCGATCCGATTCGATTCAATCTCTTGTTTGAGCGTTTTCTAAATCCTGAACGTATCAGCATGCCCGATATTGATACCGACTTTTGTCAAGACAGACGCGACGAAGTCATCGATTATGTTTATGATCGTTACGGGCGCTCCAACGTTTCTCAAATTGTTACTTTTGGCCGCTTGATGGCAAAAAATGCGCTTAAAAATCTGGCGCGTATTAAAGGCTGGTCGTTTCGCGATAGCAACGACTTTGCAAAGCTCATTCCGGGTTCCCCGGGCATCACCCTAGAGCAGGCTGCTAAAGAAGAAGAAAAAATCCAAGAACGCTTGGATAAAGACGATCGCGCGCAGAATTTGTGGAATGGCGCGCTCGAAATTGAAGGGATTTTAAATTCCCTCGGGATCCATGCGGCAGGGGTGATTATCTCTGATCGTCCGCTCGATGAGCGCTGTCCCATGCAAGAGTCGGAAGGTCAGGTTTTAACTCAGCTCGAAAATAAATACGCTGAAAAAATAGGCTTGATTAAGTTTGACTTTTTGGGGCTTAAAACACTGACTGTGATTGATAAAGCAGTCAAGCTTGTGCGGGCTAAATATTTGCCCGATTTTGAAATTGAGAACATCGAACTCGAAGATCCCAAGGTTTACGAATCTATTTCCACAGCCCATGTGACGGGGATTTTTCAGCTTGAGTCGAGCGGGATGCGAAAGCTCATCGCCGACCTTAAACCCACGTGTTTTAACGACATCATTGCGGTTCTTGCCTTGTTTCGTCCGGGCCCCTTGGGTTCTGGGATGGTTGAAGACTTTGTCCTTCGAAAGCACGGCAAAAACCCTGTTGAGTATTTATTTCCAGAATTAGAGCCCATTTTAAACGATACTTATGGTGTTATTGTTTATCAGGAACAGGTTCAAAAAATTGCCGCCGTTCTTGCCAACTATTCGCTCGGGGAAGCCGACCTCTTGCGAAGAGCCATGGGTAAAAAAGATAAAGACGAAATGGCCCGGCAAAAGGCACGCTTTGCTGCGGGATCTGCTGAAAATGGCCACGACACGCAAAAAGCAGAAGAGCTTTTTGATCTGATGGCAAAGTTTGCGGAATACGGATTTAATAAGAGTCATACGGCTGCTTATGGTTGGGTGTGTTTTCAAACGGCCTACTTAAAAACGTATTATCCCACCGAATTCATGACTGCTATTATGTCATGTGACTTGGATAACACTGATAAAATTGTAACCTATGTCCGTGACTGCAAGCGTTTAAAGATTGAGTTATTGCAGCCCAATGTGAATAAGTCGTGCTTTGAGTTTACGATTCCAGCTCTCAAAACCATTCAGTTTGGGCTCGGAGCAGTCAAAGGGCTTGGAAAAGGTGTGATAGAAACCATTGTCGAAGAACGTGTCGCACGCGGAGAATTTAGAACAGTTCCAGAATTTATTGCCCGCGTCGATGCGCGAAAACTCAATAAAAAAGTCATGGAAAGCTTGATTAAAGCCGGTGCATTCGATGAAATTGCCACAAATCGCGCAGAGATTTTAGCAAATGTGGATCATTGGTTGCGATCTATTTCCAAGGAAGCAGAACGGCAAGAACGCGTCGGAGAAGGCATTTTTGGCATGTTCGAGACTCCTCATGTCACAGTGCTCTCTAATGTGCAGAAACAAGATGCGCATTCCACGCAAGGCCTCTCCAAAAGTGAAAAGGCGCGAAGCCTCCTCTTTCAACCTCTATTACTTCCAACAGAGACCCTGCCTGCAGGCGAAAGTCCTGTTTCAAATCTATTGACTTCGATCCAACTTAAAAAAACCGCACCTTGGTCTCTTCGTGAGCAGCTCGAAAATGAACTCGCTGCACTTGGTTTTTATATGTCGGGTCACCCTTCTGATTTGGTGCGCGCAGATATTGATGAAATTGCTGCAATTCCTCTCGATGAAGCTCCCCTTCACATGGAAGCAGATGGCCCTCCCGATCAAAAAAGAAGGGGCGGACTCGTCGTTGCTGGGATCATCACCATGCACCTCGAAAAGAAGACAAAGGACAACGAAAAATTTGGCGTGCTCAAGATAGAAGATGGCACCGGGGAGCTTGAGGTTTCCATCTTTCCAAAACAGTATGCTGCACTCACGCGTGTGTTTCCCATTGGAACCGCTGTGTGGGTTGAATGTCGAATTCGTAAAGGCATCGAAGAAGGCACCGTAAAAGGTATCTGTCAGTCGATTGGTTCCCTTGAAGAAAAACGAATTGAACTTGCCAAGCGAATCAATATCAAAGCCTTTGAGAATTTTATGAATGTGCCGGCAAATTTTGAGAAGCTGCAAGAAATTATGATTCGCAATAAGGGCTCAACTCCTGTTCAACTGGAAGTGTTACTTCCTAGTAAAAAACTCCTCATGCGTGCTCAATTTGGAAATTCTTCTATCAAACCCAATGATGAATTTATACAAGCGGTAGAAAATACGTGGCCTGGTCAGATTCGCGTGGAGCGCATTTATAGGCTTACAGCTGCGGCAAAGCAAATGCGGCGCTAATAGATATGCGTACAAGTATTTTTTGCTAAGAAAAAGCGAATTCCACTGCATTTTTGCAGAAATTATTCAGTTGCTGACTTACTTCAAGTTGAGAAAATTTATCTGCTAATATATTCATTGCGAGTCGATATTCATTTGATAAGTCGGTAGAAAACTGAGTCTTGCAATAAGAGAGTCTGCTCGCTTATTGTTTTTGTCCTAATCGTGTTTGTGCTTCGGAAATGAGGTGCTTGGCAAGATTTGTGCGCATGGCTTTGAGATCTTGGAGGCTGCGTGGAGAATTTTCCATAAAGAAATTGTTTACGGATTTAAGTCCTGATTTTACTTTTTCGCCAGAGTTCAGTTCAAAAACCATGGACATGATTTCAGAGCGAACTTCTTCAGTAACGGAGTCTTGACCAGCCAGTATTTTATCAACCACATTTCCGAGTGCTTTCTCAGCTTCTTCAGTGGTTTTGCGGCCCAAAGAGTCAATTTTCAGTTTTCCGCGCAAAGCATTGATTTCATCATCCGTAAATGCGCGCGCGTTATCGACCGCTTTTTTTGCCAGATTGGTTAGACCTTCGCGGCTCATGGTTTCTTGTGATTTTTTTACAAGATTTTCAACGATATCTGAATTCTTTAGGTTCTTAAGACTGTGCAGTACATTATTTAACATGATCGCCCCCAGTAGAGAATGGCTGTCAGGTTCCGTTCAAAAGATGCGTTGAAGAAAGCCTTCAGACATCTGGAACCCTGAAAAGTGTGGCATCGAATTACCTCTACCAATCTCTCATGTGAGAGGCCACTGGGTGGCTTTCCTTATCGCAAAAATATGACAACAAGGCAAGGTCGATATGGCAAATTTCAGCAGCGTTTTAACGGAGTGTCATTTTTTTGATTTTGAGTCCATTCCAGTAATCCCGAGCGGACATGACACGTTTTCCAATTGGCTGGAGTTCTAGAATTTCGAGAAGTGTTCCATCGCGGCAAACGATACGCAGAGCGTCTCCGTGCAATTCTAAGTCAGCACTCAAACTGCTTGACCCCAATGCGACCCGAGTGGTGACAATTTTTATTTCTTCTTCTTTTTCAGCAATGAGAAATCGCGCTTTCGTGCCGGGCCATCCCGAAAATGCGCGCACTTTGTTGTGGAGTTCTGTAGCGGATTTTTGGAAATCGAGGAGGCTTTCCTCGGCGGTTATTTTTCTGGCCTTGGTGGCGAGGAGGGGGTCTTGTTCCTTTGATTGAAGTGTCCCTGAAAAAAGTTCAGGCAATAAATCCACAAGCGTTGTTGCGCCCAAGTGAAAGAGTTCCGTCAAAAGTTCCTGTGATTTTATGTGTTCGCTGAGAGGGATCGACTTTTGCATCACGATGGGGCCTGCATCCATCGCACGCACCGTAAATAAGATGGTAACGCCTGTTTCATCAACTCCTGCTTCAATGGCGCGTTGAACGGGGGCTGCGCCTCGATAGAGGGGAAGCAGGCTTGGATGAATGTTGAGTGTGCCAAATTTTGGAATTTTCAAAAAATCATCGGAAAGCACTTGCCCGTAAGCTGCGGTGATGCAGAGGTCAGGTGCGAGTGCTTCCACTTCTTGCAAAAACGCGAGATCCTTTGCGCTCTCTGGGGTCAAAACGGGAATGCCAAGAGAGGAAGCGTAGCTGTGAACGGGCGACAAGATTTCCTTGTGGCCGCGCCCCGCTTTTGAAGGAGGCTGACTCACGATTGCAACAACTTGATGCTGCATGCTCGTTTTTTCAACGATGAGGCGAAGCGCTTCAGCGGCAATCTGCGGAGTTCCTAAAAAAATAATTCTTTTTGGGGAGGATAAACTCATCAGTAATGCTCCTGCTTTCTAGATTAAGTTTTGATATTTGTGGAGAATATTTTTTGTGATTTTGAGATCGTCGAAGACAAGCTTATGCAGGAACTCACGATCTTTAAAGCCCTCATGTGGAACTTTTAAAGTGCCTCTTAAAAAAAGATAAGGGGCACACTCTTCAAAAGTTTTGTCACGGTTTCCAACAGCACAAAATAAAATATCAATATCAAGGTGCCGTGGTTTCCACTTGGAGGTTCTCTCGTGGCCTAAAGCGTCTTCCACTTGAACGATCAGTTGATAGAGGTCGAAGGGTGGAAAGTCGGATTCTATTTCCGCCACTTGATTGAGATAGTCTTCATCTGATGAAGTATCAAAGTCTGGATGCTTTAAAGGCTCGGTTTTCAAAACCCTTGAAAAGGTCAGAAATTCGCAAGATCCTTCTTTGAGAAGCTGCTGACCTCGTTCCAAATTGAGTGCCTTGTTGCCAAGATTCGAGCCAAAGGCAATAAGATATCGAAATTTTGCACACAACTTTGAATTCATGGATTGAGTCTCTGCGTGAAAAAAAAAACGAGCCCGCTAAGGCTCGTCATATTCTGGAATCGCAACTCGCACTTATCGGCAGCAGATAAATCCTATAGCGCGGTTGCAGTGAAGCTGTCCATGCCAACCTTTATTCAAACGATGTTTCTCGGTATTCGATTGAGATCTGTGATCCTTCGAGTGGAATTTGCTTGAAGACAACCGCATTGGCTTTTTCCTCAAAATAATACTGCGAGCTGTCTTTATTTTCCCAAAGTTGACCGTTGACCCACACTTTTAACGTACCAGGGAAGGGGATTTTGCCCTTTGGCAAATCCACTTTGCTCGCCAATTCTACCGTGTTTTTTCCAATATTAGCGAGGAGAGTTGCCCAGCTTGCATTGCAGATGTTTTCAACAATTCCCTTGGTCAATTGTGAAGCCTTAATGTAATTTGTTCCACTTTCTGTGGGGCCTTCACCTACGGGAACAGTGCTGCGGTCGCACACAATTTTTCCCCCTGGTTGGTCTCGCATTCCTGTGATGGCATTCACGCGAAACTGTCCTTCACCTTTGATGTAGTCATTTTTCATAAAGGACAGAAAATCGTCTGCCGAAAACTTGTACTTTGTCCAAGGTTTTCCGGTGTCGCCCTTATTGCTGAGGGCGTAGCTCGGTTGTTTTCCAGAATCTCGGAAAGGTGAACTGGATTTGTCGCGATTTACGCACCGTGAAATATCTTTGGTCCCGGATTTTACAATTTTACCAGCCGTATTCATAAAGTTGCCCCAAGCATCTTGGCACCATGCTTCCAGGGCATTGTCTTCTTCGTCAGATAAAATAATGATGCTTAAAGGAACGCCAGGCCGAAGGAATTTTACTTTTTCGCCTCTAGAGTTTTTTCCTTCGTTGATTCCGTTCATTGATTTTTCCAGTGCAAAGCGCGCTGCAGTCAATCCGTGCTCAATACCCGATCCCGATGTGCCCACAGTGGCTAAATTTTTGAACGACTTCACAAAGTCCTTCATATCCGGTGTGAGTATTTTTTGACCAGATTCTGAATCGATGATGAATTCGCCTCTTTGTGGGCCAATCCAGCGCCCTCCGACTTTAGTTCCATCAACCATGGCATCCGGATCCGGACAGTGTTCGTCGGTGAGCTTCTTTCCTTTGGCGTCTATGCGGCACACATCCGTTGTCGTGACCCCAATCTGAAAATCAACTTTTGCTTCCTTGAGTTTGAGTGCAAAGGTTTCAAACTTTTCAGCAAGCTTGTCTTGAGCCCATTTCATAGAACCACTGCTGTCTACAACCCAAAGGATGTCGATGCGAGCCTGATTCTGTTTCATGTTCACCGCAACTTTCGCACCTGCTTTTGGAACTGGAAGTGGTGGGTTGGGTACAACCACAGGTGGATTTTCAGGAGTTGGTGGAACAACAACCACGGGTGGATTTTCAGGAGTTGGAGGCACGACAACCACAGGTGGATTTTCAGGAGTTGGAGGCACGACAACCACAGGTGGATTTTCAGGCGTGGGAGGCACAACAACCACAGGTGGATTTTCAGGCGTGGGAGGCACGACAACCACAGGTGGATTTTCAGGCGTGGGAGGCACAACAACCACGGGTGGCACATTTGGATTTTGCCCTGAGCAGTCTTCGCTTGGGGTGCAACCGTCGTTGACACCAGAGCCAGGCTGATCTGGAGTTGCAATAGGCGCATTGTGAATGGGATCAGAAGGTGCACCGCCGGGATTGCCTCCAGCACCTGGAATAACTGCGTCACCAACACCTGTTGAAAGGTCATCTGGAGAGGTTCCTGCATCTCCACCTTTGTTGCTTGAACTTGATCCCGTGGTCACATCTTGATCAACAGAGCTGTCGACGGATCGAGTTTGTGCGTTGGCATCACTTTCTGCTTTTTGTCGAACGTCTCGACTGGCTTGCGCTTTTTTGAGATCTTCGGAACTGATGTTTTGAGCTTTTTCTTCAAAAGCAGAATTCTGTGCGCAGGAGCTCAATGCTGCAGTGCTGGCAAAAAGAATGAAAGAACTGAACTTAAAGCCACTTCGCCGTGTAAACGACAACCTTTGGCCCACCATGTGTGCCTCCTCCGAACTGAAAATGTGGAAATTTTCCGACTGGGGGAAGCGACGACCTCTATTTTCGCTCGTTTCTCCCAGCCCCACACTCGACACACTTTGATGCGAAATGAAGCGGGATGTCATGAAACAGGACAAAGGCCAAATTTGTCATGGAATTATGATGAATGAAAAATGAGCAAAAAAAAGCCCATCGAATGATGGGCAAAACTGAAATGAATTTGGAGTTAACCAAATCGCTTCACTTTGAATAGACGGTTGCGGCTAAGCTCTTACGACCCTTTGCGCGACGACGGGCAATAACTTTTTTGCCATTTTTCGTCGCCATGCGAGCCCTAAAACCGTGCTTTCGCTTGCGTACTTTGTTACTTGGTTGGAAGGTGCGTTTCATCGTAAATATCCTCTCTTAGTGTTCAGCAGGCCATCGCTACCACAGGTCGCGCAGGCGATGCAACAAATTCCTAAACCTTCACTTGAAGGCAGTTCCAGAATGACTTAACACAAGGGGCGAAGGTCGCGAGAACCAGCCCCTGGGGTTGCGTACTCTAACATGATTTTTTAAAAAAGCGAGAATGTATGGCTAAGAAGGAATCTTCTAGTAAAAAAGGATCTGCGAAATCAAGCTCATCACGTGGAACGCCCGGAAATCACGCCAAGGACAAACCACCCGTTAGAAAAAAGCCTGTTGCTAAGGTCGCCGCAAAAGGCCGCGATTCAGGCCGCTTTAAATCTGAAGGTGCTGAAGGCAAAGAAAGAGTGGCTCGTGCTCCCGGACGCCCTGCACGAGAAGGCTTTGGAGCCGAGCGAGACAGCCGCTCACGTGGCGCTGATACCCGTGGCCGTAGCAAAGCTTCAAGTGGTGAATCTTGGTCATCGGGGCGTGCTCCCAGGGAAGATCGCGGCGATTCCAGACCAGAGCGCAGCTCATCTGCACGCCCTTTTGCGCGTGGAGCGAAGTCTTCTGAAGGAACTTCGTCTTATCGTGGAGCCAAATCATCAGAAGGCCCCTCATCTTTCAGAGGCCGCAAGCCTTCATCCGACGGCCCCTCATCTTTCCGTGGAGTGAAATCTTCGGAAGGACCTTCGTCTTACCGAGGCAGAAAGCCTTCCGCTGAAGGCTCAACTTCTTACCGTGGCGCAAAATCTTCGGAAGGTCCATCTTCCTATCGTGGAGCAAAGTCTTCTGAGGCTCCGTCAGCTTACCGAGGCAGAAAGCCTGCTTCGGATGGCCCTTCGTCATTCCGTGGAGCAAAGTCTTCGGATGCGCCTTCCTTTCGCAAGGGCATTCCTGCTTCCACTTCGCGCAGGTCCCAAGCTCAAGACGAAGCTTTTGAACCGAAGGCTCGAAAGTCAAGGGATCGCATTTTTGGAGATCGTGGAGATGAAGCTCCTCGCTTCGATCGCAAAGCCGGTGGTTCGAAAGCATTGGGCAAAGATCGTTACGTCGAAAAAACCTTTGAAGACCCCAAATTCCGTAGTTTTCTCATTTGGGGTAAGCATCCTGTTGAAGGTGCCATCGCAGAACTTCATGAAAGAGAAACCCCCGATGTTTCAGCTCATGAATTGCATGTGATTGGCGACAAAGCAGGAAAGGTTCCGCCCCAGTTGAAAGACATGGTGGATTCCGCAAAAACTCTTGGAATTAAAATCCATGTTCATAGCGGCCTGACTGAAGATTGGCCCCTCGGAGAAGATTCCGTCAATCATCAAAGACTCTGCTTAAAAACTCCATTTTTCAAAACACACGAACTTGAAGAAGCCTTGGAAATTGTCCGTGGATTGGCTGCAGAAGAGTTTGTGGGCTGCGCGGGTGCCGTTCTTGATCAAATTCAAGACCCCCGTAACTTTGGAGCGGTGTTGCGAAGCGCTTCGTTCTTCGGACTGAAGTTCGTCGTCTATGCAAAAGATAGGCAATCTGAACTTTCTCCCCTCATCGTTCGTACCTCTGCGGGCGGAGCATTTAATGTCATGCTCGTTCCGGTTACGAACATTTCAAGAGCCTTGGCTGATATCAAAAAAGCCGGTGCTTGGATCGTGGGAGCGGGAGTCAACAAAACCGAAACAATTCATTCTGTTCCTGTCGACAGACCTCTCGTCGCAGTTCTCGGAAATGAAGGCAAAGGATTGCGTCCCGAAGTTGCAAAGAATTGCGACTACCTTGTGAGCATTCCTGGTGGAAGCGTCATGGTCGATTCCTTGAACGTTTCAGTCGCTGCAGGTATCTTTTTCTCAAAATTGAACCAATCAGCTGCTGCACCCACTGAGGATGAAAGCGAATATGAAACTGACGAAGACGAAATCGACGAAGACGATTCAGAATCTGATGACGAATGACAAATGAAACTCATCACTGGAAATCCCAGTCTTGCTTTTGAGTCCTTACCTCCACCATTTTTGAAGGAGGTGCAGATTGATTTAGAAGCGACAACGGTCTTTTCCAGTGCTGAAATGTTTGAAAAGAGTCCTGGATTTTCGTTGGGCGCAGGTTCAGTGCATTACAGTCTCGATCATCTGAGGGAAGGCGCATTTGGAGTTCAGGCTTACCATTCCAATGTGGTTGTCGAGCCCGCTTTTCCTTTTCCCAAAGGTGATGGTTTGTGGAGTGTCGTCCAAAGCAATGTCTCAGCTTTGAGTTTTGGAATTAAAACGGCCGACTGCTTAGCTGTTGCCCTCATTTCTGAAATCCAAGGCTGGACTTTTATTGCTCTGGTGCATGCCGGTTGGAGAGGTTACGCAGGCGGTATTCACATGAATACGCTGAACTGCTTACTCAAACGCGGGCAAGAGCTTGGAATTTCGGAAGTTGACGTGCTGAAGTCTGTGCATGCACACATTTCGCCTGCCATTTTTGGAAATTCCTACGAATGCGGAGCTGACGTTGAGCAAGCCATTGAGCTGCATGAGCAACACCGCTTACAAAAGCTTCCAAAATGGCCCCAAATGCAACCACTCCACAGCATTTGCCGTGATGTTTCCAATTCGGTTCCGCGTGCAACAGAGTATTTGAATTCTGAGTCGCCAAAGATTTTTCCAGACCTTCAACTTCTCATGGCATGTGATCTTTTGAGTTTGGAAATTCCTGAGCAAAATATTTCGCTTGTCCGTGAAAATACCTTTGGTCATGAACTGCTTCCGAGCTATCGTGAGTCTTCATTGCAAGGGGTGACAATGAGTCGTCGTCTTGTCACTCATGTGCGTGTGTGAAGTTGGATATTTTGAGAATTTTTTCTAAACTCCCTTGATTGTAAAATCCCATCGTTTTGTTGTCATCGTCCTGGCTAAAGCTGTAGGCTACTTTGAAATTCAAAGAAGTCTGTTTACTGTTCGGGACATCGGACGGGGATTTTCTTGATGTTGGGAATGTATTTGTGCTAGGTCCATAGCTTACTTGCATTGGAACCAAGAGTTCGCGGGAGCGTTTGAATTATGGCGAATGAGTCGAAGGCCACGTATTGGTACGCGCTTGGAATCTACATCATTTTTGGTGCGTATTTTTGGTATGTATTTCATTCCTTGGGTGGTTTCGTAGGAACCAACTTTACGCCTGAAAGTGCAACTGGCTTTAGCGTTAAGAATCCCGATTTTAATCTTTGGAACAATGTCCTTGCATCAGTTCTTACGGCAGTTGTTGTCGTAATCTTGTTTGCAAGCGACAAACTCAAAGAGTATGTCGTCGATGTGGGTGATGAACTCACCCGAGTGTCTTGGGCTGATGTTAAAGAAACTCAGAAGGCAACGGTCGTCGTCATTGGCCTCGTTATCGTTTCTTCTATTTTCCTCTTTTTCGCAGACTTTGTTTTTCTCAAGGCAGTGAACCTCGTGTTGGGCACTGCGGGTGGATGAAAACGGATTCTGTAAGTCTTCTTTAAAAATTCAAAAAGGTCTCTGAGGAGTCGTGATGTCTGACCAGACTCAAGTGCCAAAGGAAAAGACTTCCGGCGGTCTCGATACGAAACATGAACGATTTAAATGGTATGCCGTCTTTACCCAGTCAGGAATGGAAAAGAAGGCAAAAACCGTACTCGAAGAGCGTATCAAAAAGTACAAGCTCGTAGATTTTTTCGGGCATATTATTATTCCAGCGCAAATGGTTGAGCGTATCGACGAAAAAGGCAAAAAGCGCCTTGTCGAAACAAAGATGATGCCTGGCTACATTTTTATTCAAATGGAAATGACGGAGCCTGCGTATCACTGCGTTAAAGAAACTCCAAAGGTCACAGGCTTTATTGGTGCGAATCAAAACAAGTCTCCACCACCGCTTGCAGATGAAGAAGTGGATAGAGTGATCAACAGAGCAGCTCATGTGGCTCGTGAACAAGCTGCGAAGCCAAAAGCTGTGTTTGAAAAGGGTGAGCGCGTTAAGGTGATTGACGGACCATTTACAAACTTTGTAGGCGATGTTGACGATGTGAAGCCTGAGAAGATGAAGTTGAAACTTCTCATTTCTGTCTTTGGTCGCCCGACTCCAGTTGAGCTTGAGTTTAGCAAGGTTGAAAAAATCACCGAGTAAGTTCATGCTCTCGGTCGATTTAAGAGTCACAGAATTCAAAAAAGCACACTCATACAGTGTGTTTTTTTTGCCTATTTTCAGCTCGGTTTTGCAAGGGATAAAGATAAGTTTTGATAGGGAATAGGAAATAACACAACGCAAAAAGCGTATCCCAACATGTTTAGTGTCAGGATACGCTTTTTAACAGGGAACTCGGACAGAAGCTTAGGAATAGACTTATTAGTCGATTACCGCAACAACTGTTCCAGCACCAACAGTACGTCCACCTTCGCGGATTGCGAAGCGAAGTCCCGCTTCCATCGCGACAGGAGTGATGAGCTCAGCTTCAACTTCGATGTTGTCACCAGGCATAACCATTTCAACGCTTGCAGGAAGTTCGATCGTACCAGTCACGTCCGTTGTGCGGAAGTAGAACTGAGGACGATATCCCTTGAAGAAAGGTTTGTGGCGTCCGCCTTCTTCCTTCGTCAAGACGTAAACTTGAGCCTTGAATCTCTTGAACGGCTTGATAGAGCCTGGCTTCGCAAGAACTTGTCCACGTTCAACGTCTTCACGTTTTGTACCGCGGAGAAGAACTCCTACGTTGTCACCAGCTTGACCGCTGTCGAGAATCTTACGGAACATTTCGACGGCTGTACAAGTTGTTTTGGTTGTGGGACGGATTCCGACGATTTCGATTTCGTCACCAGTCTTCACAGAACCTTGCTCAACGCGACCAGTTACAACCGTTCCACGTCCAGAGATCGAGAACACGTCTTCAATAGGCATCAAGAATGGCTTATTGACTGCGCGCTCAGGCTCTTTGATGTAGGTGTCGACAGCATCCATAAGTTCAAAAATGCACTTGGAAGCAGGATCTTCACGCTTGCCTGTACCTTCTTGGAGTGCCTTGAGGGCAGATCCGCGAATAATAGGGATGTCGTCGCCAGGGAACTTATACTTGCTCAACAACTCACGAACTTCCATTTCGACGAGGTCGAGAAGTTCAGGGTCAGCGATGTCGCACTTGTTTAGAAATACAACGATCGCAGGCACGCCAACTTGACCAGCAAGAAGGATATGCTCACGAGTTTGAGGCATAGGACCATCGGTTGCTGCAACGACGAGCACTGCGCCGTCCATTTGAGCTGCACCGGTGATCATATTTTTGATGTAGTCAGCATGTCCCGGGCAGTCTACGTGAGCGTAGTGACGCTTCGTAGTCTCATATTCAATATGAGTCGCGTTAATTGTAATACCGCGAGCTTTTTCTTCCGGCGCTTTATCGATTTCGTCGAACTTGACGATTTGACGATTCTGGGACTTCCCAAGAACCGATGAAATCGAAGCAGTAAGAGTTGTCTTACCGTGGTCTACGTGACCGATGGTACCGATATTAAGATGAGGCTTATTGCGCTCAAACTTTTCCTTTGCCACCGCTTGATCCTCCAGGCAAAAAAGAATTGCAAACAAAGAGACTGTACAAAATTTTTCGTTAGGCCAACTATAGCAAAAGCAACTTACGTCTCTTTGGGGGCTCGAAAAACCGAGCCGAAGGGTGACGCAAGTCTTACTCTGCCCTTGTGGAAGGCATTGATACAAACAAACCCGAAAAAAAGCAACGGCTGGTCGCCGATTTTCGAGGTTCCATCGCTTCGACGGGCCACACTGGGTTGGACTTTTAAGCTTTTCCCGCAAGTACAGAGTTTTAGAGCTCTGACCGTTAAAAGGTTCACCCTAGAATGGTGTCGAAGGTTCAATGCTGCGCCAGACCGAAGCTTGATATTCTTGAAGCAAGCATTGCTTTTTGTCAATTTGACTTGAGGACCGAATTAAAATTCGAAGGTTTCTCGGAATCGGGGATGCTTATAAGGGGGAGTGGGATCGCTCTCGCCACGTCCCAACGGATGCTTTGTCCAGACTGATTATTTTAGAACCTTATGCAGTTGAAATTTATGGAAAGAGATCTTGAGGTGAACAAAGCTTTTTATCACAGGTATGATCTGGCTTTGTCGAAAAAGACGCGACCTGGCAATTTTTTGAAGCAAACCTGAAATAAAATACAAAAAATGAATTGTGCGTAGCACAGGAGCGGAACTTGCAGAGAGGAGTTGAATTTACAAAGAAAAGAGGCTGGGAGCCGTTGGATCTGAAAGCGAAGATAAAATGGAGCCCATACAGGGACTTGAACCCTGGACCTCATCCTTACCAAGGATGTGCTCTACCACTGAGCTATATGGGCGAAAGAAAGAATCAATTTCGCAGTTGCAACATGAACTTTGAATCCCATGTCTTGCACGGGAGGTTGTTTATCATTGCAAATTGGAAGGTGTCAACGCCCCAACAGAAGTATTTTTTGAATTTTGGCCGACTATGAAGTGTAAGAATGGTTTTTAGGGAATCTAGGCAGGGTGCAGTTGAATGGCGAGAGCTGAGTTAGACAATGGCAGAAAAGGAACTTCTGCTTCACAGGCTTGTAGATACTCGGAGATTGGCGTTATCATGCCCTTAGTAAGCTGCATTTTTGCGACTGCAAAAGGAGAAGCTCTCGTCATCCCTATTACTGCTGGAGTTGCTCTGAGATGAATATTCGCAAACGGGAAGACTCTTTCACATCGAAAAAAAACAATAAGATTTTTTATAGAGTTTGGTCTCCTTCTGAAAAACCCTCTGCCACGGTGGTTTTTTGTCATGGAATTGGAGAACATTCTGGACGTTATGAACACGTTGGTAATTTCTTTGCAAAAGAAGGTTTAGCTTTTTATGCACTGGATCATCAAGGCCACGGTAAGTCTGAAGGAGCAAGAGGCCACATGACTTCTTATGAAGGCCTGCTGCAAGATGTCGATCAGCTTGCGGATATCGCTCTCAATGAAACAGGAACAAAATCATTTTTTATCTATGGACATAGCCTTGGCGGACAAATTGCACTGGCATATGCCCTCCTTTACTTTCAAAGGCCACTTGCAGGAGTGCTTGTTACAGGCCCCTGGATTAAACTTCCCTTTTTGCCTCCACTTTGGAAGCGTGCTGTTGGGAATTTAATGTCAAAAATATTGCCTGCACTTGCTGTCACGAATGAACTCGACTTAGTTGGACTTTCCAGAGATGCTGAAATTATTTCAGCATATAAAAATGATCCTTTGGTTCACGATCAGATTACGACCCGAACCTATAAGGAAGGAACAGAAATGGCAGAGCGACTGCTTAAAGCTGCGTCAACCATGAGTCTTCCTATGCTGCTGATGCATGCTGGTCAAGATCGTTTGACTTCACCTGAAGGAACTCAACAATTTTTTCAACGGGCGGGCTCAAAAGATAAAACGCTCAAAATTTATGAAGAAAGTTTTCATGAATTGCACAATGACCTCAACAAGAACATTGTTATTGCTGAGAGCATTGCCTGGGTCAAAGCACATTCTACGCAGCAAAGGGAAGGGACATGACTGTAAAAGCCACAGAGAAGACCCAGAGTCCAAAGCAGAACGCAATTCTTGAGGCGGCTCTCGTGCTGTTTTCTGAGAAAGGCTTTGATGGAACCCCTGTTCCTTTAGTTGCTGAAAAAGCGGGTGTTGGCGCTGGAACGATTTATCGTTATTTTGAGAGCAAAGAAGCTCTTGTGAACGCGCTTTATCAGCACTGGAAATCGAAGTTTATTGAAGGTTTGACGGAGTTCTATTCACCCGAATTAGATTCTCGAGCCAAGTTTTCGGCACTCTGGAAAGGTCTTGTCACATTTGCGCAAGCCAATCCAGTCGCGTTTTCTTTTTTAGAAATGCACCACCATACGCCCTATTTAGATGAAAAAAGTGCAGAATTAACTGCCAAAGCCATGGATGTCTTGAGAAACTATTTACTCGAAGGCAGAGCAGCAAAAGAATTAAAAGATCTGTCACCAGATTTTCTGATCGCTTTTCTTTTTGGTGCTTTTGTTGGGGTGTTTAAATCGGCTCGTGGTGGTCGCATTTCACTTGATCAAGTCACTGTCGATGCAGCAGAAGAATGTTGCTGGCGAGCCATCAGGGCGGAAGGCTAATGTTTGGCCTCTCTTTATTTCATCCTCATGCAACTTAAAGAATTGAGGATGCAAAATTTGTACCGAAAGTATCCTTTCGGAGCTTTGTTTTCCACCAGGATTTACTTGGCCGCATTCATTTTTTCTATTTTTTCGACTCCGGCAAGCAGTCAGGAAATTGCGAAGAGCTTGCCTAGCCAAGACAATGATGTGGAACCAGAAGGAAGCATTGCTTTTCCTCAACTGAATGCCTCTGCTGATTTCGGCTACGGGTGTGGAGAATTGTTGGTTCTCGATGGTGAATTGACGAACGCTGCGACAACTTTTTTAAAGGCGCAGTTAGGGTTTGATGTTCTTGTTTACTTATCAGGACATAAGTTTCTGCTTGGCGCTGAGAGTAGCTATGCCATTCCAATTGCTGCGTCGTTTTGTTCGAAGAAATTAAGTCCTTTGGCTGCGAAACAGAGCTTCACTTTTTCCATTTGGCCAACTGTTCGCTATCCTATCAGTTTGTTAACTTCCGCAAATTCCGGTGGGATAGACGCTATCCTCTTGCCCCGCATGCACTATGCTGTCCAAAGTATACATTATTTAGACGGTAATCTCACAACGCAAAATTTGGAAATGGGGTTAGACGCTGAAGGTGAAATGCTGTTACCTTGGCGTGAATATCGCTTTGTGTCAAAGCTTGGCTTTCTTGCGGCATTGCCAACTGCTGGCAGCACGGTGAATGGCTCTCCGCATTCCGATTATGGCACAAAAGTTGAAGGTCCATTTTCGACGGTGACTCGGCATCGAAGTTTGATTGGAGGAGGTCGCAGTAGCAAAACGTCATTTAAAATTTCCACGGGCATCAACTTAGTGGGTGATTCAAATTCCAAGTTGCAGTTTCTTTTAAATTACAACGGGTCTGTGCAGAATTTTAAAGACGTCATTCAAGACGAGGCTTTTCGAATCACCAACTCAGCCACTCTTTCGCAAAAACAAAGCCTGGGTGCAGATATTCGCAATGCGGGCCAATCCTTGCACGTTTTTTCATTCACTTTTGCTGGCATTCTTTGAGTTTTGTACGAGCCATTCGGTTTTCAAAAGCGAAAACACGATATGGTCTACAAAATGATCGTTGAGCCATTCACAGTGTCGCTTCACACCTTCTTGTGTAAATCCAATGCTTTTAGGAATGGCTTGACTCTTGGTATTTCCGACTGCGCATAGAATTTCGACTCTTTGAAGGTCCCAAACCGTAAAGGCAAAATCAACAAGCTTGCGGCAGGAACGGCGCATCAGGCCTTTACCCCGATATCCGTCGCCTAGCCAATATCCAAGCGAGACTTTGCGATTCGTCCAGTCGACTTCGTGAAAGCCAATGACACCCGCCAGTTGCCCGCGAAACCAGATTCCCATTTGAAAACCTCTGTTTTTAGAGAGCTTGTCGAGTTCAAAATGAATGTAATTCAGGGAATCTTTGATGGATCGACTTGAATCGACCCAAGGCAGCCACTCACGAAGTGAAACTCGGCTTTTTTCAATCAGAGTGGAAAGGGAGCCGGCATGATGGGGTGTCAGAAGCTCGAGACGGAGCTCATGATCGATGTCTGTTCCAAGCATGAACATTTCGGGTTTCCTTTTGTAAAGCGCCAAATCAAAGATGCACTCCATCGGAAAAATACCAAGGAAAAGAGAAATGCGTGAGGGGGAGTACCCAAATTCAAAGAGAAAAAAGCAAATTCGTGATTTCTAGGCGGCCCCTTTCTTTTTTCTAAAGGGAAGGATTGTCGCAGCCGAGAAGCTTGGTGCTGCAAGCGTGAGCGCTTTGCTGCATTGCTCGTTAAATGGCCGCAGTGAGTTTGGAACTGAAATGGGAGCATTGAAGAATGGGTGCAGTTGTTAGAGAAGTGTTCTTTCAGGGAGATGTTAATCTTCTCCTTTCTCACCTTGAAAATGTTCTCGTGGGGCAAAAACATATCGTCGAACTGTCGTTGGCGACGTTCTTTGCAGGTGGCCATCTTTTGCTGGAAGGGCCTCCAGGAGTTGGTAAAACGACGCTGGCGCGAAGCTTTTCAAGACTTATGGATGGAAGTTTTCACCGCATTCAGATGACGACAGATTTGTTACCAGGAGAAATTCTGGGAATTTTGAGACCCAACATCGAGGGGCGAGATTTTGAGTTTCGTCCAGGCCCTCTCTTTGCAAATGTCGTACTTGCAGATGAACTCAATCGTACGAGTCCCAAGACGCAGGCTGCATTGTTTGAAGCCATGGCGGAAGGGACGGTTTCAATGGATGGAAAAACCTATCTGTTACCTCGGCCCTTTTTTGTTGTTGCAACGCAAAACCCTATTGAACATCACGGAGTTTTTCCACTTGCTGAAAGTCAGCTCGATCGCTTTATGATGCAAGTGTCTTTATCGTTGCCTGAGCGAAATTTTGAACTCGAAATATACCGCGAGATGGTCCGAAAAAAGGAAAAGCGTGAAGTTGCTTACTCCCAGGGTGAAAGTTCCGAGAAACCGCAACCTCTTTTATCGGTAGCTCGAATATTAGAAATCAAAGAAATAGTGAACAGAATTTATGTTGAAGAAAGTGTTCTAGATTATGCAATTTCAATCGTATTAAATACGAGAAAACATCCCGAAATTGGCTTTGGCGTTTCGGTGCGTGGAGGCATTCAATATTTAAATGCAGCCCGTGCGTTGGCGCTTGTGCGTGGCAGAGATTTTCTGACTCCAAAGGATGTCATGGACTGTGCAGAGCCCGTGTTGGCTCACAGACTGCGACTCGTCAATGGAGAATCTGATTTTCAGGCTAAGGCAAAACTTATTAAGGAAATTATTGAACAGACTGAGGTCCCGCGATGAAGCGAGTTCAGCGCCAAAAGTACGGACGACGGAGACTCTCTATTTCCGTCATGGGGCGCTGGTACCTTGCTTTGACATTAATGATGGGTGTTGTTGCGATCACAACAGGTAACAATGTTCTCTATTTGCTTGAAAGTTTTTTGTTGGGCAGCATTATTCTTTCGGGAGTTCTTTCCGAGAAGGCTGTGGGCGCTGTGGAAATTACTTGGGTCAGAAAACTTGCCACAGCAGGCGAGGCCTGTTCTGACATTATTGAAGTGATTAATCATGGGAGCCTGCCTATCTTTTGTCTTGAAGTGGGTGTTTGGGGCAAGTCGGGCTTTCAAAAGCATGTCCTTATTCCCTATCTTCCTGGCAAAGAAACCCGCCGAGTGGAATCTCAGTATTTGTACTTAAAAAGGGGTGAACATCGATGGGATGGAATCGCATGTGGCACTTCTTATCCTTTTGGTTTTGCACTTAAAACACGCCTCATCCCCCAAGCAGGAAGTCGAATTATTTGGCCCCAACGCTTACTGCGCCATGGATTGCGAAACACGAGAGAAAGTGCAAGCACCTACAGCTCTCAGGTCTTGAATCCTGCTGCAAAGGCAGTCAGAAGTCGGAACGAAAGATCCGGCGACTTTTTAGATGGAGAAGTAAGGCCGCTCCAACAAGGCGATGATTATCGTGAAGTAGTGTGGACCTTGAGTCTTGCCCGGGGAGAGCCACTGGTTCGACAGCGCGGAACCTCACAGGAAAATCGCGAAGCTTTTCTCGACCTGAAAGTCGCAGTTGACTCTGAATTCGAAAAGAAAGTCTCTGAGATCGCAGCGCAGGTTCTTGAGGGGCTGGTTTCAACTCTCATCGTTTTGGAGTCTGGTGGAAGTCGAGTTTTTCAGGGCAAAATTCAGATTTTGAATACGTTAGCATTGCTACCTTTAGAAGGTAAGGCAGAAGGAGAAAATGCTGCGTGAACCTATTGGCAACAAGCACATGGCTCATATGGATTTTAGATTTATCTTCGCTCTTTGCGCTTTTAACAAGTGGTGAAATTTTTTCGGAATTTGCGATTCCTGCACTTGCAGCTCTGGGATTTGTTGCGTTTTGGCGAGGCATCAAAAGGCGAAGTGACGCTTTGGTGAAGGCAAAATTTGTGGGCGGCATTCTGCTCATCACTTTTGTTGCTGGATTAGGGGCATCTTGGAAAATGGGATGGCACCCGTTGGTTGTGGGTGCACATGGGCTGCTTATTATTCATCCTTTTCTTTGGCTGCAAGCAAGCGACGTGCGAAATAAAGCTCAAAGAATTGCGATGGGATTCGCGAATATCGCAGTTTCCGCTTCAATCAGTCCTGATCTTCATACCGCTTTTCTTATTTTTCTATTTGCAATTCTGGGTTCTATTTCTTTGTGTTACCTGTTTATTGAGAAGTCTTTACAAGAAAACAATCGAGCTGATATCCTCAAATCACTTCCTTTGAGTTACCTCATTTATACTGCAATGGTTTCGACGGTTGTTCTTTTTCTGAGTCTTGTTATCTTTCCATTGTTACCACGAAATCCGTATAATTTAGGACTTGGATTTGCGCGTTCTGACAACACAAAAATTGGCTACACCAATGAAATAGATTTAGGAATCAGTAAAGCTTGGGGCGCCAATGATGACCGCATTGCATTGCGTATATTTTTTGAAGAAGAGCCGCAGGGAAAAGAAATCATTCAAAAGTATTTTCCGTTTGGACTCTTAAAGGGGCACGTGCTCGATAAAGTCAGTGGCTCCAAATGGAAAGCACATCAAGATGCCCGTGGTGCCTCGATGGGTTCCAAAAATAAGTCGGTTCGACCGACCGGGCTTCCAGAATCACGCACAGTGATGGAAATTGTTCGAGAACCCTTAGGCGTCTCTAGCCTACCCGTCCCTTATTATACGGAGTCTTTGGCAGTTGTCGGGAGTTCTCTCAATGCAAGATCTTCCTTTGGTGGGGGTTGGATTCTTCCCGGCTCAGAAGAAACACGTATGCAATATCGATTGGTTGTGCATGCCTCTGAGAAGACGGAATGGCCTCCATTGGATGTTCATCATGAAGTTCCAAGTGATTGGAATTTTCAAAGCACCGAATGGACAAAGATTCAATCCGATCTCTTTGCGCATGCTCACACTCCCATCGCAAAAATGCGAAAAGTAAATGAGTTCTTGATGAGTGGAAAATTTATTGCCACCACTCAAAGGGACCCCTCTCAATCTTCAGAAACTGCAATTCATCCACAAAAAAATCTCGAGGATTTTCTGTTTCGAAAACGCAAAGGGCATTGTGAACTTTTTGCTTCTGCGGCTTCCATTTTATTGCGACTTGCAGGGGTTCCAACGCGCGTTGTTCTTGGTTTTCGTGTCGTAAATGAACCATTTTCAGGAGTGCTTACAGTCAGGCAGAAAGAAGCACATGCATGGCTGGAGGCATGGGACAGTTCATCTGGATGGAACGTCCTTGATCCGACGCCTGTTACCTTTGTGGCCGGCGAAAGTAAAATGTTCGACTGGGCTGGACAATATCGTGATGTGTTAAGCGCCTATTGGCAAAAATACGTCCTTTCTTTTCGAACGACTGCACAGGAAGAAGTGGAAAGGGAGCAGCATGAAGTACAGGAAATGCAAAGCTTTGGTGTTGTAAAACAACTTTGGAATATCAATTCCCTTCGGTTTCCATTGATTTCTGTGGTGGTTGTTGTTCTTGGATCGGTGCTCTTCTGGTTTTTTCGAAAATATCTTTTGAAACTTCTAAACGGAAGAGGATTGAAAATCGGACGGAATCGCTCAAAAAAATTCGCTGAGCTTTCCGTCCGTCGAAAGAAAATGGAAAAATTACTTGCGAAGATAGGGCCCGTGGAATGGCCCAAAGCGCAGGTGGATGTGGAAATCATCCTTCAGTCAGACGTCGAAAAACTCGCCTGGCGAAAATGGTTTGACCTCCATGAACGTCTGCGATTTTCGGATCTGCCTCCCACAGGTGCCCAATGGCAGCAAGGCCTTGCAGAGCTTGACGAATATTGGCACACGTTCTCAGCTACGATCGTGGCCCGTCTCAAAAAGCTTGCTTGAAGTGTGAGGGTGAAAAAACTTCAGTTCAGTTGAGGGGCAATGGGAATCCATTCCGTTCTCACTTCTTCTACAACCTCGCTATAGTGTTTCTTAGAGTGATCCAATTTGATGCTGCCCGGAGCATGAATTTGAATTCCTTCAAGAGTTTTACGATCTTTAGGGCTGTAATTGATGAGTAAGACATCAGAGTTACTCAAGTCATAGTTGGCTTTTTTGCCAGTTCTGTGATCTTTGAATACGACCCCTCTCCCATTGACTTCGACAATTTCACCGTACTCCCAATAGTCATCGGTGGTTGTCGGTCGCATCAGAGCTGGTCCGAGTGTTAAGGTTGCCATCGCAGCGTTCTCCTCGATGTGGAAACAAAGAGCACCACACTCTACCAATCAATTTTGAAAATTCATACCTTCTTACCGCTTCTCTGACCATTTAAAAGTTGATCAGTTATTTTCTCGGAGCCCCGCAGGTTTTGACGCGGGGGAAGGGCTCGGTGAAGGTGCAGCAGATTCTATGTTTCCTGCCTTCGTCGGTTCGGGATCCGCAGTAGTTCCAATTTCTGACTTTTTAAGTGCGGTTACCTTTGCTTTGAGAGCCGGTGTAAATGCATTGGTATCGAGAAATTTAGCGTCAAATGTAGAAGCCATGCGCGCATCGCTCGAAGAATCCGAAATCTTGATTCCTGCGTTGGTAAAATCAGTGTCTATGACGACTTTTTCGATGTCAGGATTCATCTCGGGCGAAGACCCCGAAGCAAGTGTCATGGGAAGCTTGCTGAGAATTGTTTTTGTTCCGCCATCATTAAATGGAATTTTACCCTTGAGATATGAAAGTTGGTGAGCGGAATCGGGTCTGGCATCTGTGTCGGGGAAGAGTTGTGTGCCTTCTGCATTGACCCACGAAAATCCATTCTCCGTCTTGATGAGGACATCTCCCGCTTTTGCTTTTTCATGGTCGCCTGTAAAGACACGAATGACTTTTTTTTCTGTGCCCAATGCAAGGTGGAAATCGATAAATGCAAAGTAAGCTTCAACGCTTTGGGTTTGGCCGCCTTTGCAGCCGTCTCGCAAGCCTGTGCCCGTGGATGTCCAGTTTGTCGGATCTCCTAAATTAAAGCTTTCGTATGCCCTTCCTTCTGTTGCAACAGGGCCTCTTTGACTGTTGGCAGACCATACCGAGAACCCACAATAGTCTTCTGAAGTCAATACGAGAACTGAATCTGCCATTCCAGTGATGTTGGATAAGGTCACTGTTTCGCCTAAAAAATGAGGAGGAGGGGGCGTCAATACAAGAGCTTTTTTCGCGAAATTGGAACTTTTTAAAACTGCTTTGGTCGGCTTTCCTCCACCTTCAGGTTCACCTTTCTTTTTCTCGTCGCATGTCATCAAGAGCCATGGTACGGCAAAGAAAAAAAGAAACGGACAAACGCGAGTCAATGTTGTCTTCATTACTCATCTCCTCAAAATGTTACTTTGAGTGTCGGACATGTAATTTTAACATGAGAGAATTATTCCGCATAGTCGTTTGCTTGAGCACGATCATGGCGCACCCCGTGCATTGAGGAGCAAGCTGCTGGCAATGAGGTCTGTGAACGTCGTCGGATACTCGAAGAAGGTCGGAAACAAACATGAGCAATAAACAGATTCTACAAAGACTTCCCCTCTATGTTCTTTACGATGGAGACTGCGCAACTTGTCATTTTGTTGTGAAATGGCTGCTTAGAAGGGCCAATCGCGATAGATTTCGTTTCATGTCGCTACGACTCGCACAGCAGTCGCCTCATCATGCTGCCCTCGCATCTCAGTTGCGAGATGGGTTTGGCAGCAGCGTGATCGTCATTCGCAATGGAGAGGTTTTTGAAAAGAGTGATTCCATTTTTGCCATCCTTGCTGAACTTGGTTGGATGTGGTTGCCGTTACGCCTCGGAAAATTTTTCCCCAAAATAATACGAGATTTTTGTTATGACTTATATGCGAAAAATCGCTACAAAATTGCAGGTAAGGCGAAAGATTCAGCGCTCTGCGAACTTGTAGAACCTTCGGCAAGGCAGTTGCTTGTTTCAAAATTTCCTCCCGTTTATGAAGTGTTTGAAAAAAACAAACGCGTTTTTTTAAGCTCACAATGGCTCAATTTGGTCATGATAAACTACGAAGTGCCACGCGCACTTCTGGAACCTTACGTTCCTGCGGGAACCGAACTTGATGGTTTTGAAGGCACTGTGCTTTGTTCTCTGGTGGGTTTTTTATTTGCAAATGCCTTTGTAAAGGGCATGCGCATGCCTTCATTCTCAGATTTTGAGGAAGTGAATCTTCGATTTTATGTTACGCGAACTGAGATTCAAGATGGAATCAAAGTTTCAAAACGAGGTGTGGTGTTTATTAAAGAACTTGTGCCTAAATCTTTTGTCGCATTGCTGGCTCGCGTTATTTACAATGAAAATTATAAAGCGTGCCCGATGTCACACAGGTTTGAAACTGAGAGTGCAAACCAAAGCGTGACTTTTGGATGGAAAAATGATCAAAGTGAATGCTCGGTAAAGGCAATGTTTCAAGGTGAGCCCTGCTTGCCAAAAGAAGGGTCACTGGAGGAATATATTTCAGAGCATTACTACGGATATGCTCGGCAACGCGATGGCGGAACGGTGGAGTATAAAGTGGAACACCCCCGCTGGCGCGTGTGGCAAAACTGCGAAGTGGAAATATCGGGAAACTTTGAATCGACTTACGGTCAGGAATTTGCTGAGTATTTGAAAAAATCTCATTCCACTTTTGTGGCTGAAGGATCTGCGGTCCGAGTTCTTGAAGGACATCGTTTATGAAATATGCGTGTTGTGGCGGCAGTGGGCAGCATCGAAAATTTAGGAAATGTTCGGCTGTTTTTAAAGGCGATTCTGATGTTGAAAGTGTAATATCGGAATGGTTGATGCACCCGGAAACGAATCCTCCATTTGCAATCTCTGAAGGAGTTGAGAGTCCGTTACGATATGCAGGATCTCTTGAGGAGGCGAGGCTGATTGTCGATAGACTCTTTGAAGGCTTTACCCAGTCTTCGAAGGAAGTCTTTATGAAGCAATTGCAAGAGGAAGGGTTTTTAGAGGTCCAACATGGAGAACTGGCTGAGACTTTGTTTTACAATGTCATTGCAGAAGTCTACCAAATTCAAATTGGAATCTTGAGCGAAGATAGCCTTGTTGAGAGTGAAAGCCCTGTGTACTTATTTTGTCATTGAAAAACCGAGGCCCCTAAAATTCGAGTGTCATTGAGAAAATATTTTATTCTCATTTTTTTTCGAATTTTGCCGATAAGTTGGGTCAGTGGATGTTGCGTTGACCTGCGATGGGGTAGAATGATGACAAAAAACAAAATTCTCGTAACAATATTTGCTCTTTGGGGGGCGACAGGATGTGCCAACTTTATCAAAGGGGGGCGTAAACTTCCTCAACAGCCCACAACAACGACTCCCAACACAAGCAATCCGCAAAGTACCATCCCCCTCAACGCGGCACTTGTGCCTGGAAAAGTTGAAACACAAGGAGGCGACTGTACTGTAACCCCTGATTCTGCATTTTCACTGGATGTTGCTGCGCCAGGTGCAAATCCAACAAATGCGTTTTGGATGATTCAATCTGCAAAAGCCTTTTCTGGAAGCGATGCCGCAGTTCGAGCTCAGTATGTAAAATATGGATTTAAAGACGTCCGTTCCATCGTCGCAAACGCCGGAACTGGAAGTGCACAAAACAATTGCACTGTGACAGGTGCTCCAGGAAAAGGCGCAATACAAGGCTACGTTGCAGGAAAAGATGATCTTATTGTTGTCGGTTTTAGTGGTGGAGGCGAACTTAAAGATCACCTCACGAACTTTAATTTTATTACGAAGTCAGCGGGCAGTGGGGCATCAGGGTGGATTTTAACCGGACTTGATGAGCAGCTTGCAAATGTACTGCCTTGCCTTACAAATATTTTAACTGGAATGAATGCTGCGCAAAAACCCATCTTCGTAACAGGCCATGGAGTGGGGGGGAGTCTGGCTTCAGTGGTTGGCTGGAAGCTCTTGAAGGCGAATTACAATGTGTCCGGCGTTTACTCTTTTGGTCAGCCCAAAATGGGGAACGATACTTTTGCACAGTTGGTGCTTTCGGAAATGAATGGAAAACTGCATCGCTACGTTTTCTTGACAGACTTTTTACCCCACTTCCCGCCACATCCCAATGCGGCCGAAATATTTGCAGGGATGTTTCCGGTTCAGCAGTTTCCGAATATTCGGAATATTCCAGTGGGCCCCATTGGTCAGTTTGCCGCTGTGGCTGCGTTGAAGTGGGCCAAATACACCCACAGCGTAAACTATAAAATAGTGCATCCATCGGGCGAGGTTCAAGACATGTCTGATTTGGACAGTGGAGACGTTGGATTTTATAGTCAGCTTCAACAGCGCGCCATGATGTCAGGAGTTCAGCCTCCAAACTTTTTAACTTTGCTTGCCTCGAACGCAGACATTGCAGATGGAAGTCGAATTGAGAAATACACGTGCGGTCTGGCCGTAAGCTATAAACAGTCGAAGGGCTTGCAAACTGGTGGGATTGGGGGACAAGGGGGTAATATGGGCCTCCCTCAAGGTGGATTTCAACAAAATGGCATTCCGCAGTATGGTACACAGCCGCAATACGGCAATCAGCCGCAGTATGGCACACAGCCGCAGTATGGTACGCAGCCGCAGTATGGCAATCCGAATGGACAAATCTATTAGTTTGAAGTTTCGATGTGGAGAATTGGGATGGGTTTGATGCCAGAGGACGAAAAAAGTCTCCGCAAGTTGAAGAAATTAGTTGATTTTCTCCGTGAATACCATGATCACAAGGTGCTTGGCTTGGAGTACGTGCCCGAAAAGGGCCGTGCTTTGGTTGTTTTTAATCATAGTCTTGCAACCTACGACATGGCTCTGTTTGCGGATGCTGTTTTGGAAGATAAAAAAAGGCAAATCCGGGGACTTGGCGACAAATTAATTTTTCGAATTCCGTTCTTAAAAGGTTTCGCAACGCGGGTTGGAATCGTTGAAGGGACCAAGCAAAATGCCGAAAATCTGCTTGCAAACGATGAAATCGTTGGAGTGGCACCCGGAGGAATGAAAGAAGCACTTCGTTCTCGTGATCGCCGCTATGAGATTGACTGGCAAGGCCGACTCGGTTTTGTAAAGCTTGCGATGAAGATGCAGGCACCCATTATCCTCGTGGCATGTCCGCATTCCGATGACATATTTCAGGTAGAACCTCATCTTCTCACAGATCTTGCCTATCAACTTTTTAAGGTTCCATTGCCTGTCTTTAAGCGTCAAAGAGGAAATCCCTTGCTCCCAGAGCCTGTGCAGCTCATCCACTTGGTGCGAGAGCCGATTTTGCCACCCACCATGGAGTTCGGGACCGAGCCCCCCGAGTTACAAGTGCTTTTATTCCAAAAGCATTTGCAGGCTGAGATGGAAAAGCTTCTTTTACATGCAAGAACGCTCGTTTAAGAGTGGAACTAAAAAAAAAGACGCTTCTGGTTCAGCTGAAGTTGACAATTCTGTTTTAAGCATGCTACCTGTGTCGACACCTGAGAGTGACAACAACAACTTGATGATGTTGAATCTTTTAGGCTCGTCGCAAGACGGAAAATGGGTGGGTTCCAGAGTGGCTAAATGGGGCGGACTGTAAATCCGCTATCTTACGATTTCGGTGGTTCGAATCCACCCCTGCCCACCACTCTCTAGCGGGTGTAGCTCAATTGGCTAGAGCAATAGCCTTCCAAGCTATAGGTTGAGGGTTCGAGACCCTTCGCCCGCTCCAATTTTTAGAATCGGTTTGTTTTAAAAGACAGGCGTTTTTCCGCAAGGGAATCGACCTGTCTTTTTGTTTTAAAAATTCACCAGACTCATCAGCTCCAAAGAATGAGAGTGTTTTCTGGAGTCAGTCCAATATGTCCCCCCACAGAAACACGGGGTGATTTTGCAGCGTGAACTTCATGAAAATTACGACTGTTGAAAAAGACTAATCGCCCTGGGCGCGCCGCGATTTGCGCAAACGGTCTTCCTCCTACGACAGCATGGTCGTAGCCGTAGCTGTTACCTCGAATGTGCGAGTCGTCTTCGCGTTCCCAAAGTTTGTCGTACACGACGCATTCGCCGCCTTCTTCAGGATCTGTCAAATAGATGTTCCACGATATTTCCGCAGTGATGCGAGAAATGATCCAGTGAGCAGGAATAAATTGAGCAAAATCGGCATGAAGCAGCACGCTGTCGTTGAGTTCGCGCGCGATGGCTGGAAAATAGCGTTCTTCATCCTGTTCCGCTATTTGAATGTGTTTACTTAAGCACTGTTGAAGTTGAGTGGTAACGCGCTGAACGGGATCGATGCCGCAAGTTTGCACAACTTGCTCATAAAGCTGAAACGATTCACGCGCTGCCTTAAAATACTCGGAAGCGGTTTTTGTTTCATACAAATAATGCGTTTCAAAAAGGTGTGCAGCCATAGGAGCTTCTTGCGTATTAAACTCATAGGCATAATTCTTTAAACCCGTTTGTCGTAATGCCTTCACTAAAAGTGTGCATTCTTCCAATGAGAAAAATTCGTCCAGAACGATAGAGGCGCAACGATTGTTTAGCAAGTCTTCGAAGCTTTTAGAATCGAGTTCTGCCTGAGTTTTTGCCCATGAAGTCGAAAATTGCGTCTTTGGCATAGATTTTAGGGCCTTAGTATTTGTTTGGTCTGTATGTAATAAGCGATTTCGAGATTTCACACAGCAAAGAACGTACCAGCTATTCCCTGAGGCTTCAAACAAATTTTTATATCGAGGTGTTTAATTGATTTACAGTGTGTTTAAATGACGCAATATTGATTTGTAGAAGGCATGGATTAGAAATTAAGTGGGGCAAACCAGTACAGGTTTTTTTAATTGAATCATGGTATGAAATGGAACTTTTCCAATAAAATAAGGCTGCATGTGAAGCGCCTGGTGCTTGCCAAAAATAATCAGATTGGCTTCAACTTCAGTAACAAGTTGGCCGATTTTTTCAGACACGTCTCCAAATAAAACTTTGCTCGAATACTTCACTTCTTTCGATTGGAAAAGTCCAGGGACTTGTTGGGCTCGCTTATGCAATGCTTTTTCAATATTCTGAGTGGTGGATGCGACGTTGTTGTTTTGGTTCGAATCATTGGCGTCCATGGAATCGTCTTGGCCCAAAGCACGCAAGAATGATTTTAGTTTCGATGCAAATTCTTCAACAACATGAGTGTGTACGACGCTTGAGCATCCTAAAAATTGACAAATTTCGAGGCCCTTAGACATGGCTTTTGCCGATTCCTCTCGGCAATCGTCTGCAACAATGGTCTTGAGGGGCAACTTCATAAAATCAAGGGCGCCCTCGGTGGGTATGACTAAAGTAGGCACGGGGCTGTTTGCCATTAAGCTGAGTGAGGTGGACAGTCCTGTGAGTGAAAATCGGTTTGTTTGTTCCCAGTTCGCGACGATAATGAAGTTTGCTTTTTGTGAAATGGCTTCTGCAATAAGAGCGCTTGCAGCATTTGTATCCTCAAGGACGACTCCACTCCCGTTTACGTCAGCGGGGAGTTTTTTTACCATGTTGTCTAGGTATTTTATACTTGCATCGATAGATTTTTTTCGAAGCAGATGCAACGATTGGAATGCATTTGCGCGACTGGTATGTGCAAGTTCGCTAGAAATTTCTTCCTCAGACATTCCCAGGGGGCTGCCCCATGGGACCGCATGAGTGGGTTCAAAGACGTAAACAAGTCGAAGGGAAATTTTCAGTTTTTGCGCAAATGAAACAGCTGTTGCAACGCTTTGTTCGAGGGCCTTAAGAGCGTTTTCTGCGCTTAATTTTTGGAGGTTGACAGCGACAATTACTTTTTTTATTTCCATCATGTTTGTATACCCTTATTAAGTCTCAATGTTGTGTTCAACCTTTTCAAGCTTATCTCTTTCCTGAAAAAAGTGCTACCGACTTGACTTCCATTTATCGACTTAGCTCATGCTTTTGGGGTGGGGAGGTGAGCGCAAGGCATCTTCTAAAAGTTGTCGAATCTCGGAAATATTGCCGACAAAAGATGCACCGCCCAGCGCAATGGCTTCTTTGGGCATTCCAAAGACGACGCAAGAGGCCTCATCTTGCGCGCACGTCACCATCCCTTTTGAGTGCAGTTCTAAAAGGCCCACGGCGCCATCCCTGCCCATGCCAGTCAAAAGAATTCCAACTGCCGTTGCACGCGATTCCACTGTGGAAAGAAAAAGAGCATCCACAGAAGGGCAGTGTCTTGAGAGGGAAGCTGCTGAAGTTCGCAAACAGAGTGCTCCTGCACGATTTGCGACCTCAATGTGGAGATCTTGAGTCGACATATATAGATGTCCGCACTCCAAAAGGGTTCCTGTCTCGAATTTTCCAAGAGTAAGGCCCGCCGTCTGAGCAAGCCGAGCAGCAAATGCAGGGGCAAATGCCGTTGAGATATGCTGTACAACAAGAATTGGAGGAGTATTTTTTGGAAATTTTGCGAGCAATGCAGTCAGTGCTTCGGTTCCGCCTGTGCTCGCGCCGATGACAATAACGTCAGGACGCACCAACTTGGTTTGCCCTTGAAAGCCTTTTTTTACGATTTTAAACGTCTTGAGTTTGGGAGAAACAAGGGCGGTGACAAGTCCGACGAGCATTTGAGGATCGCTGGCGATTTTGCCCTTTTCAATAAATTCTTGTGCCCCGTTTCCCATAGCAGAAAGAACTGCAGTTGCTTCTTCGGGATTGGCATCCGAAAGCACAATGACAGGGGTCTTGAGTCCTTTGCCTCTGCGCTCGGAAAGCCAAGTAAGGCCGTCAGTTCCGGGCATATTGACATCCAATGTGATGCCATCAATTAAATTATTCGAGAGGATTTCTGAGGCTTCTGCAGCATTATTCGCGCATAATACCTTAAATCCGCCTCCGGAAAGGACCCGAGTGACAAGAGTTCGGATGGTTTGAGAGTCATCAATCACAAGGATTTGTTTTTTTGATTCTGAAAGAGACGGATTTTTGTTACGTTCAAAAGAGTAAACACAATTTTTGAGCAATTCGAGGCCAAATCGCTCAGCCGGGATCGATTCACTGTGCCCAAGACAAAGGTAACCTGTGGATTTATCGAGCGAATCAGTGAGAGAATTGATGATGCGGCCCATCAGTTCTGAATTAAAATAGATCAAAACATTTCGGCACACGATAAATTGAAATGGTTGAGCTTGAGTAAGTTCCGCAGGGTTTATGAGATTGCGTGTTTCGAAATGACATTTGTCGCGCAGCGCTTTCGTGAGAGTAAAAAATTCTCGCGTATGCTCTGATCCCACTAAAAAAGAATTTTTGTAATCGGCAGGAACATCTTTTAGAGCATCAATATAATACACGGCGCGTTTCGCATGCTTGATGGAGCGTGGATCGACGTCTGTGCCCAATATCTCATAGGAAAAATGTGGGTATTGATTTTGAATCCGTTCAAGGACTGCAGCGAAAGAATAGACTTCCTCACCCGTTGAACAAGCGGCGCACCAGACCCGAAAAATCTGGCCACGATGTGTCTGAGCAAACTCTGTTGCCAAATCATGCAGAATAATAAAATGAGGCAGTTCACGAAACCAACTCGTGGTGTGGATCGTGAGCGCCGAAATGAGGTGCTCAAATTCTTCCTCATTTTCGGAAGCATACACGAGGTAGGCATCGAGACTATTCATTGAGCAGATATCCATTCGACGTGCCACATTCGACACCAAAATTTCTTTGCGCATTCCTGAATTTTGGCAGCTGCCTATCAGACGTTCGGTGAGCGAAAAAATGAGATTTCGCTCTTTCTCTGTAAATGAAATCATGTTGCAGCTTTCACTACGAGGCGCGAAAAGTTTCGTCATCTGCTGAAATTTCGTCAGCAGACTCATCGCGCTGAGGCGGCACTGACTTTAAATTATCGGCTTCTTTTCTCTTTTGTTTGGCTGCGAGGATGTCCACAATTTGTGAGTTTTCTGGGGAAGCAGAGGGAGTTGAGGGGGCTGCGGTTTTAGAGCGATTCGCAGTCAGTTGAAAGTGTGTAGAGTCATTTCGAGCTTCGGGAGCAATTTTGGGTACGCGACCTGATTTAAAGGTTGGGATGTCGTTGTCAATCAAAGAGTCTACGACGTCGCGAGGAATTTCTATATTCTGGAAAGCAGCAGATCCTTGCACAAGAATGCGCGAAGCCTGCATAATGCGAAACAGTCGCTCAGACTCCTGCTGTGTTTCGGATGCAAGCATGGATACTTGCTGAGCGGCAATGTTATTTTTTTGTGCATAGGCATCCATTTGAATCATGGCAGTGCTGGTTTGTTTGACTCCGATGTCCTGTTCCTGCGTTGCTTGGTTAATGCTTCGGATTTGCTCAGAAATACCTTCGATGGTTTTGGCAATTTCAGCAAATGTCGCCAAGGCATCTGCGCTGACCGATTGGCCTTCCGTCACACGCTCTTGAGTGCGTTCGAGAATGCTTTGGACTTGTGCACGGCTTTCATCAAGCAAAGTTTGTATTTCCTTTGCTGCATTTCCACTCATCTGGGCCAGATTTCCAACTTCCGCAGCGACAACTGCAAAGCCGCGTCCATGTTGGCCCGCACGTGCCGCTTCAATGCTCGCATTAAAAGACAGGAGCTGAGTTTTGAAAACAATGTCATTAATCACTCCTGTTTTGTTGGTGATTTCTGCAATGACTTTTCCAATGTTTTGAAGCTGTCCATTGGCCTGCTGGATGGAATCCATTGAGCCCACCAGGCGCTGCATGATTCGGTTTCCCTCTTCTGTCTTTTCAGTGGCCATGTGGGTGAGTGTCATGG
Source organism: Silvanigrellaceae bacterium (assembly GCA_044237915.1). Taxonomy (GTDB): domain Bacteria; phylum Bdellovibrionota_B; class Oligoflexia; order Silvanigrellales; family Silvanigrellaceae; genus JBIIEI01. The sequence continues at coordinate 3,759 of JBIIEI010000004.1, read as the reverse complement.
ATTCCCGGACGTTTTGAGAAGTCAGTGCAATCATACTCGCCATTTCGGCCATGGAGGCCACCGTTTCCTGCACCGCAGCAGCCTGTTCAGAAATGGATGCAGCGGAAGAGTTTGCTCCCGCAGTGAGTTCAAAAGCAACGCTGGATGTTCTTTCAGCGCTTTCTTTAAGCTTGAGGGAAACCTTCGTAAATCGACGGGAAATGGCAGCAGTATAGAGCGATCCAAGCACTAAAGTTGCAGCAAAAACTGCTGCAAAACTTAAATAAAAGCGAGTCATAATGGAATTCGCATTTGCAAAGACTTCTTTTTCTTTGGCCTGCGCGAGCACAGACCAGCCCAAAATTTCGGGAAATTTAACGTCATTGAGGCGGGCGAAAGCAGAAACAATAGGAACTTTTTTAATTGCATTCATCGTAATGAGAAGGCCTTGCTCTCCTCGTATGGCTCGTGTGACATCTTCGCTGCCTTCAGAAGCTGTGCTTGGTTTTCCCAATGTGTTCAAATTTCTTTTGGCTGCAATTGAATTTTCATGAGCAAAGTCTAAAAAGACAGTGCCATGAGCATCAACCATTTTTATATTCGAACTCTTAACCCCTTGTGACACAAGTCTATCGGCAACAAATTTTGCGATGTCCTCGACCCAGGCAAAATCGGATCTCGAGGTAATGACTCCCAAATTTTTACCGGAGGCATCCTTAACAAGGGTGGAAAAATGCAAACCATATTGTGGTTGCCCCGTAAGGGCTTGAGTGAGACTGTCTATGCCCACCGGGCCTACATAAGTTCCTGTGATTCCTTTTGTTTTATCTTCCGTGTAAGCTTCTTTAAGGGCAGCTTGGAACCACGGAGTGTTTGCAAAATTTCCAGTTCGCACCGCCTGCACATTTAGTGGTTTTCCGTCAGGACCCTTTGTATTGGATGCAATCAGTTTGCCCTCCATATTAAAGAAAAGGATGCCCTGATAGATTTGGTACAGATGCACATAAGAATTAAGAGCCTCAGTCATTGCACCGACATCACTGCTGCGAAAAGCAGAATTCAAGGCAAATGCCTGAACATCTCCGTACCGTTCAAAGAAAAGATCAGCAAATGTTCTGGTAAAAGAATCGCGGGCATTGATGAGTGTCGATTCTTCATTTTTGTGTTGATTTATGCTGAAATCTCGCATGGAAATATAGCTAATAACTCCCTGAACAAAAACAATCCCCATGACGAGACTCATGATTTTTGATTTCAGCGAGAGCGTGCGCTTGCTCACAATGGGGTCCTGTAGTAAATTTTTTTGGTTCAACATTTTTCAGCTCTTTCTGCAAAGTTTTATAATTGAATTAACTCGCAATTCGAGTCGCCCCAATGATTTCTTTTAAATTAATCAACGTTACAAGGTGCCTTTCCTGTCGAGCAATTCCTAAAATCATTCCACCCGCAGTTTGGGTTGCCAGCGCGCTGTCAATCTGTGTGGAGTCGAAAGTCACAACCGATTGCACTTCATCCACGAGCGCCGCTACTGCTCCGTTGTCTGATTCTACCAACAATAAAGTAGGTCGTTTTGACTGTGATGATTTTCCACCCAGCAGCGTCGACAGGTCGACGACGGCAATGATTTCACCACGAATATTGATGACTCCCAAAAAGGCGGCATTGGTGTTGGGTAATTCTTTTGGTTCTTTAAATTCCACAACTTCACGCACTCCGAGCAACTGAGTGGCATACAGGCTGTTCTGCAATGAAAAGACAAGATAAGTATCAGCTTCAGTGTCGCTCGTCTCAGCGGTGTGAGTTTTTTCTCCGCTCATGGGCTAAGCAGCTCCTTTATGGGATTTAAAGTAACTTGCTGCGAGGAAGGGAATGTCGAGTATGAATCCCGGTTCTCCATTGCCCAGTATTGTTCCCCCAACAAATCCATCCAGAGATTCTAATATTCCGGAGAGTTTTCGAACGACGATCTGTTGTTGTCCGCTGATTTTATCAACTGTCAGTCCCAAACGTTGTTCCTGATGTCGGACAACCAGAATTGAGCTTTCACCTACGTTCGGCAATTTATGAGGTGAATTTGCTTTGTGTCTTTGTTTCGATCTCATATAAACGCGAAGGTCGTGCAGCGGTATGTTTTTGGATCGCAATTGAAACATGGCTTGATGATCAAGCGCCTGCTCGACAATAATATCTTGCGGACTAATGACTTCTTCAATTTGAGAAAGTGGGACGGCATAGCGATTATGCGAAATCTGAACAAGCAGGGCATCGATAATACTCACACTGCTGGGTAAATTAACCGAGAATGAAGTTCCCAATCCGAGGTTACTTTCTATTGAAATATTTCCTCCCAGCTCTTTGATGGCGCGCTGTACCACTTCCATTCCAACGCCGCGCCCACTAATGCCTGTGACTTTATCTGCCGTCGAAAATCCTTGATGAAAAATGAAACTATAAATTTCTTGATCCGTCATTTTTTGATCTTTAGAGACTAGCCCCAGTTCTTCTGCTTTTGCTCTGATTTTTTGAGGGTTCATACCCCGGCCATCATCGCCAATTATTAGCGTAACACCGTCGGGAGCCTGAAATGCTTCCAGTATCAGCTTTGCTTTTGCAGGTTTCGATGTTTTTTGCCGCTCTTCACGCGTTTCAATGCCATGATCGAGCGCATTGCGCACCATATGGACAAGGGGGTCAGTCATGCGCTCCAAGACTGTTTTATCAAGCTCAACATCGATGCCTGCGATGACGATCTCGACTTCTTTGCCAAGTTCCCGCGAAACATCATGTGCAACACGCTCCAGTCGTTGCATCGTGCCCTGAACGGTTTGTAGCCGAAATCCTAACGCTTCCGATTGGAGTTCGCGCGTGAGTTTTGTAAGCAATGAAATGGCATCGAGTGCAACGCCCGAATGAAGGGTGTCGACCTGCCTTGCGTGCGAAATGATCGCCGACTGTATGGAGATCTCGCCCGCCAGTTGAATGAGTCGATCAATGCGACCTGCTGAGACACGAATGGTTTCGTTGACATTTTTACTTGAAGCGGACGCATTTTTAACGGGTTCATGTGTACGCTGAACGGGAGCAGATGGTGGTGTGAAAACACCGGAGTCGCCTGTTTCTGAAAACTGAATAAAGACAATGTCTCCGGATTCATTTCGTATCGTCAACTTGTCATCTGGATAAACCGAATTCTGCATTTCATCGGCACTTTTTTCAGACGCAGTGTGGCCTTCCAAGGCTGCTTTTTGAAGACGAGACACCAAAAGTTGAGTGCTGACAACAAAGGCAGGGTCGGTTCGCAATCCCTTCAGCCAACTTCCAAGGCAGCTGTGGCATTCGAGCAAGAGATGGACGATGGACTGTGAAGCAGCAACGACCCCACTTTTAAGCTTTAAGATGAGGTCTTCGAGGATATGGAGAAAATCTCCAAGAGCAGCAAACCCGACACTCTTTGCCGAGCCCTTCATATTGTGAGCACAGCGAAAGAGCTGCGCTATGGCCTCGGCGTCTGATGTGCCGGATTCTCCAATAAGAAGGCATGATTTTTCATAGGTGAGGAGCGCCTCCGTTGATTCGTCCAAAAACACAAATAAAATTTCTGTCTCGAAGTTGCCCACTGATGCCCCCGTTTTCTTTTCTTCGGAGTTTCAGCAGAAAACAGTGCTCTTAACAGGCGTTTCCCAAACCAGCCCAGTCGAAATCAGCATTTAGCATTGCAGAGGCTGCATAACTTCGATTTTTGATTTATCCCGAGGCTTTAAACATGATCTTTCTGGATCC
>JBIIEI010000143.1:0-7603 GCA_044237915.1 Silvanigrellaceae bacterium | reverse complement strand
TTTCCTCAAAAGAAGTGGATTAAGTTGAAATGAAGAGCCGTGTGCGGACCCGCAAGCACGGTTCTGTGAGCAGTCGGGGGCGAAAGCCCCCTCTGACTCGATAAGTCAGAAAAAATTCTGAATTTTATTATGCACCAGCGAAAAATCTTTGGTTCAAAATGTGCCTGATTTGAGACCCCTCTTTTGGAGGAGTGCTTTCTGACGCCTGCCTGATGTGAATCACAATTATTGCGAGTAAATTGATAACTTATGAGTTGTTATTCTTGCAATGAGGGTGGACACATGCGCAAACAGCGTTTAAGAAGTGCTCAGTTTTTTAATATTTTAATGGTGTCTGCAGGGTTGACCGTCATTCCAGGCTGTAAGTTTTTGGGACTCGAAAAAGAAACAGAAACGATTGCCGATTCCGATATTTCAGCGCGCGTTGATGTGCAAGGCCCGCCCGAAAAAGTAGGACGCTGGGAAACAAGACCTGCTCCACCGGCCAGCGTCGCTGTTCAGGCCATCCATGCTGTTTTGTTACCGAATGGCAAAATTTTGCTCGTCAATGGCAGTAGTAACAGAGATGGAGTCAAGTCAAACATCTTTGGACACAACGACAACTCCGCTGTTGTTGATCCCCTTGCAGGCGATCATGGTTTTACAAAAATCAGCAGTTTTCCGAAGACGAAAGTTGATGCCGCCGTTGCAGCAGCCAGAGCAGCGGGCAGACCCACTGATATGAATTCTCTGACGGCTGAACACATCGACTTATTTTGTACGGGACATTTGCAAATGTGGGATGGAAATGTCCTTTTTGCGGGTGGCACAAGAACTTATCAAGATAATTTTCGAGGCTCGCGCAAGCTTTGGTCTTTCAATTATCGAACCAATTCCTTTACCGATATTTCGCTGATGACCGACGGAAGATGGTATCCGACGTTGGTTCCGTTGCCGGACGGAAAAATCATGATCATCTCGGGGCTCTTGCATCAAGACGATCAAAAGCTCAAGAACAGCCGCAAAATAGAATTCTATGATCCCTTTCGCCAAGGTGCCGATCGGCTCAAAGCGGTCGATATTGGAGCAATGGCGAACTCTCCCTTCGAGGGGGGGCAACTCGATCATTATCCGCGCATTGTTTCTACAAAAGATGGCAGATTTCTTTTCACATCCGATGGGACAGGTGTCGGAAACCGCACCAAACGTTCGACCTCTTTAATGTCCATCAGATCTCCCATGGTTTGGCCTCCTGTCGTGAGCTTTGCGAAGGGGCCTGACAGAAGTTTGCCAGGTCGCGTTTACGGAACAGCTTTTGTCGATCCCAACTCGCCCAACGGCGATATCGTTTTGCTGGGAGGTCTTTCGGGAAGCAACGACAACAGTTTTGCGCCTAATTTTCCGGTGGCAAATGCCAAGATTCTGCCTGCTCTCGAACGCTGGAGGCTTGACGGTGGAACAACCGGAGTGGGCGGATGGTCGCTGCAAAAAGACTTTCTAGGGACAAAACCCACAGATGTGCGAACGGGCCATTACACCATCATTCTTCCAACAAAAGAACTGCTTGTGATCAACGGAGGCAACTACACAAACCATGGTGGCATGTTCAATCCCCTGTTGCTCACTCCGGGCGCGCCGCGTGAGTTCTTCAAAACATTGATGGTGCCCGCAAAAAATCCACGCTTTTACCACAACACGGCACTGTTGCTTCCCGATGGTAGAGTTTGGGTTGCTGGTGGTAATCGGATGAGAGCGCTGCGCAGGCCCGACGGTACGATCGACCAGCGCCTGCATGGCAGTGAAGGCAGAACCGACATGCCTGCTGAGCTGACGGAAACTGAAATTTTTAGTCCTCCCTACCTTTTTACGCCTGGGGCACGTCCCGAAATCGTTCAGGCGCCTGAGTCGGTAAAGTATGGGCAAGAAGTGCCTATCACGGTCCGAAATTCAACTCAGGACACCAGTGTTGTCTTTATCAAGCTGGGTTCTGCGACACATGGATGGGACAACGGACAGCGGTTGATGGAAGCCACCGTGACCGCCAAGCCAGACGCGGCAGGGGTGATGAGAATAAAAATTCCGGATAATCCAAACCTTGCTCCCCCAGGCTATTACATGATGTTTTTTATCAGTGGACAAAAGAAACCATCCAAGGCAGTGATGGTTCGTCTGGATGTCAAAAGATAGAAAAGATTAAAAAGTAATATAAAGGTTGGTACCCATGTCGCGAAGTTTGCGCAAGAGTCGGTCTTTGGGACTTTGGTCTGTCGTTCTTATTTTTGGATCTGTGGTGGTCTCGTGCTCATATCTCGAGCTTAATAAGCCGACGAGCGGTGACGCAGAACCGTCGCAAACGAACAAGGCTGGAGTGTTCGACCCCGAAGACCTCACGATTCTGTTTCCCATCGATGCTGCCGCTTTAAAAAGAAGTAAAACCGATGCGGAAGTTAGAACGGTTCTCAAGAAAACTCTCGTTCCAATGGAATCTTTGGTTGCCAGCGATGTCTATACCAATCTTCTCAGTGGCGTGACTCAGGCAGACGCAGACGGAAATCCCTTAAGTGAATTTGTGAGTGAAGGCATCCGCTCGATTCCCCTGGCGAATTGGTTTGTCGTCGGGATGCGCTTTTTGGTGTGCGAGCAAATCTTATGGGCATCGACTCCGTGGTTTCAGGCAAGCCTGCAAGGAAGGCCTGTGGCAGAGCGCACTTGCCGGCCTCAAATCCGACTTTCTGTCCAACCTTTTGGCGCGCGAACTGAATCTTTTCCTGATGGGCGAGAAGAAATTCGCGGTGCATCCGATGACAAATCCTTCCATCTGGTTTTTGATTATGTGGGCAGCATGAATGCCGCGACGCAAAAAATGGTTGTGGATGCTGAAAACAGAACCAATGGTGAAATTCTAAAAGCGGTAAACGCAGGCACCCTTTCACTGAAGTTATTTTCGGATAACGTGGGTGCGAATTATTCGGCTCCTGTGGTTTCTGCTCTTACAAAATCTCGAAAAGAATTACTCGATAAAGTCACACAGCTTCGTGATGCTGCAAAAACATCGAACTTGCGCGTTGTTTATGGCGCATCCCTTGATAAGCATCGCGCGTTTTTGAAGTCTGAGATTTCCAATGTGGCCATACCCCGACTTGTGACTCAAAATTTCGCCGAAAGTGGAAGGGTTCCTGGAACTGCCCAGGGCTGGGTTTTTGCCTCCTTTAATCCGATTGGTGGGAATGGTTCCCTGAAAAAAACAGGAAGTCGTTGGAAAAAGGCTCCATTGTCTTTTCTTTCGGTTGATCCTGCCAATTCTCAGGTCGGTGGAATCGTGAAGGCGGGGCATAATGAGGTCTTTGTCGCGAGAATTGGATCCGCGTTTGCCTTAGATCCGCAGATGTTTGCCAGTGCAAATAAAAATGCGGTTACTCGAAAAACCTTCTTAGACGAAACGGGATTTCTGCCCTTTGTTTCTTTAAAAAGTGGCACGCTTTCAGATCAGTCGGAACTGTTGTCGGGAGAGAAACCTTCTAAGGCATTACTCGACAAAATGCGTGTTTCGTTGCAGCAAGTAAACGACCCCAAAAGAAATGCAGTGCCCACCCTTCCTTGTGTGAGTTGTCATGCAGCACCTGGGGCACGGGAGCAATTCGGCCTTGCCTATCCCAACGCTGCCAAGCTCCAAGGCAATCGCATTTTGACCGACGAAACCATGATTAACCAAGAACAGTTGACGCCATTCTGGAATTTAAGGTTACTCGGTTATTTTGGCCGTTCTCCAACTTTGGGCGAACGTGTGATTCAAGAAACGTTGTATCAAGTCGCGCTCGCGAATCAGATGGGCATGCAGGTCAACTGAAAAAACTGCGGCATATTTTAATGGGCTTGCTTATTGACACGCGGCTCGTTTTACCGCCATTCTAATTGCAATCCGACAAAAATGAATTTTGCGACAGTAAGGATCAAAGCCCTTCGTAAGTTTTAGAAATTTATCAAATTTTTACCGGATTAAATAAAATTTCAAAAATTCCGATATAACATGTGACAATATAAACACTTTGAATGAAATTTTGGGGATTTGTAAAATGCCTTCAGGATCTAAACGTTCGCGTTTTCGTCACAGGGGAAGTCGTTTTTCTGGAAAAGTGCTCTTGGGTGTCGGCATGGCGATGATGACAACTCTGGTTTTCTTTTCCAGTGGTAAACACATTGTCTTAGATGCTTCGCACGCTGAAACCACAGGTGATACTTTTGCGCCTGTGGTGCGAATGGGCGGCAGTCTGGTGCGGGGAAGTGCTCTCGACGGACAGGAGAAATCTCATGCAGAGTCTGAAAATATTTCGCTCAGACTTGCGCTGAAAGGCCAAAAGTTGACAGAAAAAGGCGGCAATTAAGCCGCCTCTTTGAAGCCAATAAAGAAGTGACGGGCTATTTTTTGCCCGTTTTTCCTTTTTCTTCACTGGGATTTTTTTCCACGACTTCTTGTGGTGCAGCAACGTTAGGTTGTTTTTGCTTCTTCTTTTTGTCGCGATCCTTAGGGCTTTTGTCTCCCATGAGAACACCTCCTTATAGTTTGGAAAATGGATGAAACTCGACAGGGTGCAAACGACGATTTCAAGTCGTCCATTTTGATTGTTGAGGTATCGAGCCTGAAGAGCAATGGTTTGTCGCAAAGAATTCTGAATTTATTTGACACGTTGACAATCACCGCGCGGTGTCGAGCTCAAATTTCAACGTGCGATCGGTGCCCGAAACAAAAAGAATCTGGGAGTCTTTGGGAACTTCGGTTTGCACAGAGCGCAGGGAAAGTGTGCCTTGAAGGTGATCAAATTTATTCGCGGTGAGCTGCCCTAAAACCTCACCTTTGGGAAGGAGCGTAAAGTTTCCAAACACAAACTGAGGGGAAGGTGTCACGGTTGGAATTCCTGTTTCAACACTCTTTTTCTCAGCTAAATTCACTTGAATTCTCATGTCCGAAACTTTGGTGAGGGCACGTGCGAGATTTGCAAGCCGAAAGGCATTTGCATCTTCATCGGACTTTTTATCGAGCGTGGATTGAATTCCCTTTGTTGCAGAACTGAGCCATTGAAAAGGCCATTGCTGAATCACAAGGTGACGTTTGGCTGAGTGAGCTGTAAAATAACCCACTTCTTTTTCACTCAAGATGAGCACCAACACCTCTGCAGCATTGGCGAGAGTCGGTGAACTCTTCATTGCATTTTGAAGGCACCCCAACACGCGCGCAGAAGAAGTGCCGATGATGGCGAGCTTTGTGAGGTTAATCATTTTGGGATCGGGTTCTTCACAGAGAGGTGCGAACCGAACTCCGCCATCGACAAGTTCTTGCCGAAATATTTTATGATTGAATTTTTGAGGGTCAATATCGTGCAGAAAAAGCCCTGTTTCCTTCGTTTGTGTTGGTAAATTCAGGGCAAGCTTTCCGGTCAAAAGGTCTGCAAATTGACCCCGCGCAATGACCAAAGGCTCTTCCTTCGTTTCGTGGCTGGGCAAAAAGGCTTTTCCGGCGGGAGAAACTTCTTTGAACATCAGTTTTTCAATTTCCATGGAAAGTTCTTGAAACTCAGCGTGCAGAGTTTCGCTTGCAGGGAGTGCCTGCAGTGCCTGAGGAGGAGCGATGGCAACACTGGCGCTCTGAGATTCGTCGAGCACCGTTGCTGCAGGCAATTCGGGAAGCTGAATGCGCAGCGGATCGTCCGCAGGTTGCTTAACGGCCTCTTTTTCAACTTCTTCTTGAGCAGGAGCTTTGGGCACCTGTGGAAGGGCTTTTTTTAAGGGCCGTGCTCGAAAAGTAACACCCGCTTCTTCTATGGAAGGAGAGGACTCAGCTGTTTTTTCAGGAGTTTCGGAATGGGCAAGTCCCTTCGAACCTGTTTTTTCGAAATTCGGAAAGACGTCTAATTTAAATTGTTGAGTCAGTGGCCTCAGCGAAACCTGACTCAGGAGTCCGCCGATAAAGCCACCCAAAGTGGAGCTCACGCCCACGATGAAGGCAAGACTTGTTTTTCTGTTGCGGCTCAAACAGGATCCTCCCACACGTCGCATAACTTCTTGGTGCCTTCGAGCAGGCCTTCTAAAGTTGTCGGAATGATTCCTTCAGCATCCGATGCTCTTCGGTTGCCCATGTCAATCCTATGTTCAAAATGAGCCCAGTGAATTCTCGATTTTTTCCAAAACCGACCGAAAAGCCCAGTCGCTGGAGATCGAAATGGTGGAAAAGAAGGACTGGCTTGTCATAGAAGAAGGCGAAGAGGCAAAAGGACCTTTCACATTGGAAGAGGTCAGGGCCCAGCTTTCGGTGTTACCTCCCGATGCACGCGTGTGTCGGAATGGAAGTCTTTCTTTTTATGCGCGCTTTAAATATTCCACCATGGCATTGGTGCCGCTTTAATATAGGATTAGTCAATCCGGTTTGTTACTTTAGCAATCCTTGGTGGAACGACGAACAAAGCTCAAAAATGAATTACATGGTCCACAAGCCTCTGCCACATGCTGAGATTCAGCGCTTACAGAAAATTAGAAATTCAAAGCATTCACAAATTTTAGTGAGCTTAAGTAAAAAGCAGGATTTTTTTTCACAAAATTTACTGACTTTGTGTTTAATGCATGGACAACCCAAAGACTGGGAATCGCTTCTATTGATGATAGGTTCAAGAAGAATGACTTGTGCAAAAAGGCTCGCTCACTCGAGCACAGATCTAAATCCACCCATGCGGTCAAAAATAAACTATCTATTTGTCCTAAAAACTTGGTTTTTTGCCAAAAGAAGCACCCAACAATTTTTCCATTTTTACGCGCTATCGCTTTAGATCTATATTGAATGCTCTCTAAAAAGGGATGCTTGTTGAGTTCGAAATACCTTTGGTACAAATTGAGGTGCTCGGCATCAAACTGCGACAACATTTCACGGCCAATAATTTCACAGACATCTGACAAGTCATCTTTGGAAAGTTCGTAATCACAAGAAACTTCAATATTAGATTCCACATACTTTTTCTGTTTCCAGCATTCTGCAGGGCAAGTATCAGAAAGAAAATTCAAAGAAACATAAGCACCGTGTTTTTTTATAAGGTCGTGTGCAAGTTGCTCAAGAGTCGATTGGACTCCAAAAATTGTCAGCGACTTTGTTCCTAAAGAAGTGCCTTGAGAATAAAGATCTTCGATGAGGTCTTCAGAATGGTTATTGCTCACAGTTCGAGGAACGAGTGCAAAGGCTTCTCCAGTTTCGTCATAAAAATATTCTGGAAGCTTGGTATTTTTAAGCAGATGATCTTCATTGAAATTACGCGTGCTCATCTCCGATATTTGAGTATGCAATGGACTTTTTTCTGTTTTCACGACTTTCCCAGCTTATGAAGACGCAATTTAACTTAGAATTTTTTCAATAGACATCAAATTTATACGAAGTGACCCTATTGCTCGATCAAACGGAAGTCAAGAAAATTCAAAAGACATTGAAGTTCATAAATGTGTATTGAGATGCACAACTATTATAATTCGCAGGGTAAACCACCAGCTGCGCTGGTGGACTCACCAAGTTTGACGAATCCGGGAAGAGGGACCAGGCTCCGGATTGTGAACCGCTTCAAAGTTTCACGATCCGGAGTTGAGATTGGAT
>JBIIEI010000078.1:0-26203 GCA_044237915.1 Silvanigrellaceae bacterium | reverse complement strand
AAAAGTCAGACTTTAAGTCATTCAGTAAAACCTCTGAGAAAGCCATAAGCTTGTTTCCTCCCTTCTGAAGGAAACACTACAGCGGCAAGGCTTTTCAGTTTACGCATGGAGTCAGGAAGGGGTGCTTTAGTGGGCCTGGGCCGCAAGGGAGTGTTCCCTGTTGCAAGCCTTCCCCTTTTAGCTGTTGTAGACTCAAGCACAGAACGCACTCTCCCCCCGGTCGTCAGACACCTCACAGACCCCTTCGTTGTTGCGCAACAGCACACGCTTCAGTTTCTCGATAAACCCACTATTACCTATCGCGTTCCCGGCAATCTGAGAGTTAAACCCTTGCGTGGGCCTTTCGTGCAAGAGAATATCGCCATCGGCAATGGCATCTATCGCATCATCGAACCAGCTCATATTGACCTTAAAAGAAGTGTCGGAATCAATAAAAGCATTTTGCCCACAATTGCTGCTGTGATGATTAGCGCTGTTCTATTAGGAACGATCATCGCGTTTTTGTTGGAAGCCTTTCAGAAATATAGAGGCCAACTGTTTGGTCATACTCTCGGTTATAATGTGAGAAACGATTCAGATGCGCTTCCACTTCTCAGACGGAGTGGAGCGGAATCGGCAAACTACCCCGATTTTCCGGCTTCAAATCACGCAACCCTTCTGATGAATAGCCAAGAACATACCAAAGAAGTGGTGTGAAAAATGGCCAAAAATATGGCCATGCAGCTCTGAAGACTCCTCACCGCCGCATTGAACAAGAATTCGAGTTCTACCCTCACCATCGCGAACGGATACGATTTTGTGCACGGCGTCTTTCAAAATGGGCGTGTTTTCTATCTAGATCATAAAATCCACCAGAATCATTAGAAAAAAATATAACAAAACATTATATTTCGCTATATACATCCGCCGCTATGGCTGTTATTCTCGCAGTATGGGGAAAGTTTCAGATGAGGATACTTACGCAAGCGCGGATAGACATGTGGGCGAAGAAATTTCCCGATGCAAATGAAAGCCTTTGCGCCTGGGAAAAGACTGTCTCGAAGGCCATGTGGAAGTCCTTTCACGATGTAAAACGAGATTTTCCCAGTGCAGACCTCGTTACCTTGAAGAGCAGCAAAGATTCTTTTTTGATTTTTGACATTTGTAACAACAAGTTTCGCATGACTGTGAAAGTCAACTTTCAATTTAAGATGGTTATTTTGCAGGAATTCATGACACACAAAGAATATGACAAAAAAAAATTCTAGATTTAATGAGACTTAGAGCGAGGTTAACAATGAAAGTTTACGACATAAAGCCCATCAAAAATCAGCATGACCTTGCCGAAGCTGTGGCTTTCTTGGAGTCTGTCGGTGACAAAAAATATAACAAGAAATTTACGGATAAAATTGAGACGGTGATTACCCTTGTGATGGCTTACGAGAAAGAACATTTTCCTATTCCACCCCCCACTCAGGCGGGAATGCTCAGGTTCCACATGGAACAAAGAGGACTCACACAAAAAAACCTCATTCCAGAGTTTGGATATCAGTCTGTTGTGTCCGATGTTTTAAATGGAAAGCGGAAAATGACACTGGCACAGGTCAAAAAGGTCTGCAAAAGATTTAATATTTCGCCGGAATTATTTTTCGAATGCTCTGATGCTGAAAAGCCAATTGAATTTGAAGGCTCATCGAGCAATGAAGTTGCTCTACTTGGAAAACTGCGAGATGAGATCAAAGAAATTAAAAGTGACTTGAATGCCATATCAACAGCATTTGAGACTCTTAGGAATCAAATGGAAAAATTAGTAAAGCTTGCAACTAAAAAGACCTTGACTGCAGAAACAAAAAGGCCCAGCAGAGCGCAAGCTGTAACACCACATAAAAAAAGCTCGGGCGAAAGAAGTGTTTAATGGTCTCCATTGAAGCTTCTATGCCTAAGACCTTTATCTACCACGATTTTGATCGCAATTCTTTATTGGCTTTGGCAACAGAGAATTTAGAAGGATCAAATTCTCCTGCCCATACTCGCATTTCTGTGTACTCTTCATCGTCTGGGTCGGACAAAATACTGCACAAATTCGCGTAACTGTAAGGACCACCGCAGTCTTCAGGAGGGCATGCTCCAGATCCTTCTGTGCAGAGAGGATATTTCACCCCCGCTTGAAGAAGGACTTGTTTTCCGATTTCAACAGAGTGTTCCCATCCATCTCCGTAATCATAATTGTACTGAATATCTTCAATTTTCATCATCATAAGGTCTGCAATGGTCATCTCTGAGGGATCTTCAAAGTCATCTTCATTTCCAAATAAATCTGACATGTCATTGGGGCTGAATTTTTTCTTGCCGTTGTTTACAGAAAAATCATATAAATGGCAGTTTTGCCAGCCCATGGTTTTTTGAATGACCATGTGCAGCTCTTCAAGGTTGGCATCTGTGCTGATAACGAATTTTCTCCACACAGGCGGCTCGATTTCTTTAAGAGTGACTTTGATTTCAATAAATTCGCTTGAAGCTCCAGTTATTTTTGGCAGTTGGGGAACCGCGGCAAGGGGGGAACTTTTCTTTGGAAGAACAGAGGGTGTTTTTTTTGCGCTCATTTTTTCTCCTGGTTTAAAATCATCAGAGCGATTTCCAAGTATCGTAGCGATGAGCTCTCGACAAGGAAAAAATTCGAAGCCCACGCAAAGTCACTCGAGCAGATGTGAGCGGTTTTCTCCCTTCTTAATGCTCCTATTTAGGCTTACTAGAAGCATTTTGCTCCCTGTTGTGGCCATTCAGGCATATTAAGGCTAAACTCTCTCTTGTTATGGCCGATAAGGCGTATTAAGAGGGAAACACAATGCCACTTCTTCCAACTTCGGGGCCGCGCAAGAGGCAGGGCGCCCACAGCACGGCCTTCTCTGTTTATGTCAAGGAAAGACGGGTAGAACTCAACTTGACTCAGACCAAACTTGCCGAACTCAGCGGTCTGTCTATTGAGTTTGTCAGAGACGTGGAACAGGGGCGCACGAACCTGCGACTCGAGAAGGTCCTGGCACTTGTGGAATCTTTGGGCGGCGTTGTCTGTGTTATGAACCGGCCTTTCGACGCGCGCATGCTGAAAATTGAGGACTGAAGCCCATGACCAGACACGCGGCACTCGTTAAATACGACAAACGAGCTGCAGACCTTACCGAGACTCCCGAGCTTTCTGTTGCCTTTTCTTACAAACAAAGTTGGATCGACGCCGAGTCGGAGTGGCTTGCTCTGTCTATGCCGAACGCTCTCAAGGTGGCGCCTGTCATCTCGCCAAGTCTTCCCCCGTTTTTGGATGGGCTCATTCCAGAAGGCTGGCTTCTTGGACTCGCCTCGCGGATGAAGCCAGAACTTGCGAAAGACCGCTTCGGACTTCTGCTCGCGACATGCGGCGATGCGGTGGGGGCGGTCGGAGTGAACGACCTTGATGCCCCAAGAAAAGCAGACCAGGAGGCGTCGGATCGACTACCAAGAGAGGCGCTGCAAGGTCCCGTGGAAAATCCATTCGGCCGCTGCCTGGTTTGCGCGGGTCCGCTGGAAGAACGGGCGAATCATTACCATGATCTCTGCGCAACCAGACTCTTTGGCACAAGCGCTGCCTCACTTCCGTTTTTGCAGGAGCAGTTCGAAGAGCTGGCCATGGACAACATTCGAGCGCACCTCATCGTGCCAGGCGCTCAGCGTAAAATCTCAGCATCTCTGCTCACAGACGGAGATGGGCGCACCCGCATCACCCTCGTAGGCACTGGAGAGGGTGGGCTCTTTATCTTAAAACCTGAGCACCCACAGGTTTCGACATTTCCCGCAAACGAGCATGCGGCCATGATGATTGCCCAGGCGGCAGGGCTTGAGACGGCAAGTTTCGGGCTGATGTTAGGTCCTGACGGGAAACTGTCCTACGTGACAAGGCGTTTCGACCGCGTAAAACGCGGAAAGGGCCCCCTTCAGAAACGGTCGATGGAGGATTTTGGGCAGATTTTTGGGCGGGTACGTGATCACGAAAAATACAAGGAGTCCTTCGACAAAATCGGCAAGTTTCTTCGGGGAAGCTCCCCGCAGGCGATCGTCGACTGTGCGCGCTTTTTTGACCAGGTTTTTTTAAGTTATCTCATTGGCAACAACGACTTTCATCTGCGAAACGTATCGGTATTCACGGAAGGAAACCGACCAATCCTAACGCCGGCCTACGATATTACCATCACACAACTCATCGACCCGGAACCAGAGGAGGACACGACCCTACCTGTCAATGGCAGAAAGAATAAAATCCGACGCGGTGACTGGTTCGAGTTTGGGATGCGCATGGGAATGGCGGAAAAGGCCGTGCAAACGCGCATCGAGCACTTTGAGTGCGCCATGCCCGCGATTGAAGAAGCCGCAATGCGTTCGTTCCTTCCAGCCGACGAGAAAACTAAGCTGTTAAAGTTCACGACGGGCCGGATGGCGCGGGCTCTGGTTTCGGTTCCGCAGGTTGCCGCAGGAGGGGCGGGCGGAGTGAGTGACGACAAAGAGCTGGTCCCCATCGAAGCTTCCAAGCCGAGAACTTTTGTGAACACTTTACCAGGTACCGTTCAGGTCGAAGCCCCTGATGCGCTTGATGTCGAGGGCCACTCCAATGACTGGAAGGTGCTGAGCGATGAGGACTAAGGAGGCGCTTCTCTTTACCCGACTCCCATTTTTAAGTTTGCATTTGTAACTGAATTACATATAGGAGGAATGACGATTGTCGGAGGATGGAATGAGCAAGATTGAATACAAATTTAAAATCGGTGAATCCAGCTATTCCATCGCACTCGAAGCAGAAGCTCGTGAGGATGGAATTTCTGTCTTTAGTGCAGATTATCTACTTCGAGAACAGTGGAAACTTGGAAGTCGCCTTGCCTGGGAAAATCACGAAGCAGAAAAAATAAGCTGTGAACTTTTCAATTTCTTAGTCGATATCTCTGGAATGACAAACTCTGAGATCGCTTCTTTTATTGGAATTGAACCTGCAACAATTTCTCAGTGGCGAAGAAACAAAGGGATTTCAAAAGCAGCATGGCAGGCGTTTCGGGTATTTTTCTACGATCTTTTTTCCAACGGCAAAATCACAAATCCAATTTTTATTGGGAATCATCAAAGGATTGCCGTTTAAAAAACTCTGCAAAAGCCTGGATATTTGTCCAAAAATATTTTCGAATATCTTTGGTAATAATCTCAAACGTTGAGTATAAAAGACATTAAAATACTGCTTGAATAGTGAGTGTAAATCTTTTAGCTTATATTTAAAGCTAACCGCAGATTATTTCTTAATTGTTCCTGATCTTCAAGAGAAAGTGACCCAATTTTTTTAATGATGAATAAATGGTCGATGGTGAACAATTTAAAGCGCACTTTACAGGGGGAACTTAATCCTGCTTCCTGAAGATTCATAATATTAAAATCAAGTGGCCATTCCTCATGCTCACTGGTTGTTATCATGGCAAAAAGCGAACGGTTGAGATGAATTTTTCCGGGATGGGAAATGATGATGGCGGGACGCCGCTTAGACGAATCGCGGTCCGTGAATGGAAATGGCAAGACTACGATATCAAACTGATCAAAGATCACGAAAGGCCTCCTCATCAGCAAGGGAATCCCATTCACTCAGCGTTTCCGAGACCGCCTTAAGGTAAGCAAAGTCCTGCTCAGAAATCCGCCTGATCACCACCTCGCCCTGGGCGCTGACCTCAAATTCAATTTTATCACCGGCACGCAAACCCAGTATCTTGCGGACTTCAGCAGGAATTGTCGCCTGATATTTGGAAGTGAGGCTTGAAGCCGAAAGTTTTTTTGCTCCCATGAGCCCTCCTAAGTATTACCGTAATACAGCATTACAGAAAACAAAAAAAACGCAAGCAGATTTTTTACTCCCGTTGCTCATTTTCTGGTCGCTCTCTGTCCTTGGGCTTCCAAAAAGACGAGAAATTCCTTTGTATAGAGCATTCGTGCAAAAAGGAACACATCGTGAAACTGCGTTACGATCGAGGGACAATCGTCCTTGAGGCTCAGGCATTTCCCGCGGAACTGAACACTTCTGCTCCGTGGGAATGGGATGCGCGCTTGGAATGCTGGCGAACTTTGTCGCGTCAATACATCAACGAAATAAAAAGATTCGCAAAGCAGCAGATTGAAATTCAAGACGATGTCGCTCTGCCTGAGTGGCATCACCCTGCACAATGGACACTCAAAAATACCCGAACTTATCAAAGCTTGGCGCTGAGCTTGTGGAACCTGAACGACAGACGTGGAATTGTCTGCCTTCCCACGGGCGCAGGGAAGTCACATCTCGCACTTTCCGCAATGGCAGCAAGCCAATGTGCAACGCTCTGCCTTGTTCCCACAAGAATTCTGCTCCATCAGTGGAAACAGACCCTTTCAGAAAGCTATAGCGGAAAAATTGGAATGCTGGGCGATGGGCATCACACACTCGCGCCCCTCACGGTCGCAACTTATGAAAGTGCATATCGGAATGCGGCGCAAATAGGCCAACTCTTCAAACTCCTGGTTGTCGACGAAGCACATCACTTCGGTAAAGGTGTGCGAGACGAAATTTTGGATACTTGCGTTGCACCTTATCGATTGGGCCTCACAGCAACACTTCCCGAGAACGAAATAGAGAAACAAAACCTTGGCGCGCGCATCGGCAAGGTTGTTTACCAGCTTGACCTTAAGGATTTAACGGGCACTTATCTTGCAGACTACAAGCATTTTCTGCTGCGGGTTGCACTCACACTTGAAGAACGAAAGCTCTATGAGTTGCACAGAACAGTGTGTGAAAATTTTCAAGACAGAACGCGCAAGGATTTTGATGCTCACATGGAACAGTCGGCGGCAGCACAGGGTTTCCCAAAATTTAAGCTTGCACTCGCCTTAAAGGCACTAGATTTGGAATGGAAAAAAGAATCGACTTTGGAAATGGAAGCGTCTGTTCTGAGAAATCGGATGTTTTCGCAAGCTGCTGAGTTGATAAGGCAGGGAGTGCCCGATTGGGATCAAAAAATGGGCACACGACAAGGCGCAGATTCGAATTTGGAACCTTTGCACGTCGGTAAATTACTCTATTCCGACCTGAGGTCACGCCACACGTTATCCATTCAAAGCATTCCGACTTTGGAAGATCTTTTCAAAAGAGTAAATTCTGAGATGATATTGCACCTTCTCAGAAACTCGGCGCGGATAGAACTTAAAATAAGAGGGCATGCAAGGGCGCTGGTGAGGCAAGCAAAGCTCTTTGGACTGATTTGCAATGTCACTTTAGTTCAAGAAGGCACTGCACAAGAAGAATGTTTGCTTGAAATCAGCGGGCCTTTGGCAATCTTAAGAAAAACGACCCTCTACTGCAAAGCACTGTGTTCCCTGCTCCCTGTCATTGCCTGGTGCCCAAATTTTCACCTTATTATCGTAACAATGAATGGCTCCCAAGAAAAAAAGTATTTGGTACGCAACGGAGATCCTCTTCTGCCCGGCAAAGAGCCTCGATGCTTTGCTTGGGGTAAGGCAATGGAAATGCGGAGAATGCGCGGCCTTTCACGACCGCAACATCAACGCTGCAAAGAACATTCTGAGCAGCTATTTTCCAAAGCCCGCACAGGACATTGTGCGCTGCCAATCTTCGTCGCGAAAGCGGAGCGGATTCAGGGAATCCTCTACCTCAAAACATGAGCAGCAAGCGAGCGTTTAGGCAGGGGAGGATGTCAACATGAGCTTTGCGCCACCGGGCTCTTTGGAACAGGCGCCGCCTCACTTCCGTTTTTGCAGGAGCAGTTCGAAGAGCTGGCCATGGACAACACTCGAGCGCACCTCATCGTGCCAGGCGCTTAGCGTAAAATCTCTGCATCTCTCCACACAGACAGAGATGGGCGCGCCCGCATCACCCTTTGCCTCAGAGAGTGCTTGATAATACCACAAACGTGGTATACCTTAAGATTCGTACCACATTTGTGGTCTACTGAGGAGTAAGGATGCCACAGCACAGCAAGACGCACATTCGGCTTTCCGATCCTAGCCTTAGCTTTGCAGCATAGCTAAGGCTGGCAGTCGCATTCGAGCTTGAATATTGGGAGGGCCGGACTGATCCCCCCAACATTCCAATTGCAACATTTCGCATTCTTATTCTGGCCGTTCCCGACACGATTGTGCCCATCTGGAAACCTCGAAGGAGCACCAGCGGCGAACACGGCATGACTGGAGAAGACGAGGTTTTCAATTTTGAGTTCAATTATATCGTAATTGGAAAGACTATCTCTTTTTATTGCAAGGGTTACTTCTTTGATAAAGAGGATCTGAAAGGGGTCACAATTCAGTCTTTCCGCGCTGTTCCGGGTGCGAAAGTTGTTAATATTAGGAGGAATAAGCCATGAGCGACTGCGAACATGAACGAGTTCTCCCCCATGCAGCTCAAGAGAAATCGCTTGCCGGTCGTACCTTTCATTTTCATGCTCCGGCCTGTCAGGACTGCGGTGCCGTTCTGTGGAGTCAGGAAACAGAGAGAGCGTTCTCTGTGTGGAAAAAGGAAAATAAGGAAATTTTTACCATCCAGTTTTCTCTGAAGAGGCGCGTTGTGGAGAATCTGGAGCAGATGCTTTCACGCTACCCAAGTGCAACCGAATCTCAATTGGTTCGTGCGATACTGGCTATTTTTATCTCTTCGGTTTTCCCAAACCAAGATTTATCTGCGTCGATATATGGCCTCAAAAATGATTCTTCGTACTTTAATCTTTGCGCCGGAATCGACAAACGGAAAATGAAGTGTCGCGTTAGTCCAGAACTCTATGAGGCGATGGAAACCATTTCTCAGCTCGTTGGTATCACTCCATCAAAGTTTGTTGAAGACTGTGTGACGCTCACTGTTGCAGTGTTTGAGGCAAAAGAGCGCATAGATATTTGGGAGAGTGCCATGAACCGACAGATAGATGTCGTTCTGATGGCTTCGTGAGAGCACTACGTATTTAAAAAGAGGAATGACGATTGTGGGAGGATGGAATGAGCCAGATTGAATACAAATTTAAAATCGGTGAATCCAGCTATTCCATCGCACTCGAAGCAGAAGTTCGTGACGATGGAATTTCTGTCTTGAGTGCTGATGATCTTCTTCGAGAACAGTGGAAACTTGGAAGTCGCCTTGCCTGGGAAAATCACGAAGCAGAAAAAGTAAGCTGTGAACTTTTCAATTTCTTAGTCGATATCTCTGGAATGACGAACTCTGAGATTGCTTCTTTTATTGGAATTGAACCTGCAACAATTTCTCAGTGGCGACGAAACAAAGGGATTTCAAAAGCAGCATGGCAGGTGTTTCGGGTGTTTTTCTACGATCTTTTTTCAAACGGAAAAGTCACAAATCCAATTTTTATAGGAAATCATCAAAGAATTGCTGTTTAAAAAACTCTGCAAAAGCCTGGATATTTGTCCAAAAATATTTTTGGCAGAAATCTCAAACGAGCCGCCCAACCTGCTGCAATACGGGGCTCAGGCCCTCTTTTCTGCCTCAGACGGATGCACACTCGGGACAAAACGGTTGCAAAAGCAAAATTGCAGGCTTATAGAGGTTGCTACTCTCAAATAGAGGCAAGCATGTCACTTATTGAAGCTGTCCAACACAAATTTGATTCCACTGCCATCCTCGCAGGATCTTCAACGCTGCGCCGAGGAGCTGTCTCACTTCAACAATGCAGCCGCACACACATTGAGGCACTTGTAAAAGATCACAAGGAATCTGTGAAAGTCTCTGCCATTTTGGCAGGGGGCAGTGGCGATGTTTGGACACTCAAGGTTTCCTGCAGTTGCGTTTCCTTCCGAAAGGGAAGTAACTGTAATCACATTTGGGCCACACTTTTGCAGGCTGAAAAAGAGCAAAAAGGATTTTGGAATTTTTTAACGGGGAAGGTCTTGTTGCGACGTATTGATGCTGGCCATGGCGCTGCACGTTCTCGATCTCAATTGCAACGTGAAAATAGCGTCTCTGCCATGCCGCCACAACGCCATTGGAAGCTTGAATTAGAAGATATTTCGCAACGAAATAGTCAAGCACAAAGCAGATATCTTGATTCTGTTTCTGAAACAACGCGAAAAATCGGCAAGGTTTGGTTTGAAGTCCTGATGGCAGATAGCCAAGCAGCGGGCGATCTTGTCATTGGAATTCGAAGTCAAACAGAGTGGTTGCAGTCTCTGCAAACCCTTGCTCTTACCCCATTATCCGAAATTTCTACACGCCAAATGTCGATGGCAAGCCTCAGCCAGAATGAATGTCATTTGCTGGGAATCGCTGGATCGTTGCGGTCTCTTCAAGAAAAAGAATGGAAAATACTTGTCTCTTCGCCCTTATACAATTCTGTACTTAAAGAAATTTCTAATGCGGGTCGGCTCGTAATAAACGTTGGATCCGGTGTTCAAAATAAATATATTCCTCTGAATTGGGAACCCGATGGAATGGTTTCCTTTGAAGTTCAGGTCGAAAAATCTTTGCAAAAAACAGACCATTGGGAGCTTACAGGTCGATTTTTAAGTGGTGAAAACGAAATAGGCCTTGATGTTCCCTATATTGTTTTTCGATCTGGATTGATGATTTGGAGAGAAAATATTGCAAGAGTTCAAGTTGCTGAAGCGTTCGAATGGTTGCGCAAATTAAGAGTTGCCGGACCCATTCAAGTTCCCATGGACAAAAAAGAAGAATTTCTAAATATCATCAGCAAAGAAAACTTTGCCAATATCGTAAAAGAAATTCCCCATGAGATGCGTTGGCCTTGCATCGTTCCAACAGAACGACAGCCCTGTTTAACCATTGCAACCTTAGATTTTGAAACGGGACAAAGCGACTTTCCTGCAAGCATAGAGTTTGCATACGACGACTTTAGAGTTTCGCGGAAAGACGAAGAGCGCTACATTCTTGAACCCGAAATGCAAAGAATTATTATAAGAGATTTAAACTGGGAAAAGTCAAGTTCTGAAAAATTCTTCACTCTCCTGAACATAGACTTGAGGCAGTTGCCACCTCAAAGGGAACAGATTCCTTTGCCCACTGCAGGCTTTCCGACACTGGCACGGGCCCTTCTTGACACAGGTTGGAAAATTGAAGTTGCTGGCAAAGCGCTGCTCATTCCCAAAAAAGATACCCTGGTCGAAATCAAGTCTTCAGGAATCGACTGGTTTGAACTGGCTGTGAATTTTCAGTTTGAACAGCTGCAGATGCCCATTTCTGCAATTCTCGAAGCCTTGCGTAGGAAGCGCTTTTTTGTGACTCTTTCCGACGGAACAATGGGCATGCTCCCAGAAGAATGGTTGAATCAACATCAGTCTTTACTCAATCTTCTGCGGCAAAAAGATGGCTCCATGCGCCTTCATCGAACTCAAACATCCCTCGTTGACGGTTTGTTAAGCAGTTCACGCTGCACACTGGATGATAGTTTTCGATTGTTAAGGGATTCGCTCAATAATTTGAGCGGAATTTCTCCACGCGAGGCTCCACAGAGCTTTGAAGGAACTTTGCGCTCCTATCAGAAAGAAGGTCTTGCTTGGCTTCATTTTTTGAGTGACTTCTCCTTTGGCGGATGCCTTGCAGACGACATGGGGCTGGGAAAAACTATCCAAATGTTGGCATTTTTGCTGACGATTCATTCAAAAAACAAGGATGTTCCCTTAAAACTCAAGAGCTCGCAAAGTCCTTCGCTTATCGTGTTACCTCGAAGCCTTGTGCACAACTGGAAAGCCGAAGCCGAAAAATTTGCTCCAAAATTGCGCGTCGTTGATTACTCGCGGTCTGGGCGTGGAAAACTGAATGACGCCTATTCAAATTCAGACCTACTTATGGTCACGTATGGTGTGATGCGCGCTCAAATTGAAGAATTCGAAAAGCACAAATTTTCTACCATCATTCTCGATGAGGCTCAGACCATAAAAAACGAAGAAGCTCTTGTTGCAAAAGCTGCAAAACGCTTAAAAGGAAATGTGCGCATTGCTCTGAGCGGAACTCCTGTTGAAAATCACCTTGGAGAGCTGAAGTCACTTTATGACTTTTTAAACCCAGGCATGTTAGGTAGCACAGGACAATTTGCAAGCCTCTTCACTTCAGGGCTTGATGTTGATCCCGAAAAAGTAAAGCTACTTGCAAGGGCTATTAAGCCCTTCTTGTTACGGCGAACAAAGGAACAGGTTTTAAAGGATCTTCCCGATAAAACAGAGCAAACACTAATATGCGAAATGCCTGAGTCGCAGCAATTGATTTATGACAATCTGAAAAAGCATTTTAAAAATAAACTCGTCAAAGCCATCGAAGAGGACGGCCTCAACAAATCGCGTTTTCTTGTTCTTGAAGCCTTGTTGAGATTGCGACAAGCAGCGTGTCATCCGGGCCTTATTGCTGAAAAATTTAAAAAGGGTGGTTCTGTTAAAATAGATATTCTGCTTGAACACTTAAAAGAAGTGCTTGATGGCGGCCACAAGGCTCTGGTTTTTTCTCAATTTACTTCACTCCTTTCTTTGGTTGCAGATCGGCTCAAGAAAGAAAATATTGAGTTTGAATATCTCGATGGCAAAACTTCTCGCAGAGACTTAGTTGTTAAACGCTTTCAAGAAAGCCCGAGCTGCAAGGTGTTTTTGTTGAGTTTAAAGGCCGGTGGAGTCGGGTTAAACCTCACATCGGCGAGCTACTGCTTCTTGCTCGACCCTTGGTGGAATCCCGCGGCGGAATCTCAGGCAATTGACCGAATGTACCGCATCGGGCAAAAAAAGAATGTGACGGCATATAGGCTTATTGCAAAAGGAACTGTGGAAGAAAAAATCATTCAGCTTCAAGAAAGAAAGCGTGGGCTCGCTCGAGAAATTTTGCAAGGCACGGAAGAGGGCTTTTTAAAAAAATTGAGTATAAAAGACATTGAAATGCTGCTTGAATAGTGAGTCTTGAACCCAAAAGTTTTTTTGCTGCCACGAGCCCTCCAGTAAATTGCTGACATGCAGCATTTCAAAAAGCGAAAAGAATGCAAGAAGATTTTTTACTCCCGTTGCTCATTTTCTGGTCGCACTCTGTCCTTGGGCTTCCAAAAAGACGAGAAATTCCTTTGTATAGAGCATTCGTGCAAAAAGGAACACATCGTGAAACTGCGTTACGATCGAGGGACAATCGTCCTTGAGGCTGAGGCATTTCCCGCGGAACTGAACACTTCTACTCCGTGGGAATGGGATGCGCGCTTGGAATGCTGGCGAACTTTATCGCGGCAATACGTGAACGAAATAAAAAGATTCGTAAAGCAGCAGATTGAATTTCAAGATGATGTCGTTCTGCCCGAGTGGCATCACCCTGCACAATGGACACTCAAAAATGCCCGAACTTATCAAAGCTTGGCGCTGAGCTTGTGGAACCTCAACGAGAGGCGTGGAATTGTTTGCCTTCCTACGGGCGCTGGGAAGTCACATCTCGCACTTACCGCAATGGCAGCAAGCCAATGCGCAACGCTTTGCCTTGTTCCCACAAGAATTCTGCTCCATCAGTGGAAACAAACCCTTTCAGAAAGCTATAGCGGAAAAATTGGGGTCCTCGGCGACGGGCATCACACACTGGCGCCCATCACGGTTGCAACTTTCGAAAGTGCATATCGGAATGCGGCTCAAATAGGCCAACACTTCAAACTTCTCATTGTCGACGAGGCCCATCACTTCGGTAAAGGTGTGCGAGACGAAATTCTAGATACCTGTGTCGCACCTTATCGATTAGGCCTCACCGCAACACTTCCCGAGAGCGAAATAGAGAAACAAAACCTCTGTGCGCGCATCGGCAAGGTTGTTTATCAGCTTGACCTAAAGGATTTAACGGGCACTTATCTCGCAGACTACAAGCATTTTCTGCTGCGGGTTGCACTTACATTTGAAGAACGAAAGCTTTATGAGTTGCACAGGACAGTTTTTGAAAACTTTAGAGCAGCGACACAAGGCTTTCTTCCTCCAAACGATTGGCCATTATTCGTAAGAGAGGCCTTAAAATCCAATGAAGGCAGACGGGCGCTGGAATGCCTCAAAGTAGCAAAAACCATTGCGCGCCTTAACGAAGCCAAGATCAAAACAGTCAAAACACTTCTCAAAAATCATGCCGAAAAGCAGACCCTTATTTTTACAGCGGACGCTTGCAGTGCTTACACGCTTTCTGAAAATTTATTCATACCCGCACTCACATCTGAAATCACAAAAAAGGAACGCGAAAACATCCTCAACAAGTTTCGACAGGGAATTTATCCAGCCCTTATTTCTTGCCGAGTGTTGAATGAAGGGTTTGATTTTCCCAAGGCAAGTGTTGCAATTATTTTGGGTGGGTCGCAAGGCGAACGAGAACATGTTCAACGCATTGGCCGCGTTTTGCGCAAAGAAGGCGAAAAAGTGGCACTCATTTATGAGGTCATTTCTTCAGACACGGCAGAAGAATGGAAACTAAAGCAGCGTACCCATAAAAGATCAGCTTCGAATCAATTTGGATAAATTGAAGATGACAACATTGATTCCAAAATATTTTAGTGAAACAGATAAACCCTGGCTTTTGCGCCTCATTGCAGACTGTGAAAGTTTCCAAGACAGAACGCGCAAGGATTTTGAACACCACATGGAACAGCTAGCAGCAACTCACGGTTTCCCCAAATTCAAGCATGCACTCGCATTAAAAGCACTGGATTTGGAATGGAAAAAAGAATCGACTTTGGGATTTGAAGCGTCTGTTCTGAGAAATCGGATGTTTTCGCAAGCTGCCGAGTTGATAAGGCAAGGAGTGCATGATTGGGATCAAAAAATGGGTACTCGACAAGGTACCGATTCGAGATCCGAACCTCATCACGTCGGGAAATTATTGTATTCAGATCTGAAGTCGCGACACACGTTATCCATTCAAAGTATTCCGGATTTGGAAGAGCTTTTCAAAAGAGCAAATTCTGAGCTGATTTTGCAGCTTCTAAGAAACTCGACTCGGATAGAACTTAAATTAAGAGGGCATGCTCGCGCAGTGGTGAGGCAAGCAAAACTCTTTGGACTCATTTGTAATGTCTCTTTATGGCAAGAAGGCACTGCACAAGAAGAGTGTTTCCTCCAAATCAGCGGGCCTTTGGCAATCTTGAGAAAGACGACCTTGTACCGCAAAGCGCTGTGTTCCCTGCTCCCTGTCATTGCGTGGTGTCCGCACTTTCAACTTATTATCGTAACACTGAGTGGACCACAGGAAAAAAAGCATCTGGTGCGCAGTGGAGATCCTCTTCTCCCAGGCAAAGAGCCCCGATCCTTTGACAGTAAAATCGAAAAGAAATTCGCACGGGATTTCGCAAAAGCAACTCAAGACTGGGAACTTATACGTGAACCAAGTCCCCTCAGAGCAGGAAAAAAAATCATCTTCCCTGACTTTTCAATTCGACATCGACGACTCGATATTCTTTGGTACCTCGAAATC
Source organism: Silvanigrellaceae bacterium (assembly GCA_044237915.1). Lineage (GTDB taxonomy): Bacteria > Bdellovibrionota_B > Oligoflexia > Silvanigrellales > Silvanigrellaceae > JBIIEI01. Next base: position 10,773 of record JBIIEI010000078.1, on the reverse strand, counting down.
ATTGCATTTTGGACCCCTGAGTACCTGCGAGATAAAATTGCAAGTATTCAAGAGACAGGAAACAAGCGCATCCTGCTCTGCATCGACAACAAACTGAACTGCTCAGAATTTAACTTAAGTGAAATGCCTTTGGTCCATCGATTCGAAAAATCAATTGCAGTCAAAGACATCCTTCAATTTCTAGACTTGAATCTGAGAGCCTAATCGTTAAAAGCCGGGAATCCTCCGACATATGATTTGAGTTCTTTACATTTTCGTGAGTATTGCTCTTGTGGAAAAAAAAATGCAGATATTTTTCAGGGAGGAGCTTGTGAACAGACGTGAACTCTTAGGTCATTGTCTTACATGGGGGGCTTTTGCAGCGCTTCAAAAGACAGAAGTATTGAATGCTGCCTCTCTTCCCTATTGGACGGGAATGTTTCACAATGGAAAGGAGTTTTCTAATCAAGATCTTGAAATCTTAGAAGGACAACTCCCCCAAGGATTCCGAGGAATTCTTTACAGAAATGGACCCGCACTTTTTGATCGCGGCACTGAAAAGGTGGCTCATCATTGGGATGGTGATGGCGCGATCCTGAAGGTAGATTTTTCGGACCACACTCCCAAGGCATCGTATCGGTTTGTCAGAACCCGCTGGTTTCTGGAAGAAGAAAAGAAAAAGACATTGATGTTTCCAGGAATTAAAACCCGCATTAAAGGCCCACCCTGGGCAAATTCTATTTTGAACTTTAAGAATCCAGCAAACACCAGTGTGTTGCCCCTTAAAAATTCTTTGCTTGCGTTGAGTGAAGCCGGACGACCTTACTCTTTAAATAAATCTGACCTCAAAACCTTGGGAGAGTTGCATTCTTTTCGAGAATTTCAGAGCGTTATAGCACATCCTAAGGTCTGTCATTTAACGGGAACTGGGCTCACGATTGGCATTCGGCCCGAAGACAATTCTGAAAGCAGCTTCCGAGTCATTGAATTTAACACCTCCACCGGACAACTGATCAGAGAACAGAAGTTCACAAGCCCACACCGCACTCCACTTATTCACGATTTTATTGTCAGTGAAAATTACATCGTTCTCTTTATTTCTCCTTTGCGGATGAATATGTCTAAAGCCATGTCTGGGCTGTGGAGTTTAATGGACTGTTTAAGTTGGCATGAAGCTTTGGGAACAGAAGTGATGGTGATCGAACGTCATTCACTTCGGGAACAAGCGCGCTTCGAAATTCCATCGACTTACCTTTTTCATTTTACAGGGGTGAAGGAAGTTCATAACGAATTGCGTTTTGCAGGCACCAGTTACGAAACCTACAATGCGGGTTCAAACATTCAGTATTCAGCACTGCTCCGAGGGGAATTGGAAATCAGTAAACGCGAACTCCCTGTCCTTAAGAACTTCACGATTTACCTTGATGAGAGGAGGATCCACGAAGAACGGCTGTTGGATCATTGGGGAGAATTTCCAATGGTTCATCATGATGAATGGACATCAATGAAGGGGGATTTTGCATTCTGCCGCAATGTTCCAGGGCTGGACGAGTCATTTGTCCTCACCCGCATTGCACGAGTCAGTTTAGAAAAGGGATTGCACTCAGAGCTGATCCTTCCGCAAGGCATGTACGCACATGAAAGCACTCTCTTACATGATGCGAACGATCCCAATAAATCTTGGCTGCTCGCCCCTGTTCACAACGGAAAAAAGGGCACCACGGAGATTTGGGTGATGGACTGGGACTCCCTTGCAAGTGGCCCCAGGTGCCGCATGTTACTACCTCATCCCATTCCTTTATCTTTACATGGCACTTGGGAACCGCTCACACACTAAAGTAACGCGCTTGGGGGTGCCAACTTACAATTGCAGAGGTGGTTTGCTCGGGCACCATTTGAAAGCTTTCCGAAAGCTCCACACCAATACGTTGGGCGCCCAATAATCTCAAAAGAGGTGCATTGAGTTCCATCTCTGGGCATGCCGGATATCCAAACGAATACCGGCTTCCCTGATAACCTTGGCTGAAAAGCTGGCGCAGCGATTTCGAATCTTTATCTACAATTCCCAGTTCGGTACGGATGCGTTTGTGAAGCATTTCAGCAAAGGCTTCAGTGAGTTCAGTGGAAAGTCCGTGTAGATAAAAATAGTCCGAAAAATTTTGCTCTTCGTAAAGCTTCGCCGTGTGCACAGAGGCCTCAGGCCCCATGGTGACAATTTGAACCCCGAGAATATCGAGTTCACCCGAAGAAACATGGCGATAATAGTCGGCAAGGCACAGCCTTCGACCTGCCTCCTGCCTCGGAAAAGCAAAGCGCGCAATGATTTCGCGTTTTGCTGGAAGAACATCCGGGGTGGTTTCAGGATGATAAACGAGCAATTCATTTCCTTCGCTGCAGACAGGAAAGTAACCGTAAATTCCCTTGGGTTTGAGCATCCCTTGCGAAAGGATTTGCTCTTTCCAACGTAACAGAATGGGTTTTGCTTTTTTCTCAAGCACCTCTGCAAACTCTTCCTCGGTCGTATTTCCTTGGGCAAATCCCCATCGGCTTCGGATCAGTGCAAACTCATCTAAGAAGCCAAAGATTTTTTCTAAGGGCTCTTCGATGATGCGCGTTCCCCAAAAAGGAACAGCGGGCATAGGCTCAAGCTTTCGCAGCCAACTGCTTTGCCCATTTTCATCAAGCTTGACCTTGGTTTCTCCCGTGCGAATGACTTTTATTTCTTGGGAGCCCACAGGCTCAGCAATGACTTCATCCTTGACGGATTTGGACTTTCCGACTTCTTTGCGCAGGGCCACAGCATCAATTGCAAGACCAGCCTTATTGGCGTTGGAAAGTGCCTCCATCAACCGCAGTCCTTCAAAGGCATCTTCTGCATAAAAGACGGGCCCCGGATAAACAGCCTGACAAGTTTCTTCGACAAATTTCCTGGTGAGAGCAGCTCCTCCCAAGATGACAGGAATGCAAAATCCGCGCTCTGCCATGTATTGAAGGTTGTCTTTCATAATGGCCGTGGATTTTACAAGCAACCCCGAAAGACCAATGGCGTCGGCACCTTCTGACTTGAACTTTTCAAGAATTGACTCGATGGGTTGTTTGATACCCAAATTGACAATTGAAAATCCATTATTGGAGAGAATAATTTCGACCAAATTTTTTCCGATGTCATGCACGTCACCTTTTACCGTGGCGAGCAACATCTTTCCTTTGGTGTAACCTTCAACTCTTTCCAGATAAGGTTCCAAAGTTTGCACTGCTGCTTTCATGGCTTCTGCACTTTCGAGCACAAAAGGAAGCTGCATTTCGCCAGCGCCAAACCTTTCACCGACAATTTTCATGCCTTCTAAAAGGATATTATTAATGATGTCGAGCGGCTTGTATTTATTTAATGCTTCCAGAGCATCTTTGACGATGGCCTGTTTTTCTCCATCAATAATATCAATTTTTAATCTTTCTTCGATAGGCAAATCGGCACGATCTGGGCCTTCCCTGGCAATGATTGCTTTGGCATCAGAATAACGTTCCAATATTTTTTTCAGGGGATCATACTGGGGTTCGCGACGATCAAAAATCACGTCTTCAAAATACTTTCTGTCACCTTCTGGTATTTTGGCAATGGGAAGAATTTTTGAGGCATTGAGAATTGCCATATCGAGGCCACGTTTCACGGCGTGGTAAAGCATCATGGAGTTGAGCATCTGCCTTGCCAGCGGAAACAAACCAAAACTCACATTGCTGAGTCCTAAGATGGTTTTTACGCCCGGAAAGCGCTTTTTAAGTTCTTCAATGGCATCCAGTGTCGAAATGGCCGACGCGCGAAATTCTTCATCTCCGCTTCCTAAAGTAAACGTCAGTGGATCGAAAATAAGGTCACCCGGATCTAGTTTAAACTCACCCACTGCAAGATCATAGAGGCGTTGTGCAACCTCTAATTTCCTGTCGAGAGTTTTAGCCATCCCGAGCTCATCGATGGTTAAAGCAACCACAGAAGCACCATACTCTTTACAGAGCTGCAACACCGCACGGGCTTTTTCTTCGCCATCTTCTAAGTTGATAGAGTTGACGATATTTTTGCCCGGTGAAAACTGCAATGCGCGTTCAATAACATGGGTTTCGGTGGAGTCAATCACGAGAGGAATGTTGACTTGTGTCACAAGCCGTTTGACAAACTCCTCCATGTCTTTGGCTTCATCGCGCGAAACATAGGCAACACAGACATCTAGAACGTGAGCGCCTTCTTTGAGTTGTCCACGCGCAATGCCCACAAGTCCGTCATAATCATCGTTTGCCAAAAGATCGCGGAATTTTTTAGAGCCATTGGCGTTGGTGCGTTCACCCACATACAAAGGCTTGGGTTCGAGGTCCATAGGAACGCTGTTGTATAAACTTGTGACGCTCCGTTCATAGCGAACTTTACGAACGGGCGCTTCCCATCCTTTCACTTTGGCAGCAAGTTCTCGGATGTGCTCGGGCGTGGTGCCGCAGCATCCACCCACCACGTTGAGTCCAAAATCCTTCGCCATCTGGCCGACTTTTTCTGCAAAAAGTGCTGGCCCCAGTGGATAAACGGTTTGCCCATTGTCGTTTATAGGCAAGCCCGCATTGGGAAGGCAACTGAGGTTAAATCGCGAAGCCTCGCTTAAATAGGCGGCATGGGGCCGCATCTCTTCGGGGCCTGTGGCACAGTTCATTCCAATGACATCGATGTCAAACATCTCAAGGGCAGCCAACGCAGACTGAATATCGGTGCCCACAAGCATGGTGCCCGTGGTTTCAATAGTAACCTGCACCCAAATAGGAACTTTGACGTGGGCAGCCTGCATGGCCTTTTGAGCAGCGCGAACAGCAAGCTTTATTTGACCCAAATCTTGAGATGTTTCGATCAGAATGGCATCGGCGCCCCCCGCAATGAGGCCGCGCATCTGATCAAAGTAACTGCGATAAAGGGTTTGGTAGTCGATTTGCAAGAGGGTTAAAAGCCTCGTTCCAGGCCCCACGCTCCCAATGACAAACTTGGGATCCGAGTAACTTTGCGCAATTTCCTTGGCGAGCTTTACCGCTTCAAAATTGAGGTCATAGGCGCGGTGCGCAAGGCCAAATTCACCCAAAACAAGGGCATTGCAACCAAAGGTATTGGTTTCTACGGCATCAGCACCAGCTTGAAAATAGCTGTCGTGAATCGACTGGATCCACTCCCTGCGTCGTTCATTTAAAAGCTCAACACACCCTTCAAATTCAGCGCCACCGTATTCGTCTTCCGTGGGTTTTTTTGCAAAAATCTGCGTGCCCATGGCACCATCCAACACGAGGCGACGTTCAGACATGACTTGCGAGATTGTTTTTATCATTTTTACAAACCTACGTAATTAACGGAACAGTCTCCCAGAATGCGCACCTGGCATCCCAAACGCTCTTGGGGCCCCGCCTCAATGGATCGAAGAAAATCTCGCTCTTCCGTATTCACGGTTGAAAGATTTTCGCTCCCCGATTCGATTCGAATTCGACACGTGCCACAGGTGCCATTGCGGCATCCAAAGGTCACATCCGCACCTGCCGCATCCACCACATCGAGAAATTGCGAACCCCGGGGGACTTCGACATCCATATCTTCCAATAAAAAGGTAACAACAGGATTTTTGCTCTTGATATCGCTTTGACTCATGGTGAACTGCCTTTGATTACAAAAGAGAGAGCGCAAATTCGACTTGACCAAGGGGTGCAGAAATCTGCAGCCCCTGAATGGCAGGCCTTATTTTTTCGACCAGTTCTCGTGCAATCAAAAGTCCTTCTTCCCGCTGCTCTTCAGCGGTTTTGCAGCGCCGCATGCGTTCAAGGATGTGGGGTGGCACAAAGACGCCAGGCACTTCATTTGCCATAAATTCAGCGTTGCGCAAGCTCACGAGTGGCCAAATTCCAGCGATGATAGGAATATTAAACTGCGATGCAAAATCCAGGAAACGAAACAGCGAGTCGGCCTCAAACACAGGTTGAGTGATTGCCCATTCCGCACCTGCTTCCACCTTCCAGCGAAAGCGACTTTGTTCGCGTTCGAGGTCGGGTGCGAGTGGATTTGCACCTACACCGGCACTTATTGAAGTCGGCCCGCCAATGCTGGAGCCTCCCAAGTCGAACCCCGTATTGAGCCTTGTTACCATATTCACTAAACCCACGGCATCAATATCAAACACCGCAGTGGCGTTGGGATAGTTCCCCATCTTTGGGGGATCTCCCGTAACGCACAAGATATTGCGCAGTCCAAGCCCTGCGGCTCCAAGAAGGTCGCTTTGAATTCCCAATAAATTGCGGTCGCGACAGGCATAGTGAAGAATGGTTTCGATGCCCACATCTCGTTCAATAAGGCACGCAGCGGCCAATGCGCTCATCCGAGCACTGGCACGGGGACCGTCGGGTATATTGATGGCATCGATATTTTTTGTTTTACAAAATGCAGCGCGTTCGAGCAGCTTAACGGTGTCGATCCCCTTGGGAGGAACGAGTTCGAGGCAAACAGCAAACTCACCCGTGGCAAGTTTGTGCGCCCAGCGGCTTTTATCGGTTTGTGGAGTTGTCGAAATAATTCGTGCCGAATCGCCTTCAACGGCATGGACCTCTTGCGTCACAAAAGCGCGACCTTGCCGAAGAGATCCGTGCATGATGCGCACGTGTGCAGGCGTGGTACCGCTGCATCCTCCCAGTGCCCTTGCCCCTTGTAAGAGCGCCTGTCTGGCAAATTCACCCATATATTCAGGCGTTGCCATATAAATCAGTCGGCCGTCGACCATCCGTGGCAAACCCGCATTGGGAGCAAGAATCACGGGCTTTTGAGTGGCGGATTTTAATCGCTTGAGCAATTCGAGCATGGGTGCAGGGCCATTTCCGCCGTTCACTCCAACGACATCTGCGCCCCATTCGTCCATCTTGCGGATAAACCACTCAGGCTCTGTTCCGTAAAGGCTTTGCCCCTCTTCATTCGTTGTCATCATGGCAACGATGGGAAAATCACCTAAGGCCCGCACAGCACGGATGGCCTGATGGATTTCGTTTAAGTCGGCAAAGGTTTCGAGAACAAAAAGGTCGACTCCGCCTTCCAGCAATGCTTTTGCTTGGGTTTTGAAAGCCTCACAGGCTTCGTCAAATGAAGTCGGCCCCCAAGGCTCAATGCGAACCCCCAACGGCCCTAAACATCCCGCAACCCAAGCCCCATTTCGTGCCACATCCTTTGCGATGCGTGCCCCGTGAAAGTTGATGGCGCTCACCTTGTCTTCAAGCCCGTAGGCTTTCAACTTGATAGGGTTGGCTCCCCAGGTATTGGCAACAATGACCTGTGCACCAGCCATCAGATATTCTTTGTGAACCTCTGCAACCAATTCAGGTGAGCTGAGATTTACTTCATCGAAAGACCGGTTGATAAAGATGCCACGATCGTAAAGAAGTGTTGCTGTAGAGCCATCGAACAAGAGAGGCTTTCCGCTCTCCAAATGCTCGCGAAATTGCTTGCGGCGACAGTTGGGGTCGCTCGAAAGCTCTTCATCCAAATTACAAGAAGACATTTTTGAGGAAGCTCCACTTGAGTGAAGACTTCTCAACGGACTGAACATATTCATTTGTGGACCCACTCCATATCGACTTTGATGCACAGTGGCCAAACCACACAACACGCGCTTTTTTTGCGGGCATCAAAGGAGTTAAGGTTGAAACAGAAAAAAACCAGCAAACGCTAGCATGTCGATAAGCATGACATGGACTGCGGTAGTTTTCAAGAAACAACCAACGCTTTAAAAGAACTCGTAGTGAATCGTTTTTGGGCAATTCCCCAAATGCTGCTCAAAAAATCAAAATTCCTCCAGATTATATTAGCAAAAAATGTGTATTGAACAAATTCCAAAAATCTGCCAAGCGAATCTTACGAAATTTTAATATCTTGGAGAAAAAAGATGAGTAAAAAAATATCAATTTCGCTCTTTGCAATTGTGAGTCTGTCATTGTGCTTAGAACCTGCATTTGGAAAAACAATTCAAATTTCAAAGTCTCTGAAGAGCGCCATTCATTTTGACCCTCAAGCCACGTCTGATGTCGCTCCTCCCATGGCACCTCGAATAATGACAGAATCTACAATACACAACGATGTAAGGCAGGATGAATTTGCTTGGATGCTGAACAAAACCGATCAACGCATGATCGATTATTTAAATGCAGAAAATGTATTTACAGAAAAAGTAACACTCCCTCTTAAACCATTGCAGGAAAAAATTCTTTCCGAACTCAAATCAACCATCCCAGCTGTTCAACAGAGTGCGCCTGAGTTTTTCGGAAAGCATGAGTACTTTTCAAGGCAAACATTTGAGCAAAAGTACGCCGTTTTGCTGAGGAAAAGCATAGACGGTGGCGCGGAAGAGGTCATTTTAGATCAAAATAAGTTGGCAAAAGAAAAATCATTTTTTAACTTGGGATCATGGCTTGCTTCTGCAGACGGCAAATTTTTGATGTATGCCACCGACGAAGTCGGCTTTCGTGATTACAAGCTTTTTCTAAAAAATCTCGAAACAGGCGAAACGACAAGCTTGGCAAATGATTTGTCCAATACCTGGGGCTACGATTATGGCGCTTTTTTTGCTCCAGACTTGAAATCTGCATATATCGTGACAGATGATGCAAGCAAAAGGCCTAGTTCCCTCTGGAAAATTGATTTGGCCAGCGGCGAAAGAACTCAGATTTATACCGAAGATGACCGCACCTTTAATCTCTATATTCAACCCACAAGCGATGGTCGCTATCTCAATATTGTGAGCAGCGCAATCGATACGACTGAGCACCGCATTCTCGACTGGAAAAGAGAGAATTCACAAGGGCAGTCTCACTTTGAGTATTTTATACCCCGAGCAAAAGGCCATAACTTTGAAATCAATTTCGCAGACGGCAAATGGCTCATCAAAAGCAACTGGAACAGAAAAGAGTTTGCAATATTAGAAGCCTCTTCAGAAAATCTTATTTACCCCGATCAATGGAAAATTCTCGTTCCAGAAAGTACAACCCGTCCCATTTCAGGACTTGCCGTTACAAAGCGTGGCTTTCTTGTGGAATACATATCCGAGGGAATTCAGGAATATGAACTAAGATCATATGATAACCCCAATATCCGTAAACTTGAATTTCCAGAAAAAATTTATCAAGCAGGAATTGTTTGGTCGGGTTTGCGTTATGCAGAAGGCAAGGCACAAATTTCGTACACTTCCCTGCTTTCCCCCAGTGTAACCTATGAAGTGAATTTTCAAGATGCGAGTCTCACAAAAGTACAGTCGACAGACATGAAGCTCGACGTTGACTTGAGCGAGTTCACCATTAAAAGGACGCATACCAAATCTCACGATGGCGTCATCGTCCCTGTGACCCTCCTGCAAAAAAAGAACGCGCCTCAAAATGGGAAAGGAGCTCTCTATATCTATGGATATGGCTCCTATGGGAGCAGCAATCCCGTGAGTTTCAGACCCGAATACCTGGCACTTGCGAGGCGAGGCGTCACAGTAGCACTTGCTCACATTCGCGGAGGCCAAGAATATGGCCAACAATGGTACCTTGATGGCAAATTGCAAAAAAAGAAAAATTCGTTCTTAGACTTTATTGCAGTTACAGAAGAACTCATTCGCCAAGGCTATGCAACCTCTGAAAGAATTGCCATAGAAGGCATAAGTGCCGGCGGTCTGCTGATGGGTGCAGTGCTGAATATGCGACCTGACCTTTATCGAGTTGCCCATGTCGGAGTTCCCTTTGTCGATGCTGTGAATTCAATGCTCAATCCAGACCTACCACTGGTAACGCAAGAATATTCGGAATGGGGCAATCCGAATATTCCTGAAGATTATTTTTACATGAAATCGTATTGCCCTTACACGAATATCTCAGATAAAAATTACCCTGCAATCTATGTGTCAACCTCCTATCACGATAGCCAAGTCTTGGTGCATGAGCCAGCCAAATATGTAGCCAAAATGCGGCTTTTAAGCAAAAGCAAATATCCACTTCTCCTCAAAACAGAAATGAAGGGCGGTCATGGCGGAGCATCATATCGATTCGGTGCATACCGCTCAAAATCAGAAATTCTTGCCTTCTTGCCTTCTTGCTTTCGGAAATAGGAATTCAAGAATAAAATAAAGTGATTATTCGTTGTTTGCCATGGGGTTGTATTTAAAAAATCCTAGCTGCTCGATTGGCTGCGTAAGGGACCACCCGTTTGGCACGAAGGGGACTAGGGCTTTTGCGCTCAACCTCCCATGAAAGGGGTGGCTCCTACCGTTCAAAAAAAGGAACAAAAAACGATGGATTGCTTGCCTGGAAATCCTGACACGGCGAATCCCGAAATCGCAGACCGGAACACCTCTCCGTCGTATGCACTCCGGCGATCCCCTTCCCAGCAAAACCACCCTGTCCCGTTCAGATCAAAACGAGCAAGAGCATTCGAGTCAAAAATCCATCATACCGGCACATCATTGCATTGAATACCAAAAGAGTTGCGCTTAAAATTATTCAAGTGACTAAAAAATACCTACACGCAAAATGCTTAAAATCTTAGAGGAAAAGATATGCACCAACTAAAATATAATAATTATATCCCAGTACTTCTCGTATTTTTTTTAACCGGCGTCTCGTGTATTCGGAAAAATTCGGAAAAATCTACCTCAAAAAATAGGCGTCGTTCATCACTCCGCCAGGAGTTTGTAAAGTACCAAAACAAATATGTTTGAAGATCAATTAAAATGGCTGGGCTTGAAAGAAATGAGTCCGCTCGTAGGATGTTGG
>JBIIEI010000142.1:0-7807 GCA_044237915.1 Silvanigrellaceae bacterium | reverse complement strand
TCCAGAGGCATTCTTGCCATGGAACTTTGATAAAACCCTCCAAAACCTGATGGCTTCACAAACCCCCGTACTACCCATCTTATAACGCTGGGAATAGCGCGTCCAAATGATTTTTCGGGAGCTCACGACTTTGTCTCAAGGCAGGGAAGTTTGTTTGCTGTCGACGCGTATGCAGATACGCACTCTGCCATCTTTGAGCCTGCCCCTGTGAGCCATAAACACCTCCCGTATTATTTTCGAAAGGAGTGACGCAGGCTTAAGATAAAGCAAACAATGCTACCACGTTTGTGACTTAGAAATTTTTAAAATGATGAGAAAAAAATGGTGGACGCTACAGGGATTGAACCTGCGACCTCTGCCATGCCATGGCAGCGCTCTCCCAGCTGAGCTAAGCGCCCAATAGAAATTGGATGTTTCCCCGTTTAACTGCCTGGGATTTTCTTGTCAAGCAGAGGCCCGCAAAAAACTCAAACGACGCCTCGGGTTGCATCCCGGCGGGCTGGCGTTGACGGTGTACGGTGGAAATCGTATAAACCCGATGCATTTTCCATAAGGAAAACGAAAGACATTTTACACGAATTAGGATGGTTAATTATGGCAGTTGAAGGCATTACCCCCCGGGCGAAAGACTATTCACAGTGGTATTTGGACATTTGTTCGCGTGCAGAGCTTGCCGAAAACTCGCCTGTGAAGGGTTGCATGGTCATCAGGCCTCATGGTTATTCCATCTGGGAAAAAATGCAGCGTGCGCTCGATGATATGTTCAAAGAAACGGGCCATCAGAACGCCTATTTTCCACTCTTTATTCCGAAATCATTCCTTTCAAAAGAAGCTCAACACATCGACGGCTTTGCAAAAGAATGCGCTGTTGTGACGCACTATCGGCTCAAAACCGATCCCCTGGGCAGGGGGGTTGTTGTTGATCCTGAAGCTAAGCTTGAAGAAGAGCTGGTTATTCGCCCGACGTCCGAAACCATTATTTGGTACATGTACAAGAAGTGGATCCAGAGCTATCGCGACTTGCCCTTGTTGCTCAATCAGTGGGCAAACGTCGTGCGTTGGGAAATGCGCACGAGGGTCTTTTTGCGCACGACTGAATTTCTTTGGCAGGAAGGCCACACGGCCCATGCGACAGATGAAGAAGCTGAATTTGAATGTAAAAAGATGCTCGAAATTTACCGAAAATTCGCTGAAGAATGGATGGCAATTCCTGTGGTTGCCGGCAAAAAAACCGAGCCTGAAAAGTTTGCTGGAGCAAAGCATACCTACACCATTGAAGCGTTGATGCAGGATGGCAAAGCACTTCAGGCAGGTACGTCTCATCACCTTGGACAGAATTTTGCCAAGGCGTTTGATGTGACTTTTCAGACGGAAACAGGAACGCGCGAATACGTTCATGCCACATCGTGGGGAGTCAGCACGCGCTTGATGGGTGCGCTCATCATGACCCACTCCGACGACCAGGGGCTCATTATTCCTCCTAAACTCGCTGCAATTCAGGTTGTAGTGGTTCCCATTTTCAAGAAGCCAGAAGAGAAAGTGAAAATTGTCGAAGCACTTCAGCGATTGAAAGCGGAGTGGAAGGGGCATTTTGCATTTCACATTGACGAGCGAGAAACACAGACGCCCGGATTTAAGTTTGCAGAGTGGGAACTCAAAGGCATTCCGGTGCGCATGGAAATTGGCCCACGCGATGTTGAAAATGGGCAGGTCGTGCTTGTGCGTCGCGACAAGACGCGAGGCGAGGAAGGCCAAAAAACCATCGTCCCCTTTGCAAAACTCTGTGAAGAAATTCCGCGTCTCTTGGAAGACATTCAAGCGAACCTTTATAAAAAGGCTCTCGAAAATCTCAACAAGAACAGTTTCGATATTTCAACCTATGAAGAATTAAAGTCACAGATTGAAACCAAGCCTGGATTTTATTGTGGCTATTTTGCGGGTGGTGCAGAAGAAGAAGATAAAATAAAAGAAGAACTTGCTGTTACGGTGAGGTGCATACCTTTCGACCGACAAGATGGTGTGCCAGGAAAGTGTATTTATACTGGCAAACAAACAACCACAAAGGTGATTTTTGCAAAAGCGTATTAATTTTTGAGACCTTTTTGAGTCGAGTTCGCGTGGGAAGACCCTTTCCCTTTGGGCTGTCTTCTGCTTCTTGTTGTGGGAGTAGAGGCAGCACGCCATGAGCAACAGCATTCCATCCGTTACTTTGTTTCGAGAGAGCTGATTCCTTCAAAATGTCTTCGTATTTCCGAATTGCGAGGGAGCTGAAAAGTGACCGAGGGATGGCAAGGGAAAGTTCGGCTGCTTTCGAATGATATTGAATTGCTTTATCAAAGTGGCACGCTCTTTGAGAGAGCGTTCCCAGTGTTGAATAAAGGCTAATGAGTTGGACGATGGAGTGCGGCCATAAATCTTGTGCTTTCTGAATGCTGGAATGACACAGAGCCATGGAGTTTTCGAGGGGCCGCAAGAGTTTGGCGGAGAGAAATGCTTGCCTTGCCTGCATGCGCAGAGCATCAAAATCCCTATGACACTCTTGGAAGAGGATTTCAGCCTCGCGGTAAAATCGGAAGGCAGACTCCAATTCATTTCTCGAACAGGCGAGCACGCCCCTTGAAGCCATGGCCTGTGCTCGATAAAAGGGGTGGGGTGACTTTTCTAATTCGATATAAAATGATTCCCATTCTTCGCGGTGGCAGTGACGTGAAAGTTCGATTTCTCCCAAGTAAAGTTTGAATTTCATTTCTAACTGAACAGGCTCAAGCGTCGCACTCTTTTTTGCGCATCCTGTTTGGGATGTGTTTCTTCGCAACTTCTGAAGCCAATTTTCGCACAGTTCTAAGACTTCACATGTCCTGCCGAGGTCGAACAGCAGTGGTGCGATCCGCAAGAAGAGTTCAACATCTTCTGCGCTGGGCAAGGGTTGAGCACAGGTTGAAAGGTATTGAACACTGCCGTTGAGGCTTTCATTTAAGAGTGAAATCTCTTGAATTTTCATAGCCATTCTCATCTCATTGAAGAATTTAGACTGGAACTTATTTTTTGTTTACGAGTGCTGCCCGAAGTGAAGTGGATGAGAAAGATTCATCCTTCCTTAACAGATATCAGATCTTGATTTTTGCCTCAATTCTATTTTGTATCATGTGCGCTCTTTGGCATCATTTTTTGAATAATTCGAATACTGCGAGTCTTCAGTGTTGCGCCTGGGAGCACTTGCTTGTTATGTTTGAAGAGAAGAGGGAATTCCTCTTGAATGTGATGAGGACTGAAAAAATGGCTTGGGAAAAAGTTTTGGGTTTTGTCGTGGTTTCAATAGGCATGTTTGGGATGTATATTATTTTTTCGGCAATGGGTTTATTTCCCTGATAGGAAGCGACTCAGGGTATCAAAAATGTCTTGAGAAGGTTCGCAATTTCCTTGTCACCCTGATACGCCTTTAGTATTGCAGTTCTTTCGCCATGAGTATTAAAGTCGTAAGTAAAATTTCCTTTTTCTCCGGTTATCACAAAAAGCGGAACACTTAATTTGTCGACCCAAATTTCTATCTTTGTCGCCCCAGGCACATGGGCTTGAAAGTTTACTTTAGTAGACAAAAAGGGCTCGATCAAAAAAGTGGGTTCTGTGATGACTGTCTCTTGTTTTTCGTCGCTCACCGGAGGTTTCGTTTTATCGGGTTCCGTCTGCTGTTTTACTTCTGGAAGTGTCCACCAACTCTGGTGAACAACCATACTTTTTCGTTCTGCTTCGCACGCCGCAGAAAGGTCTACCGGATTGGCTCCGCACCTTATCCATTTCTCAAAAAAGCGCAAATCCGTGTTGGTGCCGACACCCGCCTCAGCGCACTGTTGAGGCCCGCGAGAAACAATTCCTAGCAACGTCAGGCTCTGGTTTTGATCGAGGTAAACAGGCCCACCTGAATCCCCGTTGCACGAGCTTCTTCCTACGGTTTTCCCAGAGACAAATTCCTTTTCTACAGGACTGATGCTGCCAATCTTTGTTGGAACCGAAAAAAGCACTCCCGTTCCTGTTTTGTTACTTTCGTTGGTCACCCCATACCCTGCGATGAGCAGCGGATCTCCCACTTTGGCTTCTGTTTGTGGGTTTGGGAGCGAGGCTGGTTTAAATTCTGAAGGTGCAGGATTATCAAGGATGAGGAGTGCAATATCATTTGGAGGTTTTCCTGCAAGCCGTTGGCGAGCCCAGGCGAGAAATTGGTCTGGAGGCAACGTCGGATTTGATTTGCGCAGCTCTGAAGCGAGAACATTTCCGTGTTCCTTGTGATAAATCACTTCTTTAACAGTACGTGAGAGCGGGTTTTTAGATGAAAGAATTCCTTTTAAAACGGCGCGGATTCCAAAGGTCACAAAAAAAGCGCCGCGTGGGATAGGGCGTTCCTCTAGTTTTTCTTCGTCATAAAAGCAGTGCGCTCCTGTGATCACAACGGAATCAGAAATTAAAGTCCCAGAGCACAGAGTTCTTTCCCGTAACACGATGGCAACGGCGTTTTTAACAAAAGGGTCACTTGGAAGTGCAGGCTTTCCTCCAACGACACTCACTTCACTCTCGGGGGCGGTTTTTTTACGTTCGCAGGATGAATTGGTGATTGCCAATCCAATGGACAAAAACAGTGTACCCGCCAGCCAGTTCATGTGCGCCCCTAGTGAGAAAAAATTCCCGCTCTTAGACCTTCACACTATCGGCATCTCTGCATTAAAAACTGAGGACTTTCCCAAAAGGGAACTTTTTTCTCATCGGTTCAGGGATTTTACCATAAGAGTTTGGTCAGGTTCAGTGATGATCATGGTCTGTAAGGGGCTGTGAAGTTGTGTAGTTATTTGCATTTTGCTCGGTTTGTTTGGGCGGGGTCGAATGCAAGTTCTGGGAGCGGAAGAGAAATAGAAATGCGCAGCATAACGTACCAAGCCCGAGGGCGCACAGGCTCAATGGTGAGGTCTGGGTGCCCTGAAAAAGCAGCCCTACAATGAGCGGGCCCGAGACATGACCCAGTCTTTCAACGATTCTGTATGTTGATGTTGCAACGCTTGTTCCAAGCTTTGTTGCGGCTTCGACTCTTGAAATAAAGGTGATGGTCGGAGCATGCGTGCAGCCATGGGCCAAACCCAGAAAAGTTAAACCGACCACAGACAGGAGCAAGGATTCCCAAAAAAGTGCCCGGTGCATGAGCCCTATCCAGTTGCTCCAACCAATGATGATCAATGCAGCCCCCGCGAGGAGGGAGCCAAAGGTTAAGACCAACTTAATGTCACCTGATTTGTCGGCCAAGGCCGAAGCGAAGTGACTTGAAATCAGCACGCCTCCTGAATAAAAAATAAGCATTTGACCAATTTGTTCGTGGGAGAATCCTTGTTTTGAAAGGAGAAGAGGAATTCCAAACACGATTGCACCCGCCAAGGCAATTCTACTGACCACCCCTATAAGCAGGGAAGCCCTTAAAAAGTCTTTGTCTTGGAAGAGATCCTTCATGTTTATTGCAAGTTGCATCACCCTTGTTGAAAGAGTTTCTCCTCCCAATTTCGCATCATTTTTATCCGTTGTTACATTATTTGGAAGAAGGAACCAAACGTAAGGGACTAGAAAAATTCCGACCACAGTTGCACCTTCGAAAACGGTGCGATTGCCAAAATGACCCGCAAAATGCGAGCCCAGGGTGGTTCCAGCGATCATCCCCGCATTGTAACCGTAGACGATGGTTGCCAGCACCTTGAGGAAATTGTCGAGGAACGCACCCGCACCATTCGCACCATTCTCAATAACGTCAGATCGGGCTTTTTCCTGACAGATGCAAATTGCAAGGTTCGCGAGGGATTTACCCGCTCGTGCCTTGAACTCTTTGGCAAAGATTTTTCTGCCGACCGTGAATTGCAAGAGATTCTTTGTCTAAATGAAAAAGACGCTTTCAATGTAAAATTTCTTCTTGCGCAAGTCTTTGAAGACATTCTTCCCGAAGATATCGCATTGGATCAGGTTCCTAAGAATTTTAATGTCGGAAATAAAATTCTGTCTTTGGAAGGTAACGTTGTCAGAAATGTAAAAGGTGAAGTTGCAAACATCTTATTTACTGTGAATGATGTGACTCAACTCCGCGCGGCCGAAGAAGAAAGCAAACTCACCCGCACACTTCTGGGTATTCTGCAGCAGATGGAATCTTTCCGGAATTTCTTGGCAGAGTGCAAGCAACAACTTGTGCAGGCACGAAGCTCTTTGGATGCGGGAAATGAGACAGGAGTCAGAGCTTCACTTCATACTTTAAAAGGTAATTCAGCGTCTTTTGGTCTGGTTGAAATTGCGAGTATCATCCATAAAATTGAAGATGAGCAGGGAATTTTAAAGGAACACCTCGATCGCATTGAAAGTCAATATCGAGATTTCCTCCATGCACATGTCGATATTCTGAAAGTTGAATTTGATACAGCCCAGGGTGAAGTGTTTGAAATTAGAGCAGAGCAACTCGAAAGCTTTTCACACAGACTTCATTCGGGAATACCTCCTGAAGCATTTCTCACTGAATTTGATCATTGGTTCGAGAATCTCCGTTTGCGACCTGCGCGTGTTTTGCTGGGGCCACTTGCAGAATCTTGCGTGCGACTGGCTTCAAGGCTTGGGAAGAACGTCCGCGTCGAAATTGAAGGCGGCAATGTGCTTGTAGACAAAGAAATCATGGGCCCCACTTTAAGTAACCTTATTCACCTGTGCCGAAATTCTCTCGATCATGGGATCGAAGAAATCTATGAGCGTGGGACAAAACCCGAGCAGGCCCTTCTCAAGGTTATTTTCTCGGAATCAGAGAGCCATTGGGAAATTAATATTGTCGACGATGGTCGAGGGATCGATGCTGTCAATGTGTCCAAAAAGGCCCTGGAAATGGGAGTTGTCACACCACAGACGTTGCAAGCGATGTCCTACGACGAGAAGTGTCACCTTATTTTTGCAAGCGGTCTTTCGACTGCAGAAAGTGTCTCTGATATCTCGGGACGGGGCGTGGGCATGAGTGCAATGGAAAGCGTCGTCCGAGAAACAGGTGGCGAAATTCTTGTGCACAGTGTCCTTGGCGAAGGAACCAGTTTCAAAATTAGAGTGCCAAGGCACCACGCACATACTGAGCTTGATAAGAGTAAAAAACTGCTCAAAATTGCTTCGTGAACTGCTACTCGATTTAAAACCCGAGCTTCCCTTGCTAAAATTGGGTGTATTGGAAATGCCCCCTCAGCAGAAAGCCAAAGAGACGTTTCAGATCACCGATCCATTCGAGTTATTATACTTTTTTCGTTCAGGAAGAAGAGGCTCATTTGCAAGTAAAGAGAGACCACATATTAAATTTACCTGCTGTGCCGTGCACATCGTTATGTTGAATCCACCATGAATTGGTTGAATTTGGAGGGCCGCCTGGGCAGCTATTTGCTACCGAGATGTAGCTCATCTTGTCGGGAGAAGGGTTGGTGTTGTCGACATAGAACACACACTTTGGATGCCCATTTCTTCTAGCGGCAGCGCTCATAAGTTCTGCATATGGCAAGGTGAGTTTCCAAGTTTTTTTAACTTTATTTTTGTTCATGGTGATTTGAATGCGAAGATCTTGCTCTGCTGCAATACCGCTTTGCTCTACAAATTGATAAATAAATTGGTGGCTTGGATCAGAGTCTGCATTAACAGTGGCTGTACAAACACGCGATTTACCAGTGACTTGCTCAGGGTTAGAGTCAGGTGTCGCTGTATTTCCGCATGAAGAAAACCCAAGAGCGAGTATAATAGTTGGTAAGATGAATTTCATATTTTCCCTTTTTTA
>JBIIEI010000141.1:0-7917 GCA_044237915.1 Silvanigrellaceae bacterium | reverse complement strand
GAAACCTGTCCGCAGACAGTAAACCCAATGAGTTCCCCGCCCCCAGTTTAATATATTTTTTTACAAATTGCTTAAAATTAGAGCACCAAAATTCCTGCTTCACATGGAGTCAGGAAGGGGTGGAATGATGCGTTCGTTCGCTGATTTTGACATCTGATTTGTGTAAAGAAGCCAGAGTGCGAAAAGCAAGAACGTCGTTAGCATGGCAAGGGCTCCGCTGACTTTTATGGAAGACGCCTTCATGCCTGCTTGTAGAAATTCAGCAACGGTATTGCGGGTGCTCAGCACGATATAACCCCGACTTGGCCTTGAATAGATGCCACCAAGTCTTTTCCAAACGGGGTTAGATCAACTCGGGATATTGCATCGGAAGAAAGTTTTAATTCAACTTCAATGCTGTGAATGAGCTGAAAGAGGTTCTCTTGGTGTGATCTGAGAAGTTCAATGTGGAATCCTTCTGTCCCCAATGGGGCATCAGTCGTAATTAACTGGAATGCTTTCCGACAAAAAAAAAGCTCCCGTTCCATTGCAACTAGGGCGTCGAGAGCGTTGCGGATAGGTCGCTTTGTCCGCCTCGCTGAGGAATAAACTTCGGTTTCGGGAGCACATAAAAAAAGTGGGTCTGAGACACTCAGAACGTGAAACAGGTGATGCCCGCACTCATGAGTTAATCTACGAGCAAGTGCAACTGGATTGGCCAGATAAGACTCGCCGAAATAGACAGCTCCGAACGTATCTGTCGCACTTGCAGCAATATGATGCGGCACTGCCTGGTGAGCTGCAAATTGACCAAACGCGACGCTGCTGTCCAAGCCCACAGCTCTGTTATATTCAGCCTCCGTCGAACGGAATTTTTGAAGTGCTAAGTCAGATTCCGGAAAAATGAAAAATTTTCGAATAACGAAATTTGCTTCAGCTCCCAGCTCAGGCGCGACAAGACTCAACAACTTGAGCGCAGTCTGGAAGGTCTTCTCGGCCTCCATGTTGTCGTGCAGCTCAAGAAACATAGGTGTTGCCGCTCCAGTGGCCTTGACCCATGTGCAGTCCGGAGATTGGTGGGAGAGAAAGACGGTTCGAGGTTCTTGGAGAAGCCTCTCTAGCGTCGAAGGTGGAACGCTCTCCCGAAGTATTGCCGATGCCATCATCGGATGGTACTTCGCCTCTACCATGGGAAGGTTCCATTTCTTTGCATATGCTTCGCGTAGCTCATCTATGAGCTTATTCGCGAGCAATCTACCAAACTTTGCTGAATTCTTGCCTGCAAACATGTCCAATCGCCCACCTCACTACATGCTAACTCCCCACGAGAAAGCTTTGTGACGATCATGCTTGTCGGTTTTTATGCCCGCTAATAGTCTTTGAAGCTTCTCTTTTTCCTCATCCGAAGCAAACTGCTCCAGGGCTTCTGTTACGTCTTTTGGTGTACACGACAAAGATTCAATCTCATTCTGGCTGTCAAAATCCAGTTCAGCCAGTGCACTCTGACAGATTTCTTCAGTATTTTTTTCGGCTGCGAGCGGACCTTGTGCAAAAATGGTCTCTGTTGCGAAAGATGTCAGAAAAAAAATGAGCGTTGTAATTACTTTCATAGATACCGCCTAAATCAGTTTGGTTTCCTAAAGCTCTCATACTGAAACTGATACGATTCGGAGTAAACCGAAGAAGGATTAATTGCCTTTTTTCGAACAAAGACGCGCTCTGTAGAGTGGAAGAGTGGATGTGCTATTCCTTCGTCGTTGATCGTCTGCAGAACTTCGGCATAAACAGCGGCTCTTTCTGCGCGACTTGTCAGCGTGCGTCCTTTCTTCAAAAGGAAACGAATTTTTCCAATCGCCTGAGTTTCTGCTCGGAGAATATCTGTGGAGTTATCAAAGTAAAAGCTGAGGGCGTCTGGATCGGCAAATGGAAATCCCCCAAATGCAACTAGGACGTAGTGTTTCCCATCATCACGAGCGGAGTAAGGATTGTCGACATCAACGCCTTTGGCTGGCAATCCCTTGTTTTGCAATTGAAGCAAAACTTGGCGCGCCAATATTTTTGCTGGTGTCTCTTCGCCGAACATGCGAAGGAGCAAGACATCAATCTCTGGAATTTTGCCGTGCTGCGATTCATATTCTGACTTCAGCGCCTCAAAGTTCTCGCCCTTTGAAGGTTCAATCTGAGGCCAATAGTGTGGTGGGAGATATTGGTTTGCCTCGATGAAGTCGCTATCAAGGTGTGTTGCAAGGGACTTCTTATCGACGGCAGCATTAATGAGTTTGCGCAGTGCCTTTCCCTTATGGTCTTCTGTGTGAAGAACAAAATGCCGGATTGAATAAATCATACCCTTTGCAGAGTTCACCTTCTGCCAGGAATCAAGCTGTGGATTGCTAGGATTTACCAAAGGGGTTGTAATATCAACGCTGCTGAGATCGCTTGTATTGATCAATTCAATTTGTTCTGGTGAGTCTTTCTTTGGAGAGAAATACCGATCAAACCGTCGCAGAATATATTTATTCGGCAACACTTCCTGCACAGCATAGGGTCCTGTACCAACAGGAAACTTCTTCCATTTCCTCAATCCATCAGAAAATTCTTCCCTTGGCACTATGCTGGTCGGCGACGCAGTCAAATGAAAAATGAGTGAGGGATTTGGAGTTGAAAGGGTCACTTTGATTCTGAGTTTGTCAAGAATCTGAATTCCCCGACACATCCCTTTTCGAAACGTTGTCTCCCCCTTTATTTCCTCAGCACCTTCAATAAATGAGAGAGTGGGCCGGATTTTTGGATCTGCATCTTTCAACATCCCACGCACAAGTGAGAATTCGAGGTCTTCAGCCGTTGCTAAACGACCGTTGTGAAAATAGACGTCTGGGCGAAGCTCAAGTAACACTGAATTTTTGCCATTTGTACTCTCGGTTTCCCAAGAAGTGATGACATTGGGTTTGAGTTCAAACTGGTTTGTCATAATGATAAGTGGTGCAAAAACTGCCTCTGCAAGTGGGAAGTCAGCACTACTTAAATAGAAAGGGGACGCATCCCTAGAGATATTGCGGGTAGCAACTTTAAGCGTGAATCCGTTTGCTGCGATTGCTGATGAAGTATCAAAAACACTCATAATCAGACCCACCTTCAAATATTTAAGGTAACAGTTGAGCTGTGGTATCATCGGTACCGCCCCGAAAAAAAGGACTTTGGAATTGTCATTGAGTCAATAACAGATGCTACTTTGCGTTGCAATGCGGACACTATCTTAAAATAAGAGGTCTTATTGAAAACGCGAATTTTAGGTAAAACCGTCTACTTGCAATGACTATGCCAAGATTTTTATCCAATAAATTCAGTATCTTTTGATTCTCATGTTTTTCAGAAAGCTTTGATAGTGGCCCAACATGGACAAGGCTGGGCCACTGTGGGCCACCCTTTGTACTCATTCGCTTTGCGTGATCTTGCGCGAGGAGCCCCATACACAGAACGCGGAAGCTTATTTTTGGGGAAGTCTGTAGATTAATTTGACAGGAAGGAGCCAGAATCGATTTAAAGCCTTGGCAAACGCCAATTGTACCATGAATGATTTTTTGAATATTTGCAGTGCCTGTGGAATTTGAACGAGAATTGATCATAGCAATAACTAAAGCTGGTCTATCTTTAGCTCGCGCAAATGAGGACATATTAAATTATTTCAGTAAATCAAGATTTTCCTAGCAATGCCTGAAATATTTTCTCCATATCCTCAGCTCGTTTTTCAGTCCATTCAAGATCTTTTCTCTCAAGAATGCAGTTCACATACGATGCAAACCAGACCAAAATTTCGCTCGGTGTTTCCATCTTTGCGTTGGGGAAGGGGTTAAAGCTAGCTTTGATTGAAATATCAGACAAAAATCCAAACATTTCTGTTTCCCCTGGTGAGTCCAGCCCTGATTTCCCTTGATAATATTCTGCAATTTGCAAAATAAATTCAGTGATATTTTGACGGCCTATCAGAAGATCTTTGTAGTGCGTCTCATCCAAGATTGCTAAAATCGCTGACAGAATGCGAGGAAAAATTTTACGCAGCCGCGTTCTAGCAGCCATCAGTTCTGAATAATTTTTTTTTCGTTTTGCATTATCCAGTAAATACATCAAAGATAATCCCTTAGATTTTCCATTTTCTGGCAGGTTCCCCATTCTCAAACATTGATCATTTGGGCTGCCCACTCATAAGAAATAACTTCTCGAAGCTTCGTCTTAACCCAAGCCACTTCGTTGTGAGAAAGCTCAGAGATCTCTTTTGCGCCTTTTTTTCCAAACTTCGCTCTCACTTTATTAAGAACTTCAATCTCTGTTGTCTGCAAAATATCTTCGTCAGGCTCCATGATTGCGCGGATGCGTTCGCCACTCGCGCCATTAGAAAAATCTTCGATAATGATTTCAAACTCATTGGGAGAAAGAGCTACACTTAGCCAATTCCAAAAAAAAGGCACTGGGCCAAATTGCAAGTGCTGGTAAGTCAGCCCTGTAATTCCCACACCATATTCTCTAAAATGGAGAAAGTCAGAGAACCAAAGAAGCTTGTTGAGCGTGGTTTTCCAAACTCCGTCTTCTTGTCCCACAAGAATTGCAATCACAGATTTAAGTTTTGTCAGAGAGCAAGACTGAAATCCTGTGTGAATTGTTTGCTCATCGGATGCAAAGATCTCAGCCACAGAATTTTCAGGAGCCAAAGAAGGTTTGAGACCTGCTTCTATGGATGCACGCTTTTCTTGAGGAATGGCATCGGGGGTCTGTTCAACGAGAACTTTTAAGCCCTGTGGGGTCATTGCCATATGGAGTTCATTATCGTGTGACTTCTCTTGAAGACTTCCCTTCTCATAGCGAACGACAGTCGCTTCACTCCACCCCAGCAGCTTCGAGAGTTCTTCCTGAGTCAGACCCCATTTTTTTCTCCAAGCTTTGAGAACACTCGGCTGCACCATGCGATGAAGATCGCGGTAAATGCGGTAGACTTCCGCCATGGCATCAAACCCTTGCACGCTCCACTCCTCTTCACAAAGCGAGCAACGATAAAAGCGGTCCTCAATCTCAATGCTGGCTTTTTTGACCGTATAAGAACGGCGCTCTTTGATCTCTTCCACTTCGATTTCATGATCACAGTTCGGACAGAGCAATTGCTGCATGAAATCCTTCTTCTACTTGATGCCAAAGGGCTGTTTCATTGGATGCTTTGGAAAGTGAAACGACAACACTTTTGTGCGCCCTCCGGTCGTAAAACAAGCTTGATATAAATTTCTTTTCCCAGAACTTTCCGACAAACAGCCACACCTCTTGTCCTTCTCGATCTCTGTCAGCCTGGGGACCTTCGCTATAGTCCTCTACGGAGAGTCTGAAGATCTCGCCTTTCGCTTCAGCCTCCGTCATACCAAATTCTAAAAATGTTTCAGCATTGGCTGAGCCAGGGTGCTTCCAGAGCAAGATAAGCTTCGAAGGATGCTCAGCAGCTTCACGGAATTTCTTCAGAAACTCCAAGACTGCAGTCCGTGT
The DNA here is from genome assembly GCA_044237915.1 of Silvanigrellaceae bacterium. Classification (GTDB taxonomy): domain Bacteria; phylum Bdellovibrionota_B; class Oligoflexia; order Silvanigrellales; family Silvanigrellaceae; genus JBIIEI01. The sequence continues at coordinate 2,418 of JBIIEI010000141.1, read as the reverse complement.
TTCCATGCTCACTCCCTTGCTTATCGTCTTAAAAGCTATCATATGATAGCTTTTATTAAAATACAAGTATCATAAGTCTTTATAATTATAGTTAAGTACTTAATTATAAAGAATGTTTTACTCTTTTGAACGCCACTGCTTGATAATGATCAAGCCTGGAAACGGGAAGCAACTGTCAGAAGGTGCCTAGAAAAACTCAACAGCACTGCTCTCTGCAAATCTCCATCTATTTTTGAAATCAGGTCGAAATAGTCTTATTATAAAAACAGATGGAGGAATCTACCGTGGAGCGAAGGCTATTGATCAAAGATGCGTTGCTAGCCTGGGAAGAGGAGGGACGGCTTGTTTTCTCTAAACAGGACCTTCTCGCGCTGGGTTTTGAGAAATCAAGCCTGCAAAAGGCACTCTGGCGCCTCCAACGGGAAAAGCGTCTCATCTCACCAGCTCGGGATGTGTTTGTCATAGTGCATATCACCTACCGCAGTGTGGGAACCCCGCCACCAACGTGGTACCTCGATGCCTGGATGAAGGCGCGCGGAACCCCCTATCACCTTGGTCTCCTTTCCGCCGCAGCGCTTCACGGCGCGAGTCACCAAGCAGTGATGGAAACCCAAGTGATGGTTTCTGCTCCCATCCCCCACAAGATCATCGCCTCAGCCCGCTTTCGGTTTTTTGTCAAACACGAAATCGATAAAACTCCGTGCCTCGACCTGGAGGTGGAAACAGGCCGGGTACGTCTGAGCACCCCTGCGGCCACTTTCCTAGATCTCATTGCGTATGTGAAAAGCGTCGGTTCTATCACAACCGTACTTTTTGAACTTGCTGAGAATCTCACGGCAGAGGATCTTGAACGTTGTCTAAAAACGATTGCATTTTCTGTTGCCAATCTGCAACGGGCAGGCTTTTATCTCGAACATTTTGCACGCTCAGATCTTGCTGCCATCCTGGCAAAGAAGCTGCAAGGCAAAGAATTGCATAAAGTACCACTTATTTCCGCGCGCCAATGTAGCGACAGAAAAGTTCACCCCGTTTGGAAAATCATCGTCAATGATGATCTGGAGGTCGATATATGATCAGCAGTACCCATTTGGCTCATTGGCGCAAATACCACGCTCCTTGGGCGCAGCCCGATTTAGTTGAGCATGACTTGGTGTTATCGCGTTGTCTGGTGCTGTTGTTTCAAAACGAAATTTTAGCTTCTCGCATTGCGCTGCGCGGCGGAACCGCTCTCAATAAGCTGTTTTACCGCAACCATGCACGGTTTTCAGAAGATATCGACCTTGTCCAAACCACCGCGGAAGCTAACGGACCTCTCATCGACGCCATTCGAAATAGCCTCGATCCTTTGTTTGTCGAGGCACCAAAACGCAAAGTTGGTCCAGGTATAACAACGATAACATATCGCTTTAATACCGAGGGAGGAGCACAGCTCAAACTCAAAATTGAAACCAACACCCGCGAACACAAAGCAATTTTTCCTCTCGAAAATCATGATTTTGTGGTTGATAGCACCTGGTTTCAAGGATCGGCAAGGGTCAAAACATATGCTCTCGAAGAACTTTTGGGTACCAAACTTCGCGCCCTTTACCAGCGTCGCAAAGGGCGCGACTTGTATGATTTTTGGGCGTTAGGACAAGAGTTTAAACCAAATATTCCTCGCGTCTTGGAAGCGTTTCACCATTATTTGAATCATCAAGAACTGATGGTGTCGAAAGCCGAGTTTGAACTCAACCTCACAGCCAAGGTGCAGGATGCGATTTTTAGAGTCGATATGCCGCCACTGTTGCAGACTGGAGTCGATTATGATGTCGATAAGGCATTTGAGTGGTTTCGCGAGAAGATTCTCGTGCATTGGGATTAATTGAGTACATCCCATATACAAAATGTGATCATAAAATCACTCACCTCATTTCACGTCCGGAAAACGTCCGTTTTTCTGGTTTCCGTGCAGACATACATTTTATGGCAAGAATGAGTAAGAAAACTCAATCAGAATAACTAAGCAAGGTTTCCCCTTCTGTAACCTGTTTCCTTATATGGATACTCTTGAATGCTCATTGAAAATTATTGCAAAGCGACTCGGTATAACAACGACAACACTCTATGAATATTTAAACGGTGATGGCACCCCAAAGGCTTTAAGGCACAAGGTGCTCATTGGATCCTAAAAATCAAAGCGAGGTTTTGCGATCAATGAGAGTGAACATGATGTAGCCATATCTGCCTAAATATCGAGATAATGCGTTTTTTACACGAATCAGCCTCTCGCACCTGGTAAACATTGTGCAGCAGTAAATCTTTGGCTTGGGATATGCTGCCCCCCTGAAGCCTCTGCCTCAAGCATATCAAGAATCTGTCCGGGGACCGAGAGAGTGCGAATAGCTCGCGTGAGCGCGACATAAAGGACATTGATTTCTT
>JBIIEI010000077.1:0-27288 GCA_044237915.1 Silvanigrellaceae bacterium | reverse complement strand
GAAAACCGGCGGGCTACCACGCCGGGGAATGAAAGCTCACGCAAGTGAGCGGGATTTCCAATCGACACCCCCTTGCAAGCCATGGGATTCATCCCATGGCGGGGTGGAGAAGGTTTGACATCAGCAAAAAATCTTAGGGGAATTGAAAGCGGAATACCATGGTGAGAGTGTTTGGAAACCCAAACTTCAAATTTCTACAGGCTGTTAATTTAAAGACCTCCGACTTATTTTGACAGACTTGCCGAGACTTGAGCAGTGGGAATGGTACGATGTTGCTCTTGTAGCGATTCCAAAGGAAACATCCTGTCAGTCGGTAAAGGGTCGATCATGTTTACCCGATTAAAGACGTTGTGCTCTATTGTATTGCCGCTCTTAACGATCACTTGTGTGCGCCGAGATGCAGCACCAAAAAGTGGAGCAATGTCCGCTGCGACGCAAGAAGAGTTTCTCGAATCGATTTATCGTTCTGACGAATTTGCAAAAAGCATCCTCAAAAAAATCCTGGGAGTCATAAAAAATCACAGAGAGAACGATCCCTTTCACGGCGGAAATTATCCGGGCGGAAAAGGTTTTGGAATGCACAGATCACCTATTGGATTATTGTTTGATCCACAAGGTGAATCCATTAGTTTGCTGCTCTTGAATTGGAATGGTGTGGCTCTTCCAGAGATGAAATGCTCGACAATTGAGTCTCAAATAAACGCTTGCATCATGTCGGGAATACCCTTGTCCGCTCTCGCAAAAACGTCAGATAAAAATTCTGCCAAGGCCTTTTACAGCGATATTTCTGGAGACAAGTTTTCCCAGTGGAGCCATTGAGAATGGATATCCAAGGCCCGAGGACTCCAATCGCGATTATTTGGCTCCCGAAAGTCCCCTGAGGCGCTCTTTGGGCTATCGAGTGATTCCGCTCATCGCTCCTATTTCGGAGTGGCAGGGCAATGTCGTCAACTCGAAAATGCTCAATGGGTTGGTTGGAATGTTTTTTAACGTTGTTGTTCATGAAAGCTTTCACTTACAAGACATCCGTGCACCGCAAGCACAGCCTTCATCAGAACTTGGCAACGACAATTTCAGACGATTGATGAGCAATTCCCATTTTCACAAAGCCCTTGCTGCGTATTTCAAGGCCATCGAATTGGCTTTCTCTCTTCCGATGAGTGTACCAAAACATTTTTCAAAGTTGGTCAATTCTGGTGAACGAGATGAAGCTTTAGCCCTTATTGGGGGTGGACTTGATTATTTGGAAAAGAATTTCCCCGAAGAGTCTCGGCTCTTTTTCTTGGCGGAATACAGCGAAGGACTCGCAGAGTATAGCTCGCGCGATTCGTTACTTAAATTAAACATGGATACGCCTCAGGGAACAATCGACTTTCAGCTCAAAGGATCGCCAAACCCCTGGTTTTACAGGACTGGAACTCTCGCTCTTTTTTGGATCGAATGGGCTTATGGACAAAGTTCAATGACTTGGTCTGCACAAGGTGGCTACGATTCAGTTTCTTTGTGGCGAAAAATTGCGACGAAACATCCGGGACTAAAGAGTCATGCTTCGGAATTTGAAAAGTTACTGGCATCGATAAATGTTGAAACATATCGCAATGAGATCGATAGAATCATGGAGTATAGCCTATCGAATCTAAAGAAATCAGGAAAGTAACACTCGGAGAATTTTATGAGGACGGATTCAAAGGTTTTGATGATTCTGTTGTCTTTAAGTGCCTGCAAGCGCCATTATAATGAAAAATCGGGTACAAAGTTTGTAGTTGATCAGAAATTGGGTAACGAAACAGAATCCGAAGTCAGACTTTCCAAAGCAAGTGATGCAAAAATTCCATACAAAGCTCTCTCTTTTACAGGCGAGTTTTCTTCGAATGAAAAGTTACCCTCCTTCAATCGAAACTTTCTCAAGTTTCGATTTGGTCAGCTCACAAATCCTCAGTTTGATTTTCTGATGAGCAAATACTCAATGGGACGAAGCCGTGTTGTTTATTCCGAAAAGCGGGATGACTATGAGCTTGCAGATTTTCTTCCCATTCCCATCCAAGCGGTGGATACAAAGAGGCTTGCAACTTTTAAGGATATTTCAACTACAATTTCTAAATCGCAAGAGAAACTTGCAATTCTGGCAAACTGCTGGATGAGGGCTTACGAACTTCATTCAAAAAATGATGTCTTTATGCGAACCTGGAAAGCCAACGTTGTAGGAGAGCAAGTCTTTAAGGTTTTAATGGACCCCCAATACTCAAAACCTGTTCCTTTGACTGATGTTGAAAAAAGAGAAGAGGAAAAATATGGCGATGCTTTTGCAAGGTTTGCGACACCTGGGGTTCTAAAAATTGTCGGCCAAGGGAAAAATGATAATTTCTTGGAAATTTCCGCCCTCCTCAAGTCTCTCTCGGACACGGGAAAGTTGCCTCCATTTCCGTCCTACGGAAAGCTCTCGAATTTGCAAATGGGTGATCTTCTCTTGGTGGGGTCTGCTGACAATCCTCTGCACGCTGCAATATATGTTGATAAGGACGTCTTCTTTGAGCGGACGCAGGTTGGAGAGGTGCTCGGTGGCGGGTTTCGTCTTGTGACCTGGAACGACATCCTTCAGGCATACCTTGCATTTCCAGGCCAATTTTCGCACTGGCGCATTCATAAGGCACTTCCTGATCCCGAGCGCTTTATCTTGCCCGGAACAGGCGATAAAACTCCCGTTCGATATCATAAATTCTCGTTTGATAAGAATGGGCGCGCTTATTTTGATTTCGAAAAGGTGCCCTAGGGCGCTCTTTCTTGAGCGACACCTATTTTTGGGGAACGTGTTTCTGCAAGCATCTTCTTCGCGAGTGCTTGGCTCCCCAGATTCACATCCGCCCTTCCAAACATCTTTGATATCTACTTCTGTGGATTTAAAACTTTCATCTATAAAATCATAAAATTACAATATTCTTACTGTTACGGCTAAATTTTAACGAAACAGAGCCGTAAAGAACACTAATGTCTGGTTCGCACAACCTTGAGAACGACGCATCAAGTGCAAAGGTAACGAGAATGCAGGTTAATGACGACGGCAACGGTGAGAGGAGCGAAAATTCCCACGATTCTGTGTTTCCTTCGGTCGAAGAGTTTGAGAAAAAAATAAAGAGGGGCCCTGGCGAGTTTCTTTCTTCCATCAAAGGAGGCATGAAGAGGGACTGCGAAGATCTGTTACGACGTTTGGAAATTAGAAATCCTGATATTGGTTTTTCGGGCGATGGGATGATCCGGGTGCGTGAACCCGCTGGCGACGAAAAATTAAGTTGCTCTGTAGATGTGGAAAATTCAACAGAAAATCAAGTGTCTCCTTTTTTGCATTGCGAATGCTATATTTCTTTTCCTCTGGAAACGGCTGGAAAAACGAATTTTATGTCGGAACTTCAGCCTCCTGAGGATGAGAAGTACGATTTTAAAGAGATGGCAGGGCCACTTTTTATAGTCATTGAGAACATAAAATCTTTTAACAGCTATTACTTTATTGTGAGTAAAGAAGTCCTTCATTCTGGAGTAAATCCTGCAGAGTGGTTGGTTGATTTCATTTATGAAAATTTTGACAAAATAAATGAATATGATCCAGACGAAATTGTTTTCACATTGAGTTATGAATGCAAAGTTGAATGTGTCATGCGAGCTGGGTTGCGAATGATGTTCAAAATTGCTGTCATGAGGGCGCATTTGTGCACTTCGTGTTAATGCAGCTGATATTTCAAATTACTTTCAATTTCTGCAATCCTTAAGGACAATACATGTACTCACTTGTGCTTTGTGAATGTGTGATTGATTTTCCGCCCGAAGCAAAAGGGATCACAGAAATATTGACGACAACTGAAGAGCCAGACTACCCATTGATTGAAGACGAGGATTTGGGAGGCTGTATTCGATTAAACCCTGTCCACACAGTGGAAAAAACTGAAGGGCACCCCAATAGATACCGTATTGTGGCAGTCGATGATTCGTCCATGAATAACGACTATCTTTCCGGTTGGCTTGTTGATTTAATATTCACAAAGTATGAAAAACTAGAAGAATTAGAGCCAATCGATATCAAATTTACATTTAAATATGCATACAAAGGGCAATTTAATCTCGAATTTTATCCTGCAATGCTTAGGAAAATGGCTTTGATGCAATCCGAAATGTTCACACACGGTTTTAGAACTTAACTTTGTTTGGAAGTCTTTCGATAAAAAGGAAAGTGGAATGCAGAAGAGTGAAGACGAGGATACTGAAAATTCGGAAACAGACGATGGCTTAGTGTTTCCCTCAGTTGAAGAATGGGATAAGGAGTTGGAAAAAGGACCCGGGGAGTTTCTTTCTAACACAAAAGGAAACCTCAAAAGATCATGCGAAAAAGTAGTACGAGAACACGACCTCAAAAATCCCGATGTTGGCTATGCGAAAAATGGAGAGTTTTGTTTCAGACCTCCAGGTGGAGGTGAAAAGATCGGCCCATTGCCCGATGTTTTATCAACGTGTCGCTACGACCAGACAACTTTTTTGCACTGTGAGTGCTACATTTCCTTTCCTTTGGATTCCGTCGGTAAAACGGATTTTATGACGAAGCTCTCCTATCCAAGTGATGAAAACTACGAAACGGATGAATTTACTGAGCCTCTTTATACGGTGACTGAAAGTTCAAAATTTTTTAACAGCTATTATTTAGTTGTGGGCAAGGAATTAATGGTATCTGAAATTAATCCCGCAGAATGGCTTGTTGATTTGATTTACGATAATTTCGAACAAATAAAAGAGCACAACCCCGATAAAATTGTATTTACTTTGAGTTATGAAACGCAAGAACCCTGTTTCATGCTGCTAAGATGGGAAATGACATCCAAAATTGCACTCATGGAAGCTGATTTATGCACGTCTTGCTAAATTTTTTGATTTATAAATTTATTTATTTTAAGAAGTGAAGGTTAAATCATGTACTCCATCGTATTTTGCGAGTGTCTTCTCATATTCCCTCCTGATACACAGGGAATACCTGAGCTTTTGGCTGGTCTCGAGAAGCCCAAAGGTCCCTCTCTTCTTCGACTTTCAGAGAATCAGAGAGTGATCAGGATGAACGAAAGAATCGAAGCCGAAATGTGCGAAAATTCGACACGGATGTGTCGGATTAGAGTGTTTGATAATTGTGAAGCTAATAACTTACTGCTGAGCAGCATGCTTGTCTATTATATCTACATGAACTACGAAAAAATAGAAAAGTTGGAACCAACGGTCATGCTCTTTACTTTTCAATACGGATACGAAGGCCAGTTCAATCTCGAATTTGACCCCTATATGCTCAGACAAATTGCTTTGATGACTGCACAAATTAGAGTTTTAGCCACTAAATTGGAAAGCGCCTGACAGAATTATTTTGCTCTATGCCTTCCAAATATTTTCAAATAAAGACTGAACATCACCTTGTGGCGCGCAATCCTGAATATATGAATCAGGTCTGATCAAAAGCATCTGATTGGTATAGTGACGACTTGCGGACCAATATTCGCCTTCGCGTTTTTCTGGATAAATGTGAATGACTTTTACATACGCTGGCACATCGATAATACCTGCGCAATCGCCAAAGACAAGGAGCGATAATCGAGTGTAGTCGAGCAGGGAGTAAAGCCGAATCAAGTCCTCCCCATCATACATTTCAAGGTCAAAAAGTCTTGTGCCACAAAGCTCTTCTTCTCCATAGCGAATACCCATCCCTGTGACATTGCCTGCCCGCTTGCGCACGATCTCGACATAGTCTTGCGCATGGGCTCCTTGAGACGAATACTTCGTCGATCTGACAAGTTCGCCCGACGCTTCAATGACGCTGAGTGCCACCGGTTTGCGTTCTTGTTCATAAGTCTCCAGAAGTTCGCTTGGAGCGCCAAAATTCAGAACCATATTCAACTTCCACATGAGATTAAACGCATCCCCGAGGCCCGTATTGAGCCCCTGTCCGCCGTTGACGGAGTGGATGTGGCACGCATCTCCTGCAAGAAACACACGCTCCTTAGCGGAGAATTGCTCTGCCACCGATTCCTTCACAGAGAATTTGGAATGCCCGACAATTTGATCGAAACGCACAGTGTGAGGTTCCAAGGCGCGGCTGATCTTGGCGATTGCCTCCTCAATCTGAAAGTTTTTGGTGTCCATTCTCACGTAAAATCTATCAATGTGACCTTCGCGCGGTATCCATGCCACGTCTGCTGTTTCCGCTTGGAAAATGATGATTTCGGGCACCTTCGGAAAATCGGTTTCAATAATGCCGTCGATCACCGCCCAATCAAGCTGTGGACGCACCAACTCGAAGGGGATTTTGAAAATTTCGCGCACAGCAGAGCGTGCGCCATCAGCACCAATAACGTAACTCGATTGTAGGGTGGTCCCGTCGGAAAGTGTCGTGAGACATCCGGATTCAGTGATGCGCACATCAAGAACGCTCGTAGAGCGCAGCACAGCAGCGCCAGCTTGCCAAAGCTTTTCGTCTAGTTGTTGTTCGATAAAAGACTGTCCAAGCATCAGAAAATGCTTGTGCAAACATCCTTCAAGTTCGTCCCACCAGGAGGAGTCACGAGAAATGCACTTGCCGTTCGACCACACTGAACTCGTGTTGCATTTTTTTCCAAGCGGATAAAGTTCATCGAATAAGCCTGCGATTTTTAACAGCTGTAAAGTGCGTGCATTGAGCGCATCAGCTCTTCCGACTTTGAGTGGCTCTGCTGATTTATCGATGACAATGATGCGCAGGCCGCACAGAACTCCAAGATAGGCGCACATCAACCCCACTGGGCCTGCTCCAACAATGACGATGTCAAATTCTTCTTGTTGAGTCATACAGTAAACACCAAATGAGGATTGCTGAGGGGAGGCTCACCGAGCACATGAACGCGTCTGAGGTGCCGAGGCGCACCACTTGTGAAGGCTTCACGCCCATGCAGCAGCGTATAATTATCCGAGATGACGACATCACCCTTTTGCCATGAATGGGCATAGAAGTTCTCAGGTGCATAAAGCGCTTCACGTAGACGATGATGAAATTCGATGGATTCGTGACTCGCAACCCCTTCGAATGCGAGAAGAGGTTTGTTGATAAATGTCTCGTCCCCCTCCCGGGAGGGTTCACAGTAACGGATGACCGGAAAACCCCGGAAGGGGTGTTTCGTTAATATGGGAGCAATGGTTTTACTATGATAAAATTCCATGTTGCGTTGATAGTGCCCAGTCACACCCGTCCAAAAATCTCGAATGAGATCCGGAACGCGTTCAAGGGCGATGGCAGTATTTGAAAATGTCGTTCGGCCACCCTGATCGCATTGGGGTGCATTGACGCAATGAAAGATTTGAATTTCTGGAACTTGGTTCCGATACATTCCATCCCAGTGCAAGGGGACATAACTGTGATCAAAGATATGATCTGCAGGCTGTTCTTGCTCAATAAGTTCGAGAACCTTACCGAAAGGCCACACGCTGATTTCACCCCATTGTGCGCAGTAATCAGCGAAGACTTCAGCGGTTTCAAATGTGTGAAATCCTCTAAGAACCACAAGGTGATGTTGATGAAAAAACCGACGCAATTCTTTTACTTCGATGTCAGAGATGTTGCACTGCGGATGATTTGGCTCAAGAAGGAGGCCAAAAGGTTTCAATTGTTTTGTTGTGAAATTCATTTTTGTATCACACCTCAACATTATCAATTTGCCTGATTATTTTAAAATGACTTGGACGTCCCTTAGAATCCCGCACAAGTTGTGCCTCTAATTTTTCTGCTTCCCAGCGTTTCATGAGAACAAATCCTTCTCCCGTATCGACGGCGACACCGTGCCAAGGAGTCATCCAGCTTTCATTATCCAGGAGACGTATGCCCAGTTTTGTAGACCCACATGTTTGAGGGTGTATCGACAATCGAACTGCATGGGGGAATCGTTCTTCTATCAAGGCGCTCCAGGCATTGCTTCTTCGAATCACTTCATACGCTCGCCTCTTGCAATCGTTTTGAATTGCCGTGCGACTTTTTGATTGACCTGGGTGCAATGCGTCTTCGAATAAGAACCGAGTGATGCCACAGTAAATGCGATGGGCTTCGGAGTCGCTCGGATTGTTGGAGCGCGCGCTTCCCCTGCGAACTTTTTCCTTTAAGGATTCCTCTGACTGTCCGAATTTTTCCATCAGTTCGTGGCGTAATTGAACAGCATCTTGCCCTTCTCCCCAATTGTCCAAGTTGAAGGTTGTCACATTTGCGCCGCCAAGTTCTTCAATCATCCGTCCCAACTCATCCTGATAGTCGGTAACATCTTCTTCGCGCATCCCTACAACGTCGGAAAAGACCCTGCCGTCGGAGCACACGATGACTTGGGCTCCATAGGTATAGAAACGCTCTACTCGACTGCACAAGTGGTTTAAAAACTGGAGGGCACGTTGCTCTGCGAGGTCCGGCAGTGGTCCAAGAACCTTTGCTGGATTGGGTGATTTTCCTGGAAAAGCAGGAATCACGAATGTAATCGGTTGCCGCTCTGTAATTGCAGTAACAACGGCCTGCAGATGTGGTGCAAGGCATGCTGAACAGGTTGGCGAAGAGCACGAACCGTTGGAAACAGTGGTTCGACGGAATTTCATAATGTCGGTTAAAATGGCGGTGGCCAGTGTGATCGGTGTGCTTTGGCTGATTGAAGGTCGTTCGATGCGCGCCACTTTCTCAAAATTATTGTGAGAGAGGCTCAGGTTTCCGGCGAACGTCGTTGCAGAGCTTTCCACTTTAATTCTCCTGTTGTTCCAAGCGGTCGGCATCATCGATGCAATACCAGGGATTTAATGCAGCCGCTGAGTGGGGCTGATAAGGAGAAAGCTAGTTTGTTTTTGGTATAGATGAAAACAGGTAGCGGCTATTGATGCCATAGGCGATGCCTATAGTGATTGTGATCTAAAGCCTACTTTAAATATTGTGCCATAGCTTTGTTGCACATCGGATTTGATTATTTTATCGACATAGATTTTCTGGCTTCTTCCGAAACTACCTTAAAATCAAGTCCGCTGCCGCAAGCACCGCTTTAAGATGATTTTCTTTCCATTGCAGATGTGCCAAAGGACCCACGTGATTTGAAATGCCTAAATAACTTCTCCAGGTTGTTCCAAATTCTTGCGCTGCACGTGCAACTCCATAGAGTTCTAAATTCTCAACATCCCCGTATTTTGCATACTCTTCTGCAACCAAAACATCTGTTGTAATGCCTGTGGTTGTGAGACAGATGGTTTTGTTTACTTCTTCCAATTGCGACTTCAAAGAAAGATTTTGCATGGCAATTTCAGGAAGGTAACTGAGGGTGCGGCATAGCGCGAGATCTGTGAACTGTGTTGAAGTGCAAAGCACCGCAGTTCCCAATTCAGTATTTGAATCATAGGCACCTGCGGTTCCCAAGAAGATCACTTCGGTATTTTTGGGGAGCGAACACAAGGCACGAGTCACGCGGGTTGCAGCCGAAACAGAGCCAATGCCCGTGAGTAAAAATGAATATTTGCCACAGGGGCTTTGTTTCGGAAGAGAAAGTTCTGTGACTTTAAAAGAGGGCTCTGAGAATTCCAGTGGGGCGAGGGGGGATCTTCGACTTTCCAGCCACTTTATTTCGACATCATCGACTGAAATGGGGCATCCCTCGTTTGGAAGCCCCTTCCACCCACAAAGGTAAGTACACAGAGCGCGCAGTTCGGGCCACCATGCTGAAATAAAAAGCTGGTGTGGCAGGGCCTCCTGGCTCATTGACGACCCAGACCTTTGATTTTGAGCAAGACTTCTTCAAGTCCTTCAGAGGCCATTAACCATTCGTTTTCGACGCTTTCGAGGCGCGATTTTAAATCATTTTGTTCCTGCTGCAAGGTTCTGAGGGATTCAAAGTTCTCGGATCCGCTCAACATGCGTGCTTCAATCGTTTCTAATTTCTCGGTATGGCGCGTCATTTCCTGTTCACATTTTTCGCGCAGGCGCTCCAATTTTTGCCGATCTTTTTTGAGAGCTTGAAACTGCTCATCTTGCGATGCAGGAGTTTCGATGGCTGGTCCACGTTTAGCAGCTGGAGCGGGGGCTCCGTCATCCCACTGCCTCATGGTGGCATCGGGATCGAGAACATTAGGAAATCCCGACAGTGCGGCAAGGCGGCAATAATCTTCCAGGCAGCCCTCGAAAAGTGCCGACCTCCCATCGGGAAGCATGGCAAAAACATGGGTGCACACGGCGTTAATAAACGACCGATCGTGGCTGACAAACAGCACAGTGCCTTCAAACTCGGAAAGAGCTTCGCTTAGAATTTCGACGCTCGACATGTCGAGGTGATTTGTAGGCTCATCGAGCAGCAGAAAATTCGACTTTTGCAACAAGAGACAGGCAAGTCCCACACGGCTTTTTTCGCCTCCGGAAAGCACTCCCACCTTTTTAAAGGCGTCGTCTCCACGGAACAAAAAACTGCCGAGAATGTTACGCGCAATTTTTTCAGAAATGTCCGTAGAAGAACGCATGACATTTTCGAGCACTGATTTTTTCTCATCAAGAATATCAAGCTGAGTTTGTGCAAAATAAGCAGCTTCGACGTTGAGTCCTTCTTGAAACTTTCCGGCGAGAGCAGGAATGTGTCCGGCAATGGTTTTTAAAAGGGTCGATTTTCCAATGCCGTTCGCGCCGATAATGGCAATTTTTTGTCCTCTAAAGATCTTGAGATTAAGCCCACGCGACAAGGGATTTTTGTCAGAATAACCGATGGAGGCCTTTTCGACAGTGAGCACTTCTCTGCCCGATTGTGCAGGTTTCGGAAGAGAAAGAACGAGGGTATCTTCGCTGTCATCGTTGTCGTATTCTGACTCAAGATCTTTAAGGCGTGCAGCCATTTTAAGCTTGCTTTGTGCCTGTTTTGCTTTGGTTGCTTTTGCACCAAATCGCTCGGCAAAACGTTCGAGGCTTTCACGTTTTTTGCGGAGGGTATCGACGCGTGCCGCATCAATTTCAAGTTTCTTTTCGCGTTCCTCCAAGAAAAAGTCGAAGTTGCCTTTGTAGGGCTCGACCTTTCCATGGTGTAAATGCAAAGTCATTGTGGCGAGGCGGTTTAAAAGGTCTTTGTCATGTGAAACAAAAAGCAAAGTTCCCGCATAGGATTGTAGATACTTTTCAACCCAAACAAGGCTTGGAAGATCGAGGTGATTTGTAGGCTCATCGAGAATAAGAAATTGCGGATCATTGAGAAAGACCTTCGCAAGTTCAAGGCGCATTCTCCATCCACCCGATAAATCGGTAGGAGACAATTCAAGGGAGGCTTGGGAAAAACCAAGTCCTGTTAAAATTCCTTTCGCTCGTGCTTCCATAGCGTAACAGCCGCCATCTCGAAACTCGCGCTCGGCTCTTTCAAAAGCACCATGGGAGCTTTCGCTGTAATCGGCGGTCATTTTTTCAACAGCTGTATCAAGCCGCGTCTTCAATTCTTGAAATCTTTGCGCACCCGCAAGGGCCTCACGCACGACGGTGGCAGCAGGTTCGGAATTAAATTCCTGAGGAAGATAACCCAAAACAGCGCCCGCCGGCTTTATCATTTCACCGGTGTCGGCTTCTTCAAGTCCGCACAAAATGTTGAGGAGTGTGGTTTTTCCAGCGCCATTGGCACCCACCAGTGCAATTCTTTCCCCTTCGGGGAAATGATAAGTCATCCCCTCGAGAAGTATTTTCTGGCCGTAGGACTTCTTCAGGTTCTGCACTCGAATCACGTAACTTTACCTTTATTTTCAATCCACTTTTCCAAGAGGCGCAGAGCTTCGCCTCTTTCAGCGTCTTTTTCGTGAAAGAGATCAAATCCTGCTCCCTCGACAAACGAGAGCTGCGCGCGTTCTGTATGAACGGCGCCAACGTACTCTTTCACTTTCGCTGTGTCCACATACTTGTCGCGCGTCCCGCATACAAATGTCATGGGCGCTCGAATGAGAGAGAGGGATTGCCTGATCGAAGTGCTGTTCACGGCTTCATCATAGATGCGGGCCATGCGGGCGGAAACTGCAGAAAGATTGAGTTCGTCAGCGTCATAGGCGCTGTTGTTTATCGGATTTTCAGACATCAGATTTGACTTGAGTCCTAGGGGGACTGGAATCGTTGGCAGGACAGAAGGAAGAGCAAAACCGAGTCCTTTTTTCCAGGCGGGACGTGCCAACTGCGTGCCATAAAGGGGCGAACATAAGAGCAGGGGAGGGCAGAAATCTTGCAAAATTGCCGCTCCGTATGTTGCGACCAAGGCCCCAAAGCCGACTCCCAAGATTCCAAAGAAGTTTTCGTCTCGCGCCGTCATCCCTAAGAGAGTGCGCGCATGATTCGCGACGAACAGCACATCAAGAATGATGGAGTGGAGGTCATCGGCATCCCCTCTGCGAGGTCCTGAGCGTCCGTGGCCCCGGAGGTCGAAGGCTGCAAAAGCCATCTGTTTCGAGCAGACCGTTTCGGCAACATCTGCATAGCGACCACTGTGTTCGGCAAATCCATGGACCCCCAAGACGAGACCCGCAAGTTTTGTATCCTTCGAGTTTTGACGGCGAGGGGTAAAGCATCGGAAAAATATTTCGACACCGTCAAATCCTTTGAGCACCTCAGTGCGTTCATAGATCATGGCTGGGTACCCCGTTCCCGTTTGTCAAAATTTTCCGCTTCCCGCTTTGGCGTGGGGCGGAAATGTTTTCGTCTCAAGTAAATGAAAGTCACATTATCCTACAAAAGACAGTTCATCAAAGCACTCGGGGAGATGACATGCTTAGAAGCCTCCAGACAGCTGCAACGGGAATGGATGCTCAGCAACAGCTGATTGACAACCTTTCAAACAACATTGCAAACGTCAATACGACGGGCTTCAAGAAGGGAAGAACGCACTTTAACGACCTCCTTTATCAAAATTTGCGTGCTCCAGGGCTCTCTGCAAGTAACGGAACACTGGTCCCTTCCGGCGTGCAAGTTGGGAACGGGGTCCGTACCGTTGCAGTCGAGAAAATATTCTCGGAAGGCAGTATTAAAGTCACTCAAAACGAAACAGATTTGATGATTAAGGGGCGCGGGTTCTTTCGGATCCAGATGCCTGATGGTGCCATTTCATATACGCGCGATGGCAGTTTCAAGCGATCTGCAGACGGACGGCTTGTGACAGGACAAGGTCACTCTTTGTTACCTGAAATTATTGTTCCACCCAATGCAACCAGTTTAAGTGTTGGAAGTGACGGAATTGTAAATGCCAAAATTCCGGGTGAAGCAGAGCCACGCAATCTGGGTCAAATTCAAGTTGCAAATTTTATAAACCCCGCAGGCCTCAATGCCATTGGTCATAATCAGTACACTGTGAGTGCTTCTTCTGGTGAGCCTGTCGTCACCAACCCAGGTGAAAACGGGACAGGGCAGGTGGGCCAAGGAGAATTAGAATCCAGTAACGTTAATATTGTCGACGAAATGGTGCAAATGATTTTGGGACAAAGAGCCTATGAGCTCAATAGTAAAGTGATTAAGACGGGAGACGAGATGCTCGCCTCCACCAATCAATTGAGATAATTGCGATGACGACAGATGTGCAAAATGTTCAAACCGAGTCCGTAATTTATGTGCGTTACGAGAATTTGTCCGAGCGGTGGGAAAAAGCAGAAATTCAAAAAGATATTCTGCTGCAATTCTTGCTCGAAAAATATCCGCAGACTGTTACTTTTGCAGAACTGCCCCTGGGCGAAAAAAGCCAAGCGTCTCGTCGCACCCTTCATGTTTTTTGTGAAAGATGCGAATTCCAAGGCGCAAGTCCTCGCTACTTAACGGGATCGTATCAGCCCAGGAGTGGAGAAAAACAAGGCCTAGGACGCTTTTCGTTCTCTGTGGGCGGCGAAAAAATCAACCCGCAGACTTGGCAAGCAAATATTAAAGAAGATAAACCTTGTTACTTTGTAGCGGCGGCAAGAGCTTTTTCTGCTGAAACAATCATCAAAGCGCAAGATCTTAAAATTCAAGACTGCTCCTCCGAGAAGAATAACCTTATTCCCGATTCATTTCTCTCGGAGCACGAAGCACAAATCGCGCTGACATCTTATCTTGGAAAAACAACGGTTCGAACGTTTCAAGAAAAAGAGCGATTGTCACCTGGTGTCACACGAATGAGTTTTGATGTCAGGGCGAATGATTTTGTTCGACTTCAATATAAAGGAACGGGTGGACTCCTCATCCGCAGTCGCGCAAAAGCCTTAGCCAATGGGGTGCTTGGGGCAACAGTACAGGTTCAACTGTTCACAACATCAGCAGGTTCTTCTGGAATAAACTCAAACGTAAACTCCAAAATCATCGCTGCAAAAGTAACAGGACCTGGCGAGGTAGAGTATGAAAACTGATCCCTTTAAAAAATCTCCTTTCGCCGCGCAAAGAAATTCTTGGAACGAAATGGTGTCACGTTGGTTGCTGATGTCTGACAACCTCTTTGAGATGTATGAAACAGGGAAGAATCGTTTTCACAGTGAAGCACAGGCAGAAGCACAAGTGGGACTGCGGGAAAGCCGTGTTTTTAAGTTTACACTTGTGGGCCTCTTTCTTGTGACGTTGAGCATTCTGGTGAGCTGTCAAGCCCCCCACGATATGACGCCTATGCAAGCTCCTCTTCGCCCTCAAATGCACATTGCCGGAGGGGTGAGGGATCGCGATCCGCTTTACATTCGTCGCGATTCCCAAAAAATAATGGACCGTGAAGTCGGTTCAAAATCAGGAAGTATATGGTCTGATACCGCAACGCCAAGGCATCTTTTAGCCGATCATCGACCGACGCGAACGGGAGAGTTTGTGACCGTGCGTATTCCCGAAGAATTTCAGCCACCACCTTCACCTCCAAAACCGGGTGAAGCCCCTCAGCCGACACCAACGCCGGGAAATCGAAATGCGCCAGCTGTAGCGGTGGGGATCAAACTCTCCACAGTCAAGATGGAAATTATCGCATTAGAATCTATGGGAGACGTGTATTTGAGAGCCAGAAAATCGATGCAAACAAGCTTGGGACTCCGAAAGGAAATCATTGTTTTTGCAAAAGTTCCACGGCGACTCATCACGGGATACGAGGTTAATGCACAGGATTTAACAGGAGTGCAAGTGACCGTTGATGATATGGGATTGGCTGCCGAATACGAAGTTTCGGGCTGGGATAGCACTGTCACCTCTGCACTTCTGGGACTCTATCCGAAGGATGAAAAACCGAAAGGTCCCACATTTCCTCCGCGAAATGCAGGAGTTTCTGCAGCCGATCAAACGAGAGATCAAAGTCCTGCCCCACCCGCTTCCGGGGCAACGACGGATGCGCAACCCGCAGCTGCCGCAGCCGCAACTCCGACGCCACCTGCGGCACAAACGCCCCCGCCTTCTCCTTCTCCGGTGCCCTCGCCAGCGCCTTGAATTGCGACTTCCGAACTGAAGGGAACAGCCCATGAAATTGTGTCTTGTGAGTCATTTCAATCTTTTTAGACACCTTATGGCATGTGTGCTGTGCGTGTTCCTTATGAATACTGCTCCACTCTCGGCGACTGAAGAAAGCGTCGGTGCAGTGCGCATTAAGGACCTTGCAGAAATTCGAGGGGTGCGTGGAAATCAGCTAGTCGGATTTGGACTTGTCGTGGGTTTGCAAGGATCAGGTGACAGTAAACAGAGCCTCGCCACCAACAAAGCAGTTGCAAATATGTTGACGCGCTTGGGTTCGGGAGTGACAGCAAACGAAGTCACCACCAAAAACGTCGCTGCTGTTATCGTAACAGCTGACTTACTGCCTTTTGCGCGTTCAGGTGATCGTTTAGATATCCGGGTTTCCAGCGTTGGAGATGCGCAAAGCCTCGAAGGAGGAACATTGGTCCTGACGCCACTGTCAGGAGCTGATGACCTGGTTTATGCGCTTGCGCAGGGAAGTATCAGTTCTGGGATTCCCTTCGCAGGTGCGCAGGGCGGGCCTGGAAATCAAAGTTCTCGTAACAACGCCCCCAAAACGGTAATGCTGTCAAAAGCTGCAACAGTGGAGCGCGAATTTCAGTCACGTTTCGTTCACAATGGACAACTTGAGCTGAGCTTGCGAAATCCAGATTTTACGACGGCAAGTCGGGTCGTAAAGGCCATCAATGAGTTTTTTGGAGAGTTTGTGGCAGAAGCCAAAAATTCCGGACTCATTACGGTCAAAATTCCCGACTCCACCAGGGCAGGTCCTAGTTTTACAACGGTGGCCTTTGTTTCGTCATTGGAGCAAATTAAAGTAACTCCGGATTCAAAAGCCATGGTTGTTGTGAATGAAAGAACGGGCACCATCATCGCTGGAAATCACGTCATTGTTGATCCAGTCATGATGAGTCATGGTAATTTAGAAATTATTATTCAGGAAAGACGTGGCTTTGTTGGAAATATTCCCTTAACCACGACGGTGGGTGAACTCGCAATTGCGCTTTCGCAACTCGGGGCGGGTCCCAAAGACATCGTCGCAATATTTCAGGCCCTTGAAGCAGCCAAAGCCCTCAAGGCAGAACTGCGCATTCTTTAGGAGAAAAGCATGATAGGTGGGCTTGCAAAAAGTTTGTCGCAAACTCTGAAACCCCAGACCGACGGTGGGGAAGGGGCCTTGGCCAAGTTGGGTTCTCATCCAAAGGATGGGAGCGCTGTGACCTCTGGCAAAAACGATAAACTCGCCGAAGCGAAAAAAGTTGCAGAAGACTTCGAAACGCTTTTTGCAGATATGATTATGAAATCCATGCGCTCAAGTGCTAAAATTGAAGACTCCAGTAACGCCATGGAAGTCTTTGAAGGGATGCTCGACAATGAGTATTCAAAATCGATGACCCAAGGAAATGATCTTGGAATCAAGTCTCTTATTTTAGACTGGATGAAGTCTGTAGACCCGCAATTAAAAGAAAAAGCGATGGAAGAATGGAACAAAGAACGCACCTCTCTCCAGTCCAAAGAACATGCCGCTGCAAGCTATGCGTCCCAAGCGAATCAGTGGAAAGGGAGCGCAAAGTGAGTTGGCGGGCCCTGCTTACAACACTCTCTGCACTGTTTGTAGGAGGAGGGGCATGTACAGGAAAAATAGTTTCTCCCGAAGGACGTTTGAATGAGCCTTCTCCGCAAAACAAATTGCCAGAGTCTCCCTCAGGGCAAAAAACGGGAACAGTAAAATTTCAAGATCTTCCAAAGCCCGCTGCAAAAGAAGTAAAACTCTTCATTAATCTTCTTAAAGAAGTGAACGACGCCCGAAAAAACGAAGGCCTCAAGCCGTTACGTTACTCAATGTTGCTGGCCGTTGCTGCCCAATCTCACGCACTGGATATGAACCTCAATACATTTTTTGCGCACCAAAATAAGTTTGGGGAAACGGTGTGGAATCGAGTGACGAAACTCGGTTATCCCCGTTGGGCAACCATTGGTGAAAATATTGCACAGGGGTACGACAGCGCAGCTGCAGCAATGACCGGATGGATGAACAGCCCTGCACACAAAGAAAACATGTTGTTTCCCGAATATACCGAAATGGGAATTGGGCATGTTGAAGGAGTGCCCGGAAAATACCATCACATGTGGGTTCAAACCTTCGGTTCAGGTGACACGACAAAATGCACACGCATTGCGATAGAGCTTTACAGGTGGAGTTGTCCTTCGAAGCCATGACAAGGATGCCCCATTCAATTTCATTTTAATCGGATGGTATAAGCCCTTAATTCGGACTGGGTGTGTAGCCTTCCCCAATGTTCCATACCGAGCATCAAGACATGAGTCAGTTTAGCATCTTCCAGGGCGTGAGCCGGTAGTTTGCCCGCAGCAATGGCTTCTTGTAACAGACGTGGCACGTCAATATGCACTGATTTCCATGCCACTTCTTCGATTCGTTTAGAACAATTTGGTGTTCCATCGATATCGTAATTGAGTCCAGAATCAACGAGTCCAAATGCCTTCGCATTGACATGAATAGAATCATTCATGTGTGCAGGTCCGCCAATGTCATTTTCTGTTTCCATCCGTCTGGGAAAAGGAACGCGAAATCCAGGGGGAGCAGAGCGAAGGACCGCCCTATCAAATAAGTTCAGTGCAAACTCCTTCTTTATTCCATGTCTTTGGCTTATAAAACCGAAATAAGTCGTAACATGGCTCAATTCATTTGCAGCATCTGAATTTCCACGAGGATCAGCGCAAAGCTTGGTTCGAAAATCAAACGTAATGGCCGCAATGTCTTTTATTTTTGGAGTCAGTTTGTCGTCGTGAAAATTAAGGCCCCCGTAACTATGCTCACCGTTTGGTATGTTTTGTTGCAATGCCATCGACAAGTTTTTGGTATTGAAATGGGGAAATGACAGAGAATCTATCGAAAATCTTGCAATGGAGTGTCCAAGTTTTTTGCGCCAATAAAAGTAATAAGGGCATTTTACATTGGGATTGACGGGATTGTGTGGATACATATTCCCTTGCTCGCCAGAGTTGATAAGGCAACTTTGGGGGCTCTGATCTTCGCCTGCAGAAATTGTATAAAAACCGCTCGCTTTCGCAATGCTTCCAGCACACCTTCCCGTTGGGCTGTCAGGACACGACTCAAAATATCCGGGTAAGCTCGGATAGAATGTAGTGGCAGCGCTGACTGTCATCCCGGGGTCGAAACCGCCAAACCTATTTCCAGCTAATTGACGCACCGGAATGTGAGTTTGAACTTCTGATGTTGATGCATTTTCTTTATTTGAGCATGCCGATGTTGTGAACATAAGCGCTTGTAAAACAAAGAGCATCGCGAAATGGGGAGTGAAAGGAGCACTGTGAATTTCTTTTTCTTGACCATTAGTGAGATTTTTCAAGTTCTATCCTTACTTGGAAGTCCTATTAAACATATCCAAGAAGGCTATCGGAGAAGACGTTTGGCAACTTTAATAAAATTCACTTGAGGCTCAAAGGTTACAGAATTATGGGATGTTAACTCTGAACCATAGAGGCTCGAAATTGAGGTCCCCATATGCGGGCGAATCTTTTTGCTGAAAGCAGCGGAGAAGACTTTAAGGATTTGCGCTAGCCTGGGGAGAGTTTTCTGCAATGTCTTTGAGTTTGTTCAAGCCTTTTTCGAAATCTTTTCCAATCATTTTATCCATATTCAATAAAAGCGAGAGCGTTTTGATAAAAACCCCCTCCCTGTTTCCTTCCATCACCCATGTCACTTTCGTGTTACCTTCTTCGGCACTGAGGATCCAAGAAGTCTGACTTGTCGACTGCCAGGGGCGGATAAACTCAAGGTTAATGTCCACTCTTTCGTTGGGCGATGACCTAACAATAGTCATCTGGCCTGCTCCTACGTCGTCATTGCCTTCCCATATATACTTTGCACCTTCTCCGCTCTCAGGGCCTTCCATGGTTTTCTTCATCTTTGGATCAAGACCTTCCCAAGGAGACCACTCAGAGAATTTCCTCAAATCATTGAGTAAGGGAAAAAATGCTTGAGGTGTTGATGTCGACAAGACTGACCTTTCAACGCGGTATTTTTCAGGTTGCATTGAACCTACGATAAAAAGACATGCAAAAGTGAATCCAGCAATGCCTAGTCCAATCAGAACTTTCTTGTTCACGAATTTTTCTCCATTTATGATTTCTTTGATATCATAACGTAACACTCAAAATTTTCCAAAGCACGAATCGACATTTTCTGCGATTATAAGGAAGTTATGACAATACAAGTAGCGAAAAAAACTGGATTTGCATTAAATGTCTTACGTCGCGCGAAAAGTTGTCGATGAGTTTGTAATCAAGCTGATTAAAGAAGTACCTTCCTGACTTGTGAAAGATTTGTGGGGGGCGAAAAGGAGATTGCCATGTACCTGCTGAAGAGTTTCGTGAGTTTCAAGGATCCCAAAAAAGAGAAAAAAGTCATGGGCCTCATGTCGGCTTGTGATGTTCAGGCTGTCGACATGCAGAATGTAGGCGACACTGATCCAAGCAAACTGATTGTGATGACAGATAGGATAGAGGTTTTAAGTGATCATCCTGTTTTAAAGAATTCACGGGATAAAATTCTGTTTCTTTCCGATAGTGAAACTGAGGCGGCGAAGACCGATTCCAATTTGGAGTTTTTTAATCACATTTTAATTGTGCGCACTGAGCCTCCGCAAGAGTTCCCAGCAGACAAGGTTCTCTCTATCATCAACGCAGTCCGCAAGGGTGGATTGACAATCCTCGATCACCTCAATCCAGGTGCTGTTGTGCGTGAATTCGAGCTTTCAATATCAGAGCAAAGAACGTGGTTTAGAGATGAACTGAGTCGCTATATTGAAACCTTTATGGGTGCACTTCCACGGCCTTCTCAGGTGTATGCGCAATATGCCACAGAAATTCAAGATGAACTTTTGATGAATGCCATTTGGGATGCAAGTCAGGTGCGAGCCACAATGTCTCGCAAAGAACTTGTTAAACTCGCTCCAGATGAAACCGTAAAGGTTAAATGGGCGTTCGACGGCTTTCGTTTCGCAGTGTCCGTCAGGGACCGTCATGGCTCATTTCCCCCTGAACTCTATCGGAAGTACGTTACGAGCCTCTTTTCCCCGGATGCGCGTATGGGTTTGGATATGCAAAACAACTCAGTGGGCGGAGCGGGGCTTGGTCTTTTCATGATTCTCGAACGTGCATCGGAATTGACTATCAATGTTGCAAAGGGAAGCTTTACAGATGTTGTTGTGGTGTTAAATTTTAGTGCCGGGCCCAAAGCGATGTCGAAGGGGCCAAAGACTTTTCAGTTCTTCAATCTTGGCGACCGCTAACAGTTGCCCTCACTCTTCAATTGAGCAAATTTTTGGAAGTGCCAAAACTTCGTGGGCAAAATTTGTGGGCGCTTGTTGAAGCTCCTCCTCCTTCATCATGCTACAGAAACTAAAAGCGAAAAAATATGATAGAGCAAATCGAACATGAGAATCATGATGTTTGCATCGGCAACAGTTTTTCTGAGCAATCAAGTCTCTGCGAAACTTTCTGATTCTGTTTCTCGCATTTGTTTCCCAGATAAATTTTTTATGTGTCAAAGTCTTACTTTATACGGATGGACTCATCGAGAATAGAGGACCCGCCGGGCTGTTTGTGCCTGAACGTCAGTTACGTCATTTGATGCTTGTGTCCAAAACCGCAACGGACCTGATTGACAAGGTCCTTCTGGCTGCAAACGATGCATGGCAAGGTGGTATACTTGAAGACGACGTTACGGTCTTTTACTTCCGTTGTACCAACCTTTGACGCTTCAAGCGACACTTTGAATTTACACGGTTCTGCTCTTTTAAAATGAGTTTGCAAATGGCACAATTCTAGAATTCAAAGACTTCCTCATAGAGTTGAATCATCTGTTTTTCACTCACTCCCTTCTTGGAGGCATCATGCTGAATCATTTCGCTAAGATCTTGGCCCTGTCCTTTGCTGTTGTTTCCTTTCAAAAAGTGTCGTTTGGAAAAGAATTTATCTTCAATTATATCAAAGGTAACGGCGAGCCTTACACCATTTTAAAGGGTGATAAACTCGAAGGAGGCCTGCTTAAAGATTTTGGCGATACCTTAGGGAAGAGACTTGGAGTCTCTGTGACTTACCGCGAAACGGCCCGGAATCGTGTCGAAACCGACCTTGAAAATGGCGCAGTTCATGTTGCTTGCATGTGGAATAAAGCATGGGCAAAAAAACCGGATGCATTCTTGTGGTCTGATCTTCTTTTTGTCGAAGAAAATTGGTATATGATGTCAAAGGCACATGCATTCCCACTCAAATCATTGGATGATTTGAAAGGTAAAAAGCTGGGCGCCATTCGAGGCTATTTCTACGATAAAGAACTGATGGAGCATTTTGAAAAGAAGACCATTCAAAGAGAAGACGTCAATTCCTTGGACCAAAATTTCAAGAAACTGGAGAAAGGGAACGTCATCGATGCATTTCTGGATTCATCTACCCTCATTCAACATTACATGAAGAAAAATAAGCTCCAAGATAAATTCGTGAAGGGAGAACAAATTGCCGGAAAGCACGATATCATGTGTGGACTTTCTCAAAAGAGTCCTGTGAAATTGGAAGAATTTAACAAGGTTCTCGCAGAAATGAAGGCTGCTGATGAAATAAATACTATTCTTGCAAAATACAAATAATTTCAGCTCGATTTCATGATGCGTCTGATATTTTTTTAATAAGCTGATCTTTAAAAAAGTAGAACATTTCTGAATGCGGTGACTCGTTCTGCACGAGGAATTCGTGGTTTTGATATTTTAGGACGACGTATGTGATGTCATCTTGTGGAGGACTTCCTTCACAAAATTGTTCATGATCTTCTATAATCAGACGATTGATTTCCTCGGCCGATTTATCGCAATGTTTCAAAAGAGTTTGTTTTACTTTAAGTTCTGAGTATTCCCGGCCTTCGCTATTTGTGCGCTCCACCAATCCATCTGAGAAAATCAGCAGCATTTCTCCAGGAAGAAATTTTTCTGTCTTGATGCGAAATGATCCATAGTCATTTTGCTTGCCTTCGAACCCAAGCCTCGATCCTGTCAGCATGAGGCGCTTGGAGGTATAATCACCCTCCGTTCCCTGGCGAAGCAAAAAGGGGAAGTTATGAGCAGCATTCGAGTAGTGTATTTCTTCACGAATGGGGTCAACAATAATGACAAACATTGTCATCAGTCTGTCGCCCTGAGTTGACGACTTTACAAGCACACTGAGTTCTTGAAGCAGTTGCCTTGGGTCTAAGTCTTTTCGCAGATGGATGCTTTCACAGTATCCATGAATGACGGCAGTTAACAATGCACTCGGTGTCCCATGTCCCGTAACGTCACCAAGTAGAAGCAGCAGTGTGCCATCGGGAAGTGGAAAGTAATTCCACCAGTCTCCTCCGCATTCCGCTGCGGGGCGAAAGTAACTGCTGATTTCGTAGGGACCAAATTTCATAGAAGGAATTCTGGGTAACAGATTCTTTTGCACGAGTCGCGCAGTTTCAAGTTCCGAAGACATTCTTCCTAATTCGTGTTGTCCTTGCAAGAAATGAATATTTTCGATGGTTCCGGCAACGGACACACAAAGAGCATTTAATGTAACAGATACTTCTTGCGGAAGTAAAAGAAAAACTTCTTTCGCACAAAGAATTGCAGCTGTGGTTAAGCCCTGAGTTTGCGGATGCTCAAGTTCAAGTATTTTTTGCGGTGTTTGCGCTTTCTCGCACTCTGAAAGGCCAACTCCTTGAAACACAGGCACGCCTTTTTCGCGGACAGAATAAAATCCGACGACCTGAGCATTGTGCAATACGGAAGAATGAAACAGAATCTGTGTAGATAACACTTTTCCTGCAATGCGATCGAAAGCTTGACTGACTGCAATCTCAAGCTCCAAAAATGACTTTGAGTTTGAGATAAGCCGACCTTCTTGCTCCAGCAGCCGAAGATTTGTCATGTTCATTTCTGTCTTTTGGACCATGATGTTGAAATTCTTTGTGAGTTCTGCAATTTCATCATTCGAGTTTGAAATGGGCGCGCGCTCGAAAGATCCCGTTGCCATTGCCTGACTCGCACGTGTCAGTGACGACACAGGATTTAAAACGACCTTCCGTAGAAAGAAAAATGTCATTGCCAAAATCGACGCGCTCAAAAGAATGGCCCAAATAATGGTTCGTTCTGTCATGGTCTCGCTGCGCTGTTGAATGAATTTTGTCGAAAAATCAACGGCGAGGTGACCCACAAAGTCACGGGTGATTTGAAAGCTTTCGTCTTTTGTTACTTTTGTCATTCTCCACATGGGGACAATGATTCTTTTGCTGTAGGTTGAAAGTTCGACATAGACAGTTTTTCCCGCAAGAATTTCTTCGGGGCTTACGAGGGGCGCCTTTTCACGGAACTGCGGACTCAATTCTTTGAGGTGTGAGGGTTTTTGAAGAGAGATGAGTTCAGGTGCGCCATTTTGAGTTTTCGACCATTCCAGGCCTTGAAATGAATTTCCTTTTTCGTCAAACAATTCTGCGCGTTCAACATCTCCAGCATCAAAAAGACTGCGCAGTGTTAACTTCGCATTGTCAGCATCCACGTCCCAGAGCATGACGGCAAGGGTGGGAGAAATCAGTGACACAATGCTCACATTGGACTTTTTTGCGTCTTCCTCAAATTGTGAGCTTGCCCAGCGAACTTCGAGTACCGTGTAGGTTCCCATGAGCCCGGCCGTGACGATAAAAAGTATCAGCAGTATTTTAGGGAGGAGTTTCACGAGTGATATTCCTATTCCAGTTGTAGAATATTGCGGTCAACTTTAAATCGGAAGAGTTGCGGAAAATTTAAAGTTCTTCTATGATTCGTCTGTCAAAAATATGTCACTACAGAATTGTTTATTGTAAGGGGTGAGCATTGCGGGAACGAGTTCTCACGAAACTTTTGAAATTTTCTTGGCCAATTGCTCGTTAAAAAAGTAAAACATTTCCGAATGTGGGGAATCATTCTGTATGAGAAATTCTCTGTTTTGGTACTTTAATACAATGTACGTGATGTCGTCTTCCTGCGGATATCCATCGCAAAATTTCTCGTGATCTTCAATAATGATCCGATTAATTTCTTCCGCTGACTTTTCTGCATGTTTCAGAAGTGTTTGTTTAACCCTCATTTCTGAGTACTCCTGACCTTCATGATTTGTACGTTCAACGAGTCCATCTGAAAAAATGAGCAGCATTTCCCCAGGAAGAAACTTCTCTGTTTTGATCTTAAAAGTTCCATACGCATTTTTCTTACCTTCGAATCCCAGTCTCGAACCCGAGAGCATGAGACGCTGCGAATGCAAATCACCTTCCGTTCCCTGACGAAGCACAAAGGGAAAGTTGTGAGCAGCATTGGAGTAGTGTATTTCTTCACGTATGGGGTCAACGATAATGACAAACATTGTCATCAGCCTGTCGCCCTGAGTAGATGATTTGACAAGTACGCTCAACTCTTGAAGAAGTGCGCGAGGATCTAAGTCTTTTCGCAAATGAATGCTCTCACAGTAGCCATGTATAACTGCTGTCAGAAGCGCACTTGGTGTTCCATGGCCTGTCACGTCACCGAGCAGAAGCAGCAGTGTGCCATCTGGAAGTGGAAAGTAATTCCACCAGTCACCGCCGCATTCTGCTGCTGGACGAAAGTAACTGCTGATTTCGTAGGGGCCAAATTTCATCGACGGAATTTTCGGCAAGAGGTTTTTTTGCACGAGCCTTGCTGTCTCAAGCTCCGAAGACATCCTTCCCAGTTCGTGCTGCCCTTGCAAGAAATGAATATTTTCGATGGTTCCAGCAATTGACACACAAAGTGCTTTTAAAGTCACTGCCACTTCTTGCGGAAGTGATAGAAAGACTTCCTTCGTGCATAGAATAGCCGCAATGGTTAAGCCGTGAGTCTGAGGATGTTCAATTTCAAGTATATTTTGTGGAATAGAAAAATTCTCATGATCTGGTAACGAAACAGACTGAAATACTGGGACACCTTTTTCGCGGACAGCATAATATCCGATAACGTGTGCCTTGTGCAATACAGAAGAATGAAACAAAATCTGTAATGACAATTCTTTCCCTGCAATGCGATCAAAGGCTTGACTGACGGCAAACTCAAGCTCAATAAACGACTTTGAATTTGAAATTGTCCGACCTTCTTGTTCCAGAAGCCGAAGATTCGTCATGTTCACTTCGGTTTTTTGGACCATGACATTAAAATTTTTCGTCAATTCAGCAATTTCGTCACTTGAATTTAGAAGTGGAGCACGTTCGAATGAGCCTGTGGCCATTGCCTGGCTCGCGCGTGTCAGAGACGATACGGGAATAAGGACGACCTTTCGAATAAAGAAAAAGGTCATTGCTAAAATCGACGCGCTTAGAAGCACAGCCCAAAAAATTGTTCTTTCCGTGATGGATTCACCGCGTTGTTGAATGAATTTCGTCGAAAAATCAACAGATAAGTGACCCACAAAGTCGCGTGTCATTTGAATGCTGTCATCTTTTGTTATTTTTGTCAGTCTCCAAAGAGGGACGATAATCCTTTTACTATATGCAGACAGCTCTAAATATACGATTTTTCCCGCAAGGCTTTCTTCAGAGGTGACAAGTGGAGTTTTTTCACGAAATTCCTGACTCACTTCTTTCAAATGGAGTGGTTTTTGAAGTGCGATGAGCTCAGGCTTACCCTCTTTAGATTTAGACCATTCGAGACCTTGAAATGACTCGCCTTTTTCATCGAATATCTCGGCACGTTCAACGTCTCCCACATCAAAAAGACTTTGCAGTGTTAACTTCGCATTGTCTGCGTCCACGTCCCAAACCATGACGGCAAGCGTTGGTGAAATCAGGGAAACAATGCTGACATTTGCCTTTTTGGCATCTGCTTCAAATTGAGATTTTGCCCAACGGACTTCAAGCACCGTGTAGGTCCCCATCAGTCCTGCAGTGACCATAAAAAGAATTAAAAGTATTTTTGGGAGGAGTTTCACAGCAAATATTCCTGACCCAGTAAAAAAGTAATGTTGTCAGCTATACTTCGGCCAGGATTTACAACTCTTGAGGGTTCACTTTGTTCAACCTCGCCAACAAATTGTCGCTCGGCAGCACCAAAAGCAAACTTATTTCTAAACTGGGCGGCCCAAAATAGACCACTGGTGCAGTCGATTGGTCGGAATTGAACCATTTTTCCCGAGACACAGGCTGCCAACTCCTTGATTCGCATGATTGGCATCATGCTTGCTTGCAAGCTATATTAAGCACCAAAGTCATCGTTTCTTCAGATAGAATAGGAGTCTTTCATGTCTATCGCAAAACAGATTTGTCGCAGTTTTAAGCAGAACTTCATGTTGTCCGCAGTTGTCTTAGGCGGATTGGGGGTGAGTGCGTCCTTTTGTTTTGAAACAAAGGCTGCGGCTGCAAGTTCTCAGTTTGGAGTGACCATCGACCTCGTGGAGCTTGAGAAAGCTGGAAAATTTTCATCACTCTCAAAAGTGAAAGTGAATTTAAAGGATGATCCGGCTTACAATCGCCCCATCACCTTGGAAGGCTACCGGCTTGAAGATATTTTGAAGTTTCTCCCAGGGCTTGAACAAAAGAAAGATGGACGCCACGAAATTAGATTTATCGCCACCGATGGGTATGAAGTGTCTGCTCCCCTTCAAAACTTGTTTGAAGGAAAAGTGTATTGGTTCAGCGGGAACAAGAGCGTTGCTTGATGTCGTAACAGAGTAAAACCGTCTTGTGAGAACGGTTGAGAGACTGCTTGCATTCTCAATGAGTCAAGTGCAGGATTTTTGAAAATTGAATA
>JBIIEI010000076.1:0-27333 GCA_044237915.1 Silvanigrellaceae bacterium | reverse complement strand
TCCGAAGGACGGTGGGATCAGTTCTGGCAAAAAATTGACGTTAGAGGTTTTTGGCTTGCTGCGTAGGAATTACATTTAAGCGGAAAAACCTGTTACTTTACTTAACATCAAATGGTGGCCACACCCTTTAAAAGTGCCCTCTCCCTTCGATCGCACGGGCGAACCCCTGCCCCTCAAAACCATCGTGGGCGAAATCAAACTTGAAAATGTTACTTTTTCATACGAAGACAATCGCCCCGTACTGCAAAATATCTCCCTGCACATTCCTGCCGGAAGCACAGCTGCTTTTGTAGGAACGACGGGCTCGGGTAAATCGACGCTCGTTAAGTTATTGTTACGTTTTTACGAACCTAAACAGGGCCGATTGCTCATCGATGGACGCGATATTCAAAGGCTCAACATCCGAGACTTGCGCCAATGCATTGGTTTTGTCAGTCAAGAAGTTTTTCTTTTTCAGGGCACTGTGCGTGAAAATATCATGTATGGATCCTTTGGTGCACAAATGCAAGATATTGAAAAAGGAGCGCGCGGGGCCGAAGCCCACGACTTTATTTCTGCACTTCCCGAAGGCTATGAAACCATCGTGGGCGAGCGCGGAATGAATTTCTCGGGAGGACAACGGCAACGCATTTCCATCGCCCGCGCCCTCGTTAAAAATCCGCCTCTTTTAATTTTAGACGAAGCCACATCTGCGGTCGATAACGAAACAGAAGCCGCAATCCAGCGCTCTCTTGAAAGCATTGCAAAAGGCCGAACAACCCTCCTCATCGCTCACCGACTTTCCACAGTCCGTAACGCCGACAATATCTTTGTCCTTGAAAAAGGAATCTTGGCAGAGTCTGGAACACATGAAGAGCTCCTGGCGAAAAATGGTGTCTATGCTTCACTGTGGAAGGTGCAAACTGGCGAACGTGCACACTGAGCTTTGCCTTTGCCGTTCATGCAAGAGACCTGTACTTTATTCCTAGGGAGGCACCCATGGAAAAAACTCTTGCCCTTTCCGATCTTTTTCCTGTTGGCAAAAATTGTAAGCACTGCCGAGCGAGGTTTCAGTCTGGAATTGCAACCATGCCAGGGGTACAAAGTGCAACTGTCACAGAATCCTCCCTGATATATGTTTGTGCTGAAGACTTAACTTCAGAGTTTATTTTGCTGGGCGAAGACCTTGTTTCCGAATATGGCCATGCCGAATGGAAAATTGAGGGAATGGACTGCACCGGGTGCAGACAAAAGATTGAACGGACTGTAAATCGCGTCACAGGAGTCTCTGCAAGTCAGGTCAATTTTATCGCGCAAAAGCTGATGGTGGAATATCGTAACAGCGAATCCTCTTCCCAAGTCGTGCAACGCGCTGTCGAAAACTTGGGATATGGCCTCAAGGCCACGCAAACCTTTGAGCGGCTTGAAATAAAACCACCCGCGCTTTCCACAAAAGAATCAAGTTTACAACTTACGCCACTTTCCATCGAAGAAACACCTTCTGCTCGCCACGCAAGTCCAAAGGTTGCCACTCTTCCAGAGCAACGCTGGTGGAAATCCCCCAAAGGCATGCACGTGTTCAGCGCAGGGCTTGCCTATTGCGCCGCCCTCGTCGTTTCAAAGGTCACAGGCAAAGGAGAAATTGCCTTTGCCTGTGCTTCGGCATTTGCTGGATATCCGGTTGCGCGCATGGCTTGGAAGGCTGCTTTAAGCGGACAGTTTTTCACCATTGAAATGCTGATGAGCGTAGCAGTAGTGGGTGCGCTTTTTATTGGTGCCGCCGAAGAAGCCGCCATGGTGGTGTTTTTGTTTGCAGTGGGCGAGCTTTTAGAGTTTATTGCCACCGCCAAAGCCCGTTCTCATATTCAAAGTCTTTTAGATCTCTCGCCTAAAGTCGCTTGGAAAGTCATTGCGGGCAAAGCCGTCGAAGTCCCTGCAGACGATTTGCGCATAAGCGATCTCGTCGAAGTGGCTCCGGGCGGTCGTTTTCCAACCGATGGGAATGTGGAAGAGGGAACTTCCTCTGCAGACGAGTCTCATCTCACCGGAGAGTCTGTCCCGGTCGTTAAAATGCCGGGGCAGCAGGTCTTTGCAGGCAGCCTCAATGGCGAAGGGCTCATTCAATTTCGGGTTACAAAAGCCGTCGCCGACAACAGCGTTGCACGTATCCTTCATCTCGTTGAAGAGGCCGAATCTCAAAAGGCACCCACTGCAAGGTTTATTGATAAATTTAGCAGATACTACACGCCTTTTATCTTTATCATTTCCCTTGCAATGATGATTCTTCCTCCGCTCCTTTTTCCCACAGAAGAGCGCATCACTTGGATTTACCGTGGGCTTTCTTTGCTGCTCATCGGGTGTCCGTGTGCATTAATTCTGTCGGTTCCTGCGGCCGTATCAGCAGCCATTTCTTCGGGCGCAAGGCGTGGTATTTTGATTAAAGGGGGAGCAGCCCTTGAACAGATTGGAAAAGTCAAAGCCATTGCCTTCGATAAAACAGGAACTCTGACCACTGGAAAACTCGAAGTCACACAAGTCTGGGGCATAAAAAAATCGCCGCAAGAAACCCTTGCCATTGCGGCGGCTCTCGAATTGGGCTCAGCGCACCCCCTTGCAAAAGCCATTGTTTCCCACGCACAAAATACACACGTGCATTTCTCTGCAGCCAAAGAGCGTAAAGCATTGCCCGGCATTGGAGTCGAAGGAATCCTCGATCAAAAAAGAAGTCTGGTGTGTTCCATGCGTGAAGCCACAATCCGCACCCAGCTACCCCCGGATGTCGCAAACATCGTCGAGATGTGCGAGCAACAAGGACAAACCACGGTAGGCATTCTGACCCTCGAAAATGACACCTGGGTTGTCGCAGGTCTGTTAGCACTTGAAGATACCTTACGGCCCGATGCAAAAGAGAGCGTTGTTGCACTGCAAAACGAAGGCATATTTCTCACCATGCTCACGGGAGATAGCCAACGTGCGGCACGCAAATTTGCCATACCCTTAGGCATTGCATTTGAAGCCGAGCTTCTCCCCGAACAAAAGTGGAAAGCCATTCAAGCTTTAAAGAAACAAGGCATGGTTGCGATGGTGGGAGATGGCATCAACGACGCACCCGCCTTAGCGTCTGCAGACATCGGCATCGCCATGGGCCAAGGCAGCGATGTCGCCTTAGAAACTGCAAATGCAGTGCTCAATCGAAATCAACTGCACAGCGTGGTCGAACTTGTTTCGTTATCGAAGCGTGCGATTGCGACAATCCGTCAAAATATTTGTGTCGCCCTGGGTCTTAAAGCGGCATTTCTTGTCACCACAATTTTAGGAATGACGGGTCTATGGATGGCCGTGCTGGCAGACACAGGCGCAACGGTTCTTGTCACCTTAAATGCTCTGTTACTCTTGAGGAACAAAAAATAAGGAACGCTCTCTATTCTTCCATTTCGACGGGAAGCAAAAAACTACGTAACACAGTGGCTTTTCCGGTAACAACGCCCGTAGTTTCGCTCTTTGCAAGCACTTGCGCAAAAAGATAATCTTTCATAATGCGATGATACCCAAATGAACCATGCAAGAAGAGGCTTCCTTCAGCACCGATGCCCCACGAATTTTTAACGAGAAAAGAATCAATTTCCCCGAATTCTTCGGCGAGTTTTTTCTGTTCGGGGGTGGCATTTCCAATGCCAACTTCAAAGGAAACTCCCGTGCGAGGATCCACGCCTTTGACCGTATAATCCACAAGAATTGTCGCATGGGGGCCATGTTTTCCAGGTCCATTTTGTTTCAAGAGGTCGAGTGAAAAGACCCCATTTTGATCGCGGGCGTTGTAGTCGGCAAACCAGTTGAAAACCACGGGGTAGCCTTGGTTCAAAGCTTTTTTCACACGCTTGAGCAATGCGATTCTTTCGGGTGAATTCACTTCTTCTGTGAAAGGTAACGGCATGGAAGCAGGGGCCTCTGCGCTGCTTTTCCAGTCGACGAGTTTCCAAGTTTCGAGGACAGTCGCAAGGGTCAAGCGACTGCCATTGGCGACCTTTCCAAACTCGATGTCTTCCGTTTTCAAAATGTGTCGCTCGAGCGTTTTGAACTCAATCTGAAAAGCCTCATCGAGCAATGACTGCACGCGCATTTGACGCTCAGGAGCCGACAAATTCACATCGTTGAGCCACGCACTGACCGCATCTTTTTTAATTTCTGCATTTAAAAATGCGAGCGCCTCACCTTGGCGTTTTTCAGGAACCGGTGCGCCATCAAGGCCCCGAAAATGCTCGTCTAGCATCATTCCATTTTTTTTCACAAGTCTTTTGAAGTGAAACCAATCGCCGCTGGCTTTCAAGATGTCGAGCTTTTTGCTGCGCGGACCCCGTGGAACCAAAAGCTGTTCTTCAAAGGCGCGGTACAGAAGATATGTTTCTGAAAATGTCAGGGCAGCGGAGGGACCGAGATTTCGAATGCGCAGGGATTCTAGCCAGCCCGAGTAGGCATATGTCCAGCAATTCCCCGTGCTCTGCTCGCCCACAGGAGATTGGGGAATGTGAACCGTCTGAAGCTTCCCATGAGGGGTGCTTTTGCCGCAGCTGAGTGCGACAGTCGATGTCACGGTCACAAAGCAAAAAAGCGAACCCACTCGGCTAAACCACTTCTTTTTCACCGAAAATCTCCCCCTGAGCATCAGTCTTTTGCCTCTGTGGAACGACTTCAGAGGCATGCATCAAGGGGTATGGCGTGATTTAGGGGGGTCGGCAAGGCTTTTTCGCTCGCGTTACTTTAAATACAACTCAACTCAGTGAGATGGAACGTAGATATAGGGCAAGCTGCATGATGCAACGGGTGCACAAAAATCTGAGCAGGCATAACCCGGTTCTACGACAATTTCGATGTGACCGTGTAAAGGATTGTACCCACACTGTCCGGGATCCCAAACCAAGAGACTTCCAGCAGGAGCATTCCATTGATTATAGCCCAAGTGATCGGCGCGTTTGTATTCAAAAAGTCTCATCAACTCAGAGGGGTTTACATTTGCCCAGTCTGCAAACATGTAAGCGCTTTGTGCGCCTGCTCCACATTCCTCTATTCGACCACCTTGCACGTTCTTCATCGCCTGCCAAGCATATTGATAGCAACGACCAGATGCGTAACCAATTTGTCCACGCGCTGCAGAGTTTGCATAAGCATTGCCTAACGCTGCATCATATTGAATACCAGAAGCACGTTTGACTTCCAAATCAGAAGCAACAGATGGGCTACTTACAAACATGAGCTTACCTGCCAATAACAATGCAGCCGATAAAGAAATATTTTTTCTATTCAAAAATGCCTCCATTCCTTGGTTCGTGGGTTATTTCAATTGTTGAGCCTAGAAAAGAGAGTTTAACTCCTGCACACTTCCTTAGACAAATGGAAGAAGTCAACGCACTGACTCTTGATCTCTTTGGAAAATTGTGAAGATGATGCAGGTCAATCGCAATGTGCTTGAAAATAACTGTCCAAGCCTAGTGGATCTCCTCACCGAACAACAACGGAGGCAACAGTCCAGATGACATCCCAAAAAACAGAACCCGAATACGTGCACGGATATACCGCGACAGAACAGCAACGCTTGGTGGATCAAGCTCAGTTTTTAAGCCGTTATCTTTTTCGCGACATCGATTTCCATGAACAACATCACATCATTGAAATGGGCTGCGGAGTAGGCGCACAAAGCAAAATCTTGCTTGACAAATTTCCGCGCCTCAAAATATCCGGCGTGGACATTTCCAAGATACAACTGGAAAAGGCGAACATTTATCTTAAAAATGAGATTGCACAAGAGCGAATCTCATTGCATCATACCGATGGCAAAAAAGTTCCCTTTGCACGAGAGACATTTGACGGTGCATATTTGTGCTGGATTCTTGAACACACCACAGATCCCAACGCGGTTCTCCAAGAAACCCGTAGAACTTTAAAGCCCGGAGCCCTTATTTACGTCACCGAAGTCTATAACTCAACGCTGTTTCTTTATCCCGAATGTCCACACACTTTAAATTACTGAAAAAAACTCAACGACTTACAAATGTCTTTTGGAGGCGATCCCAACGTTGGAATAAAACTTGGCAACATGTTGCAGCAAGCTGGGTTCCAAGGAATTTGCACCAAGCCTCTCTTTTTTCTGTTAGATAACACCGTGCCCCAACAAAAATCAGAGTGGCTGACGTATTTTTATAATTTGTTCCAAAGCGCATTGCCTGGACTTATGGAGCAGAAACAAAGCAGTGCAGAAGAACTTGCGCTTGTCAAAAAAGAACTTGAAGTGCTAAAGGAACGTGAGGACGCCATTCTTTCATTAGCTACCATTCAGGCAAAGGGATTTGTTCCCGAATAGTTACCTTCTACAACTTTGGGCGAGGTTTGCAGAATCTCGAAACAGGCCTGTGGCAATGGCCAATGACGAAAAACCACGAAGCTGCTCGAAAACAGCCACTTTTGACAGCACATTTTTATTCATTGTGAGGGGAGTGCTGAGTAAAAAGGAGCGCGCCAATTGGGCTCCTCTCAAGCGATAACTCGCTCCCTTGGGTACGCCCGCATCAAAGCGCACACAGTCGCCATTGCATGTCGCACTTCCCGAACGAGACACTGGAATACCCGCGTCCTTAAAATTTCGGAAAGCGATATCGGTCAGAGTGGGCTCCAGCGTGGCATTGCTATTCATGATATCAATATTCACGGGTAATTCAGAAGTCGCCGTAAAACCAGCCGTCAGCCCCACCGACGCGCCCACCATCGACCAATCTCCTTCATTATTTCCAGGAACTCCCGCATTTTTTGCGCCACTAAACAATGCGCCCGTTACACCAAAATATCCCTTTAAAAAATTTGGAAATGCAGCATCAGCGCCCACACTGTTAAAATATCCACTCCATCCTGCAGTCACATCGTCCTTTTTTCCAAAGGCAATGGCGGCATAGATCGCTCCCCCCACGGAAGCAACGGTGTTCGAACCGATTGCAGCGCCAAACCCACGGTTGTGAAACGCAGCAAACTGCATATTGTAAAGATCCCATACAAAATCATTCCCAACCAACCCTTGAGCACCAACGAGGGAGGCAATTGAAAAATACCCCAAAACCACGTAAGGCCGAGTAAACTGATGTCCGCCCGTCCGAATTGCGGGAGCAACAAACCGACAGAGGTTGTTATTGATGTCTTGGTTTACTCCCTCTTTCAACGCCCTTAATCTGTCCCCTAAATCAAATGCAATTTTGTTTCCCTTGCTGCCCGTATCAACAAGCCCAAAAGAGCCTTGACTCGAATCTCCTGCACCTAACGCAGTCAATGTCTCAGGATTCGTCAAATTTTTATTATAATGAGCAAGTGCTTCAGCTATAAGTTCTTTATCCGAATTTCTTTTTAAGGCCGACTCTTCACTTTTTTGTTCGACTGTTGGCGCACAAGAAGCAACAAAGAAAGCTAAGATAATAGCCTTGCTCAGGATTTTAGTCATGGAAGAGTCTCCAGGTTCAAACAAAGACATTTTTTGAGAATACAATGCCTAGTTTTATCGGAAGTACACTGATAAACTTTAGTGATTAATTATATCTGTTTTTAATCAATATCTTATCTAAAGGTTGACTTTAAAAAACGAGTCCCGTCAAAATTGAATAACGGTCTTTGGCAAGATGTCCCACTCGACGACGATGTGACTTTGCTTTGCTTCGAATGGCATGGTCCAGCAGATTTGTCTTTAAATATATCATTGTGATTTCTGTCCGTTCATGCAAAATTGCGCGAAATGGAGGTCGTCATTGTGGAAATATTGCAGCTTTATGGGCCTTTTTTTCTG
This sequence comes from Silvanigrellaceae bacterium, assembly GCA_044237915.1. Taxonomy (GTDB): domain Bacteria; phylum Bdellovibrionota_B; class Oligoflexia; order Silvanigrellales; family Silvanigrellaceae; genus JBIIEI01. Next base: position 19,538 of record JBIIEI010000076.1, on the reverse strand, counting down.
ATTTGCTCGCTTGCGGGGCTCGTCGATTCCATCGGTGGCGGAGGAGGCCTCCTCACCGTTCCTACGCTTTTAAGCTCAGGCCTTCCTTTGCATCTCGTCCTCGGCACGAACAAGGGCGTAGCAACGTTCGGATCGGTTGCTGCACTGTTTCGTTATGGCAAGGCGGGCTATTTGCCCAAACTCAAACTCTGGGAATGGAATCTGCTTTTTGTACTCACTGCATTGGCATCGGGGATGGGCGCACTTATTTCCACCCATAAATCCGTCATCGAAAACTTAAAAGTTATTGTTCCCTTCTTGCAGATCGCCATTTTATGCTTTTTAGTCAAACGATGGTTTTTTACAAAAGTTCCTTCACAGAGTGAAGAAGATCTCAAAAAATTGCGCAGTGCAAAGACCTTTTCTGGTGCACTTGCTATCGGGGCATATGATGGTCTGTTTGGGCCTGGAACCGGCACGTTTTTTTTAACTCTTTTAGAAAAAACGGGAATGGCCACAGTCAATGCCAACGCACTTGCAAAAGTTCTTAATTTTGCATCCAATGTGGGCGCATTAGCTTTTTTCGCAGCCCTAGATAAAGTGTATTGGCCCGTGAGTATCATTGGAGCAGGCTTCTATTTGGTTGGTAATTATGCGGGTGCAGGGCTTGTGATCCGCCAAGGGCAACGCATTGTTCGGTTTGTGGTCATCGCAACAACACTGCTTCTCGTTATAAAATCACTTGTCACGCTTTGAACAGCGCTATCAACTTTTCAGCCACAGTTTGAGATCGAATTCCTGCAGAACACGGGAAGCAAAAGTCTTCTACGGCTCTAAATTCCCATATTGAAGCGAACTCGGGGTCACAGTATCGGATGGGCGGGCATTACTTATTTGGGCGCATTTCCAAAGAACCAAGTCTCGTTCGGAGTGCCGCCGTCCCATCCCCAGGTTCCAACTGGATTGCCAGCTTTGTAGGGGGCGCCGCCAAAAACATTGAGGTTCTGACCGAAGTCACGCATTGGCCTCAGGGCGCAGTTCGAATTACAGTCGCCACCAATAGACCAAACAGAACCTTCATCAACCTGACTCGGGTTCACCAGAGTTGCGCGTGCACCATTACCATTCTCCACCCAAAGAAGCATGCCGGTGTAGCGATTTTGCAAAGAAAGGCCACCATTTTGATAAACACGGTCCCACACCTGGGCTAAATCACCCTGGCGGTAGTCGTCAATCACAATTGGGCAAGACTTTTCTTTGCCGCCAGATACGCAGTTGGGGTTACTTTTGTCCACTGAAAGAACCTTGGAATCCAGGATGCGCGAATAAATGACAACAGGCTTAATCTCTGGCTCGATGAAAAACCAAGTCTCATTGGGAGAACCTCCGTTCCACCCCCACGTCCCAACAGCATTGCCTGCTTTGTAAGGGCCGCTGCCTAAGACGTTGAGATTCAGATCGGAATTGCGCCATGGCCTCAGTGCACAGCTGCTGTTACAGTTGCCGCCCAAGGTCCATCCCGAGCCCCCATTAACCACGCTGGGACTGACAAGAGTCGTTGCACCAGAGCTGCCGTCCGCAGTGAGCAACATACCCGTCAGTCGGTTGCGGAATGCCATGCCTGTGGCTTGGTAATAGCGTTCCCAAATCTGTGCTGGGTCTCCCGATTTATAGTCCGTGATGATGATAGAACACGATTTGTCCTTGCCGCCCAGCCTGCACTCAGGGTTGGTTTTATCAACCGAAAGCACTTGTGTTCCATCCACACGTGACTGGATGACGACAGGGGTTAAATCCGGAAGTTTAGGTGCCACTCCGAAGGGCCCTCCAGATTCATCGCCATTTACCCAGTAATAACCTTCTCCCCCAAAAACGAGGGTGGAGACAAGCTCTTGGGGAAACTTACTCAAAATAAACTGAGGATTCACCTGATACTTGGTGTCAGAAAAAGTCTCGCCAGTGCAATCCGCATTTTCTTTGACTTCTGCTCTAATTTTATAAAACGATCCCCAGAGATACGGTCCGCTGGCCCAAGTTCTGGTGCCTTTAGCAGAAACGCAACCCCAGTCCAACTGCTGCGTTTCGCCGAGGTCGTAGATGGTGACCCAGATAGATTTTGAACTGGAGTTGTTTGTTACGAGTTTCGTAGTTTCCCAAGGAGGCGGTATTTGCTCCCCAGTTCTCCCGCCAGAACACAATCCATCAATCGATCCTCCTTGGGCTGTTCTCCAATTCCAGCCTTCATGCTCATAATTGCAGAAGAGCGCGTACTTTGCATATGCGGTAGAAGAGAACGCTGATCCAAGAAACAGCACAGACACGAGACGCTTCATCATAGAAATCTCCGATTTTAAAAACGACATAACAGTAGAAAGATAGCCTGCAAATGAAGTGAAAATGTTAGCTGAGCAATTTTAAGTCCCTACCCTCAGCAAGGGGAGCGGAACTTCTATTCCCGACTGGAAGTGGTGTCAAGTACGAGCCGCGCGTTTCAATTTTCACCCGTCAATGTCAGTTGTGGTGTTTACTTAATGGAACGTTTATAAGCGCTCCTAAATGGTGTGAAGTGGCCAACTCTGACCATGGGCAGTTTCAATTTTCTGTGAATTTTCAAGATTTTTTTGTCTTCAAAATAAGCTCTTCCAAAGCGAGGGGTTGCTTTGGAATAATTCCAATAATATTTTTTATTCTGCTCAACACATCAAGATCAAAATCGAAGTTTGAGCACAGAATCACGGGGAGTGGATCAATTCTGAGCGCAAGGTCGACGCCATTCATTTCAGACATTTTATCGAAGTGATAATCGGAAATGATCAACACATTTCCAGCAGTCAACTCCGGATCTAACGAATGTGCTTTCAAAAACAATTCAGGCGACTGAAAGGTGAGCACTGGAACACCTTTTAACTTGGCGACCCAGGCTGCCAAAATAGGCCTAGAATCATCGAGTATGATGACTTTTTCTGGAAGCGCTCTTGAGTATGAATCTGCAGCAGGAAGTTCAGGTGATTCATGGATTATATATTCAGTAATAAGTTTTACCTGACAAGAGGATTTAGGAAAGGAAATCTTTCCAGGATCAACAAGAATTTCAGTCGACGGTAGCAGAAAATGGAACTCTACCCCAATTTCCAGTGTAGATGTGCACCAAATTCGACCACCAAGTTCCTCAATATATTTGTTTGCAATGGATAAACCTAAACCAGTGCCATTAGTTTTATTCTTTGTGTAAAAGAGCGTTGAAATTCACAGTCCCATCTTTGTTTCTAGAGCCAACTTTTACTACTACAAAATGCGGGTAAGAAAACTCAAGAACCAAGGGAAATTGGGCACTTCTTTCGGAGCGAGTATAGAACTTGAGCCAAACTTTATTCTGTGAAAATCCAAAGTTAAGCTGCTTTGTAGACTGCATCCATCTATCGTCGGAAAGTTGCATCACTTCAGCTGCCTGTTCAAAAGTGTATCCCGTGAGGAACTTCAATTCCTTGCCTGCAGAAGTGACTTGAGTTTGAGAATTAAGTTGTAGCAGCGCTTGTGACGAGGCGAATGCAAGGGGAGACAAAATCCAGAACCAGCACGCGCATGTAATAATCTTGAACAACTTGCATTCAAGAAACAGGGTCGTCATTTCGAACTTATTTATGGAGTTTGAACGGAACAGATTCATCATAAAGGGCGATTTCCTCGGGATCCAATTGCACAACTCATACATGTCGACATATTTAGACAGGTAAAATCTCCGTAGCTGTGCTTAGCAACTTTCATCGCTCACCGAGAAGACCCTTACGGCAGCGCAAACTTGATCTCTCGTCTGCGCATCAAACTTAAGGTAACGTCTGGCAAGTCATGCAGAGCAAGTAAAGTATAAAGATAAGGAGCGAGCTTGCTCATTTCTGGAAGAAAGTGAAAAGAGCGATTGTTAAACAAAACGATTTTTTGCGTGCGCGCATCCATTTCAAAGAGCCCTGCGGCCAAGGTGCGGGTCTCAGAAGCAGGAATATCAAGATCCTGAGCAGCCAATTGCGCATGGACAGGAAACCACAAGGCCTTCGGATAGCCATGCCGTGCGCCCGAAGTTCTTCCGGTAACACGGATGCGGTGCGTGTTTGGTTCAACCACATACATCCACTGTGAAATAAACTCAGGTTCAAATCCTGCTTTTCGCGCTAAAAAACAACCCTGCGCATTTAAAAATTCATCTAAGTAAACAAAGTGCACGGGAGCATAACGTAACACACCTTGCTGGCGCATGACGATTCCTGCTTTGAGCCAGTCATGCAAAAAAAGCAAGGGCCGTTGAACTTGAAACCCGGGCAGTCCGTTGCGCGCCTTAATTCCTGCTGAATTATATAAGTCATTTAATAAAGTCTGTGTGGCTCTTGAACTCAACCGCTCATGAATCGAGGGCCCTGTTCGATGCGTAGGATCGGAACCGCTCTCATCTTTGATTGTTTCGAGTCTTTTCAAAGCTGAAGTCATTCCGTCTCACACCTACGTTTCTTGAAATTCTGGCATTAGCCACTCAAGGTTCCATCGGAGGCAATTAAATTGGACTCAAGAATTTCAGGACAAAAAATTGACGCCGCGATTTGTCACGAGGTTTTTTCCCACACCTCTAATTTCCCTCCACAGAGTTCTTCGCGGATGAGAATCTCGTATCCTAGCGGAAATTCGCCCCCGAAGCCGTGAAATGTTGCAACGCGGGTGCCTCTTTTGGCGATGCGCAGTTGATTTTCAACAAACAGAACGGAACGCCGAAAGGAGCCTTTTGAAGATTTGATGCTCTCATCAAGCTTATAATCTGGGCTTACTAACGCTTCATAAAAAGGGTTGTAAAAGTAGAATCCATCAAAGGGGCTCCAATCGAGTTCAAGAGCTGAACGGAGTTGAAACGACACACCAGAAATTCGGAGTGTTCGTAAAAAATTTTGCGCAGTCAGCAGCAAATTTTCTCGCAATTCAACTCCGGTGAATTTTCCTTCCGTTGTGAGTGCTCCTACGAAACAAAACTTTCCAATTCCAGATCCCACATCTAAAATGCGTGCGCCGGGCTCTTGTACCAAGAGGGTTGCTGCACGCAGTGCAACTTTGAGTGGCGTCCAATGCATTTCCGAGAGTCGGGAATCGAATTGCGGAAACAGGCCATCAAATTCCTTGTCCGAAACCTCTCTGCCTTCTTTGAGGCGTTCTAGAATCTCTGATGCCGAGGGAAGAAGGGATGTCTTGATGATTTTTCGCATGGGTCCTCAAATCTTTTGTGGGATGGAAAGGGAGATTGTCAGAAGAACCACTCTTCCAAAGTTGCATTTGTCAGTAAAAATAAAATAACTTCAAATACATACAATTTTAATAAGCGCTGATCTCACTTAGCCGTTTCCCTTGGTGTGGAAACAGAGTATGCGATAGGCTTCTCAGGCCGCCAGACGAGTTTTCGGGCGGCAACACAGTCTGGAGGTGTGCATTGAAATTGGACAAAAAATCGGCTCTTTTCCCCGTTGCATTTGTTGTCAGCGCCTTGGCATATTTGGGATCCTCAGAGCTTGCAAAAGCGGCGAGTCAACTCGTTATCAATTCGATGCACGCAGATCCCGCTGCAAAAAAAGCGTTTGAAGGAATTCTCACAAAATTTAAAGAAGAAAACAAAGACATCACGGTTTCGGTAAATACCATCGACCATGAGTCTTATAAAATTCAAATTCGAACCTGGTTACCCAATAATCCACCGGATGTTGCCACATGGTTTGCTGGAAACAAAGCAAAGTTTTTTGTTGATAAGGGTTTGATTGAACCTATCGATGATGTTTGGAAACCCGTCGAAAATCAGTTTGGCGAAGGCGCAAAGGCTTCTGTTACCTTTGGTGGCAAAAAATATTTGCTCCCAGCGACCTACTACAACTGGGGAATCTATTACCGAAAAGATCTTTTCGAAAAAGCAGGCATTGCCAAAGCACCTCAAACTTGGGCTGAATTCAAAGACGCCACTGCCAAACTCAAAGCTCAGAACATCACTCCGCTTGCCATCGGAACAAAGCAGTCTTGGCCTGCGGCGGCATGGTTTGATTTTCTCAATATGAGAGTCAATGGCTACGCCTTCCACATGGCTTTGCTCACGGGCAAAGAAAGTTACACCGACCCTAAAGTTAAAAAAGCCATGGGATATTGGGCAGAGCTTATCAAAGAAAAGGCGTTCCCACTCAATGCTCCTGCCATGACTTGGCAAGAAGCAGCCGGCATGCTTTGGCAGGGCAAAGCGGGAATGTATTTGATGGGCAACTTTATCGCAGGCGACGCTCCTCAGAATATGAAGGGCAAGTTGGGTTTTTTCGCATTCCCAACCATCGATCCTCAAGTCCCTAGCGCCGAAGTGGCGCCCACTGATGTTTACTTCATTCCTTCCAAAGCCAAAAACAAAGACAACGCCAAAAAATTTCTTTCCTTTCTGGCGCGATCCGACGTGCAACAGCAGTACAATGAACTCAGCAAGCTTTTGCCACCGAACAAGAATGCCAAGGTTGCCGCAAATGATGAATTGCTCAGCGCGGGCCAAGCTCTCCTTGCCAATGCACAGGGCATCAGCCAGTTCTTCGACCGTGATGCAGAACCTGAAGTTGCGAAGATTGGTCTCGATAAGTTTGTTGAGTTTATGGCGTTTCCAGAAAAACTCGACAAAATTTTGAACGACATCGACGCAGTTCGCAAACGAGTTCACAAGAAATAGAAATCAGAAGGAGTCGACGCTTTGCAGAAAAGGACCTTTGGCGAACGAAAGGCTGCTTGGTGTTTCCTGGCACCTTCGTTGTTACTTTACGGGCTCTATGTCATTTTTCCCATCTTTTATACGGTATATTTGAGCCTCACAGGTTGGGACGGCATGAGTTCTGGAGCTGTTCCCTTATGTCTGCAAGGCGAAACGTCCTGTTTCCAAAACTACAAAGATCTTTTAGATGATGAAGTGTTTTGGACCAGCTTGAAAAACAACATCATCTGGCTTGTTTTTTTCAGCCTCTCTCCCTTGGTGGGACTTGCACTTGCGCTGTTTTTTCACGTTAAAAGCCGCTTGGCCTCCTTTTACAAATCGCTTTTTTTTATGCCCATGGTTTTTTCGCTTGTGGTTGTGGGAACCATTTGGGGATGGTTTTTGCAGCCGCAAGTTGGGCTTGTCGAATATTTTTTAAAGGCTGTGCACATTCTCAAACCGGATGAAGAGTTTGGATTGATGGCAAGTTTTCAGTGGGCCACCGCAGGTGTGATCTTAACGGCGTGCTGGCCCCATGCCGCGTATTGCATGGTTCTGTACCTTGCCGGTTTAAGTAACTTGCAAAAAAATGTGATAGAGGCCGCACTCATCGATGGCGTGAGCAAGTGGCAAATGATTTGGCATATTATTCTTCCGATGTTGCGTCCTGCCACGGTGATTGTCACCATTGTGACCATGATTGGCGCGCTGCGCACTTTTGATATCGTTGCCATCATGACAGGTGGAGGTCCTTCGAACTCTTCCAATGTGCTGGCTCTGTATATGTACCAACAGACTTTTGAAAGTTTTCGGTATGGGTATGGCGCAGCTATTGCTGTGGTGTTGTTTGCTATCAGCCTCGCTCTGATCATCGCATATTTGAAACTCACTAAAGAGAATGAAAACTGAACGCAGGCTTAGGAAGCGAGACGATGGAAGCGAAAAAACGCGGCCCTGTTTACTGGTTTTTTGCCACACTTCTCACATTGGTGTGGATATTACCTATTCTGGCAAGTTTAATGACGAGCCTCAAAACGGCAGATGAATTGAGTCGTGGAAAATTCTGGACACTGCCTGAAACCCTGACGCTTGGAAACTATGTCGAGGTTTTTGTGACGGGGGGATTTTCGAAGTATTTTTTAAATTCACTTCTGATTACCATCCCCAGTGTTCTTTGCATTCTTTTCTTTTCTTCACTGAACGGATATGCCCTTTCCAAAATGCGATTTCCAGGCAGGCAACAGCTGCTTCTTGGATTTGTGGGCGGGATGTTGTTACCTTTTCAGATCCTCCTCATCCCGGTTTTTTATCTTTCGAATCTCTTGGGAACTTATGATACACGGCTGGGTGTCATCTTGTTTCATACCGCTTTTCAACTCGGGTTTTCGTCGTTCTTCATGCGCAACTTCATCAAAACCGTTCCCGATGGCATCATTGAAGCGGCACGCATCGATGGGTGTTCGGAATGGCGCATTTACCGCACCATCGTTCTTCCTGTCTTAAAGCCTGCACTGGCTGCCTTGGCCACACTGTTGTTCACGTGGATTTGGAACGATTTTTTGTGGGCCCTGATTCTGATCCAAGACGACAGTTTAAAGCCCATCACCTCGGGCTTACAAAATTTGAAGGGGCAATGGATCGCGAGCTATCATCTGCAGAGTGCAGGAGCGATTCTGGCCGCAATTCCGCCCGTACTTATTTTTGCATTTTTGCAGAAGCACTTCATCAAAGGACTCACCATGGGCTCCTCCAAGTGAGAATTCCAAAATTGCACTTTTCTTCTTGGGAGAAACCATGGCACGCTTGAGTATTCGCAATTTAAATAAAGTGTATGATAACAAAGTTTCAGTCCTCAAAGATGTGAGCATTGAAGCCAAAGACGGCGAATTTTTGGTGCTCGTAGGCCCGTCGGGCTGTGGAAAGTCGACACTTCTGCGCATCATTGCAGGACTCGAAGACATCACTTCCGGAGAACTTTGGATTGGCGACAGGCAAGTGAACAATCTTCCACCTGCACAGCGCAATATCGCGATGGTTTTTCAAGACTACGCGCTCTATCCACACATGTCGGTGGCTGAAAATCTTTCCTTTGGGCTGCGTATTCAAAAGGTTGATTCCAAAGAAATTACAGAACGCGTGACTACTGCAAGCCGCATGCTCGACATTGAGCATCTTTTGGAACGAAAGCCTGCGCAGCTCTCGGGCGGACAAAGACAGCGTGTGGCGATTGGCCGTGCCATCGTTCGAAAGCCTGATATCTATCTCTTCGATGAACCCCTTTCGAACCTTGATGCCCAACTGCGCTCGCAAACGCGCATCGAACTTGCTGCGTTGCATCAAAAAGTAGGGAGCACCGTTGTCTATGTGACACACGATCAAGTTGAAGCCATGACCCTCGCTGATCGTATCGTTGTGCTTAACAAAGGGCACATTCAACAGATTGGAACGCCCTTGGAACTTTATCATCAACCGGCAAATCGGTTTGTTGCAGGTTTCATTGGCAACCCCAGCATGAATTTTTTCGACGGAGAACTTGAGATCGCGGAAGGGAAAAAACTCTTTCACTTTGAAGATCAGTGCTTGGATTTTACAAGCGCGCCCACACCCCCTCAATCTGGCCGTTACGTTTTAGGATTGCGTCCCGAGGCCATTAAGGTGTTGGCACGCGATGGACGCGAAGCCGTGGGAAGCGTCGATTTAAAGCCCACAGTGTTACTTCTTGAACCCCATGGGCACGAAGTTCATCTTGTTGCTAAAATAGGCAAGCAACAAGCCATCATCCGTTCTGCAAATCCCAAACGTTTGCAGGTCATGGAAAGTGCAAAACCTGGAGATGCGTTACCTTCTACGATCGATCGTTCGAGCCTGCACTGGTTTGAATCAAGCGAACAAGGTCACAAAATTTCTTTTTGAGTCTTGAGGCCGCCCCATGAAATTAAAACGGGTTTTGTTCCTTGTTTCTATGAACGTCGAACGAGATGCTCTGATGGCCGTTCTGACCTTCCGAAAGCTTGAGCCCATCTCTCGTTTTCCCATTGGACTTTATAGGGCTGAGCAAGATTCCAAAGAAATTTTTCTTGCAACCACTGGCGTGGGCGGTGTGAACGCCGGAGTCATTACGGCTCTGTGCATCGAACATTTCTACATTGACGCCGTCATCGTGCTTGGAATTGGCGGAGCCATCAATCCCCACATGAAAGTCGGGCAAATCGTTATTGCGGATGCCGTTGCTCAGCACGACAGCGTCATGAGCACCAGTATGGGCATGGAACTCGTGGCTCCGGGCGAACTCGTTCCAGCGAAAAAGGCTGATCAAAAAAGCCCGACGTTTGTTATCGACCCTCGGTTGTCCAAGATGCTGATTCCCAGCCAGACGCCCCCTTCGGAAGTGTTTCAGGGGATGGTCATCAGTGGCAGTGAATACATTGGCAGCGTCGTCCGCAGAAAACAGCTGTTTTCAACCTTTCCGAATTCCCTGGTGGCCGACATGGAGAGCGCAGGCATTGCACAGGTTGCCAAAAAGTTGGCCGTTCCCTTTGCCGTCGTAAAGACCATTGCAGATGAAGCCAATGGCAATAAAGATCCCGATCGCTATCGTAACCTCCTCACAATTTCTGCACAAAATGCGGCTTTTGTATTTCGAACATTCTTGCAGCGCTACTGATTCAACAACATCAATCCACCGCCACTTTCTGTCACTTGACTTGGATGTGAAATCTTGAGACAACCTCAATTGATATTGAGAATGATTATCAACAACAGGCCCGCCCCGTGCTGTGCTTGCTTTTTGTGAGGTTGTCGATGCTGAGTCGCACGTTCGTTCGCACCTTTATTTCTACACTTGCAGTGGGAAGCGCTCTTCCTGCATTCGGACAAAATGGTGAAATCACTCTGTACTCGGGCCGCAAAGAAGCCCTCTTAAAGCCTTTGCTTGAAGAGTTTACGCAAAAATCTGGAATTAAAGTGAACGTGAAGTATGGCAAAGATAGCCAACTCGTCACACAGCTCACCGAAGAAAAACAAGCGGCTGCAGACGCCATTTTGGTGAGCGATGCCACACTGCTCGATGATTTGGCCCGCAAAGGAAAGCTTCAAACCTTTTCCGCTGCTGCTATTTCTAAAGTGCCCGCTGATGCCAAAGCCAAGGACAGCTCATGGGTAGGCCTGAGCCGCCGTGCGCGCGTTCTCCTTGTCAATACCAAAATGCTTAAACCTGAACAGTATCCCAAGAGCATGTTTGAGCTCACCGACAAAAAATGGGCTGGAAAAGTCGCCAGCACAGGCCTCACACAGAGCGCTTTTGTTGCTCAGATAGCGGGAATGAAAGTTCTTAAAGGCGAAAAAATTGTTACAGAATGGCTCTCCGGCCTCAAAAGTAACAAAACGGCTTGGTTTGAAGATCACACCCAAGTGCGCAAGGCTGTCGGAAAAGGTGAATTTCCGGTGGGCGTTATCAACCATTACTATGGTCATCTTGAAAAAGCAGAGGGCTCACCCGTCGAGATCGTGTATGCGGATCAAGGCGAAAAAGACATGGGTGCACTTTACAACTATTCAAGTATTGGTCTCATTAAAGATGCCAAAAATGCAGCAAACGTAAACAAATTGACTGAGTTTTTGCTCACCGAAGGTCAAAAGAAGTTTGCCGAACTGAATTTTGAATTCCCTATCGACGCAACGGTACCTGTCAAGGTGGGCGTAAAAGATCCTAAAACTATAAAATTCTCACCTGTGACGATTGAACAGATGGGCGCAGAGCGCGAACTCACCCTCGCTCTCGGACACAAACTCGGACTCTAAACCATGATGCTTTGGGTTCGTGCAGAAAAAATCGGAGTCAAATTGGCGGCAGCAGCGCTTTCCGCCTTTTTTCTCATGCCTATTTTTTATTTGGGCATCCGCAGTGAGCTCTTTTTAGCTCACACAGGTGTTCATTTTGATTTTCTTGAGAACGAAAAATTTGTCACCGCGCTCGCCGATACCTTGATCCTCATGGCAGGTTCGGGAACGCTGGCCGTGTTTTTTGCCCTCATTGCATACTTTTCACTGTACTTGATAAAAAAGAAGTCCCTGCAAAATCTGCTTGCCCTCCTGTTTACTTTGCCATTTGCATTCCCAGGGTATGTGGGCGCTATTACAATGCTTGATATCTTTGGGCCACGCGGGAAGGTCGAACTTTTTTTAGAAACTTTTTCTGTTGACTATTCATCCCTGCGTCTCATCGGAATGCCTGGCGCTATTTTGGTCATCGCACTTTTTTCGTTTCCTTTGGCCTTTCTCCCCTTTTATGCACAGATGCGTTTTAAAACCCGTTCACTTTTTGAAGCAGCCCAAACACTGCGGGTTTCTCGGCTTGCATTTTTTCAAAAGGTGATGCTTCCGGGGCTCTTAAAGCCTGGCATTACAGGATTTTTACTCGTTGCTTTTTATGCTCTGGGAGATTTTGGGACGGTGAGCGCCCTGCGCGTCACCACTTTAACTCGTTACCTCTTTGTTGAGATGGGCAATGCCTTGAATCCTGCCTCCACGGCAATGCTTGGGCTTTTTTTAGCCGTTATTCCACTGTGCCTAACGCTTGCCGATACCTCATATCGCAAACGCAGCCGCGAAGTGTGGATGGTAAAATCCCAGGGCGGTGGAATCTGGACTCCCGTATGGTCACCCTTTTCGCGCATTTGTGTAGCAACTTTAGCAATCGTCGTGCTTATCCTCTCTCTTCTTTTACCTCTGGGAGTTTTGCTCCAGTGGCTCGTGACGGGAACTCAACATTGGTTGGGTTCCTCGGAACTCACACAAAATGTGTGGAGAGTCGACCCCCAAGATTTTTTGCATTCCTTTTTGTACTCCTTGCTTTTAAGTTCCGCAGCAGCCGCAGCGGCCTGTTTCCTTATTGTCCCTGTCATTTACGCCCTGGTGCGCAAGCGCGATTCCAAAGGACTTACCGCCCTTAAATTTTGCGGCTATGTCAGCTATTCACTGCCCGGAATTATCGTGGGGATGGCCTTGGTATTTTTCTCCACCCGTTCGTTTCCTGGGCTTTACGGCACACTCCTTCCGCTCTTTGCGGCATGGCTCATGCGCTTTGGTCCCGAGTTGATGGACGTCAACCGTGAAAGCCTCGAAAGATTGTCGCCCTCCTTGCGCGAATCGGCGTCCACCTTGGGCGCGGGTCGCATGAGAAGCTTTTTTCGCGTTGAACTCCCGCTCTTAAAAACAGCACTGTTAAGCGGATTTTGCCTCGTTTTTTTAGGCTGTTTAAAAGAATTGCCGGTGACCCTGATTCTTATCCCGTCGGGAACTTCGCTCCTGGCTTCACGCATCTGGGCTGCAATGTCAGAATCTCTGTACGAGAGTGCGGCACCTTATGCCATTGCGCTCGTCTTGCTGGCAATGTATCCCGTGAGTCTTATGCTGAAGAGAGCCCAGAGGTAACAGGGGATGATGGAGCCAATTCTAAAGATTTCGAACCTGCGCGCTTGGCACCAAAACCGCGTGATTCTCGACAATATCAATTTGCAGATTTCTGCCGGAGAAGTGCTGGTTATTATTGGTCCTTCAGGGAGTGGCAAAACCACCTTGTTGCGCACCATGGCAGGGCTCCATGAGCACGTTGAAGGCGACATGATCTTTCGCAATCAAGACGCCTGGCTTCACGGCAAAGCTCAAAAACCAACGCGCACCCGCGACTTGGGCCTTGTGTTTCAAGACTACGCCCTCTATCCCCACATGACCCTGTTCGATAATCTTGCCTTTGGAATTCACGGGCTCCCCAAGTCTGAGCAAAAGCAACAGATCGAAGAAATGGCGCACATCTTTGGAATCTATGAATGCCTCGGCAGGTATCCCACCGAGGTTTCCGGGGGCCAACAACAACGGTGTGCAGTGGCGCGCAGCCTCTTGCGCAATCCAGCGCTCCTGCTCCTCGATGAGCCCTTTGCAAGCCTCGATCCCTTGATGCGCGGCAAAGCCCGCGAAGAGCTGTTTCGCAAACTCCACCGCTTTGAAAATGCAAAAGTGCTTGTCACTCATTCACCCGAAGATGCCCTGGCCCTCGCCGACAGAATTTGTGTGCTCGAAAAAGGGCGCATCGTCGAAATTGGCAAACCAAGCGACCTTCTTTATTCACCGACTTCTGAATTTGCAGCGCGCGTTTTTGGTGCCTTTTCATGCATCGAAAAAAAGGCGCACGACTATCTGTTGCAAGAAAGACTGGTGCACCTTGAAGATCTGAAGCACATTGGTGAAACCCTTTTTCTGTCGAAGTTTGCCTTTGAAAGCCGTCTTTCTTGGAAGGGAGGCAGCACAGATAAGGCCATTGGTACGGTGAACAGTGCAGAAATCACTCCCTTTGGAACTGAAATTTCTCTCACCCTTCTTGGCTCGGAGTTTGAAGTTTTCCTAGGACACGAAGCCGCAAACTTTCGCAGCCGATACGAACATGCCCTCCCACAAATCGGTGCAGAACTTTTTTGCACACCTTTGCGCGCCATGGGCAAGGCCTGAAAATTGCATATGGACTGAGCTACAGACTTTGAACCGGATAGAGCCCTGAATTCTTGGCTTCCAAGCCGCGAATTGGACTTCAAATGTAACAGCACCACATGCACAGCTCTCATAATATCTTATTAAATTCTGAGAAAAATTCTTATTAACTATAAGATTTTTAATCCGATACCATCAGCAGTTATTTTCAAATAGAATAAAAGCCCTCATTGAAGCAGGTCTGTTCTCAAATTTAATGGCAATTTTTGTATATCTAAAACCTCTTAGGAGGCCATTTTTTCTAAAGCTAAGATCAAAAAATCATGATACCGTCGCATCTATTGCATATCCACTACCTAGAACACAAGCTGCTCATTTGAAAAAAATTCTAACTGGCATGAAATTTGCTAATGCCTCATAGCTAAAAATACGGAGATAAATTATTTCTGCGTATTGCTGTTCTTATTTAAGGAGATCTAAAGTGAAGAATTTCATTTCCCTGCTCGCCATTGCGAGCTTGTTCGCGTCTTGTTCAGATAATGCAAATGAAAAACCTGCTGAATTTAATTCAGCAACAAATAATCTATCGGTTTGCAACAAACTCCGCGCCATCTTCGGCCAACCAAGTCCACAACGCCCCGTTGTCCTTTTCGCAGTGAGTACAAAATCTCAGATCGAAACCCCAGAAGGGGTTGTTGTCTCGCAAGCGGTCCCCGGAAAGGCATTCACTTTCGAAAGTGTTGACTGCAGGACTGATGGCTCCGTAAAGTTGACAAGCATTTACACTGGATTCTGGCGCGAATCCAATGCAGCGGGAAAGAAAACCTTGCGACCAGATCCTGTTAAAGAAAGCTGGTTTCTCATGTCCGCTGACGGAAAAAAAGTCACCACAGGAGGAATCAACCTCGATGGTAAGACCCAACAAGAACAGGAATTAACCTCTGAATTTTCAGAAAACTCTCTCAAATTTTTCTTGGTTATTGATGATTCAAAAACTGGTAAAAAGAGCTGCGTAGGCACAGATAACCTTCCTGCTGCTTGCATTTTTAGCGGCGGCACAGAATACAAAATTGCGCAAGGCGGTGAACTTCAAGTATTGAGTTATGCTTCCGCTGCATTTTTTGATGCCAATGGCAAACCTCTGAAAGAGACCATTTATCCAAGCTCCATTCGAGCGACATCCAATTTAAATCATGCAAAGGCACTTTCGGAGCCTTTTGAATTTTAAAAAGTTCAACAATTGAGGTTTAAAAAAGGAATTCACAAGTCAAACTTTCTCCACCCCACCATAGGATGAATCCGATGGCTTGCAAGGGGGTGTCGATTGGAAATCCCGAAATGCGATGAGGTAACTCGCGTTGACATCGCGATCTTCCACGTGCCCGCAAACTTTCTGAGTACAAAAATATGTTCTTTCAGAAATCGGCATCTTTCTTTTGTGTCCGCATTTGCGACACGTCTGTGAAGTGTACGATTCGTTCACCTCTCCCACTTCTTTTCCGGTTTCTTTGGCACGTTTCGCAAAGCAGGGAGAAATTCAAATGCTGACATATTCATCCACTGCATTTTTAGATGCTGAAGGAAAGCCGCTTAAACCTAATGTTGAACCAAAGGCTATTAGCTCGACGTCTAATTTAAGTCGCGCGAAAGAGCTCTTGGAGCCCTTCAACTTTTAGGAAATTTAAAAAATGGTCGTGCCGTAAATATTGGCTACGCAGGTATTATGACTGTAGGATCAGTCTTTTTTTACATATGGATTGAGCTACAGACTTTGAAAATTCTATTACTTTTTGCTTTCCACATAAGCCTTAAAGTTGTTTAAAATTGCCTGCCATCCGGTCTTTTGCATTTCTACCGGATGTGAAGTTTCAGCGTCGAACTCGGTTGTTACCTGAGTCTTCTCTCCAGCTTTTTCAAACTGGGTCGTCACCCTTCTTCCGTCTGGCATTGTGTAGATGAGTTTCTTTTGCTCGACAACCTCATCATAAACAGCCTCAAATTCAAAACCGAAACTTCCATCTTTTGCTTCCATACGAGCGGAGTATTTTCCACCGACTCTCAGATCATTGGAAGCTTTGGGGCACTGCCAATCATCGGAGGCAAAGTTCCATTTCGTAATATGTTCAGGTTGTGTCCAGAGGTTCCACACCACGGGAAGTGGAACCGAAATTGTCGCCTCGATGGTAATTTTAACTGCACCTGTCATGGGATTTTCCTTTCGAAAGAGGAGAGGGGAAATGAGCGCAACGAAATGTTAGTGCCTTTGGCATCCTCTCGCAAGTCTTGCGATCCATCGAAGGAGCGAGCGGTAGTCGTTCACTGAAACCTCATCGCTGTGTAAGAAATGCTTTTAAAGGTTGATTTCTTCCGATTTTTGAGTTTCTTCTTTTTCACTGAAGTGGAGAAGCACTGCAATGAGAATTATTCCTCAAATTTCGCTCTTTTTGCCTCATTAATAGGCGCATTCTCTTCCTTGAATACGCAAAAGAAAATTGGCGCTTGTCTGAGCCTACCGCCCTCAAAGACCCTTCTTATCAGCTCGTTTTTGGGATGCTCAACGAAGGCTACGGGCATTATATGTCGTTACTTGCTTATGCAGGAGGCGATGAAGTCAAGGCTCAGAGACTAGACAAAATAAGCTTGTCGTTGAGTCTCACATTGCCGACAGAATGGGTGCAAAATGGGGCGCATTAGCGGGAGCCCGTACCATTGCAGACCTGCGTCGAGAAATGGGGCATTCGGCTACGGTCAATTTACTGAGGAATGATACTTTCGCATTTCTTGAGGCTTACTAGTCTGTTAAAAATCCTCATGTAAAAATAAATAAAGCGTTCCAGCAAATCATCTCGCGCGCCAAAACTGCTTCCAATCCAGGGAAGAACTAAACAGGATGCAATTCAAGTTTCAGCGATAAAAGCTTTCCACTCGAGATTCCAGAATTCCATTGGTCATCACTTCTTGCAAAGTTTCTTTTGATTCAGAAGCATCATAGCGCCAGTATGTGTGTTTAATCCGTGCAGAATCATCACTAGTATAAGGAGCGTTTAAATATTCCTGTTTGAGCGGCAGTCCATGTCTATTTAACACAATATCCATTTTTCTGGCAAATGCAGAATTCTCAGAATCATGACTTGTCTGTTCAAGATGCCATTTCTGAGCAAAACCTTGGCCTTTATCAACAAGAATCGCCTTCTTTTCTCTGGAAAAAACCTTTGTCTGATCCGAGAATTTGAGAGTCTCTTCTTTCAGAAGACAGCTTGATCTACCAGCGACGTCCAGACACGAAGTTTCATAATTAATTGAATCTCTGCCTGATTTATCTGAACCCATCGAAAAAAAAGATGCTGTAGAATGGAACACATTCCAATCAAAACCGAACTTGCTAAAATGAGAAACAACATGGGAAATTTCCTTCGGGGGAGCAAATTTGATAAATTTGCGCTCGTCGCACTCCATTTGCGATGGATCAAGAGTGGTGGGTTCCATTTGAAAGCCTTTTCTCAGTTCAAGATCTGTGCGCCCTGTTTTCTCCGTACTGATAAGGTTTTGATCCCAGTCAATCACAGTGCTCCACTGCTTCCGTTTTGATTCCTCTGGCGACGTAACATCTTTGAGCGCAAGCAGACTTTCTACTCGAATGATGCGCCCTTTATCATCAAACGTGCATTTATTTTGATGAACGGGAACACCATTTCTATAAAAAACAGTGGAAGCGATTCTTCCCGAGCTATCCCACTCATTGAATATCGATTCTGAATACTTCCCGTAATGGTAGTCCGCTTTCATGAGTTTTCCATGAGCGTCATATTCCCTCGATTCTGATATCTCAAAAGGAATCATACCGCCATCGCTTAATGTTCCATTGGTTTTTCCCATCATTTTAAGCAAACGGCCCGTCGCATCAAAAGTCGATTCTGTACTTTGTTGAGACGTTTCGCTCACCCAGGTCCATTTCAATATTTTGCCCCGTTGATCATAGGAAAATTCGCCACGCGAAATTTCCTCGTGTTTTCCTTCGGCAGAAATTTTGAATCCAACTTGCGTAATAAGAAGACCTTTTTCGTTAAAGAATTCTTCCTCTCGTTCAATGGAATTTCCTTCCTTAAACTGGTACGTCACACGTTTTGTCAGCGTGGCTTGAGAAAGATCTCCTGAAGTGCGCAGCGGGTAGGGAGTAGGCGTTACGATATTATCGCTTTCATTATTTTTTTTACTTTGTTTTCCACGACATCCCAAAGCCATCGAAGAACAAATCATCACAGCAAAAAATCCGTTCCACCTTTTTAACATGGATGTTTCCTTATTCTGTCCTGGATTCTTGTCTTTACAAAACCCTTGCGAGGTATAATCTTCCCGTCTATAGTTGAGACGATTCGTTCAAGCAACGGATTCCTATTCAACGACAAAAAATGTCCTTTCAAACTGAAAAAAACATCCAAACTCCCCTCGGAGTGCATGAAACAAGGAAAGCCTGATGGCGCTTATCGAAGTCCGTGACCTGTGCAAGTCGTTTGTTATCAAAGAAAGCGGGCGTGGCGTGAGGGGTCGATTAAAGGGCCTGTTTGCGCCTCATAAAAGCACCTTTGATGCCGTAAAAGGACTCTCTTTCACCGTTGAAAAAGGCGAAATCGTGGGCTTTATGGGGCCAAATGGCGCAGGAAAGTCAACAACCATCAAAATTCTCACCGGTATTCTTCATCCAACTTCGGGACATGTGCAGGTCTGCGGGCTCACCCCTTGGGAGTATCGCAAACAGCTGGCATACTCACTGGGCACCGTTTTTGGGCAACGTCCCCAGCTTTGGTATCACCTCCCAGCCCTCGACACCCTGCTTCTGTTTGGAAAAATTTACGGAAAAAGTAACAAAGAAACACAAGACCGCATTACTCATCTTGCACAGGTGTTAGACTGCAATGATTTGCTCCATGTTCCTGTACGTAAACTTTCTTTGGGGCAGCGCATGCGTTGCGAACTTATTGCCTCACTTATTCACAATCCACAGCTCCTTTTGCTCGATGAACCCTCAATTGGCTTAGACGTTGTTTCTAAAGCCAAACTGAGAGCGCATATCAAACGCTTGAATGAGGATGAGGGTGTTACGGTTTTGCTCACCTCCCATGACACCGCAGATCTTGAAGCCCTCTGTAGCCGGGTTGTCGTCATCAACCATGGACAGGTGATTTATCAGAACAGACTTGAAGAAATGAAACGTGATTTAATGGCACTAGGTTAAGCAGTTACTCTGTTGTGCCAATCACTTCTCTTGCCATGCAAACGTGGGAAAGGCTTAGGCCGCCTTTTTACGGCACGGGGTTCGGAACGGCCAGGTCTGTTTCCAACC
>JBIIEI010000075.1:0-27499 GCA_044237915.1 Silvanigrellaceae bacterium | reverse complement strand
TTTCAGGAAGGCAGGATCCAGAAAGATCATGTTTAAAGCCTCGGGATAAATCAAAAATCGAAGTTATGCAGCCTCTGCAATGCTAAATGCTGATTTCGACTGGGCTGGTTTGGGAAACGCCTGTTAAGGTAATTTTTCGAATATTCAAGCCTGCAAACCCGCTATTAACAAGTAGTACTAAGAACTTAAGTTTTTACAAGATAAGAACTGGGAAGTCAGATAGTAAATTTATCTTGACTGGTAAATGCATTCTGATAGGTTCTGCTGCTGGAGGTATTTTTAATGAATAAGTCAATGATATTATTGTCTCTTGCTGTTTTTTCCAATATTCCATTTACTGCTTTGGGCTGGGACTGTAGTTCCGATTGTTGGAATGAACTTAAACACTGTGTGAGAAGACCTTGGGGTGGAAGAACGTGCTTCCCGCCGGAGCCTACTTCATATGCCGCGTGTAACGCTGCAAAAGGAGCAAGTTGTGCCGCAATTGCAGCAAGACCAGATGTAATACACTGAAATTACTGCGGAAAGGGGCAAAAAGGAAAAAACTATGAGCTTTGGCCCGCTGATGAACTTGATATGTACTGCAAATTCCATGATCAGTGCTATGACAGATTAGGTGATCATACATGTTCTTGTGATCGAGAACTTCAAGCCATGGCCTTTACCATTGGTAGCGGCGCTGGTGGCTTAGGGGACATGCAGGAAAAGGCGAAGCTTGTTGCGGGTTTATTCTCTGTTGCTGCATGTGTGCCTCGATAAAAAGGAACAGAGTCAGCATGTTCAATTTCTTATGTATTAAATTTTTTAAAGAGCATTTCAACTTTAAATCATTGGTTTTAATGGCTTCTATACTCATTAATCAACATGCTTTTTCCGCTGAATTTGGGCTAGGAGTTGCCATAAATCCTTTAGTAGTTGTAAGGATTGGCAGTGCAACTGGCGAAGACACCTATGGCTTTATGGGCCACCCTTCAGGTTTCATTTCAGGTCAGCTTCGCGTGAAATTCGAAAATGATTGGAAATTGAAAGCTGCAATTGGAACGACATTTATATCTGACGTTCGCTCAAGCATAAGCGCACATACTCCTGATGTGGTAAAGCTTGGAGTTGGTGATGGGGGAGTCGATGTGTACATGGGTCTCGTCTATTCTCGCATCAATAATTACTCCAGTTTTCGTAACAGCCATTATGAAAATGATTTAAATGTGTACAAAGGTGAAACAGCAGATTCTGCAACCAATACTTCCGTGTATGGAGGCGCAGAAATTCGCTCTGCACGCATCAAAGATCTCTTGCAGTTTTACGGCGATTTGGGCCTGATTAAATCAATAGATACGAAAAAGAAAAATAGAGCAGATGCAACACGACAAAGGCTGCTGAATATAGAATCTTATGGAAACCAATTTTTTGAAAAAGATCCTGATATATTTGCTCAGGTAGGTCTTAGAATGTTTTTTTGACTTTAAGGAAATTTACAGATGAAGTTATATTTAAAAAATCTCGTTTTTGCAGGTGTTTTTGCTTGTTGCATATCCTGCGAAATGAAGGAAGGAAACGCTTCTTCCGAGGAAGCAGCTATCGCTGAGCCCAAGGCATTTATTAAAGTCGCACAGGCAATGGCAAACAATAATAGCTTTAAAGCGAGCGCAATGCGCATTGAAAAGGCTGCAAAAGAATACGGCCAAGCATTTTCAAAATCCAAAGACTTACGGTTCAAAGCATGTCTTTTATTAGCGAAAGAATCTGATGAAATGAAAAGATTTGCGGATCTTTCCAGATACAATTCAGAGCTGATCAACAAAGCTGTCTTAACAGTTACTCAATGCAATTAATGCGACCCCTTGAAGTGTTTAGAGTTTAGACACCCGTCTATAAAAGGCAGTTTCTGACTGCCGTTTTTTACTCAATACACTTTCATTGTGTGAAAAAGTCACTCCATTAAACCGCGTTGATTCAAACTCCGAGGCTCTGGCACCCTTATTGCTATGCCCATTTCGTTCAGAATTGATTTTCAGTACCTCTCTTCAAAGTATCGGAGTCTTGAATATGCAACTGACACGATGGGTAACGTCCGCAATTTTAGTCGCTTCTTTGGTGTCTTGCGCCAAACCAAAGTCTGCTGAGCCTACGGATTCGAATGAACAGAGTATTCGCTCATATAGAAATACGGAACTTCGAACTCAATCTTGGCGACCCGATAACGAACACGTCTGTGTAGCTGAAGGCCCCATTGGTGCCACTAAAGCGACTCAAATCAAACTATTGACAAAGGGAGGCGGAGTTCGTCCCTCAGCAATTCTTAATGCATACAATTTAGAAGTAACAAAACGGGAAAAACCAGCCGAAAACGTCGGAGTGGTGGCGGGAATTGCGGCAGCTTCTACCGTCGCAGTCGGCTGTTTTATGGTAGGACTTCCCAGCGCATTTGGAGTCATTCCTTGCATGATTATTGGTGCACCCCTGGGGGGCGGATCGGTAGGCATGAAAATTTCGGATGTTGCAAAAAAAATCAATGGTGCACAAAAAATGCGTGATGAAGCACCCCTTATGATTAAAAACTTAGTACTTCCTGAGCATTACGTTGTTGCAGAGAGATCGTATCGCGCGTGGCAACAGGCAGCCCTCGAATCGCAAGGAAATTCCAGTGTGCGCTGTGAACTTTCGGACGCTCAGGTCATAGAACTTTTCAAATAGAAACTTCAAAGCCTCAGCAAGCCGTTATACTCGCCTGAACAAAATTTTCAAAAGACTCAAAAAGTTAACATTGTGGCGCTTTACTCTCGAATTTTGTAACGTAACATTGCACTTTACCCACTCTTCATTTTTCTCCAAGCCACGCAGGATTTTTGATGACTCTTGAAACCGAACCCACTGCACCTGACTCACCTGTCGAAAAACAAAGCCTGTGGCAAACGGTAAAAAGCGCATTGCTCGGCACACACCTGAACTACACCGAAGGGCCACTCGGGCCTGCCATTTTGGCCCTTGCCATTCCGATGGTTCTTGAAATGATCATGGAAAGCATCTTCGCCGTTGTCGATGTTTTTTATGTGGGCAAGCTTGGCTCGGATGCCATTGCGACCGTCGGCCTCACCGAATCGCTTCTGACAGTTATTTACACCATTGCCATGGGACTCAGCATTGGCGTAACAGCTTTAGTGGCGCGTCGAACCGGAGAAAAAGACACTCAGCGTGCCGCCGAAACAGCTGGACAAGCACTGCTTTTAGGTGCCGCTGTTTCCATCATCATCTCGATCTTCGGTGTTACTTTTGCAGCCGACCTCTTGGCACTCATGGGCGCCTCCCCTGAAGTTTTGTCGCAGGGGACCTCCTACGCACAAATTATGTTGGGTGGGAATATTTCCATCCTGCTGCTTTTTCTTTCCAATGCCATCTGCCGCGGCAGCGGAGACGGCGCCATTGCGATGCGCTCACTTTGGCTCGCAAACAGCATTAACATTGCCCTGGCACCCTGCTTAATCTTTGGTTTTGGGCCTTTTCCAAAATTAGGGCTGCCAGGAGCAGCGGTTGCAACCACCATTGGACGCGGAATTGGCGCAGCATTTACCATTTCCTACCTCTTTCGCGGAAAGAGCCGCATCAAACTTTCGCTCGAATTCCTCAAGCCTTCGCCTGTGGTTCTCATGCGCCTTCTTAACATCTCGAGTTCGGGCATGCTGCAAATCTTTATTGGAACTGCGAGTTGGATAGGAATGGCAAGGGTCGTCTCACTCTTTGGCAGCAAAGCGACGGCTGGATATACCATTGGCGTGCGCATCATTCTTTTTGCATTGCTTCCATCTTTTGGAATGAGTAATGCGGCTGCCACCATGGTAGGCCAAGCACTGGGCGCAAAAAATCCTGCCCGCGCCGAAAGCGCCGTGTGGATGACTGGGTTTTACAATATGTGCTTTTTAGGCACCACCGGACTCATTTTTGTTCTCTTTCCACAAGCCCTTGTTGCAAATTTTTCGAACGACCCCGAAGTCGTTTCCGTTGCTGTGAGCTGCTTGCGCACCGTCGCCTTTGGATTTCTTTTTTACGCCTACGGAATGGTAATTTCCATGTCCTTTAATGGCGCAGGTGACACCAAAACCCCCACTTTTCTCAATCTTGTTTCCTTTTGGTTGATTGAAATTCCCATGGCATATTTGCTCTCTGTTCCCATGGGAATGGGCCCTTTTGGTGCCTTTTTGGCTATTACCATTTCTTTTTCGCTCTTTGCGGTGTTTAGTGCCATCATTTTTCGTCAAGGTCGCTGGAAGAAACAAATGGTGTGAATTTATTGAAGAGGAATTTCATCCGATGTTGATTAAGAATCTCCGCGTTGGTAAAGTCCGTGTTCCCTTAAAAAAGCCCTTTAAAACGGCCTTACGCACCGTGCATTATTCCGAAGATATCGTGGTGTGGCTCGAAACCGATTCGGGCCTGCGAGGGGTCGGAAGCGCGCCCCCCACCGCAGTCCTCACCGGAGAAACCCAAGAAACCATTGCTGCCGTCATGCGATCCCACCTTTTTCCTGCAATTGTCGGAAAAGAAATCGATAACTTGTCTGTCCTGCTTCAAGGGATTTCGCAGTCTATTCTGCACAATAATTCAGCCAAAGCAGCCCTCGAAATGGCAGTTCTTGATCTCTTTACGCGCAGGCACAATCTTTCTCTGCTCACGTATTTGGGAGGATTTCAAAAAAAAATCACCACTGATCTCACCATCAGTTTAAACTCTCCTGCCGAAATGGCCCGAGACGCCGAGCAAGCTGTTGCCACCGGCTACACAGAGCTGAAAGTAAAGGTGGGATCCCACGGGAAACTCGACTTGGAACGGGTCAAAGAAGTCCAAAGGACAGTTGGAAAAGACATTAAGCTGCGCATAGATGCCAATCAGGCCTGGAGCGCCAAAGAGGCCGTTCGAATCATTTCCACTTTGGAAGACCAAGGCCTTGAGATGGAACTGGTTGAACAACCTGTTGCAGCCCATGATATTGAAGGGATGGTTTACGTAACAAAACATGTCGCAACCGACATCCTTGCGGATGAGTCTGCATTTAGTGCGCGCGATGTTTTACAGCTTTTGCAAAAGCGAGGTGCAGACCTTATTTCCATCAAGCTGATGAAATCTGCGGGCATCATGGAAGCTCTTAAAATTGCCCAGCTTGCCGAAACTTTTGGGGTCGAATGCATGATGAGCTGCATGCTCGAAGGAAAAATTGGGATCACCGCAGCGGCATGTGTTGCTGCGGCAACAAAAAACATCACGCGTTACGATCTTGATGCCGCGTCCCTCCTTGCCGAAGATCCTGTTGTGGGTGGCGCGACGTTTGTGGGCAATGAAATTCACCTCAGCACTTCACCGGGGCTCGGCATTGAAGATGTTAAAGGCTGGCAAGAAATCTAATCACTCTTCAGGAATGGTAATATTTCACCCGTTTAAATCTTGACTTCACACGCAATTTTTTTTGCATCTCCTTTGAAAAGATCTGAAGCATGATGGGCTGGTGCGATCTTTTTTGAAGGAGAAAGTGATGCGTTCTATTTGTCGGATTTATAGCATCCCCCTTGTTACTTTACAAATCTTTCTCTTTGTCTCTGCACTTGGATGCCAATCTCGCAAATATAACGAAACAACAAAAGCACTTGAGGCGCCCACGTCGCAACAAAATCTTTGGCCACAAAACTGGCAAAATCTGGGCTGGGCCCCACTCAAACCCCTGACAAACTGCGACGCTCTCTCAAATCCACCCATTCCTCCACAAGTTTGGGTTGAACGCGAAAGCAATAAGAAAAAATATATGGACGAAATAAGGAACTCTCTTGCAATTGAACAGAAATTCCCGCTTAAAAAAGGCGAAGAGATGACCGACCCGACCGACAAAAAGTTTGGCACTTGGAACGATCGCATCAGCAAAGCCTCCTGGAAAGATTACAGCAACTGGAATGACTCAAAGAAGTTGCAATATTTCTATAAAGGCCAACTCGCGAAGGCACCTCAAGGCGGACCGCACGACATTGAAATGTGCAAAAGGTTTGTTCAAGACATTGAAAGCAACAAAGGGCCATACGAAATCAATCGCGCTGCCCTTAAAATGGTTCTGGACGGAAAAAACCAAATGCCCATCGCCGGCAAGTTTCCAATCTCCACAAGCTCGCCCAAAAGAGAGCCCGCCGTTAAGAAGTCGGAACCGCAACCTGCAGTTGCCGCTGGCCCCGGTGAAGTCTGCTCTGTGGGGAGGGTGATGATGAGTACCTTTGGAAAGGACTGGGTTGCGGAGTGGTACCAGGTTCGATCAAAAACAGATTCCGAAACAGATCTGAGCAATGCGAGACGGATGGCGCATGGACAGTGTTCTGCCGATATCCAGCGTGGAGATACGTTTAAAATTGAAACCTATTGCAAAGACTATGGCTGCGAGTAATCATTTTTAAAATCTCAATATTCCGCCTGACCTCTCAATCCCTGCAAAATAATAGCCCCTGAACTGGTTCCCAACCTTGTTGCTCCTGCCTGCATGAAACCCAGGGCATCTTGCAAGGATCGAACACCACCGCTTGCTTTAATCCCAAATTCTTTGCCGGTTTTTTCTTTTGCGACGAGCAACGCTTTCGAGATGGTTTGAATATCTTCGAGCGTTGCACCCCGCGCCCCAAAACCAGTTGATGTTTTAATGACGGGAACACCACACAGCGCAGCACGCAATGCACTTTCGTAGATTTCTTCGGTGGTGAGGAGCGAGGTTTCCAAAATTATCTTTACAAGTTTTCCTTTTGCAGCAAGCAAAATTCTTCCACATTCATTTTCAAAAGATTGCCAATTTTTATCCTTCACCAAGGTCACATTTTGTACAAAGTCGATTTCATCTGCACCTTGAGAAATAACGTGACCTATTTCTGCTTCTTTTGTTTCTGTTGTAGCGTATCCGTTCGGAAAAGAAATAACGGTACAGACAGAAACTTTTTCTGCTCCCCTCTCATGCAATGTTTGTTTTGCAAAGGAAACAAACGCCGGGGGCACACACACCGTTCGAAAATGAAAGAGCCCCGCCTCGAAACAAAGCTCCGCAATTTTTTGGGTTTTCGTATCAGGCTTAAGCAGTGTCGAATCGATGAGCGCAGCAAGACCTTCCAGTTGATTTGCAGATTTTAAAACGGAATCCCTGGCTGCAAAATCCTTCGCGAGTTCCGCGTGAGCGAATTGAATCATTAAAAAATCCTTTACCGTTCAAAAGCTGCGAAAACCGCGGCCACCTTTTTTCTTCTTAGACCAATACTGTTGCAATTCCGCATTCTGCTTTGTTTGCACATTTAGGAGCGCATTTTTCTCTGTATTCGTTCCGCGTGTCAGATTCAATTCGGTGGCTTCCTCGCTTGCTCCACCCAATTGAAATCCTTCGAGCGTATCCGGCCCATCGGGAGCCTGATCTCCGAGTAGAAAATCCAATTGGTGGGGTGTAAAAAGAAACAGACTGCCTTCCTTCGGGGTTTCAGGAACTTCGATAGGCGCCTGACTCACTTCAGCTTTTTCGATGGATTCTAAGAGCCGCGTTGCTTTTTCAAAGGGGCCTGGAGCTTTATCAAGGCACTTTTGCGCATACAATTTTGCTTTTGCAAGTTCGCCTTTTTTCTTGTACCCGAGTGCCATATTAAAAATCAAAAGATACTCTTTTTCTTTGTCCAGCAACGCCCTCATGGCCTTATCATAGAGGTCAACAGCTTCATCAAATCGTTTAGCACGAATGAGCATCACACCGCGCATATTGAAATAAGATGCCACTTCTTCTTTATCTTCGATGTCTTTTAAAATTTCCTGCGCGTCATCCATGCGCCCTTGCGCAATAAGAACGCGCGACAGCCCGATCTTTGCAGTTTCTCCCGTTGGATAAAATTCGAGCGCTTTGCGAAATTTCCCTTCAGCCTCGTCTATTTTTCCAGCGGCAAGGTGCATCTCTCCCATGGCAATAAGCCGTTGAATATTCAAAGGGCTGACCTTTTGGGCTCGTTCGAGGTTTGCCACAGCCTCAGCATATTTTCCAGTTTTAACGCAAATTTTAGCAGCAAGATTAAGAGCCAAAGGATATTCCGAATTGGAAAGCAAGACGGGTTTTAAGATCTCTCCGGCCTTGGCGACATTCCCTCTGACAAAATGCAGCTTTGCAAGCAGAGTGTTATACTTTACAGATTTTGGATCTCCCTTGAGCTTGGGTTCCAACATTTCTATGGCCTTCTTAAAATCCTTTTCTTGAAGAGCAGTTTCGAAAACTTCGAAAAAAACTTCATCGTTATTTAGGTTCGTATGAATCTGCAAACAATCGTGAATTGCTTTTTCAAGATCTTTATCTTTGCAAGGCTTTGTGACGTGCTGAGAAATGTGAAATTCACTTAAGATCCGAATTTCAGCTTCATTGACAGGCCCCATCATGACAAGTAAAGGCATCAACCTCACTGCGTCGTTCGAGTGATTCTTAATGACTTGTAGAATTGCAGACCCCGTGAGCGTGGGCATCCTGAGGTCGATCAGTGCGATTTGGAATGCCTTATCGGAATTGAGCACTTGCAATGCACGTGTCGCATCTTCACAGGTTACAACATCCTGAAATCCCATAGCCATCGCAGTGCGTCTGACCTGATTCAAAACACTCACATCATCGTCTACAGCGAGCAAACTCGTAAAATTTACAAAACTGGTGACACTCATATTTATCCAAACCCAAATTAGAAATTCACTCCCACTAATGTAACCTTATTGACCCAAAGACGCACGCCCTTGTCATTCTAAGTTGACTATGCTTTCCATCGCTCCATTTTCTTCGAATTTGTGCACAAAAACTCTTGAAATCCGCTGATTGCCTATCTTTGGCTAAAGTGCAGCGGGCATGTTCCGAGTCTATGGGTAGAAGTTAAAAAAATGTCGATAATCCCGGAACGTGAGGAGAGCATCATGAAAAAAGCATTGCCCGTGGAAACCCTAGCCCAACGTCCTTCCAAAAGACTGATCAAAACAGCCGCAATCCTTGTGTGTGCTTCAATCATTGCTTCATGTGGCGGCAAAGACAAAGGCGGTGGGGACGGAGGGGGCTGTCAGAATTGCGGACCCGGCGGTCCTGGTGGCGGCCCCGGTGACATGAGCCTGAAGCCCATTGCAGATTTACGTGGGGCATTAGGGCTCTTGGTCATCGATAATTCGCAAGGTGGCGCTAAACTCATGCTTGAGCAGCATAACGAGACTGTAAAAAAACTGGGGTTGGTCGGGGCACCGACGTTTGATCTTGCGGCTGAAGGGGGCGATTCATTTCTTTTGAATCCAGAAAGTAGCTTTTATGCCGAGGGCGGGGGTGCCCAGGGGAGTGGAGGAGGAGGAGCTCCTCAACCGTCAGGAGCAAGCTCACTGCAAAAGGTAACAGAATCGGGCGAAGTGAAAGACGTTATTACCGTATCTGACAGCAATCCGGACGCAAAGGGCGGAGGCGGTGGAAAGCAACCGCTCCCTAAAGTTTTAACCATCGCGGTATCGCCACTCAAAGATGTTTACATCCATTTTGAGAGACCTTTTAACTATAAAGAAGCACCTGCTGGCGTCAATGGTTGGGAAATGAGTAGCGGTTATCAGTGCCAGATTTTTAAACTTAAAGGCGGCACTATTGATGATCTTAAGTCAAAAGAACCCGAAGCAGATAACATGGAATGCGTCGATAATTTGCATTTTATCGACAACTGGCGAAATACCCGCAACAGCGTCTTCCAGTTCGACAAGCATGGAAATGTTTACTATCCAGGTTCGTTGCCCAACGGCGGCAAGATGGTCGTATATAAAAAATCACGCGATGGTAGCCAAAGCCAAGAGATGATTAACTCCAACATCTGCGTGCAAGACTTCCTGGTCACCAAGAATGGGGGAGTCTTTTATACGGGAACAAGTTCTTGTAATGGAGGCGGGGGCGGAGATGGTGGATTTTTCCGTTACGTTTCTCCAACCAATGGGGGCAGCGTGCGCGAAATCGCACGAGGCTGGTGGAACTTCATTTTTGAGCCAATTGCCGGCGCGACATCTGATAAAGCCGTCTTTTTTGGACCCGATCCGCGTTCTTCATCCACGGCATCGTGGAACACGGCATGTATCTTTAAATTCGACCCTGAGGCAGGCAGCACGACAGCTGATTCAACATCAAACGTCATTACCTGTGGTGGCGATATTTGGGCCTGGATGTACTTGAACCGCAAAGAAGACATCGATTCTTATGGCCGCTCTTACCGCAATGGCGGAGGCGCTCCATCATCAGCATGGAAATCTGAATTTAAAAACCGCTGCGAAAGCGAAGGGCAAGTCTTTGCAGGCGGGGGAAGTCAAATCTCTGCCATTAAGCAAGATTCCGCTGATAATGTCTATGTGATTGGCAACGTTCGCCGCAAGAAAAAGGGCACGCTCTCTTGCCGCATGGAAGTGCGTGGGCCCCACTGTGTGGTGAATGGAGATCCACAATTGACTTCCAAATATGCCGATGCCACTGCGTGCCTTGCTGCAGCAGGAACATGGTATGACAAAGGGAGTTGCACCAATTCAACTCACACGACATCTGCTGCTTGCCTCGGGGCAAGTGCCACATGGTCGCGCGAAAACATTGGATACAATGGCGCTTCAGGGGACATGTGCTCGAGTTCTTCTGCTACCGCTTCAGATGTGTTTTACAATGGTTCCACTGGAAAACAAAGTGTGACTTCAGCAGATGGTAACAGCCAAATGTTTACTGTAAATGACCTTGACTGCCAAACCGAAACTGCTTCGAGTGGGGGTGATCAATGGACTGAAGAATACAAAGGCTTCGCGAAGGTCAACAATACCACCAAGACTTTGCAACTCCTTTCAGGCGCGACAGAACAAGCCATCAATCTGTGGATTGTGAAGGATGTTCCCTATTACAGTTCTTTTGATACTCAACAAGGAAAGTACTTCCTTAAACGAGGAACTGATGCGGCAGTCATGGCTCAAAATTTTGAAACGTACAATATGAGCGAAAGCGGAAGCGACGACAAGTTGTTCTTTGATGGTTTGGATTTTAGTAACAACAGTTACACCTTTGGAAGCATTGGCTTACAAGCACCCTTTACGAAGGAACAAAAATCAGGCTTGACGGGAACCGTAAAGACTATCGTGATTTTGCCAAAGTAACAGATCAAGCTGATTAGCATCAAAAAATGACGTTCTCTACCGGGTAAATATTTAATCTACCCGGTACTTTACTTTAATAATTTCAATAAAAAGACACAAGCATGCTTATTTTTAAGTTTTATATAAAACTTAAAGAGGATAGTTTTGAGAATCGACAGAACCAATGATTTGACTTGCTCGCTCGCTAGAGCTGCGGTTTATCCCAGGTTGCCCCAATCTTTGCGCAAGTAAAATTTTAGCCTTTTCTGCTCTGCGCTTGTCTTCTTGGGCTGTATTTTGAATGAATTGACTCAACTCATCATCGCCAGCTTGCTGCGCATCTCGCAAATAGGTTTCCATGGCAGAGGCACTTTTAAGTCCATGATACAGAATGCTCACCAAATCAAAATGAGCATCTTTTGTACCTGTCATCCGTTCACCTTTGTCGTTGGCCTGCATGAGCAACCTCCATCAGTGCAGTGTGTGTTCTTTTGTAAACACCTTTAGACTCCGGATCACCATACCGCGTGGCACTCGGAGAACAAGTTTAAATCTTTTTTTGTTCGGTCATTTGAATTATTGATACAAAATGCGACTAACGCATCTCACAACGGCCATTTTCATTGACGTCCACACAGTATTTCGAAGAAATCGCCACTGGAAAAACCTCTTTGGCACCAAAGATAAACTCCGGCAAAAATGCAGGCCCCCAAGCAAACACGCCGATTTCAAAATCCGAAGTGCGTTCGATTCGCTCGTCGACAAAGAACTCAAAGGGTGCTCCGAGATCTCCGCGAGGTAAAACGTAACGCCGAAAAAGACTGCCATCCACATGGATTTCGACAAATTCAGTCTTGTTGAAGGGAGGAACCCAAACGCGAAAGCGGAAACGCTGCTGAGGAGGGAGCCGCAGGGGCCGCGTGCCCAACGAAGGAATTGGCTCGATCCAATCGATGAGCGCCCCGTTTGAGGCAAGCACATCATTCTCAGAAAAACTAAGATTGTTACCTTTCTCAACGCGCATTCTGGTAAAGAACGAAAAAAGAGGCACACCTGCGAGCAATGAACGCTCCGATGTTCCAGCTAAAAGTGTTTCTTCAAGATCGCGACTTTGAAAGTACCTGCTTCCAAGGATCTGAGGAAAAAGCATCAACGAGCCAGAAAGTGCACGCGCAAAAGAAAATCCCTCAACACCTTTTTCTCGCGCTTGCAGGCGCACCGGAAACGGACCAAAATTGGTTTGCGCGCCTAAGTTTTTTTGTGTTGCCGCTTGAAGGGGTAACAACACAACATTTTTTATTTCATCTACCAACCAATTGGAACGATTCTCGGACTCAAGGGGGTTCGCCCGAAACACAGGAAGGAGGGTGTTCTTGCGAGCCGCTAACCAAGCGCGAAATTGTGGATGAGCGGTGATGTGTTCTGGCAAGAGCGTGCCATCAAATGCAAGATCTAGTATCTTATGGCCATCGGGTTGTCCGGTGATCGCAACACTCTGGAAAGGTAACACGGCATCGGATTCAGTTTTGTTACATTGCAAAAGGGTTTGCTCGGATGCACGGATTTCAAGACGACGAACACAGGGTATGGAATCATGAGATCTCGTTGTCACGACGAAATAAGTGCCCACTTCAAGCGAAATGCGAAACGCAGTCTCTCCCACTAAAATACTCGACTGCATGACCTCCTTAACCCCAAAATTTTCGCCCAAATTTGACAAAGGGCGGAAAAAATCATTTCCAGACGGCTTAAAATTCTCACCCCCCAAGTGAAGACTGGTAGCAAGCGGTTGGTTTAAATGAGAAGCCCGACCAATGCGGAGCATGTCGCCCAAGCTTAAGCGACTTCGATCGCCCGGCTCAATCTTTAATATTCCACGCTCAGGATAGACAAGGGGGACCTGCTTTTGTTCGGCAGAAACTCGAAATTCTCTCTGTAATTTCCCCAACCCTGCCTTGACGATAAAATCAGTTCGAGGAAATTCGCATGCAGACTGCCCTGAAGAGTCAAAAGCCCCCACAGCAAGAGGGTCTTGGGATTCAACACCATAAATTTCGTAAAGGCGGCTTTCGCTCGATGGCGAATTTTTTGTAAATTGTACGATATGAGTTCGGGGCGGCGGGCCCATTGTTTTTGCATGACGGGGCGCAAGCAGAACGCATGTCCCTGGCAACGGCAAAGCAGGGACTCTGCCTGGACCGGGATGCTGATAGCCCAACCAAAAGTGCTGTTCC
This sequence comes from Silvanigrellaceae bacterium, assembly GCA_044237915.1. Classification (GTDB taxonomy): domain Bacteria; phylum Bdellovibrionota_B; class Oligoflexia; order Silvanigrellales; family Silvanigrellaceae; genus JBIIEI01. Next base: position 14,129 of record JBIIEI010000075.1, on the reverse strand, counting down.
TGCAAGACAACATCCGGACTCAAGGGCAGCAAAAAGGGGCTCCAGAGGTGCCCTGCGGGACGTGTCTCATCAAAGTCGCTCGACTGAAATTTCAGCACATCTGCGGCTAATTTCGACTCCGTGACCCTAAATTCTCTAAAAAGTTCGGCTCCCGGCTCCCAAGGTTCAACTTTCTCTTTTAAAGAAGGAACTTCGAGGAAGACGCATGCCGCACAGACTCCAGTTGAAAAAATAAAGCCTAATTTAAGTAAATTGATCTTAATCATTTGATTAATTGATTCATATCAATGTGCTTTGCGTCCCCGGTGAATACAAGTCCCCACTGGAACAGCGGTGTTTAAAGTTTGGGTACCATTCCCTTCGTTGTATATTCCTCAATCGGAATTTTAGCGAAGAAGATAAGACCTTTCCCTTCATGCCTTCAAAAATTTGTCTTTCCGTTCGGTGCATTCGCTCCAACGAAAGCCTTCTTGAAAGTATGGCACCAAATTTGCTTAGGCATGTTTGAGTCTGCAAAGATTCCTTCTGTGCTGCTGTTGTGTATTTAAACTGCTGTGGTGAGGTTTGCGCATGTTGATTCGTGATAGTCTTAAGATGATGTTTTCGCAGGATCAAGTGACTTCTGATGAAGTCGTTTTGTTGAAAACTCCTGTACCTGTCACTCTTCCGAATGCTCCGGATGTTATCAAGGTTAAAACTCTTCCCCCGAGCGTCGTTAAAGATATCGAACAGAAAAACATTGCCCGTAGACTTGCGGGTCTTTCTCCCATCGTCATCAAAACCCGTCGCTGCATTGCCTGCGGTGGCTTGTTTGAATCGGCAGGGAACAGAACTTGTGGATGCTCGAGCCGCACCACAGGTATGATTGCGGGCCGAGAAATCATCTGACATTTTCGCCCCTCCAGTGACCTTCTGCCGCCCAAATTTGAGGCGGCAATTTTTTTGCTTTTCCTGCCTTCCAGATTGCCGATTCCTGTGGGTGTCTAAAACCCAGGACCCCTGAGATGAAAGTAACAAGCAAAGAGTCTTGTTTCTTTCTGGAGACCATTCTTATGCCTGCAGTCAATTTTGACCGCACTCCATATACAGTCGAATACTATAAAAATGGGAAGAAAGAGAAACTCAAACGCATTCCTCCCCCCAAGCTTCATGACATCCTTCCCGAAGACGTTGTCACCATCACGCGTAAGAAAAATGTCGACTGGGGAGAAGGGGATGAAGTCAAAGTGAAGAACATCACAAAACGGCAACCCAATACCCTGCAAGTCTTGAACGAAGATTCGGGAAAAACCACTTTTCTTTCTTTCTATGATGTTCTGTTTGAAGGCAGACCCGATGAAGAAGAACAAAATATCCTCAGCAGAGATCAGGCAAAGCGCGCTGCTGATCCCCTTGGAAGCGACTATTTGTTATGGCCTTAAGTGAATTGATTATCTCTTGAGTCCCAGCACTTCCTCAATCATCGAGTCCGTCGTGGTAATCGACTTTGAGTTCGCCTGAAAGGCGCGCTGTGTGGTAATCATATCCACAAATTGCTGAGCCAAATCGACGTTTGATTCTTCAAGACTTGATGCATAAATGCTTCCTCTGGTGCCTGTTCCGGGCAATCCTACGCGCGGCTCTCCCGCTTTAGGAGGAGCAATATAGGAGTTACGGCCCACTTTTGCGAGACCATGATTATTCGGAAAACTTGCAAGAGCAATGGCGCCCAGCTTGCGCTCTAGCCCATTCGTATAAACTCCTCGAATGCTGCCGTCTAAATCAATCTTTAAGGATTTGAGATTTCCAGCTTCATAACCATTTTGAGCATGGTACAGCGTTGAAGAACGCGCGGCCATACTGGTGCTCGACTGATTATTCAATGCACCATCTTCTTCGGCAGGGCCAAAGTTGAACTGAATCTTCTGCGGTTGTGCACTCCCTGCAAACTGAATGTCGTAGGCATCGCTTCTTTCTAGGGTATCGATGTATGAAGGACGCCCATCCTTTCCTTTAAAGCTCATCATAGGCTTGCCTTCAGCATCAAACTCAACATTCCCTTGAGCCAAAATGGAGGGCAGGGCTTCCCCTTTTTCGTTCAATTCAGGATTGTCGCTGGCATCTTTTCCATCAACCGTTGCATACCAGTTCCAATCGTTGCGGTCGGGCTCTTGACCTCTCGCAAAATAAATTGTGCAGGGTCTTGCTCTCCCCATGTTGTCATAAAGGGTGACTGTACTGGAGTGGTTAGAAGTCGCACCAGGGCGGGTAACGTCGAATTCTTCGCGGGGTGCACGCTCTCTGACGTCGAGATTGACGTTTAAGGTCACTTTACTCGTCGCTGCCGGAGCCACATTATTTGCGGTAATCTGCATGTCACCCAATTTAGAGCTCAAAATGCCATCTTTATCAGCAGGGTAGCCCTGCAATTTCCCGCCATCAACGTCGGTAATAAACCCTTCTTTATTGAAGCGAAACGAACCTTGCCGCGTGTAAAACATTCCACCGGATTCTTTGACCTCAAATCCTTCATTGCGCATCATGAAGAAGCCATCCCCCTGAATAGCGAGGTCGGTAATTGAACCCGTATTTGCAAGTGCCCCTTGCGAAAAGCTTGTCTGAATATTTCGAAGCCGTGCACCGCGCCCCAGCTGAGAAGCCTCATTTAAACTCACAGAAAGGAGGTCTTCAAACTCCGCCCTGTCGGACTTAAACGAACGCGTATTCGCGTTGGCGATGTTGTTCGCAATGACCGACATGCCATCCGAGTTCACTGAAAGACCGGTGACACCACTGTACAAGGCGTGATGAATTCCCACAAAAATTCCTCCACTCGGGTTAGTTTCACGAAACAATCAATAAATAAACACTTTAGACGGCTAATTTCTCTTTTAACTTTTTAGGACCGCTCTCTTTGGCCTGACTCTTGACATCATCCTTTGGAGCCTTTTTATCTTCGGGCTTTAGAACAGCACCATTTTCCGAGACCTTTGCAACAGCCGCGCTATCTAGGGGTTTGGGAGCCGTGTTACCCTCTGCAGTCTTTGAGGCTGTGTTGCTTTCTACAGCCTTTGAAGCGGTGTTACTTTCCGTGGGCTTTGATGCTTCGAAATCAGAAAGTCTGATCTTTTGCACATTTTTAAGTTCCACTGCACCGGCTCCAGTATCGAGTTTTCCGCCTGCCGCAAGGTCAGAAACTCCTTCAACTTTAGTAAGAATACTCACTTTAGAAGTCATCGCTTTGCCATCCGCAGCAGAGGCCTCAACGGAAACCGAATATTGCCCCGAAGGCAGCTGAACTCCGGTATTGTCTTTACCGTCCCAGATGATTTTGTGCTCGCCTTGTGCAAGTGCCCCCATGGCTATATTGCGCACCGCTTTTCCGGTTGAATCCCTGATCGTTGCAGACGCTGTGCCTGCTGGAGCGGGTACATCAACCATGGCAGAGGTGACACTCTTATCGGTATTGATCTTTATTTGCCCGCCATCGACCTGAACAAATTTTCCAATATACTGTGTCAGTTTGTCGGTTGCTTGTGCGTTTTGCGCACCTTTCATTTCATTTAAAGTCTTGTTAACTCCCATCAACTGCTCAACCGAGTTAAATTGTGCAAGCTGGGTTGCCATTTCCTGATTCTCCATGGGCTTCAAGGGATCTTGATAGCGCATCTGTGTTACCATCAGATTTAAATAGTCGTCCTTGTCCATTTTGTTCTTAATTTTTTCTTGCTTTTTTCCCGTGACTTTTTCAAGCATATCACGAAATTCTTTATCATTTTTTGTTTCACCCAGACGGAGTTCGCCATCTCCACTCACTGCGGCTTCTTTGTCCATCTCAGCCTTCTTGGCAAAATTTGATTCACCCAAAAGTTTTTCAAAATCGGGTAAATCGTTGCGTGCTTCACCAGGCGCCTTGTTATTGTCAAATGCAGTGTCCCGAGGCCGGTCCGGTAATTTCATCGAACTCAGTGCTTGAGTTGCTTGCATGCCATATGCTCCTTCGTAACTTTACATTCCTCATTCTTGTTACTCTAATCTCTATGCTGTCACTTTGAGAGATCCATTTGCGCCGCGTTGCACGCTTTTCTGACGAGTAGAGGCATTCATCGCATCGTGGTGTGCAAAACTTTTCCGCGCGAATCCACTCCCGATTCCCTGTTGCGATCCGGAGTCATTTCCCGAAAATCCTTGCGATTGATGCCTACCACCACCGTGACCACTCGACGAAAAAGGAGAATTTGAGGATTGCTGCTGCGCATTTTGCTGACCTGACTGATTCTGACTGTCAAAAGAATTCTGCGTATTCGAATTTGTGACCGTCGTTTCTTGCGAGATTTTAAACTCTGCCAGATTGAGTTTTTGACCTTCTAAAGCTTTCTTTAGATCATCGACTTTTGATTCAAGCTCTTTACGAAGATGTTCATTCGACGATGAAATTTCAATAAAAATGCGATTGTCTGTGGCAAGGCGAATTTCCAGATTGACGGTCCCGAAACTCTTGTCGGTGAGTTGAAGTTTTGCAGTACCTCCACCACGCGCTTGCAGCTGATCAGAGAGATTTTGCGCACGATCGACCACACTTTGTGTGATGGTTCGCACTTTTTCTTCAATCCGTGGGCTTATTTCTTCTGATTTCACCAACAAGGGTTGCGCAGAAACTGAAGATATTTTTTCATCTTGCTTTTCTACTTTTTTCTGATCTTTCTCGTTCAAAAATTCTGAAGCTCCTTCTTTGTCGTGCAAGCCTTCGTTTTGCTTCCCAAAATTATTCGCAATCAGAATATCATCACGTACTACAGGAGATTGAGGAGCACTTAAATTGTCACTATTTGGCATCACAAGCTTTTCTTCAGTAAAAATCTCTTCACGCATCCCTTCCACGGGAATTTGCAGACTCTGAAGAAAATGAGCATCCAATGCTTGAATTGAACTCTGTGAGCTCTGAAGGCTTGTAAGACTTTCCTTATTCACAGTTTCTATTTTCTTGCCCAGGGCTCCTTGCAGCAATCCTTGACCTTGTTGAAAATCAGGGGGTGTAGCAAGCTGCACTGCGTTGTTGGCATTTTGCACGGTGTTGTCAACTGTTTGCACGGTGTTGTCAACTGTTTGCACGGTGTTGCCAAATGTCTGCGCGGTGTTGCCAAATGTCTGCACGCGGGGCTCTTCACTGAAGACAAGGCTTGTCACCTCGAGTTCTTCATAAAGAGGTAATTCCAACACTCCTTGCTGGGAAGCATTCACCTGGAGTGGCGCCGCAGGCTGCACAGACCATCCTCCTGAAAGAAAATTTTCAGGATCTTTCTGGACTGCATGAATCGGCATCATGAAATTTTGGAGTGGGTTGACCATTTTTTGGAGTGGGTTAGCCACTATTTGATTCAAAGGGACAAAATAATCAACGTCCAAGGTCTCTGTGGGCTGCAACAGTTCAGTGCGCGGGTTGAAGTCAGAAACAGACCTTAATTGCTGCGTAGGCAGAGTGCTCAAACTTCCTGCCGGTTGCATCAGACTTTGCATCTGACTCATAACTTCAGGACTCACTTGTGCTTGAGGTTCCAGAAAATTCACAGGCTTCGAGAGTTCACGTTGCGGCACAGGGGCAATGGGCGCTGCTTCCATAAACGGGTTTTCTGCGAAACCACTGTTAAAAGTCGGCATAAATGTTTCGGGGAAAAATGTCGGGCTTCCTGTGAGGGAAACAGAATTTGAACCTCGAGGGATCAATTCAATTTCTTTTTCAAAAATTCGACCTGGATTTGAGTTGAAATCAAAGCCTTTTTCTTCTGACATTGGAGCTGGTGCAAGGCATTCGGGGAGAGTGGCAGTGACGTCTGTGAAAAGCGGCTGCTGCCATGTGGAAAGAAATTCCACCATGCCTTCCAAATTTTCCGAACTACGGCCTGGCTTTTTTAGTTTGTGACCTTTCGTGTCTCCCATGCTCTCGGGATACGTTTTTTCATTGCCCTCTAGGGATTTGTACTCTTTACTTTGTATTTCTGTGGATTCATCGTCGACACTGGAATTTGATGATACAGACGGCCTGTTACCTCTATTATCCTCTTTTAGGACATTCTTCTCCAATATCTGCGTGAAGGTTCCTGTCTTTTTACCCTGCGCATCTGAAGCACGCACTTGCTTTGCATCCACGCGTTGATTCGACGGAAAGCTCTTTACGATGGGATTGAACCCGACATCTTTCATTTCGCTCCCTTCTCTTCATATCTTGCGATATCAAAAAGAAAGTACTCTACAAATCTGGACAACTTGAGAGTCATTACTGCCGTGGTTTATGCTTTGGCTTGCTGCAAATTAGGCAAAATACAAAAATCTGGCTCGGCGAATTTTTAGAGGTAACAAAATTGCAGACTCAGATAAGAATACGAATCTAATTAAGAAAAATAATTTTTTCCTCATTTCACAAACACATGTCGAGGACTTTTTTCCGCCATAGTCTTGACTTCGTGGCCAGCTTAGAGCTTACTGAATGAATACAAACTAGCACATGGATTAAAGGTTGCGGCCGCTCACTTGACAGGATGTCAATCAGCACTTTCGTCAATAGCTAGCGTGTAGTGAAGTCTCCAAAGCAGTTTCCATATGATTAAACACAAGGGAGTGTGTGCATGAAACGCATCAATTTTTCAAACACGGCAAAGTTTGTAGGACTAGGAGCGATCGTCGCTGCTGGATTCGCAGTGACAAACAGCGCAACTGCAGAACTTTCCACCTCCAATGTTGCCTATACTACAAAAGGAGTTCCTTTCGTAAAAGGCGAACTTTTAGTGAAGGCTCGCTCACACTCTTCCCTCGAAAAGTTTGTGGACAACAATAGATCCGCTTTGGGGGCATTTGCAGAACGCGCTCCGCTCCATGAAATGGAAGGCGGAAACTGGTACAAAATCAAGTACGACGGTGATGTTGCATCGGATGCTGCATTTCAACGCGCCCTTGAAAGTGAAGGCATCTTGCTCGCAGAACCTAACTACATCTACTCCATTAATATGGGCCCGAATCCAAAGCCAACACAGCCACCCGGTTCAGGAGGAAAGGGCGGCCCTGATTATGCTCCCACTCCTGCACTTCCCGATCCTGCGCAAGCAGATCCACGCATGAATGAACTCTATGGTTTGAATAAAATTGAAGCCGAAGCCGCTTGGAAGATCACGAAAGGAAATTCAAACATCATTCTTTCGGATATCGACACCGGTGCCGACTACAATCACCAAGACCTCATCAACAACATGTGGCGCAACTCTAAAGAAGTTGCTGGCGACGGCATCGACAACGACAACAACGGCTTTATCGACGACGTTGTGGGCTGGGACTTCCGTGACAAAGATGCAAGACCCTACGATGACAATAAGCATGGCTCGCACACTGCCGGAACAATCGCTGCAACAGGTGGAAACGGCGTGGGCATCTCTGGAGTTGCACAAAAAGCCAGCGTGATGGTTCTGCGCTTCCTTGGTGGCTCACAGGGCTCCGGAACAAGTGAAGACGCTATCGAGTGCATCCGTTACTCTACAAAAATGGGCGCAACCATCAGCTCAAACAGCTGGGGCGGCGGCGGATTCTCACAAGCACTGTTTGATGTCATTTCTGAAGCAAACGACAAGGGTGTTTTGTTTGTTGCAGCCGCTGGAAACAGCAGCGAGAACAACGACAAAAATCCGAGCTACCCTGCAAGCTACAAGCTGCCTAACATCATTTCCGTCGCTGCAACCGACAACAATGACGGCATGGCAAGCTTCAGTAACTACGGCCTCAAATCCGTTCACGTCGGCGCGCCTGGTGTCAAAATTTTGAGCAGCATCCCTGGAAATGCCTACGGTGCATTTAGCGGAACTTCCATGGCTGCACCTCACGTCGCAGGAGCTGCATACCTCATTAAGTCTGCATATCCCAAGTTGACAATGCTAGAACTCAAGGGACTTATCATCGACTCCGTCGAAAAGGTAAATTCCCTCGAAGGAAAAACCATGACTGGCGGCCGCATCAATGTGGCAAAAGCATTAAAGCTTGCCCAAGAAAAATTTGGCGCACCTAACCTTTACTAAGGTTACAAAGCACCTGAACTGAGTCATTCCATGCAGAACTCTTAGAGTTGTTTGCTTGGAATGATTTTTTTTGTTAAAAGTCAGTTTTATAAGTGATTTTCAATTCGGACTCACATCGAGAAAGAAGCGAAATTGCAATTTCTGCCGCTTGCCTGTCTTGGCAATTTAATTCAAAAAGTGCGTATCCTGGTAAACCCGAAAAGCTTGGATAGCCGCTCAATTGTTGCCCTACTTTTACAAAAATTTGTGACTTCATAAGTTGAACTTCCCTCGGAAGCTCGAGGCTTTTCGCGTCTGGAATGTTTCTTACCGTACCTCCTTCTCTCACTTGGTAAAGGTACAGAAGCGCTGTCCTTGCTTTTGTGGGCACAAGTGCGGGAGTCGGATCATGCCCGAGCGCCTCGAGAAGGCAAGCCTCCACGAGATTTAAGCCCGTTGCAATATGCATTAATTGGTGTGTGAGCCCACCTCCACCAATGCGCAGTCCAACATCTAAAGCCTTCACTCCAAACGGAGAATCTATAACTTCCAGATGTGCAATTCCGCTTTTCATACCTAAAGCAGACATAATCCTGCAGCCTTCTTCGCCCAGCCGTTGCAGCTCAAAGGCATCGAGTGAGGCAGGCATTTGGTAACTGAGTTCTTCAAAAAAGGGTTCTTTCATCGGCGATTTTTGACATATTGAGAGACATAAAAGTTTTCCGTCGATTCCAAATATTTCTAAACTATATTCGGGCCCCTCAATAAACTGCTCAACCAAAAGATGGCATGAAGCATCCAGGTCTCCATTACTACCGGCTAGACTTCTTTCGTCAAATTGATTTAAAATGCTTGCGCTCTTGCGAAAGGCAGAAGAAAATTCGTTTGCAGATCGAACCAACTGCACACCAATACTCTCATAGCCCAGAAAAGGCTTAATCACGCACTTTGTATTGGGAAAGGGGTTTCGCTGCTCTTTATCGCATTCCAATACAAAAAATTCGGGGTTATAAGTACTTCCCTCTAATCCTTTTCTCAGTAGATATTTGTTTTGAGTTTTATTTGCGAGATCTATCGAAAATTTATTATTACCTAAGAGTTCAGAATTGAGTTTATGGCAAAGGCCAACAGCAACGACATTAAGAGTCCAGAAAAGGCACACACTTTCAAGAATTCCACAATCTTTAAGCGACTTCACAACCACATCTGGAGTGAGTTCGCGAGTTTCAATAAAGATGTCAAACTGCTTTTTTATTTCCTGCGAAACATTAAATTCTGTGGAAAGAAAACACACTCGAAGTCCCAGTTTTTTTGCAACTGGAAGATATTTCAGGAAAGAAAGTTCAGAGTCCAGAACGATAAGATAGCTCATTAAAATCTGACCTCTTTCTGTGAATTCATTCAGCTAAGAACGCAATATTCGCATAAAAACAAAGAACCCTCAACCTCACAATCGACTCGCCGGAAATGTCGCGCCCTACTGTCGGGTGAAATCGAATTTTGATGATTCGCATTTGAGCACTTTAGTATTCACCCGAGCCGACAGTAAGCTTGGGCAGCTCCACTCATTTCATAATTGTCCAACCTGGCCACAGTCGATGCCATGTGACCCCATGGACCACATAGAGTTCGCATAGTGGAAAAATGTCTAAAGGAAGCAAAATTTCTTTGGGTCAAGGCACTCAACAAAGGCAGCAAGCAGGTCACGTCTCAAAACCTCGGCATGCACTCATCAGTGAAGGTTCTATTTCTCGTTTTGAGGGCAAATGTTCAAATTGCTCTGTTCAGGCTTCAAGAACTGAGCATCCTCTTGATGCATTCAGAAAAGTAAAAACAGTGCCCACACAAATGAATCTGAGCAAGTCCACTTTTCTGAAAACTTGATGGTTTATAAATGTCCCCATTCCAGGTGAGGAATTTATAAAAATTTATCAAGGCAGATATCATGAAAACCGATGATATTGCGAGTATATCATGAAGTTTATTTTAAAATTTCTCTACAATCAACCCCCATGATCTCTTAACTATTTATGTCAATATTTAGCCATCGCTCTCACTCTTTTAGTAGTGAAAAATTCAAACGATTTAACTTATCTATGTAGTTCATAGATAACTTTATTTTGAAATTTGATTTTCGATTCCTCTTTAAAGACCTTTAAAAGTGAAACGCAAGTCACTCTTGCAATGCAATTGAAACGCTCTTCATTTGCAATAATTCTCACCTTTGGGGCGTGCTTCGCAGAAAATCATGTCTCCCTATGATTACTTTTCTGTCAGAATATTTTTACCCCACTTCAAAAAAATATCCGTTGACAAAATTTGTCCGCTGGAGAATGAGAAGGGGGATTCATTCTTTAGAAATTTGAACGCCTCTGCGTTTGTCTTTTTGGAGCTTTGACCTTTATAACCGAGGATAACATGTCAAAATTCACGCCTTTTTCGCTAGTCGTACTTCTGATGTCTGCAACTATTGCTCAAAGCTGCGGTCGCGGATCTGTGTCTCCTAAAGTGCGCCCCTACCAAGCCTGGAATGCCCAAAATAATCCAAAGCTCATCGGCGAAGGTTATGAATATCGATTTGAAGTTTTGCAGAATTTAAAAGAAACTTCTCTTGAAGTAAAGCCTTGGACAAGCAGCTATTTCCCTACATATAAAGCAGGAATTGCCCACCGTTTCATGAACAATGATAAAGATGGCTTTACCTATCCCCTTCTCACAAAAGAAGACGTCTTAAAAATGACGCCCGAAGAACTGATGAATCTTTCGCCTGCTGAAAAATACGACATCTATATGGGCGGCTACGATTTCCCACTCGTAAAATCTGAGCGCAAGCGCACCACCCGTGTCAGTCCTCCCGTCGCAAAATGGGAAGGCCTTTGCCATGGTTGGGCGGCAGCTTCTCTCACTTACGATGAACCCAAAGCGGTGACTTTGAAATCGAAAGATGGCCTCGTCGATGTTCACTTTTCAACAGGTGATATTAAGGCGTTGCTGACTTATGGATCTGCACAATTCCCAAGCAAAACTCCAACCAGATACCTTGGCCAAAGATGCAAGCAAAATGTTTCAAATCCGATTGGATATTTCTTTCCTGAGTGCATGGACGTCAATGCGGGAGCATTTCACCTTGTCTTGACAAACCAAATCGGCATTCGCAAGCAGGGCTTCGTTATGGATGCAACCCGCATGAATGAAGTTTGGAATCATCCGGTACACAGCTATAAAACTCGTGTTGTGAGTGAACAAGGCCCTTCTCTCATTGGCGCAGCAAAGGGAACCAAAAAAGAAGTCGTTGTTGAAACCCAGGTTTGGTACACTACAGAAATTGCGCCTATCCCTTGGGCAACAAACAACACCAACCGCCACGCAGATGCTTCTAAAACATATAAATATCGCTTGGAACTCAATGAAGCCGGTGAAATTATCGGCGGTGAGTGGTATTTTGAAAGCCCAATTGCAGACTTTCTCTGGCTTGAAGATCGCCCCAATTTGCCTGGACAGTTTCAGGGAATTGAGGAAATTTACAACGCTGGAATGAGCAAATAATCACAAATTGACCCCCATTTGTCTATTGCCTAGACAAGACACTCGAAAGCTTTGCTGTGTAGAGATTTGTCACACATTCTTTGTCGATTTTTCGCTAAATGCCGAAGACTCAAGAAAAGAGGTGTCAACTTATTACACAGTCTTTCCGTGCAAAATCGAGATGCTGTTTTTGGGCAACGCAAATGTCCCTATTTGAACCAAATATTCCTTCACAGTTAAAATAGACCGTGTTACTAAAGTAACAGCACTTCTTTCTCACCAAATAAGAGAACCTGAGAGTCTGAGGTTGTGAATTTCACCGCAATGGTGATTAAAAAAGGAATCTATCTCAGGAAATAAGAAGTGCGATAAAGGCCGGAAGACTGAATGTCTTCCGGTTTTTAATTTTAACTCATTCAGCTTGCTGTTTTTTCAGTTCCAAGATGCACTGTGCTTGCATCCGTTGCTTGCGGCAGGATGAATGCGACTTCTGGAAGCTTAGGCTGCTGAGAAGCGCTCAATTGCGGAGTGCGCGACCATTTTTTGTAGTCCCAAAACCACTGTGCAGGCTGTTGACGAACGAGAAGCTCAAGCCAGCCCACGAATCCAGCCATGACGGCCTGTGAATGACGCTCAAAATCAACCGCACTCGGTTCAAAAATTCGATTCAACTGAACTCTCGAATTGCCTTCGAGGTCCGTTACGGAAATTCCAGGAATCAAATGGCTGTTAAAACCTTCTGCGAAGTGGAGTCGAAAGTAGCCTGGAAGAATACGCTGTGCTGCAAGGTATACCACAGGCATTTCTGCCTTCACTCCCACTTCAATGCCCTTTTTAGGAAATGCTGCAAATTCACCAAAAAACTCAAGGAACATTCCGCCCGTTGAGGGTTTTTGATCGAGAAGTAGAGCAAGCCCATGCCCTTCTGACACTTTTTTTGCCATCGTGCGCAACAGATCTTTATTCTTTGTCCACAGAACATGAAATCGATTGGCACGACGAAATGAATCCATTAAGAACTGTATAATCTTTGAGCCTGAAGGCTGTGCCAAAACATAAAAGTGTTTACAGCCCTGCTTTTCGTGGGCATCGCGCATGGATTTTCCAAGACCTTCGATATTGCAAAAATGACCTCCCGCCATCAAAATTCCACGCTTGCCGTTTAGCTGATATTTTTTTCTCATCGAAACAAGAAAAGAGTCAAACTCAGGCGTATTTTGTTGCTGGAGTAATCCAAGGGGCCAAATAACAAGGAGTTCAAGAATATAAAGATAATATTGAAAGAAGACACAGGCCAAGAGGTACTGTGCCCTCACGCGCGACACTCCCAACTTGCTGCGCAGGTTTTTCATGCCAACCCGTGTTGGAAACAGCGGCAAAAAGGTCATGACAATGGCAATGCTAAAGAAAAGTGCATGAAAAGGGAGCAAAATAATATTAAACAGGCACAAAAAAGCAAACTTCATCTATTTCCTCGGCGAAAGTGTGCCTTAGGATAGCATGAAGCCTGTACAAATCAATTTTTGCCCTGCGGGCAATGTTACTTTGCCTTCACAGCTGCAATCATAGGCCGTCCATTCTACTCATGGCAGCCATATCTTCGGGATGATCGTCTCCTACAAAAAAGAGGTCATCTTGAGCGGATTTTGCAGGCACAAAGGTCACGTAAAATCCTTCGTAGTCTGCACTTTGTCCATCTTTGCTTTCCAAAAATAACAGGTAGGGGTGAAGTTCCCTTCGCAAGATCACATAAGGAAATCGATGCGAAGGTTCGTCTTTGCGTTTTATTTCAATGAAGCCCGACATGAGTGCACATGTCTCCAAAATTCCCGGAAAAAGATCGCGTTTTGTCACGTCTTCTTTGATGTGAATTTGAAGATCCCGCTCCGAGGTTTTGAGTCTGCGGTTTAGGGATTCATCGAGTTTCCAGGTTCCCACGATGCGGCTATTGTAGGCTTGGGCAATTTCTTTAGGCTCACACCATGGCAGAGAAGCACTAGCCTGAATTCCACGATACAAAAAATTAGCCCAAAGGTCTGCTTGGCGCTCGTCGTGCACCCCTAAATGATGAAGTATTTCATGTATCAGAAGTTCGGCTGCATCGTCTGGAGATCGCACTGATCGGCACGCAGGGATAGAAAGATCAATAACAGCCTGAGGGGTAAAGTCGGTCAGGGCGCAATTCGCGCGCTCAACATTCTTCCAATCGAGCTTCAAATTATTAAGCTCAAACAACAGAGCTTCGTGGTTTTTACGAAACCAAGGCACGAGGTCGACGGCAGCGGGCTGAAACTTCAAAACAGCTTCAAGCCGGTCGCTCGTCGCCGTAAAAAGCGTATGGTAGGCGCGTCTTTGGCCTTCTACAAACAGAAGTCGCAGAGGATCTCCACCACCACTGACCCAACCTCCACTCGGCAAATGCGAATTGGCAATGGCCGTCACTCCACTGCGAGCAAAACTCACAATTCCTAAAAGGCTCATCAATAATATTGCTATTGCCGCAGATCTGCGCATTTTAATTCCCTTTTTAAAAACCCAGCAAGGCCACGTGAATGAACCTGCTGGGCGTCACACCTAGAGAACTTTGTC
>JBIIEI010000140.1:0-8177 GCA_044237915.1 Silvanigrellaceae bacterium | reverse complement strand
GGGAGAAGAAAAAACGAGACCTTGGGAGAAGAGATTTTAAAACCTCCGTCGCTCTCGCTCCGGTACTGGCGTTAACCGCAAAACAGGTACCGGCGTTCCGCCCAATCGATCAATCAATTTCTAAAGAAGTCCTTATCATCTTTCACTCCTAGGGAGCCCTATTGGTTTTTTTAAAGAGCAATGAGCTACGATCCTCGCCACACGGCAAGATCAAAAGGAACAATGTCCGGGATAAGGAGCCTGTTTGTAGCCAAGGGGCTTGAACTGGCAAGCTTTTCCTTTCAATTCTCTAACTGCCGCAAGCAATTGTGTATCCTTTGAGCGCTGAACCGGATCGTCTGAGCTTAACTCTGTCGAAAGAAATTTCTCAAAACTAGAGGCAGTCCGCTCAAGGACAGCTTCATCGTAAACACGACCTGTGACCGCCACTTCATTGTGGATGAGAAAGAGCATCATGCGCATTGAATTAGACAACAAGGTTTTATAGAGCTCCCGCTTTTCGCCTTGGGGCGGAAGCGTTTTGATTCCCCTTCCATATGCAAGGAAGTAGCCGTAATTCTGCGCTTCAGGATTAGTCACGGTTTGTGAAACAGGATTTCCGGTGTCTCCTCCCTGAATATAAGAAACCGTGAGGTTCTTGATGAATCGCAAGTACGTCAAATGATTAAAATATCCAAATGAATACAGATGCCCGGTGAAATACTCCGATGAATTTGTCGCGTTACTTCCGTTGGTTCGGTAGAGAGTGAGATCATTCAGCCACCCTGCCCAGAACCACGACATGCGAAGCCCAGAGAGTTCATTCTGAAGGGCATTATCCTTGATGACATTTGATTTCAGCAGGCTTGATGGAAAGCTGGCAAGACACTCCGAATCCAGCTTGCACGAGCCGTTCATAACACGCGCGACATCTCCTGTTTCCCAGATCGGATTTATTTCCGGCTGTATGACAGGGCCCAACTTTGAAAATGGAGCACTTGTCAATTCTTGCCTGAAAAGGTGCTGAGCAACTAAAACACTATCGAGTTTATCCTTCATAATGGGAGACGAAGAAAATGCTTCCTTTTGAATCGGAAAAGTATGCACCGTTTTTATCACAGCGTTTAGGTTGGCCCATGATGGATTTGCAATGTATGTATCATGCGCTGCATATAGATTTTGTCTTGATATTTCATCAGTAGGCATTGCGGTGAAATCCGGAATCCAGTCATTGATTGAGTTGTGTCCTTCACCTCTCGATTCATCTTCCGTCCAGCGATTCAGAGCGATGCCGATGGGAAAAGTGCGTGGATTAAGGCCAAGTAGCTCCGCGCGCGCCTTTTTTGCAGCCTGAACGTCAGATATCGGTGCCCCTGCCAGCGTTGGAGATGCTTCTGCGAGTTGGAGTCCAAAGCGATGATCACAGTCTTCGGCAGACGCACAACTCAATGGTTTTCCACCCGGCTGAAACGGACGAAATTCAGTCGGATCCCGCTGCGGCATGCCGTAGCGCTGACGTTGAGCCTGAATCAGCCGTGCGATTTTTAGAGAATTATTTTCATCCACATGCATCAGTGCACGACGGATGATTGTTCCTTCGTCATATCCTACCCAGGCAAGGTCAAAAGCGTCCGGCGAATGGCAGTTCGCACAGGCAACTCCATGAGCATCGGGCTTGCGCCACGCCTGAATTCCTTCTGCGAATATTTCTGGATATTTTGCCGTAAGTTCGGCTTCTTTGCTGTCAATTGAGCTGCATTGCTCATCACTCAGTGGTTCGAGAGTCGAGTTTGTCATGTTGGCCGCAACCTGAAGGAGATCGCTTTCGCTTATGATGTGATGAGGGAAGGCCGGCATTTTTGGTCTTCCGTTGCGCACGGCAGCCTGAATGACTGAGAAGCTTTTAGATTCAAGGCTTGGAAACTGCCCACTTTTTCCTTTTCCATCTGCACCGTGGCAGTCGGCACAAATGCGCATGTAGGCTTGAGGGAGTGGTCCGGGCGTAACCTCTTGTCCCTTGCTAAAACAAAGAGTTTCAGGCATTCGGGAGCGAGAAACGACAGCTCGTACTTCATCGTCGGGGGCGCGTTTTACGACCGTGTCAGCAATCCCATCGGTGGGCAGTGTGGCCATCATCTTCACTTTCTGATTCTTTTTCCCACAATACGCTGCGGACAGTAAAGCGGTTACACAGAGGAAAAGTCCTAGAGAATGTCGATGGGAAATGTTCATCTAAATCCTGTCCCCTTTCCCTTTCAGGATCGATGCTACTTTCCCTCCTCTATCGATATCCGCTTCGAAAAATAAAGTTTCTTTCCTTTCTTCCTGAAAAAACAGCACAATGAGCAACTGATTGACGGGCGAGATACATCAGATCAACTGTGACTGAGCGGTCGGTAAAGACGAAGAGCGAGTCATGAGTCGCTCTCTCACTCACTCCGGAAACGGCTCTCCTGCGGGAAAAACCTGCTCAAAAATCTGTCTTTCGTCAGCCATGGTGTACATTTTGAAGGTTTCACTGAGCATGTTCAGGGCAAACTCTCGAACTTCTTCGGGCGTGGTGGCAGCAATTCCAGATTTTAGAAATTTCATCACTCCTGCATTGAGGAGCTTGTAGGAACTTAAGGCGTGGTCGAGCCGCTGTGTTTGGATATCTTCAAAATTCATGCATTGAATGAGGGTAAACACCTGCGGTTTTAGGCGCTCATCTAAGCGGCACACAGACTCAAAGGATTTGGCCACTTTCGACCAAACTTGATCATGAGCCTTGAATTCATGGCTTGTATCTTCATCTGCCCCAGCAGGGACAAACGCAGGAGCGGGCTCTTCTGCGGCGGGCAAAATGCCTTCTTCACTCTGGGCTTCCGAAAAAATATCATCGGCGCGCGCTGCGGCACGTGAATTTAAAACAGCGGCTTCAGCGGCTTGAGCATTAAACAATGTCTCAAACAATGCCTGAGCATTTTTGCCTTCTTCGGTCACTTGCTTATCCATCAATTGAAGAGCGTCTGACATGCGTTCCACAAATTCGCGCACCGCTCCTTGGAGGTCCATAAGTTGGTATTCCATGAGGAGCGAAAAACGAAACATGAGTTGAACGAGCGCGTCCTCGGGAAGAAGCACTTTCCGAGCCTTCTCCATGCAGCCTCCACAGATCACAAAAAAAGATGTCATGAGGCGCACCGATGATGTTTGCCTCAGGAATTCATTGCAGGATTTCTGATTTTGAGTGTATCACACCGCAACATCAAACCTATGTCTGTTGTTACTTTTGCTTTGGCGACAAGGTTTTGAACGATCGAAGAACAGTCGTAAAAATTTGCGGATTGGCAGCAACCATGTATGTGGCAAATCCTGCCAGCATCAACATCGTCAACACAACGTAACGCGTGAATGTTCCCGTGCGCGATTCCGAGCGCGGCGGATGCATCATGCGTTGATCAAGATGAGGAGCATGGGGACCTGCACGCATGGGCGGCATCGGAGCGCGGACACCCATTGGAGCATTAGCGTTTTGACGATGTGGCCGTTCTTCTCCAGGACGCATGGGTTGTGCATTGCCCGAGCGTACATGCTGCTCTGCGGTTTGAGGTTGCGGAGGTTTGGGTGGCGCACGAAGCTCTTTGGGGACGCCCACGGGTTGCATTTTAGTTTCGCGAAGTGCTGCCAGCTGAGGAGGAAGCTTTGCATCTCGACTCTCGGGTTCGCGGGAAATCTTTCCCTCTTTAGAGCTTCCTGTAGTCTGCACGGGTTCTGCAGGGGGCTGCAGCGGAGGAACTTTTGGAGGGCGCACTTCTTGGGAAACAGGAGCAGAGACTTCATGCACAGGGGGTTTGGCTTGAAGTTCAATGACAAAAATGGGCGCTGCGGCCTCTTGAGTTTTTGCGGCTTCGGTACCCAAAGAATCCACACGTTTTAGAGGGTGGGTGATGGTGTCACCGGCATCGGCCAACGAGACTTGCACCTCGGAAACCAAGGTTGTGCGCACGGGTTCCATATCGGGCGGGGTGACCTGTGGAAGCTCGTCATCTCCGGGAGCAGCACGCCCCCGATTGATATTTTCGAGCAAGGGCACAGGTCGTGCCTCCGTTGCTGCGAGTCTTTCGAGGCTTTGTTGAGGGATCGACTTCTCGACTTTCACAGGAGCCTCTGCTTCATCCTGTGCTTTTTTATGCGCTGCTTGTTCTGCACGCGCCGCTTTGCCATCGATTTGAGTGGGGCTGTCATCGATAGTGAATCGCAGGTCTGGCCCGCTTGGAGGCTCATCGAGTTTGCCCGTGACTCCAAACCTTTGAAAGACATCTGTACCCAGGCCAATGCGCTTAAAGAGATCGGGTAAGACAATGCGATCTCGAAGATAAATAGGGCACTCAAATTCAAGCGCGATCTGAGAAAGTGCAAATCGAAATCCGGGCGTCCCCAACAGTTGAGGGAGGTCTTTCACATGGGTAGGCCCGTGCACAACTCCAAAGGAAGAATTTTTTTCGATCACAAGGCACGAGGCCTCTTCGGTTGCAGAAATATCGCGCGGAAGTTGGATGCTAAAAACGAGATCTCCCTTTACCTTTTGGGGAGAATAGGTGACTTCTTCACCGTTTGTTACGAGCACTACGGCGGCAGTAACATTGTCGGCTCCGCCCGCTTCATTGGCGGCGTTGACGAGATTTTGTGCTGAATCTGCACATATTTTTTGAAGATCTTCTTCTAGGAGCCCTTTGCTTTGAAGAAGACCATTTTGAAATGTTGTGGAAAGCTGTTCGGCTATTTCAACCGAGCCAATCATGCCGTGCAAACCATCGGAACACAGGACAAAAATATCATTGGGTTTAATATTGAGGAAAATATAGTCGGGAAATATGGTTTCCCTTACTCCCAGCGCACGAGAAATCGCGTGCGTATTTTTTCGCCGTTCCTCTAAGTTAACATGTTCCCCAAGCAGAATACGATCGTTATTGTAGGAATGGTCGATGGTTAAAGTATAAAGTTTTCCTTGGCGAAAAAGGTAAGTGCGGCTGTCACCGAGGTAACAGATATTGGCCTTGTTACCCAAAATTTGTAACATGACCCCTGTTGAACCCATTCCCTGCAGCTCGGGCATCTCATGTGCTTTTTTTAGGATGCTTCCGTTGGCAGCAAGAAAAACACTCTCTGCAAAGTAACGCCAATTTTCGGGCGTACGCAGGCACTCTTCTTCATTGCAAGGGTTTTCTGTGAGTGAAGCTTCGATGGCCTGGGCGGCAACGGTACTTGCCACAGCTCCGCCTTGATTGCCCCCCATGCCGTCACACACAACATAGGTGCTAAACTCCGGTAACATTAAAATAGAATCTTGATTTTCGTCGCGGATTCGACCGACGTCGGTAGCGCCGCCATGAAAAATATGAAGTTTCATGGGCCTGCTCTCCCACCGGGAAGTCCCGTTTGAAAGGCTTCAAACTCCGAGAGTCGCACTTCTAATTCCTGAACAGTTGCACCAATTCTTCGAAGTTCACTGATGGAGTCAATCTCTCGAAAGAGTCCAGAAATTGAGGCGCAGAGTTGAAACTGTTGCACCTGCGCCGCTTCTTTGTAAAAAGTAACAAAGCCTGTGGGGACGGCCTGATCATAAAAGCGATCAAGCATTTCTATCCAATAGGGCTCACCCAAGGAATCCACATCAAAACTCTTGCGCGCAGCCATCAATGCAAAGCAAAGTCCGAAGATATGGGTATGGGGACGCGTGCGTTCTACCAATTTTAAAATCGTTGAAATATCATCTTGAAATTCAGGAATTCCAACCGGCACAACAAGCACACCATCACTAAAATGTTGACTCTGCAAGAGCATGCGCACGTCTTGTTCCCTTTGCATTCTTGCCCCGGGAACGCGACTGCATGAGCCTTCAAGTTGATCTTGTCGGCTTGGAGTCAGGTCGCGATAGCTGCGGTTTTCAATCAGAAAAATGCGATTCGCCATCCTACGCCACTCCTAACGAGCCATCATGCTGGAATTTTGCAAATACCATTCCAGCGAAGAGAATTCCGGGTGATTAGAAATCAGAGATTTTGGAACCGGAAGTCCGCCCTGAGGGGGCTGTTTCCCGGCTTTACCTTGCACACTCGGTCGCTTGGTATAAAAATCCACCGCGACTTGAAATGCCAGGTTTGCACTTTCGTCCAACGAGAAGTTCTCGGAAACAATTGCCATAAGTTTAGCGCGGTCTGCAGGTACGGAATTAAAATGCCAAGCCAACTGCGCACAGAATCCTGAACTTAGTTTGTTGTTACGGCATTTTGCCTGCACCGCTTTGATGTCGACTTTAGGTCGAACTTTTACGATCTCAGCAAAATATGCCCACAAAAGCCAGCTTCCCTCTCCGGTGATGCCACGCGTAGACAGCTGATCGAAAGTTTCATCTTCGCTCCACAGACGTTGGTGAGCTAAAACGGACTCACGAGCAGGAGTGACTCTTGGTAAATAGAGCAGAAGAGTATCGTCCGTCCCCGTGTTATCGAGACTATAGGGCTTGCTTGTAAAAAAGGCCTTGGAGCCGACAAAACACTCTTGAAACAGGGTTTCCTGAGGAGGGAATTTTTGCTTTTCAAACTTCGTGATTCTGAGAGTTTGCAACACGAAATCTGCAACAATAGTGGATTCTTTAGGGTTGCACAAAATCTTAGTATCGGTATGAGCGTCGGCAATCACGCGGTACCTGGCAGCCAGCGCTTGTTTTGCCGATTTCCAAGTCCCCTTGAGCACATTTTCTCGCTCTTTGAGGGCTGAAATCAGCAGATCTTTGTCGGGCCTCGAAAGGGCAAGCGCCAGATTTTGCCAGCTCAAAAACTCGCGAGACAAACTCTTCGCAGAGGCACCTGTGGCCAACCAACTGAGTTGAATCGCACTCCAGAGCGCGCGTGAAGCCAACAAATTTCGATACACTTTGTCTTCGGGCGCCACATTATTAAAGTGCTCTGTCAGGTTTCGCAACGCTGTTACGACCTGATTAAAATTTTCGTCTTGAATCTTAAACGCATGACCCTTTTCAGGTTTGCGAATTCCCAGCAATGCAAAATTCGAGAGAGGAGCCCCCGGAGTTTCCAACAAGCCTTCGAGAAGCGCTTGCCCCATGATTTTTCGAAAGACTTTATCAATGCGTGCAGACTCAAAGGCCACAATTGCCAAACTCTTGTGAGGATCTTTTCCAAGCTTATTGAGGAGGGCTTTCCAACGGGGATCTTTTCCAAGTTCTTCCTCAGGAAGATTCATCATCGCAACCGACGCGACAAATGAAGGAGATGGCAGAGTGCTCGACACAAAACTCTGCCGATTCCATTCAAGTTTTAACAAACTGCGCGCATATGCGGAGTTATCTCGACCTAACTTTGCTTGCACAACCTGGGAAAAAGCCGTGAGAGATGCGGGTCCGATGGCTTGTAACTTTAATTCTGTAAAAGATCCCGAATCGGTTCGAGTGGAAGATGTCAGTGCCGATTTCCCATCCTCCACGCTGATTTCGTAAGCAGGGAAAAAAGTGAGAGCGAGCACCGCAAACCCACCCCCCAGTGTGGAAAAGAACCGACGCAATCTGCGGCGTCGGTGGGTCCGCGCATTGACAACAATTAAGGAATTGTTTTGAAAAATTCCAACGCCTTCTGGTGCCAAATTGTCTGTAGAGACATAATGAAAAGTGTCGTGCTGAGTAAAAAGTTGCGACGTCGTATAAATTTCTGAGCTTTGAATTTCTTCATCTTCTTGCAGGCAATTTCCCGCACAAATTTGTTCAAAGGCTTCGACGTCGCGCGCATAAAAAGAAAGACTTCCATTCCGACACACGCGTGCATCGGGAGGTAACACCGAAAGCTGGGCCCTGACCTCTTCCAATGTGAAAGGTCCTTTTGCCTCTGGGCTTTTCGGTCGGTTTTGGAAAAAATCGAGAATTCACTGGGCTCATTTTGAACATAGGATTGACATGGGCAACCGAAGAGCATCGGATGCTGAAGGAATCATTCCGACAACTTTAGAATGCCTGCTCGAAGGCACCAAGAAGTTATGCGACGTGTGGGAGGACTTTAGATTTCAAAACCATCGAAAATCACAAGTCATGACACCACCAGCAGAGCTGGTGGTTTGAATTCGTGAACCGCTCAAAGCGGTTTATTGGGAGTCGCAATTCTTGCGACGTGATTTGTTACCTCTGCTTACGCAGAGAGCTGCTGTTA
>JBIIEI010000073.1:0-28592 GCA_044237915.1 Silvanigrellaceae bacterium | reverse complement strand
CTGGCTTTTTTATTTATTTGTCAAAAATTATGCTCATTTAGGCAATTCGATAATGTGGCCGCATTTTAGGTACCAAATCTGTTACTGAAAAATATTTCGGATTTAGACGTTTTTCGGCAGACCACATCCACTCTCCATTTCTGCTTCGGTTTAAGGAAGAAAAATATGACCCCCTTGAAATCAATTCATTTTTTCTTATCGCTTTCTGCCCTCTTTTTTGGGGGAGTTGCACAGGCTGTTTCTGAGCAAAAGATCGACAAAGACTATATTTACTTCGACTATGCAAATCAAAATTTAGTTGTTTATGGGGTCTATAAACCTGGCACTGAGCCTCCAAAACGAGGACTTTCTGCAGAAATGGATGCTCGATCCGATGGCTTTAAAAACCTTCAAGACTTTATCGATGGAAATTGCAAAAAGCCCGAGGGAGTTAAAGAATCTAATTGGCACGGTACGGCTTCAGGAGGCTGGCGGGGCTACATTAAATCCCTGGGAAGCGATATTTTTCCACAATCGGTTTTACGCATCCACCTCATTGTTGACATGAATAAAGTTTTTCCAAAACTTGCGCGTGCAAAACTTGCTGATGCCAAAACTGCCGATGGCAAAAGACTGACTTTCAAGATCCCCGAACTTCCTGGCATCATGACTCAATGCGGAGCAGCAAAGCTTGATCTCGGAAATGGGAAATTCCTCAGCGTGGTTCCCCTGAAAAAATCAGCAGGCAGCGACACCCCCGTTACGCTCGTGCTCGACAATACGGGAACCCTCAAAGCATCCACTCCCGAAGAGCAAAAGCTGCTTGAGAGTTCGAGTCTGTCCACCTTGGTGGCAGAAGGCGGAGAAGCCGGTGGAACTTCACTGGTTGGAATTCCCCTGTCCAAGTAAACATCCTTGGCGTGCCGAACCCACCCGTGTACTTAAAACTTCAAGGACCACGAGGCTCGCCATGCGTTACGCCCCTAAAAAATTTCCTCAAATTCTTTTTATTGCAACATTTTCGCTTTCTGCCTGGGGAACTCAAAACTTTTTTCAAAATCAGGCATATGCGAACGAAACAAATGAAACCCTTTCTCTCAATCAAACAATTGCGCTTCCTAAAAAAATAGCCGAAAAAGCGAGCGGAGAAGGCCTGAATCAAGCCGATCGCAAGGCCATCGCCATCTTGGCGTTAAAAGCGGCCTTATTCGATATGTTGCGCGTACAAGTCGAAGATCGTTACCATGAAGAATTAGGAATCTGGATTGAACAAGCCGTTAAAAGTCGATTTCAAGCGTATGTTCCAAGCTGGACAGTTCAACTTCTTCCCGCAAAAAAAGCGGAAGTGAATTTCGTCCTTGCCAATACACTCTTTGCGACGGATTTTAAAAATTCCTCTGTAGGGCTGAAAAGCGAAGGCGAAGCCAGTAAAAATTCGAAATCCTCAAAACTTGCCATTCCAACGGCTGTCTTAGTTCTCAATGAACAAACCAAAGAAACCTTTGTTCTTCCTGCAGAAGGCTTACCTTCCCAGCCCGTAAGCATGTCAGCTAGCACCGAACGTTCACCAGAATTTTTATTTTATCAAGGTGTTTTGCCAAGCCCCAATGCTATTATGAAAGATGTGAATTCCCTGCAAACTACCCTTTCCGAAAGAGCAGGACTGTTCTGGCATGCGTCCAGAAAGAAGCTTTCAAGTTTGAATGTGCAGCTCAGTGCGCCCTTTGCAGAATCCGCAATGCGTTTTCTCACGAGTTCTGCAGCCCTCGCGGCGACTTCAAGCGAACCGCGCAGTGTGTGGCCCCCCGCTCTTCCCATGTCGGCCTCGACCCTTTCAGGTCAGGAGGGACTGCTCCTCGTCTTTACGGTGCGGGGCGCTGACAAAACCAGCGTGCTGGAAAAGGTCGACTACCTGCGCTTTCAAGCCACGGAAGGCATGACCCGCGTGTACTGGAGCCGTTCCATGAACGATCCCACCCTTGCAGAAACTCCTGCCCAGGCCATCGATAAAGTGGGCGCATCCTTGATCCGCAACCTTAAAGCCGGCAAGCCTCAAGAGATCTCGGCTGCCCATGCGCGCATCGTGGTGGATAAAAAGGTCGGCGACCGGGATCTGCTGTCGGTTGAAAGCCTTCTCAAAAGCTTTTCGGTGAGCGGAGAATTTGTACTCGTCCCCTATGAAGTCACCAAAGCAGATATCCGCTATCAGACCCCCTTGAAAAGCGATCAATCTTCGAGGATTGTAGAGCGCATCAACAAGACCGTGCCGGGCGTCCTTGCACGCATGATTCCGGGTGACGGCGGTTTTATTCAGCTCATCCCAAGGACAAAATGACCTCAAATGCCCTCGTTCAATACCCCCGGTTTGCTGCACTCTTGCAAAGCATCACTCCCTCAACCAGCGATTTCTTTGCAATGGCCTGCGTGTTCATCGAATCTCCGTTGATTTTCAATGCTGCGGTACCTTCATTGCCCTCACAACTTGTGGGGGACAGCAGCATCCACGACTTTCTCGCGCAAGCGGAAAGCGCAAACTTTGAAGCGTGCGAAAATTTAGCTCCTGCGTTTTGGGAAGAGTTCCTAAGCCTTTCTCAGGCCATTTGCACCCTCGAAGCCTTGCCCTTTCAAACAGGCGAGGCAAAAGAAGAACTCATTTCTCATTATGCGGCCTGGAAAACTTGCACCGAAACAATTGCAAAAAGTCTCGACATGCCCCTGACAGACGCCGCCACACAGCGCCTCCGCTTGGCTGCAGGCATTGCGCTGACCTTTCGCGAATGGATGAATGAGGTCGAATTTTTCAAGGAAACTCTTGATCAAAAAGTATTTTTACTGCAAGAAAGTCCCTTGTTAACTTTGCGAAACCTCCTTGCAAGGGGCATTAAATAAAAATGACAGATTTTTCTCTTCACACCTGGCGCCTATTGTTACCTCAAAATCCCTTTACAACGCCCGATGTGCTTTTGCCTGAAGAAGAACACCACTACGTTTTTAATGTCCTTCGATTAAAAGTGGGCAGCGATGTTCAACTCACCAATGGAGAAGGCTCCATTGCCTCTGGAAAAATCGTTCGAACCGATAAAAAAGGAACCCTGGTAGAAATTCACAACGTTTTAGAAAAACCCCGTGCAAAATCTCGGATTCATCTTTATTTGGGTTGCCCAAAGCCCGCCACCCTTGATGAAATCATCGATTTTGTAGCAGAGCAGGGCGCCTGTGAAGTTCATATTTTTAAAACACAAAAATGCCAGTCCAAAGCGCCCTTTAAACTTGAAAAGCTGCAAAAAAATGCCTTTGAGGCTTTGCGCATCAGTAAAAGTCCATGGGCCACAAAAATTTTCTGTTACGATACTCTTGAAGAATTCTTAAGCTCAAAACCCCAAAGCCTTGATTTTTTATGCGATGAAAGCCCGATTTATACCGCAGAAAATCCCAATACACATATTGCTTCGCTCACTGAAACTTTGCAAAAAATCGACAAATCGCAGACGCGCTTGGGAATTTTTGTGGGGCCAGAGTCGAGCTTTACCGAGGCTGAGCGCACTTTAATTCACGAAAAAACGAAGGCCACGCCGGTTTCTTTGGGTCAAAATATTCTGCGCGTGCCTACGGCTTGCGTTTCTGCCGTGGGAATTGCGGTTGGATTTTGCGAGTCGCGGGAAAAAACGCTGGCATAATGATGCAAATTACGACATCACCAGCGGCCTAAAGCCACCCCAAAACATGCGCATCCCATCAAAGGGCATCGACTGCGGATCATACGAAAGTCGAGGATCTTTCATACCCAATTCCCAGGCTCTATCCCGGACCTCTTTGCTCGGCCAAATGTAAAAAGCAGCGACCACAGTCTCATCTTCTTTTGCCGCGACTGATCGGTAAAAGTCCGTCACTTTGCCATGGGGAACGTCGTCTGCGATGGCCTCGCAGAAACTCAGGAGTCCGAAATCTTTCATCACATCTGAAAACGTAACAGCGATTTTTCGATACACTTCTTCAGGGGTTGACTTTGGAAGTGGCAGACAAAAAAAATCTACGTAGGGCATAATACATCTCCAAAGCGAGGGTTGAGAAGCTCAGCAACGATCAAATGCTTCCTCTGAAGCAATGGTAGCTCTCATTCTCAGTCAAGTCGAGTCTAATTATCTTTCGAAAAGAACGAAACAAACTCTCACTGACTTGCAGTAGATTTAAGGTGCCGCACTCGTCTTCCTTTTATTTCCTGTGTGCCAGCTCTGAGAAAAGCGATCCGATTTTAGCACCGCAACAAACAAGAGTGGAGAAGCTCACTAATTTGCATTGAAGCAACGGCATCTTTGAAAGAAACACATTTAGACAACCCGATCGGAGAAACGAGTGAAAAATGACCATATTGAAATATCTATTTCAAGTTTGCCGACTACCTTAGATCCCGCAGCCTTATTCTTTCAATCACACTTTCTCATTACTCAAAGTCTTTTTCAAAGTCTCGTCCGCATTGACGAATCTGGTCAAATAGTTGGAGATCTCGTCAACAAATGGACGATAAAGAACCAAGCGAAAACGTACTCTTTTGAACTGAAAGACGCAGAGTTTCATGACGGCCGTCCGGTCACTGCTGAAGATATTGCGTTCAGCTTATCCAGACACTTTTGGCCTGGATTAAAATCGCCGGCAAGCGGTTTTCTCCGTCATATTGTACTTGGTGCAGAAGATGCAAAGAGCGGCGAAATACTCTCGGGAATCGTTGTTACCGGAGCAAAGTCAGTCGAAATTAACTTAAATGCACCTTACCCGCCATTCCTCTTTGTGTTGGCAATGCCCTCTTTTTCCACTCTCTCAAAAGACGCAATGAGGGCAAGTGGGACGTATGTTGGCTCTGGTCCAATGATACTAAAAAATCTTGCCAAAGACCGAATCGAGATGTCTCGTTTTGAAAAATATTCGGGAAGTAGGGCAAGGATTAAAAGCATTGCTGCTGTTCTGGCACCGACAACAAAAGACGCAATAGATCTGCTTCAAAAAGGACTTCTCGATGTTGCAATTTTAGGCCTTGACGGAGATGATATCGAACTTTCTGAAATGCGTGAACATTTTAAACTCACAAAAACCAACACGATTATTTTCAATCATCTGTTTCCGAATTTAGACAACAAATTTCTACAAAACGAAAGATTTCGAGCTGACCTTGCGGCTCTCATCTGCCATATTGCCTTCAACAGTTCAGGCCGAGGTCGTTTTCAGCAATTCGAACCATTCTATTTTCCACGCGGTGTCATGCCCCCATCCTATTACGACAAAGAAACAAGAAAATTGCCGCCAATAGACTTCAAAAATCGGTGGAGTTCAGAAATCAGTGATGCTTCACCCCTAATAATCTCACTCATGAAAAGCTTTTTTACGCATAAATTTTGTGAAGATCTAAAAATAGGACTGAGTTCAGCTGGATTAAAAATAGACCTTAGACTTATGGATCGAGACTCCTATCAAAGAACAATTGCAAGCCAAGACTATGATCTCATGTCTGGGGGATATGTGGGAAATTTTCCCGACCCCGACGGATTTCTTGATCCTATCCTTGGGGCAAGCGGATGGACTTATGGCAAGTTTGACAGAACCGATTTCGTTCAAAAGATTGCCTCAATACGACACACCTCTGACTCAAATTTAAGGTTGAAATCGTACGCAGACGCGGTTGCAGAGATCGAAAGTAAGAAATTAGTGTTTCCTTTGTTCAGAGAACATTTCATTGTTCTGCATAATAACAAAGTCAAAATTCCCGAGGCAAGCTTTCAATATGAATCGGAGCTCTGGAATATGATGTGGGATGGAAAGTAGAAAACGCCGCTTAATTCTCAACCAAAAGAGTCCGGTTGGGTGCTTCTCCCTTGCAGGAAGGCGGGAGCTTTTGTGCTGAACGGGCAAATTCATCTGCCACGACATCCCGTGCGAGCTTAGTAAAAAAACGAATTCTTCCTTCTTGGCGGGGCTTCGAGAAAAGTGCATCGTGAATTCCACCGACTTTGACGTTGAAGTCGAGGGTCAGAATTTTGTACCTTTTGGAAGGTGAAAGCGGGTTTCCTGAGCTATCGAGAAAGCCTCGGTGCCTAGGATACTGTGCTTTGGCGGCAATGCGCGTTTTCCAGCCTTCGGAGACGACAGGGATGCTCTTGCTGGATTCGCTCAGTTGCATCCCAAATTTTTGAAGTTCTTCGCCCGAGAGATCGAGCACAGCAAATCCACCTTCAAAGGGCTGCACCGCATAAATCATTCCATAATTCACGTCTCCCTTGGGCAAACCGGCACGAATGCCTCCACTGTGAATCACAGCGGCATCCAAACTGAGTTTTGCTTCTCGCCCAATGGCATTCTTCGCAAGGTCTGCAAAACAGTTTGCCATGGAGGACTCTTTGGTTCTGTCTTGCGGCAAGGGCTCGGGCAATTTTACGATAAATTTTTCTTGCTGCTTTTGAATTTTTAAAGTGAATTCTTGCAAAAGAGAATCGAACTGTGCATCGGGTACGATTTCAATTCCCTTGTATTTCGCCGGCGTGGGCGAACCGAAAACGGCGGGATAGGTTCCGCCAAATTTTTCTTCATCGGGGCTGCAGGATGCATAATTTTTAAAATGATTTTTACAGAAATATGTGGGCTTATCGATGGCTATTTTTGTAATTCTTTTTTCAACAGTATCAAAGGGCAGAGCATTTGGAACAACATCAATATCAATTCTTGAGAAGCTGTTTCCATATCCGGTCGTCTGCACCACCGGAACTCCTTTGATGAAGTGAGCTTGGGGGAGATGCATATGTCCTGCTAAAATAGCATCAACCGTTCCCTTTGGGACCGCTTCTAAAAACGTAGTGACTTCATCTTTAAGGGGCGACTTGCACGCAGAGTCACCAGCTTCTGCAGCTTTTTGCATGTCGCAGTAGCCACCGGCATGGGTCAGCAAAACGATAATCTGTGCGCCTTGCTCACGCAGTTTTTTTGCATGCTCGGGCACGCTGTCTTTAAGCGCTAAAAACTTTAAACCCCGGATGCTCTCTAAATCTGACGAATTGGGGGTTGATTCCGTTGTTGCTCCAACAACTCCCACTTTCACACCATTCAAGGTAAAGATGCGGCCGGCTTCAACATTGGGAAATCCGGTTCCCTCGTTATTCTCTTTGCGCACACTTGCCGACAAATAAGGAAACTTTGCGGCTGAAAGAATACTCAGGAGGGCCGCTTGGGGATGGCGCTTTTCACCGGGGCGCGCTGAAGGTGCGCCTGCACCCCAATCAAATTCATGATTTCCAAAGGTAGAGGCATCGATCTTTAAAGCATTGTAAGCCGCAACGATGGGTTGGCCAAAAAACTGATTGGAAAGGAGTGTGCCTTGATAGGCATCTCCGGCATCTAAAACGAGTGTCGATTGCGGATTTTCACTGCGCGCCGCTTTTAAGTAGGCAGACATCAGTGCCATCCCACCCAGGGTCACTTTGGACTTTTCAGTCCCTAAAACGACCTCTTTGCTTTCAATATTCCCATGGAGATCATTGAGGCCAATCAACGACACGCGAACTGTTTTTTTGGATAAAGTGCCGAGAGCATTTTTAGATTGATCGGGAGTTTCATTCTTGCCTGCAACGCACGCAGAAAATAAAGGAACAACAACGCATGCAAGCCGAAAAAGGCCGTGATGAAATATATTATTCACAATAATTTCCTTCCGAAAGTTGCACTTTAAAAAAAATCACGAAAATAGCCACTGCATTTAGATGCCAAATCGTGCAACCAACCCAAAATGATCCGACGTATGATTCAGGTCTGCATCGGCGCCAAAATCGAAGTCCCGTTGCTTTTCCAAATCTGAAAAATCTTCAACTTGCAGTCCATGGGTGCTCAAACCATTGCCTTTTATGTAACCAAAGCGATTGATAGACAACAATTTTCCAGAGGCTAATATTTCATCTTCGGGTTCGAGGACTTCGGCTTGTTTCCAGGGGTAGGCAAAAATATAATCGATGCGCCGTGGAACGGCATCGGTTTTACGTAACACTTCGGCAGCTTTTTCACTAAAGGAACTGCCCACCTGATGAAACTTTTGTGCTCGGTAAGCAAAGGTATTGCGCGGAGGATCCCAGGTTGCAGCCTTGGCATAATCTTCCGGCATGCCTGCGTATTGCCACAGATCAAGCCAACCCCTTCGCCCGAGGCCTAAAATAGGGGAACTTTCGGGTTCGCAATTAAAATCTCCACCAAGGATGATGGGTTCACCGGGAAGGCGCAGGCGTTCGAGCCAAGTGACAAGGTTATCGAACTCCAAAAGTCTGCGGCTGTTTGCAGAACGAAAACACCGAAGCAAGTGGGCTTCCTCTTCTCCCGTAAGGCCCTCGGCCTTAGCCTCGTCGAGCATGGCTTGATTGCGAGGAGTGAGAGAAGGAGAGTGGTGAAGGTGGGTCACCGCAACAATAATGCTCTTGGCACCTTGGAATCCTGGAGTTTGGTAGTGAGAAGGAAGGTGCAAGCGCACCGCCATTCCCATCCGCGATTCATGCAATTGTAAACTTAAAAAAGGACTGCCCACTTCTGAGATCGTAAATGGAGCCAATCGAAATCTGCCCGAAAGTCTGCGCTTGCCCAAGTCTTCGGCTTCCCACTGGCGTGGAAATAAAACTGCAAGGCCCTCATTAAGGTTACTCGGAGGACCCCACCCGAATTTTACTCCGGAATTGGAAGTCGCAAAAAAACACCGCTTATCGAGTTCGTGTGCATACCAATGCGCACGAAAAGGCAAGGGATTCACTTCTTGCAGCAGAAGAACATCGGCATTCAAAACCTTTAGGCAATTCAGTTGACGGTCGAGCCTCGCCATGCGCTCACGACGCGACTCCAAGCCCCCAAAAAACATCGTCCCTTTGCCATCGAGTCCGTGCCAGGTATTTAGAGTCGCAACCGTCAACAGTTTTTCCGTTTTCGTCATGCCGTGTGTTTCTCGTTACTTTTTCTCTCGCTTGGTTTCTTTGGACTCTTTTTTATTCCCGAATCCACCCAGTTTAGCAAATAAACCAGACAAAGCGGGAGGTACAAACCGCTCGATTTTATCATGGACGATTGACATGACAGAACCCAGTTCTTCTTTTGCCTTCGAAAGCGTGCTTGACAATTCTTCCCTTTGTGGAGCAGGACGGCCTTTGCGCTTTTCTGCTGCACTGCGGGCTGCAGCCAAAGCTCCTTCTGCGGTTTCTTTTGCCTTTTCATCGCGCCTCAAACCGGGTTTGGGCTCTCCAAACCGCGACGAAGGAACTTCAGTGGCTCCAGCGCGTCCAGCATCAGGCCCTTTGCGGCCAATTGCAGGAGTAATAGCCGGAGTGATTGCAGGTTGTGCCTTCACAAAAGCTGGCTTTATTGGAGGCTGGCCTTCTACAGGTTTTTCAGGACGCACAGCAACACCATCGCGGGGCTTCAACGGCGCAGGCCCGTTGCGATTTCCCTTGATAAACTGAGGTTGAGCTGGTTTTTCAGCCGCTGCATCCAGTGCAGGTTGCACGGGCTCAGTGCGTGCAGGTTCCGCCGGGCGAATGGTTTGCATTTCGCGCGCCACAGGAGCTTGGGCTGCCTGTGGATTTTGAGGGATAATAAACTTAGGAGCTTTTGCTTCCGCAGAGATCGCTGGAGCAGCAGCAGGAATAATACGAGGTTGAATTTCAGCAGCAGCCTTGGCCTCAGGCGCAATGCGGGGCTCGGGTCGGTGTTGATAGGATTTCCCTTCCGAAGGGGCTTTTTCCCGTGATTCATAAGACTTTTCATCACGGCTAGAAGCCACAACGATGCGTTTATGCCCATCGGTTAAAGTACCCGCTTCAGAAATAGAGCGCACTCGACCTTGCTCATCAAAGGGATAATCAGAGACATCTTCAATGGCGAGAAGCTCTGCAGAGAGTGGATTTACAGGAACTTTAAATCCAAGCAGGTCTTCAACTGCACCCATGTGATAGCCATAGTCTTCGCACACTAAAGTAACAGCCGTTCCCTTTGCGCCCGCTCTGGCGGTTCTTCCGATACGGTGGACAAAGTTGTCGGCATCTTCAGGAACATCGAAATTATAGACGTGGGTGAGGTTAGCAACGTGAAGTCCGCGTGAGACAACATCCGTTGCCACCAAAACCTGGAGTTCGCCATTTTTTATGCGTTTGATGAGGTTGAGTCGCTTGTTTTGATTGATGTCACCCGTAATAACGTCGACTTTAAATCCGTTTCCAGCGAGCTTGTAAGCAACCCATTCCGAAACGACTTTTGTATTGCAGAACACCACAGCACATTCAGGATTTTGTGTTTTCAACATGCCTAAAAGCACTTGAAATTTCTCGGCAGCAGGCACAGCATGCGACCATTGTACAATGGCTTCGGGAGTGAGACGTTCGAGATTGGACTCGATATATTCTGGATTTTCCAAATATTCGAAGGCAAGCTCGCGCACTTTAACGCCACCCGTGGCACTAAAGAGCAGCTTTTGCACGCCCGTGGGTGCAAGATGCGAAAGTAAATACTCCACATCTTCTACAAATCCCATGTCAAACATGCGGTCGACTTCATCGCACACAAACATGCGGATGTTGTCGAGCGAGAGAATTTTTTGCTTGTGCAAATCGATAAGGCGCCCCGTGGTTGCCGCGAGGATATCGACGCCTTCATTCAATGCTCTTGACTGTTTTTCGTACTCCGTTCCGCCGTAAACAGCGAAAGAAGTAATTCCCAACTTGCTCAACAAGGCTCTTGCATCGGATTCAATTTGCACCGCAAGTTCACGGGTGGGAACAACAACCAGAACCGAAGGGCTTTTGGAAGTTCCACGGGGAATTTCATTGGTGAGGATGCGCTGTGCAACAGTGATGAGAAAAACGGCCGTTTTTCCGGTACCTGTTTGCGCAAAACCCGCAACGTCTTTACCAAGCAAAGTAACAGGCAAGGCCTGCGATTGAATTTCGGTCAGGGTTTTGTAGCCCATTTTTCGAACTGCTTGCAAAAGGCTTTCTTCGAGCCCCAAGCTGTCAAATCCGGTCTTGGGGAGGTCAACTCCAAACGCCCTGTCGTCGAGGCGGGATTCCTCATCGTAGCCCACTTCGTCTGAGTCATCGTCTTGCGCTTCAAGAGCTTTGACATTGAGGACGGAAGTCTCGGCTTCGTCGTCGATGTCTTGCTCGGTGATTTTGGATTTTTGCTTAAATCCGGATTCAAGCGAGGGAAGCACGCTTGTGGAAGGTTCGCCGCGCGTTGCAAACAGAGTGGATTCATCGTCCACAAGTTCTTTGCGAACTTTGCCTTTGACCGCTTTTTTATCTGAGTTTTTTGCTTCCTGAGCCTCTGAATGAGATCCGACGGTCTCTTCGAAAAGAGATTTTGCGGGCGCTGCAACGGGCTTTGCCTTGGCAACAGGTTTTGCGGTTTCTTTGGCAACGCGCGCAGGTGGCGCCTTTTCAACAGGCACTTCTTTCGCGGTTTTTTTAGCGGCCTGAGGTGCCGCAGCTTTCGAAGGAGCCGCTTTAGCGGGTGCAGGTTTTGCTGCGGGAGCTTTGGGTGCAGCTTTCGTTTCTAACTTTTCTTTGGGAGCTGGTGTCTTTTTTTTGGCAGCAGCAGGCGCGGCGGCAGTGGCACGGGCCTTTGATGGTGCGGAGGATTTTGCATCCACTTTTTTGGTTACCTTACTTGAACTTTTTGGTTCCGAATTTGCGGATTCTTTGGTACGTGTTGAGCGCGTCATCGATAAAACCCATGCGTGTTTGGAAATTTTTCATCTAAAATGGCATACATTAAACTATCAATTGCTGTAAAGCTGAAGCTGTGGGAAAGAACGCCTGAATCCGCTTGCCTTGTGTGTGTCACGAGGATATGCGATAGATACTCGCTTGCTAGATTTTTCGCGAATTCGGCCATTGTGTGCTCCGGGAGGTAGAATGCTCAGCACTTTGCTCACTGTCTTGCTTATACTCGACGCTCTTGTCCTTATGGTCCTTATCATCGGTCTGCAACACGGCAACGAGGGTGGGCTTGGCTCTGCGCTGGGCAGCGGAAACTCTGCGGGCTTTTTTGGAGCTTCCGGCGGAGTTAACTTTATCGTCCGTGCCACGTGGATCGCAGGGATTGCTTTTTTCCTACTTACGCTTTCACTTTCTTGGGTCAAAACCAACGAAAAATACGGTGTTAAATCGGAATTAACGCGCGACCTGTTAAGCACTCCACCCGCAACGGATGCCCCTGCGGTTGGCTCACCCGAAGCCGCCGTCAGTCCTGCGACCGACGCAAGCAGCACCGCAGCTCCTGCGAGCCCGCAAGCACCCGAAGCCAAACCCGACGTTTCAGGATCTCCCGCCCCCGCACCTGCAGCACCTGCAAGCCCCTAAAATAAGTTTCCTTGTCGCTTGTGCTGCGCGGTCCGTATTTTTGATGTCCTACCAAAATTCATAATTTACGGGCCCGCTTAAAACTTTTCCCATTTGGTCTGTGCGCGGATCATTAAAGCGTCATATTTTACATCCAAATCCATACGTATACCTCGAAAAATCCTATACGAATTTTGCTTGCGCCATTTTTCTGTGCAATACACCCCTTCGTTTTAATTTATTTCATTTAATTGGGGCTTGACAGAATTTATGAAGAATATCTTGTTTGCGACGTTGGCTTTATTTGCGATGAATGCATGCAGTCCAGCTCCAAAAATCTCAAACTCACATGTCAAAACGGTCGCTTTCCATGGCACCGCGTGGGATCATACTCAACTCTCCGTCTGTTGGGAGATCTCCTCACCAGGAACGGATTCCTATCGCACACACGTCCGTGAAATTTTGACAAAGGGTTTTGAAAAATCCGTCATCTCGTTTTTGGGTTGGGAAACTTGTGCATCTGATAAAGAATATGATGTCAGAATGTTTATCTACGATGACAGTGAGGCCTATGGCACTGCAGAGTATGAAAGTCTGATTGCCGAGCTTCGTCAAGAAGCATTAACGGACGCTGAAAGTTCACTCAAAAATCCCAATCCAAGCAACTCAGATTTAAGCCTCGGGCATCCCCGTGCCCGTGGTTACGGAAATCAAAATGCCGGCAAGCGTGCCAACCTTCTTCTCAACAGGACTTTTAAAGACGCAATGCCAGGCTTTGAAGCGATTTATTCAACATTTACTGAAGTTGGAAAATTCAACGGTTCGCTGTCTGTTGCAATCCATGAGATGGGTCATGTACTTGGACTCAAGCATGAAGACGGTCATCCGGATACAGCTTGCAGTGAATTTAAGGAGGGAGCAAAGTCAGAAGATCTCGTCACTCCTTACAACCCTTTTTCGATCATGAGCCGGTGCTATTACCGCAGCTATAATTACAATCTCGGTTACATTCTGCCCAACGCAAAAGATATCGAAGGTTTAAATGCATTTTATAAGGGAAGCGCTCTTTCAAGTCTTAAAGAAAAGTGATGCATTTTTAAGCTTTAAAATGCGCGCAACAGAGACTGCGCGCAACTCTCCATCACTGCCACTAAGGTAACGAAATTCAGCCTCCAGATCGCAGACCTCAAGCAGCACTTGCAGTGTCTTTAATTGCGCTAAATTCATTTGAGTGCCATCGATAAAGCTGCGGGAAATTTTAATCAATCCCAATAACGAAACATGATTTCGAATTTCGGCTTCTTCACCGCGCTTTAGAATGGCGCTGGTTTCTTCGGATTGAAGCAAGGCGAATCCGCCACCCTGCAGGTCATACAGCGCAGCCACATGCCACCATTCCGAAGTTTCGTACCAGTCTCCATCAGGGAGCAACCAACCGCTTAAATCCTGTATCTTACTGACTCCAGCCATGGCCTAAGACATCCTTTGGAACACAAGCCCAACCTCGAAGCGGAAGCCCCTTTTCTAAGGTCAAAAACTCATCTAAAAAATAATATTCTCCATTCAAAAAACCCCACGCCATCAGGGCTCCCATGGCGGCGTGAAAGGTCTCCAAATGCGTTGCAAGGTCAACAAAAAGATCGGCATGCATTCCTGCATGGCGCGTGGCATACAGCTTCTGTTCAAGGCGCTTAAGGAGGCCTGCACGCTTTATCTTCGATTCATTGCCGTGTCGAAGTTCAAGGGCTGCCGCAAGGGGATATCCCACCTGTGCTGCCCAACCAAGCTCAGAAAGGCTTGAATTTGTTTCAATCACGATAGCTTTAGGAAACAATCTTTCGATTTGACGCGCCGTATATATTGCACGCGATGTTAAGGGAGCACGTCCACTTCCCAGCACGGCTTCTAATTCAAACCCTCCATTCAAAGAATGAATGTGAAAGTTATTTCGCGCATGAAATTCGAAATAACGATCAAGATATGGTTGTGGCATCCGGCTTTTTTTATCGGATTTACGGAGCCTTTTCCATTCTTCATTCATGATACTGACTATGGGATTGACGCATTTTTCTGCGTTTTTGCACTCGATAGAACATGTGAGACAAGGAGGCAGGGAAAGGGGAGCATCGATACAAAAAACATCGGCTCCTCCCAAATCTTTAATGGCCTCAACGAGGCGAGAGTCGGAGTCTGTTTGCGACGACGCACCAATATCAGCAGAAAAAGCTTCCCAAAAAAGCGGGGAAGTCTGCGATTTTTTTTCAGACAACATTCCAAGCTCAAAGGGGACAACGGGAAGTCCGGGAATTTTTCGATTGATTTCGTTTGAAAAAATATCAAAGGAGGGGCCCGGGATCATGGGCGCGCGGATTTGTTTCAACACCACTCCACCGCGTACAAGCGCGGTTTTATGGGTATTTGATCCGGCAAGATGAATGCCCATGACTTTTAAGAATGAGTCTTTTTGCTTAAAGGAACTCAAACCCACTCCCACACTATCTGTTGCGAAACACCACGAGCTGATTTCTTCCTTCGCGTTCAATCAGAAAAAGAAGATCTTTACTCTTCTCTTTGGCTCGCGTGAGTTCAGTTTCAACGTCACGAACCCCCTTCACTTCGCGTCGGTTGATCTCCGTAATGACATCACCACGCTGAAGACCGATTTCTGCTGCAGGAGTTCCGTCTTCTACTGAAGCTATCACAACTCCAGCTTTGGACTTGATATCCAGTTGCCTGCGGAGGTCGGGAGTCAAATTGCGGACAGTGACGCCAAACTCTGCGGCGACTTTTGCTTCCGGTGAAGCGCTTTCTTTGCCGGGGCCCTTTTGTGCTTTTTGTGCTGCTTCTTCATTATAGACGCCAATTTTGACTCCCACTTCCATGGGCTTGCCGTCGCGCAGAATTCCCAATTTAATTTGTGAATTCGGCTTTGTGAGACTGATGCGGCTGCGCAGTTGATTGGCATTTGTGATGCTTGCACTGTTTAAAGACTGAATGATATCATAGGGTTTTAATCCCGACTGATCGGCAGGGCTGTCTTTGACAACCGAGCGGATCAGAACTCCCGTGGGGTCTTTGGGAAGATTTAAACTCTTGAGAGTTTCAGGGCTCAGCGTGTTGATACTTTCCATGCTGATGCCTAGAAAGCCCCTCGCCACTTTTCCTTCACTCACTAAAACTTCAGCCACATTGCGGGCCATGTTGGAAGGCACGGCAAGCCCAATTCCTGCAAAGCTTCCCGTCTGTGAATAGATGGCGGAGTTAATCCCAATCACTTGCCCATCGATATTGAGCAGTGGCCCACCCGAGTTTCCGGGGTTGATGGCGGCATCGGTTTGAATAAAGTCTTCTGCAGCAATGCCATCTTGAATAACGCTGTTACGCCCGACGGCACTAACCACTCCCACAGTGAGGGTTTGGCGCAGTCCGAAAGGGGCCCCCAAAGCGAGAACCCAGTCACCCACTTCAACGGTATCTGAATCGGCAAAACTGACCTGCGAAAGTTTATTGGGAGAAAAACCTTCGAGCTTTAAGATCCCCACATCCACACTTTTTTCGGTGCCGACAACTTTTGCTTTAAATTTTCGATCATCAAAGGTGCTCACGGTAATGTCATCTGCACCATCAATCACGTGATTGTTTGTAATAACGTAACCATTTTTAAGGTCGAAAATAAAACCCGAACCCAGACCTTGCTGAACTCTGCGGTTCCCATTTCCATTACCTCCTCCCCGACCACCTGGGGGAGGTTGAAAGGGAAAAAAGAAAAAATCGTCAAACGGATTTCGAGCCGCGACCTTTTTCTCGGTTTCGATAAACACAAGCGCTGGTTTCGCCTGTTTAGCAATGTTTGCAAAGACCTTTGAAAAGGATTTTGCAGCCTTTAAATCGCTTTCAGAATTCGCTGAAGTGAGAGGAGGATCGGGAAGCTTGTAATCCTTCGCCCCGAAGGCCACAAAACTTTCGGTGATCTTTGAAATTTTCTCAGGAACAAAAAAAAGCGCGCCTGCCGAGAGCAGGCCAAACCCTGCTGCAAGGAACACCCCAGTGATGGCTGCTTTTTTGACACATCCAACTGCGCGACTCTGTTCTTTCGACCCGTCTTTCATAAATAGAAAACCTCACGTTGCATTCAAGGAAAACGACCCATGCTTGAAAACCATTCCGAGGAGGTTTGGTTTTCAAGAGTAACGTAACCACGCAAAGCTTAACCAGCGCAAATATTTTAGCAAGGAATTAAAAACGGGGAGGGGGCTGATAAGGAAAATTTACGGGATGGATTCAAAGATTCCCGCAGCGCCCATGCCTGTACCGATGCACATCGTCACCATTCCGTACTTCTTTTGACTCCTGCGCAAGGCATGGACAAGGGTTGCCGTACGAATCGCACCCGTGGCGCCCAGGGGATGTCCAAGTGCAATGGCACCGCCCAAAGGATTGACTACGGAAGGATCGAGCCCACAGTCACGCATGACGGCAAGGGATTGCGCTGCAAAGGCTTCATTCAGCTCGATCCAACCCATGTCAGACAGCGAAAGCCCAGCTTGCTTTAGCACTTTTGGGATGGCTTCTTTGGGGCCAATACCCATGATTTCAGGGGGCACACCCGCAACGGAATAGCCCACAAAACGTGCCAACGGTTTTAAATTGAACTGCTTAATCGCCTTTTCACTGGCAATCAGAACAGCACCAGCTCCGTCGCTCATTTGCGAACTTGTTCCGGCAGTCACCGACCCACTTGCTGCAAAAACAGGTTTCAGTTTCGCCAGCGCTTCAAGGGTGGTTCCCATGCGCGGACCTTCGTCGCGAGAAATCACTTGCGCTTTACTCACGAGTTGATTCGATTTGGGATCGTGAAAATTCTCGGTTAGGGAGTAGGGAAGAATTTCGTCTGCAAAGTCTCCGCGCTCCATGGCTGCAAGGGCTTTGCGGTGACTTTCGACTGCAAAAGCATCTTGGTCTTGCCTCGAAACCTTCCAACGCTCAGCGACTTTTTCAGCCGTGATTCCCATTCCATATGCAATCCCAATGTTTTCTTGGCTCGTAAATACGGCGGGATTCATGACAACCTTGTTTCCCATCATAGGAACCATGCTCATGCTTTCGGTACCCGCTGCGATCATCAAATCGGAATCACCCAACATGATACGACCGGCAGCCATCGCAACGGCTTCGAGGCCCGATGCACAAAATCGGTTGACCGTTACGCCCGAAACCACTTGCGGAAGTCCGGCAAGAAGTGCTCCAATACGCGCAACGTTCATGCCTTGCTCTGCTTCAGGCATTGCGCATCCCACAATGACATCGGCAATTTGGCTGCAATCCAAACCGGGATATTTTTCAACAAGTCCGCGCAACACATGGGCTAACATGTCATCGGGGCGAACATTACGAAACACACCGCGCGGCGCTTTTCCAACGGGTGTTCTGACTGCGGCGACAATATAAGCGTCTTGAACCTGCTTGGCCATACTCTGGTCCTTTCCAAACACATTGCCTAAATTCGTGTGACTTTAATTTCATTGACACGCCCAGATCATATTCTAGGCGTGCCTTGTGTAACCTTAATTGCGCAAAGGCTTTCCATTTTTGAGCATGAATTCGATGCGCGCGTGGGTTTTTTCAGTTTTAGTCAATTCCATAAACGCCTTGCGTTCGCAGTCGATGAGCCATTCTTCGGTTACGGTGCTTCCGGTTTCCACATCACCACCGCACAAGACCCATGCCATGCGCTTTCCAATTTCGTAGTCGTGCTCAGAAATAAAGCCGCCTTCTTTCATGTTGGCGAGCATCATTTGCATGGTCGCAATTCCACCTTTTCCACCCACAACGATATCACGCGCCATCATCGGCGGACGATAGCCTGATTCTGCCAGTGCAAGAGCTTCCTGCTTGGCAACATGGAGCACTTCATTTTGGTGAAACACGATGGTGTCGGAAGCTTTAAGGTAACCTAATTCCTTTGCATGCTCGGCACTGCGTGAAACTTGCGCCATGGCAATATTTTGAAAATAGGCGAGCAAGAAGGGCATAAAATTACCACCCTTGGCTTCTTTAGCAGCGCGAATTGCGAACTCTTTCGAGCCTCCGCCTGCAGGAAGAAGTCCAACTCCGCCTTCAACAAGTCCCATATAAGTTTCAAGCGCAGCTACCGCCTTGGTGCAGTGCATCACAAACTCGCAGCCGCCTCCCAAAGCCATTCCGTAAACGGCAGCAATAGTGGGCACCATCGAGAACTTAAGGGCCATGGATGCTTTTTGAAACTTCGCTACGGTGCGTTCGATTGCAGCGTAATCTTTATTTGCGACAGAAGGCATCACCTGTGCAAGATTGGCTCCAGCACTAAAGGGTGCTTCGGTTTGCCAAAGTACAAGGCCTTTAAATCCACGCTCTGCTTCTTCTACGGCACGTAAAACTCCGTCTAAAACGTCGTCGCCGATGGCGTGCATTTTGCTCTTAAAGCTGAGCACGGCAACGTCATCGCCCGTGTGCCACATCCTGACAGCATCGGTTTCAAATACCGTTGTTCCATAAGAAACAGATTCACCCAAGACGCGTTCAGGGTAAAGCTGACGCTTGTACACAGGAAGCTCAGAGCGCCCTTGCATATTTCCCATTGTGGCAGAATAGGAACCTTGGCTCGAATGAACTCCCGTGCGTCCCGCTTCTGTGACCCACGCTGGTAGTGGAGCCGAAGCCATGGTTTTTCCGGCAGCAATATCTTCAGAAATCCATTTTGTAACCTGTTGCCAACCCGCAGCTTGCCACGTTTCAAAGGGCCCCATATTCCAGCCAAATCCCCAGCGAATTGCAAGGTCGAGGTCGCGGGCATTGTTTGCAACCGATTGAAGATGCACTGCGCAGTAATGAAAAACATCCCTAAAAATCGACCATAAAAACTGCGCCTGAGGATGCGCTGAATTGCGCATGGCTGCAAATTTCTCAGAAGGATTTTTCATCTTCAAAATGGCTTCAACTTCGGGTGCCACTTCTGATTTTGAAGGGCGATAATCTTTCAGCCCAAGGTCGAGAACCATAATTTCCTTACCGACCTTGCGGTAAATTCCTGCACCGGTTTTCTGACCCAGAGCGCCTTTTTCAATCAGCATTTTCATCCATGCGGGGGATTGATAAAACTTGTGCCAGGGATCTTCAGGCAGGGTATCTGCCATGGTTTTTACAACATGAGCAAAGGTATCGAGGCCTACGACATCAGCGGTACGAAAGGTTGCACTTTTGGCACGACCAATGGATGGGCCTGTTAAAGCATCCACCAAGTCAAAACCAAGGCCAAATTTTTCAGCATGGTAAGAAGTTGCCTGCATGGAAAACACGCCAATGCGGTTCGCCACAAAGTTAGGAGTGTCTTTGGCGCGCACAACCCCTTTACCCAAAACGGTCGTTAAAAAGGTTTCTAAATCATCAAGGACGCGATGATCGGTACCTGCTGTGGGAATAAGTTCACACAGGGTCATGTAACGAGGAGGGTTGAAAAAGTGCACGCCACAGAACCGACTCCGCAGATTTGCAGGCACACCTTCGGCAAGCTTATTGATGCTCAGACCCGAAGTGTTTGTTGCAAAGATTGCGGTGGGCGAAATGTAGGGGCTCACCTTTTTGTAAAGATCGCTTTTCCAATCGAGGCGTTCAGAAATGGCTTCAACGATAAAATCGCAGCCTTTTAAAAGCTCAAGATCATCGTTGTAATTGGCTGCCGTAATATAGGCGGCCTTTGACTTTACAGACAGCGGAGAGGGCTCAAGCTTTTGCAAGTTGGCAATGGCCTTGTGCACGATCCCGTTGGGATCTCCTTCCTTTGCAGGCAAGTCAAACAGGACGACCTCAACGTTTGCGTTCGCGAGATGCGCAGCAATTTGAGCTCCCATTACGCCTGACCCAAGAACTGCGGCTTTACGCACAAAAAAGGCATTTCGGCTCATAGATTTTCCCACCTTCATTTTAAGATCTGCCAGATCAACAGAAAAAAACTGTGCGGAAGTCTACTCCGGGAGCGCAAGAGACACAACATCGTCGGACCACAAGAAGACCTCGCATTCAAAATGCGGCTCGATTCAAGTTTTGTGGCCTTGGACAACTTCTGCGCGCACCCTTGCAAGGTTTGTCATTTCAACAAAAGCACGCCACAATCGCAAAACCTTGGCAATAGAGATTCCAAGAGTTGTGCCGAAAGGAAACATTATGCCTGTAAATACGCATTCTCCCCTTATTCTACGCAAAAATACTTCACACATGCGCTTGCAACACCTGTTTCGTTCTTCACTTAAATTCTCGACATTGATTGTGGCGGCAGGGCTCCTTCCGAATTCGACACTTTCATTAGCCAGAGATCCCACTGCTGAAGAACTTTTGAGAATTCAAGCTCAGAAAATTCACCCCGTTGTGCCCGAAGATTTTTTAGTGTCTGCTTTTGCGCAGCAATACTACTGCAAAAAACTTTCTTATCGTCCACCTCCATCACCCGGCTACCCCGGAAGCGGGCACAGCAGTCCAGTTCCCATCCCCACTGCAGCACCTACGG
Source organism: Silvanigrellaceae bacterium (assembly GCA_044237915.1). GTDB lineage: Bacteria > Bdellovibrionota_B > Oligoflexia > Silvanigrellales > Silvanigrellaceae > JBIIEI01. The sequence goes on along the minus strand of JBIIEI010000073.1, from coordinate 7,733 downwards.
CAGCTCCCGTCACGAATGCAAAACTCCTCTGCGACGGAGATCACCGCCTCATCGCCCATTCTCCCGATAAAACTTTAGGGCTCGACACCTACCGCTTTAAATCAGAATGTCATGTGGCAATCGAACAATTTCGCACCACCAAAGGCTGCTACTGCGGCGACGACTACAACATAAAGTGCCTCACACCCGAATTTAAAGTGCAGAAGATAGGCAACAGTTTTCGCTTTGCCAGCGAATGCGCCGAAGGACTGAAAGGTTTGGATTCAAGCTTTGAAGTAAGATCAAGGTAAGTAAAGTCAAATCAATAAATAAAAGAGTGAAAAATAAATCACTCGATTATTATTTACATGAAAATGCCATCGAAGCAGAAAAAGAGTCGTGGTCTCGGCCAGGCTTTTGAAATATAGCTGCTGCAGCACCCGCAAGCCCTTCAGTGGGCCGCTTTTGTCGAAGATCTTGAATGGTCGTCTTGCCTGCGGCAACTCTCTTTTTCATCCCATCACATTCTTTTTGTGCAATGTATTTTGCGCCTTTTAAGGCTTCGACCTTCGTGACTGAAGTCGCTTCCGCCGTAAAAGTGCCGTTTGGGCCTGGTACAACAACCATCTCCGCGTGAGGAATGCTCTGGCAGCCTATAAAAGCAGTGATAAAAATAAGGAACGAAGACTTCCGATAAAACATTTTTAGACCTCGCACCCCAAAAAACTGCAGTTCATTTTTCTGGCTTTCAGGTATCGCTAAGGACTTCTGTTTGTGTAGAGGTATAGGCTTTACGCGTGTCAGGAAATTGGCAGATTAAAACAACTTAATCTCTGCAAGTTCTACAAATTCTCTTGAGCTGGCCGGCATGAGTGCCTTTAACAACACTCTTCTATTCAAGTAAGTACCGAGGTCATGAAGATCTTTAGAAACTTTAACTTTCAGGTAAACAGGAAAGTCACTTCTGAACTGCTCATCTGTTTCAATTTCGATGACTGCGAAATTCCCTCTCTTCTTATAATTTGCAAGTCTCAAAATCCCAGAGATTGTAATTTCTCCGCTCGTTTGCTGCATTTCTCCACGATAAGCCGCAGTAATTCTCTCTCTGTTGTCAGTTTCAAAAATATAATCCTGTCCCTGAAATAACCAATGGGGGCACGATATTTGTACGCGCTCAACCTTTTCTCCCTCAGGTGAAATATTTTTAAAGTCCTCAAGTATACTTTGTCTATAAAACGTATCATTTACCAATTTAGAAAGGTCCTGAGGGCACTGATGAACTAGATTTGTTATCTCCAAAAACTTTGCCACGAGCCGCTCGGTATTTTTTTTACCTGCATTCTGTAGATTCTGCTTTGAGGACACAAAAAGTCTGATGCCATAACTTGCGGCCACAGCAGGACCTTCATAGATTTCCGGGCTAATTTCCGATTGCTCTTTCGACTTCCTATTTTGCCGAAATGGAATCTGAAGTTGGTATTCATTAATTCGACTTAAAAGAGATACGACACAATCCTGCCTTTCGCGAACAATGGAAGCAGGAGCTAAGCCCTTTTTGATCCTCCCACCTTCAAGTTTAACTTCAATCGGAAAAAATCCTGATTGCAAGAGATTGACAAAATCTTTATCTCTCCAAATTTGTTCCAAATAGCTTTTTATTTCTGAAATCCCTTCTTCTGAATATTCGCTTTTAAGGGCCAAACATTCATATGCAAGACTTTCTGCCTTATCGTACCTTTGTGATTTTATCCAAAGAGATATTGCGCTCACACTTAAAATTGATTTCAGTTTTTTCTGTCCACTTACGGTAAGTGCAGCTCTTTCTTCACTTTCAGCAGCTTCTTCAAACAATTTTAAAGCCAGGTTTCTATCACCTTTTTTCCATGCGAGTTCTGCAAGAAAAGATTTTTCCTGGCTATTTTTAAGCTCAGGAGAGTTATAAATGCTCATGGAACCCTCCGTGCCTGAATGTTTTGCTGATTAAAGGCCGCTACAAGCGCAATTCCAGGTCTTTTAAGATTACCATTCTGAAGTTGAGTTACTTTTACCTGCAATCGATTTCTTACATTACCTTGATTTAAAATACCGGATACTTCCAGACGAATAACATTTTCATCATTATCATCTCCTCGCTTAAGGAGTAAAAAATCTGCTCCAGAACCCTGATGTGCTCTATGCACAACCTCGTAGTTTTCCAGGGCATCCAGGGACGCAAAAGCAAGAGCATATGCACCGTATTCGGTCGCATCTTTAGCATTTGCAAATGATCTCAAAATTGAATCGCCAGGTTTTTCCCATGCCAAAACAAATTGCACCTCTTGTTCGTCCATAATCATTGTAACTTCAACGGGAGATAATTTAGACAAGCTCTCAAGAACCACTGTAAAAGCTTCTAGATATGAATTTAATAACGAACGACTCAGTCTGTGCCTTTCAGCGAGATTCGAAATAATTAATTCTCGTGTAGTATGGGCAGGCAAAATAAAATCCTCACAATCCACAAAAAATACGGGTACAGAACAATATAAAGTGCTTTTAAAATCCTGACAAGACAAGCTTGATAGCACAGAACCACGGGACAGTCACTGGGGAAACGAGCGAGGCGACTGTGCAAGTGTGGTGCTCAGATAGTCCGGGTGACTACACCAATCTCATTACTGTTGTGATAGGCACGGGCAATATTACGGCGCTTCGAGATAAAGTGCGCAACACCATCATTGCTCTCTACAATTGATCGGTTTCTTTCTTCCTACTTGTAATCCAACTCACCATGTCATCGAATTTTTCCCATGAGTATTTAGTTGCCACAAACTCTTGGGCCCGCTTGCGAAAGCGCGAATGATACACGTCATCGCATGCCATGGAGTAGGCCCATTCCAATGCAGAGCACATGGATTCTTCGTGCCCTGCGGCAAAAACTCTAGATGGGCTTCCTTGTGCCACTTCAGGAAGTGCACCGGCATCAGACACCAACAGCGGAGTGCCATTTTTCATAAATTCCACTGCAACGCGGCAAATCACTTCACTGCCCAGGCTTGGAATAATTCCAAAATGCGCTTGCGCCATTAAGGCTTCGATGTCATTCCTGCGTTCATCAAAAATAAAAATATTCTTTTTCCCAGTTTCATCTGCAAGCCAAAACCGTGATTTACCTTCAGCACTTTTTGCAAACAGAGATTTTCCAGTCTCAAAAAGATCTCTTGCGCGCACGTTTTTACTCTCGCCCACAAAGATCAATTGGACTTTTGCGGTTTCGCTTGTAAAAGCACATTTTGCAAAGGCTTTGATAAGCCCTTCATGGCCTTTGACAGGATCGTAACGCCCCACAACCAGAAAAACAGGATCTGAAAAATCAATATCGGGAGCGTTCTCTAAAAAAGAAATGCGCTGAATGGATTTTTTCGTGTGGGGTTGAATTTCCTGTGTTTTCGGAATTTCGACACAATAAGGAAACACGCGAGACTGCGTTGCCGACAGATGAAATGGAATGCGTCGCGCGACAATAGACGCAACACAAACGAGTTTATCGGTAAAGCGGGTGTACACAAGTCGATTTAAATATCCGGGCTTGACTTCACCTGCCTGACCGCGCACACGCACGAGGATGGCGTGCTTCCATAGAGATTTCATCACAGCGCGGTGCAGAATGCAAAGCGTGTGCTCTCGCCCTTCGAAAGTCCACACCACGGTTTGAGTTGAAATTTGCTGCTTTAATATGTTTGAAAGACAGCACCAACTGCGCATAAAATTTCCGATTCCTGGGGGCAAAAAGGGAATTTCTTTTTTTTGAAACTCTTGAAGCTCTGCTCGTTCGAAGAGTGGGCTGCCGGGGTGAGCACCCAAAAGCACAGCAGCTTTGCGCACGTGATGAAGGTAAAGTGCGAGTTGAAAACTGTAGGCCGAAACCGCCGAAAACCACTTGTTGGAGTTCAGCACAAGATGTGTCGGTTCATGCACGGGCTAGGGATCCTTGCTTAGAATAAGAACAATATTACTCAACAGGCCGTCTTGCGAATCCGCTTCTACTATTTTTTTCCAAATCTCAGGAGCATTTTTAAAACCTGCAACCCATCCCAAATTGTCGACACGCGCCTCGCAGAACCGAAGATTCATTCCCATTTTGTTCGCCCAAGACATCACCTGCTCAGGCGGCAGCCCTGGATCTGAAGGATGAAGGAGGGCATCGGCAACCGAAACTCCATTCATACCAAGGTAACGAAAGCGGTAGTGGGTTGCACCGCGTGCAACGGTAAAATTTAAGAACTGCCACAACCACAAAAGACGATGGAAAAAGCGAATTTTAAGCACTTCACGCCACGTTATTAAATTCGGAAGCCAAAGCCATTGGTACCTTGATTGAACGCGTCGTTCGAGCCTTCGTCCTTTGTTACTATAAATCATCAGCCGCAATGTCCCACCTGGAGCAAGCCTTTTCACCAGTCCCTGAAAAAGGAATTTGGGGTTTGGCTGGTGATGCAAGACACCAAAGCATTGGATGTGCTCAAAGGTGCCGAGCATCTGATCGTCAAGGGCCGCAGCAGCTTCGCCAGGAATAAGCAGAAGTTTTGAATCTGTGATTTTGCGCGTTTCAAGCCCCAAAAAGGAAAAAATGCGCGATTTCACACGGTGAAAGATGACTTTCTGTCTTGCTTTTGCAAGCGCTTTTTCACTCAAATCAATTCCAACGATCTCTTGCTGGGGGTGCAAGAGACGAAACAAAAGGGGCTCATCGGTTCCACAGCCTACTAAAAGAATGCGCTCTTGCGGAGAAAATTTATTTTCAAGAGATTGATAAAGGGCTTCATTGGTTTCCGAAGACTCAGGCCGCTTCAACGAGCGTTGCTTTTTCCAGAAAGCTTCTGCCATTGCAAAATCGCCTTCTGCAAGGAACTTCGAATAACCTGCGTGGGCTAAAAAACCGCCTTCCACTTTGGGCGAAACAAAGATCGACCTGTCGGGATAAGGAAACAAGTCATAAAACTCACGCATGCGTTCAATGGACACATCAGAGTTTGGGGCAACGCGAATGCGCAAAGGATCCTTGAGGAGAGGCCGAAAAGCCAAGCTCACCTCCTTATTTTTTGGTTCTACAGCAGGACGCGTGTCAGCACGCAGGAAGAGATTCCGCCAATTCCCATGCTCAGTTTACCACAGACCACGCCGTCCTTGGAGGCGGATATGGTCACGGGTTTGTCCATCGCGATGCGGCGACCAAGTTTAATGATGCTACCATGCACACTGGCTTCAGGAATTCCCGACGGAGGCACAATATAGGATGTTCCCTCTTTGCGAAATCCAAAGACCTGCGCCGTGAGTTCCCATGCGCCGCAGGACGACATTCCGTGCCCAAAGATGCCTTTGCGTGCGGTAATAACGGCGTCAAGCGGAACAAAATCTTCAATAACCGAAAATTCCGACCAATCGCCGGGTGTTCCGGTGGCATGCATATCCCATGTTTTAATATCAGCAGGTTCAACTCCTGCATGGGCAAAGGCATCCGAAATACTGAGCTTTGGCCCTTGCGCAGAAGGTGTAATAATATGCTCCGCATCGCTACTTAAGCCTGCACCGAGCACTTCAATTCCTAGGGATTTCACACCTAATTTTTCAAAAACTTCTTCAGCACCTAAAATCCAGGTGCACCCTCCGCCTGCCACATGGGTGCCACGCATCGAGCACAGAGGGGTTCCCACTTCAACGCCAAAAGCTAAGACCCTGGCCGCATTAAATGCAGAAACCAAAGAGGCAGGCGGAGTGACATCAACGGTTCCAATAATCGCAGCATCATAGTGCCCATGCCGAATTCCATCGAGAGCTTGGCGCACAATGAGTCCAAAGGTTGCACAGGCTCCAATGGAGGCCGACGAAACACCGTGTATTCCCAGCAACATCGAAACCTGCGCAGCGGGAGCGTTGGGCAAGTTCCATAAAAAATTAGGACTCACAGATTCCCAAGGGGGAATGGGGCATTGCGTTTTTTCGAGCAATGCTTTCTTGGCCTTTGCTTTTGTCCGAATAAGGTTGAGCTTATCTGCACCAACATCCTGGCCCATGGCCGTGCGTTCGATGGCTTCAAGTTCCTGCAAAAACCCTGCCCGCCCATCGCTTTTGCTTGCCCAAAAGGCATCCCATACGGCCCAAGCACGCATGCGCTCATAACTGTCGGCGGGAAGGTGAGTAGGGTCGGTTGGGACATCATCCCCACTATAGTGACCTGCACTGTAGTCTCGAAAGGCCTTGTTACGATCGGCGTGTGCCCAAAAGCGATTCCACTGCTGTGAAGCATTTTGAAAAGACTCATTGGCAGCAAAATAGTGCGTGAGATCGCCAAAGCCACTGCCGTAACAAACCAGGGTGCGCGGATCGAGTTTTTTAAGCGCTTGTTCAAGGCCTGGATTCATTTTCAAGGCATCGATGGTGGTTCCAATGGCAATTTGCACATTTTCGCCACCTTTTTCAGAAAGCTGAGAAAATTTAGACGGGGCATTACGCTCCACGATCCAGTCGCGGTAGGCCTCAAATTCAAAAGAGGGTTTGCCCACCAGAAAAGCGTTGTCGAGGTCGGGCTCGGTGACCAGAAGGTGTTCCTGCTTTTCGATGACTTCCAGCAACTGCGTCAGATTGGCGGCCCCCGGAGCGACGACCCCAGCTCCGTACAGCATGATTTTACGCTTTGCCACATCCCTGTCCGACCTGCGTTCCATTGCAAAATCCCCTATAAAAATGAGCGGCTTCCAGCATTTCTACAGTCATGCCTCATTTTCAACCCGCCGGCAAGAAACCAACGATACCAACTCTTTTGTTGAAGAATTAAACTCGCCCTTGACTCATCAAATTAGGTGAGCTATGAATTGCGCACCTTTCCGTATGGTGGTTGTAGTCAAGCGGTTAAGACAACGGATTGTGATTCCGTCATGCGGGGGTTCGAATCCCCTCAGCCACCCCACTTTTTTTGCCATATGAACGATTTCAAAAAGCTCCAATTTAATTGGGGCTTTTTTTTCGTCTCTGGGCAGTAAAGTAACAAGTGCCTTCTTCAGCTCTAGATTTCCGCTCTGCTTAAAATCATTCTCGTGGACCTTTTCGCACACCTCTCAATTCCAGGCCTTTTTTTAATTGCCCCAAATGACACCTCCCACTATGTAAACGTCGTGCCTGAAACACTTAAAATCGGCTCATCGCACTCTAAATCAAGGAAGCCCACACATGGCGACATCCGCAATTGGAACTTTCGATTTTGAAGGACAAGCCCTCTGCCTCTTAAATGCAGACGAAAGCCAAATCTCTCCCGTCACTCTTCTCACTCGAAAAGCATTCGAGCGGTGGACGGAACAAAGCTTGCATTTAAATCCAGCACGCCAGACCGAGGAAACCACAAAAAATTATCTTTTAAATCGCAGCTACGTGCTCCAAAATTCAAAAGATGAAACTGTGGGCACATTCAGCGTCACGGATGGCACACTCGAAAATCGACCTTCCCAAGGATTTCTTTTAAAAAGGGATTCAAGTCAAACCTTCTCCACCCCACCATGGGATGAATCCCATGGCTTGCAAGGGGGTGTCGATTGGAAATCCCGCTCACTTGCGTGAGCTTTCATTCCCCGGCGTGGTAGCCCGCCGGTTTTCCGTTTTATAGGAATTTTAGTTTTTGGGGGTGGAAAATCCCGAAATGCGATAAGGTAACTCGCGTTCACGTCGCGATCTTCCACGTGCCCGCATGCTTTCTGAGTACAAAAATAGGTTCTTTCAGAAAG
>JBIIEI010000139.1:0-8324 GCA_044237915.1 Silvanigrellaceae bacterium | reverse complement strand
GAATCAAATTGCTGATCAAGCTGCACATCGCTGAGCATAAAGATCTTTGATAAGGTTTTTTGTTCAAGATTGGGAAACCTTTTTTGAGCAAGTTTTATCAATTTTTCAAGGAGCTTTAACCTACCTTCTTCCCTGCCTTCTTCCTTCCCCAGTTTGGTTGCATATTCAAGCTGACTTGCCTGGTCGCTCATTCCGGCGAGCTTGGCCTCGTACCAGTGACGTTCTTCGGGGGTCATTTTGGCGACTTCGATTTCAGAAACAGCGAGATCCAAAGTAGGGTCAGCCATTTGAAGCTCCTCGAGAAGTTTGTCGTTTTGTGTTTTTAAGAAAAGCATCCAGCGTTCCAAGTTAGATTGGGGAATCGAGCTGGTTTCTTGGAACTTTGGAAGCTCAATAAAATGGAGTTGCAGCATTTGGTTTTCTGTAAAAAGATTTTCGTTTGTTTCTTTATTTTTGAGAAGAAATGTATTTGAAAATTCAGAATTCTTTTTCAGCCAAAGAAAATCGAGGATAAAAACCGCATAGACAGGAACCAAGGCCGAGTAAGGTTTGCCTGCAAGTTGCTGACTGGCATAAAGCTTTGCCCAGTAAAACAAGCTCCGCTTTTCAGTATCGCCTTCGTTTGCGACTTGAATCTCGATGTCGACGCGCTCCCCCGTTTTAAGCCGTGCGAGCACATCCAGTCGGACGCTTTTTTCAAGATTCAGGTCTTTTGGTAAGTCGGTATTTTCAAGTTTAAGATCTTCGATATCAAGCTCAAGAATGGCATTCAAAAGACTTATCAAGCACGCCTTATTTTTTTCCGTGCCAAAGACGCGCTTAAAAATAACATCAACCGTAGGTCGCGCATATTTTCGGGGTAACAGGGCTTCTTGCATTTGGGGGTTCCATCTTCAATGATAATCGAGGCTGTTACTTGACAGGAAGTGCCGCAATGGCATCTTCAAATTCCTGTTTAGAATTATAATCTAAAATTAAGTCAAGTTGCTGATCAAGCTGCTCACTATTGAGCACAAATATCTTTTCTAGGGTTATTTGCGAAAGTTTTGGGAATCTTTTTTGAGATTGCTTTGTGAGCCTCTTAAGCCGTTCCCGATGTTCGCCTATTTCCTTCCCCTCTTCCCTGCCTTTTTCCTCCCCCAGCTTAGTTGCATATTCATGCCGGCTTGCTTCGTCGCTCATTCCGGCGAGCTTGGCCTCGTACCAGTAGCGTTCCGTGGGGGTCATTTTAGCGACTTCGATTTCAGAAACTGCGAGATTCAAAGCAGGGTCAGCCATTTGAAGCTCCTCAAGAAGTGTGTCGTTTTGTGTTTTTAAGAAAAGCATCCAGCGTTCCAAGTTAGAATGGGGAATCGTGCTCGTTTCTTGGAACTTTGGAAGCTCAATAAAATGGAGTTGTAGCATTTGGTTTTCTGTAAAAAGATTTTCGTTTGTTTCTTTATTTTTGAGAAGAAATGTATTTGAAAATTCAGAATTCTTTTTCAACCAAAGAAAATCGAGGATAAAAACCGCATAGACAGGAACCAGGGCTGAGTAAGGTTTGCCTGCAAGCTGCTGGCTGGCATAAAGTTTTGCCCAGTAAAACAAACTCCGTTTTTCAGTGTCACCTTCGTTTGCCACTTGAATTTCGATGTCAACGCGCTCCCCGGTTTTAAGCCGTGCCAGCACATCCAGTCGGATGCTTTTTTCAAGCTCCAGGTCTTTTGGCAAATCGGTGTTTTCAAGGGTCAGGTCTTCTATTTCAAGATTAAGAATGGCATTTAAAAGACTTATTAAACAAGCCTTGTTTTTTTCTGTGCCAAAGACGCGCTTAAAAATAACATCAACCGTAGGTCGTGCGTATTTTCGGTGGAATAGAGCTTCTTGCATTTTTGGGGTTCCATCGGTTTTCTTCAAAGATGCCCCGAACGAGGGCGGCGTCATTCTCACTTGACTATGCCAAGTGCTTCGAAAATCGTCAAGACATTTGCGAGAGTCAGGAGATTTGCACAAAACAGAAGGTTATCGAGCCTATTCCAGATCGTCCCCCAGTATATTTTTGGTTTTCATAGAGTTCAATTACGACGAAATCTGAAGCTTGCTCTGGTGTGCCAACACGATCTTCGCACAGGCGGTGGCATCGGATGTGGCGTCGTGGTGTTTGAGCTCAATACCAAGGTGGTCGCAGACGTTGGGGAGCTTGGTGGGATAGATTCCCCACGAGTTACGGGCAAGTTTTACTGTGCATTTCCAGGGAGTGCTGGGAGCCTGCAGATTCCAATATTGGCACAAAGCGTTAAGAACTGAGGCATCAAAAGAGGCGTTGTGCGCCGCAATAAACTCTGCACCTCGGATGTGACTTAAAACCTCTTCGTGAATTTCGCGGTAGGTGGGAGCGTCTTGCTACCTTTTTGTTGGATTGAATTCCGCTGGTATTGAAGGCGTTGTTTGATCTTTTAAAATCAGATCGAGCACATCAGTAGATGCAAGAGACTCTGCCCTGAGCAGGGTTGTGCGGAAATAAGTCAGTATGCGCCTATTTTGGCAAGAATTTTTGCAGGAAATCTGAAAAACTTTAAGCTTTGGCTCATTGTGTCGGAAAACTCTGAAGGAGGACAGTGAAAGATGACTGATCAGCGACTGATAACTCAATTGAAAACGGATGAAGCTCTCAAGGAAGTTGCTACCAAGTTTGGTTCGACTATTAGGCCGACTCTCGATTGGGTAACTGAGGCAGCACTTATGCTTGGTGTGAGATCTCGCGATGTCAGAGGGCTAAAGCTCATTAGAAACCGCCTTGACCGACAAGATAGACTTCAGAAAAAAGGTGTAAATGACATTACGCACCGAGAAAGTCATGGTATGCGGCGTTCGGTTCTGAAATTATAAAATAGTAAATGTTACTTCATTTGCTCGTTAAATTGATTTCCAAGTGGTACAAAAACAAGTTTTGACCAATTTTGGCTATTTCTAAAAATTGAGATAAGTTCTTTAATCTTGTCAGCCTGAGGGACCCACTTTTGCTTAACAACAAAAACCTTGATTTCTTTTTTTCGTGCAGCAAGTTCATTCTCTGAAATTTTGAGGAGAGCACGAAAATCTTTTCCGTTTTCGGTAAGTAGATTGTGCTCGTAATCGATACAAAATTGAAGAATTTCATCATCGGGGGTGCTGTATGTAGGCATACCTGGATCACCAATAAAATAAAGTATTATCCCAGAGCTTAAAAAAACTTCAGCGTAGCGCTTTAGCCATAGCGAATTTTCGTCAATCAAAATTGAAAATTCAACATTTTTAGAAGGCCGCAAGAGGTTCGTCCTCGGTTTTGAGCCACTCTTGATATGCTGCATGCAAGGAACCACCTACTCCAATCTCGTTCAGCACGTACTGGAAGTGTGCGAGTTGCAATCCGTACAAATTGACCCAATCTTTTTCAGAAATTCCACTGTCTCTAAACTTATATAGATTAGAAAAAACATTCAATTTTGGTCGATCTTTAAAGCAGTAATCCCCTTCCTTATTTGCAAATACAGGGACTTCTCCATTGATGCCTAAAATGATCTGTTTTGCCGCCGACATGACTGCACCTCGTAAAAACTGACTCATTGTACACTTCTCAATGGCAGAGGCTTTTCTGACAATTGCCTTTTCACCTTCGGAGAGGCGAATATGCAATTGACTCTCTTTTGAACATTCTTGACTTAAATTTGGATTGTGCGCCATGCATTTTCTCCCTCCCAAGAGCGTATAGCTTCTTTATCGGCATTGTCTACACATTTTATTAATTTGTGTAGACAAAATTTTATAACTCGCTAATTATAAAAGCATCAAGAGAAAAGCTCTCAAACTAAAGTAAAACGGCCCCCGGACGAATTTGTAAAGCAATTCCTCAGCTTGTTAGGCTTGATATTTACCCTGGTGTGCCAACACGATCTTTGCACAGGCGGTGGCATCGGATGTGGCGTCGTGGTGTTGGAGTGGAATGCCCAGGTGGTCGCAGACGTTGGGGAGTTTGGTGGGATAAATTCCCCACGAGTTGCGGGCGAGTTTTACCGTGCATTTCCAAGGAGTGGTTGGCGCCTGCAGGCCCCAATACTGACACAAGGCGTTCAGAACTGAGGCATCAAAAGAGGCGTTGTGCGCCGCAATAAACTCTGCACCTTTGATGTGACTTAAAACCTCTTCGTGAATTTCTCGGTAGGTGGGCGCATTTCTCACGTCGCTGGCAGTGATGCCGTGAATATATGTAAATTCAAAATTCAGGATGGGAGGGCGTATGAGTTGTGTATATGTTTTTGCAATGACGCCGTCTTGAACACAGACCACCGAAATGGCGCAAGCGCTGTTTCGCGAGCGGTTTGCGGTCTCAAAATCGATGGCTACAAAGGAACGTGCGAATTCAGGTTGAACTGCGGCAGCGCTCTTTTTCGGAAAATTGATTTCCGAGCGCTTTGCAGTGTTTTCGTTCGCTTTTAAAATAATTTCCATGACATCGGGAGAACTCAGGGATCCCGAATTGAGTATGGCCTCGCGAAGACTCGCAAGCTTTCGTTTGTCTCTGCAAGTCATTCCGAGGGTTTCAACCAGGACGCGGAGGGTTCTTAAATTCAGCGTTTCTAAAAGATGATCCAATATTTGTGTCTCCCAAGCGCCTTAGCCGAAATTTATATGACAAGGTAAGTGTAAAAAAATCCTGCTTACTTAACGGGAAGTGCAGCAATGGCATCTTCAAATTCACTTTTAGAATTATAATCTAAAATCAAGTCAAGTTGTTGATCAAGTTGTTCATTATTGAGCATAAATATCTTTGCCAAGGTTTTTTGCGAAAGGTTGGGAAATCTTTTTTGAGACTGCTTTGTGAGCCTCTCAAGTCGCTCCCGGTGTATACCTTTTTCCAGCGCTTCCCTGCCTTGCTTGGTAGCATACTCTAACCGGCTTGCCTCATCGCTCATTCCAGCGAGCTTGGCCTCATACCAGTAGCGTTCCGTGGGGGTCATTTTTGCGACTTCGATTTCCGAAACTGCGAGATCCAAAGTAGGGTCAGCCATTTGAAGCTCCTCGAGAATTTGGTCGTTTTGTGTTTTTAAGAAAAGCATCCAGCGTCCGAGTGCCGTCGTGGGGATGGAGCTTGTTTCCTGGAATTTTGGAATTTCAATAAAATGCAGTTGCAGCATCTGTTGGTCTAAAAAAAGGTTCTCGTTTGTTTCTTTATTTTTCAAAAGAAATGCATTGGAAAATTGAGAATTATTTTTCAGCCAAAGGAAATCGAGGATAAAGACAGCATAGACAGGAACCAAGGCCGAGTAGGGTTTTCCTAAAAGCTGTTGACTTGCATACAGTTTTGCCCAGTAAAACAAGCTCCGTTTTTCCGTATCACCTTCGTTTGCCACTTGAATCTCGATATCGACTCGTGCCCCGGTATTGAGTCGGGCCAGTACATCCAAGCGGACGCTTTTTTCAAGCTCCAGGTCTTTGGGCAAGTCGGTGTTTTCAAGCGTAAGGTCTTCTATTTCAAGATCGAGAATGGCGTTTAAAAGGCTGATTAAGCATGCTTTATTTTTTTCCGTGCCAAAGACGCGCTTGAAAATAACATCAACCGTAGGTCGAGCGTATTTTCGGGGCAACAGAACTTCTTGCATTTGGTATTCCATCAGTTTTTTAACCAGGGTTCGAATGGGGGGTAAAGCCATTCTCACTCAACTCTGCCAAGAGCTTCGAAATTCGTCAAGGCATTTGCGAGAGTTAGAAAATCCACATAAAAACAGCAGATTAACGAAACTATTCCGGATCATCCCCAAGTAAAATTCCCATTTCGAGTTCTACGGGAACACCCGCGCTTTCTAAGGTTTCGTAAACGGTGGTGGTGTCTTTTTTCCGGGCCGAGTGAGAAACTTCACACACCCAATTGAGCCTCGTGGATGTCCTTAGATGATTGGCTGTTTACTTAACGGGAAGTGCTGCAATGGCATCTTCAAACTCTTTTTTAGATTTATAATCCAGAATAAATTCAAATTGCTGATCAAGTTGTTCATTACTCAGCATAAATATCTTTGCTAAGGTTTCTTGGGAAAGATCGGGAAACCTTTTTTGAGATTGCTTTGTCAATATTTCAAGGCGCTGTAGGTGCTGGCCTTCTTCCCTGCCCACCTTGGTAGCATATTCTAACCGGCTTGCCTCGTCGCTCATTCCAGCGAGCTTGGCCTCATACCAGTAGCGTTCCGTGGGGGTCATTTTTGCGACTTCAATTTCAGAAACTGCGAGATCCAAAGTAGGGTCAGCCATTTGAAGCTCCTCGAGAAGTTGGTCGTTTTGTGTTTTTAAGAAAAGCATCCAGCGTCCGAGTGCCGTCGTGGGGATGGTGCTTGTTTCCTTGAATTTTGGAATTTCAATAAAATGAAGTTGTAGCATCTGTTGGTCTAAAAAAAGGTTCTCGTTTGTTTCTTTATTTTTCAAAAGAAATGCATTAGAAAATTGAGAATTATTTTTCATCCAAAGAAAATCGAGGATAAAGACCGCATAGACGGGAACCAGGGCTGAGTAGGGCCTGCCCAAAAGTTGTTGATTGGCATAAAGTTTTGCCCAGTAAAACAAGCTCCGCTTCTCAGTATCGCCTTCGTTTGCCACCTGAATCTCGATATCGACTCGCTCACCGGTATTGAGTCGGGCCAGCACATCCAGTCGGACGCTTTTTTCAAGCTCCATGTCTTTGGGTAAGTCGGTGTTTTCAAGGGTAAGGTCTTCTATTTCAAGATCGAGGATGGCATTCAAAAGGCTGATTAAGCATGCTTTGTTTTTTTCCGTGCCAAAGACGCGCTTGAAAATAACATCAACTGTGGGGCGGGCGTATTTTCGGGGTAACAGGACTTCTTGCATTTGGAATTCCATCGCAATTTTTGACGATTAAAACAGCAGAATATCTTTCTTACTCAGGATCATCCCCAAGTAGAATTCCCATTTCGAGTTCTACGGCATCAAAGGGCTTGATGCGAACTTTGCCATTCTCGCGAAAAAAACTGTGAACACGGGCATATTTTCCAGTTTCTTGGAGCTCAAAAACGACGAGATTTTCGCGTTCTACGTCAAGTAGCCAGTAGTAAGGGACGCCTGCAGCTTCTAAGGTTTCGTAAACGGTGGTGGTGTCTTTCTTCCAGGTCGTGTGTGAAACTTCACAGACCCAGTCGGGCCGGATTGCAATGGGATAACCTGTTGGTTTATCTGGAACGCGATCCCTTTTCCAGCCTACAATGTCGGGCTCTAAGATTCTTTCGAGTTTCGTGTAAAGTATCGAGACATCACTCATTATCCACCAACCGCCGGTGCCATTGCCTTGAGGTTTCCGTGCAAAGAGCGTTCTCAACACTGAGCCAATGGCCAATTGCCGGTCGCCATGTTCTCCACCGGGATTTGCCTTATAGACGATTTGTCCGTCTATAAGTTCCGCATGGGAGTCTTCTGGCAGGTTGAGCCAGTCTTCAAAGGTGACAAGATTTTTTGCCGGCACGGTTGAGCATCCTTAATGAGCTGATTTCTCGAAGAGAAGAGAAACTTCCCTTAGTGAATACTGCAATTTGCTGCTTGAGCCAAGTTGAAATTTACGAGTTGGAGGCAAGCCAGACTTCTTTCACACAAAAACAGGTTTAATGATGGAGGCTGTTTACTTAACAGGAAGTGCGGCAATGGCATCCTCAAATTCCTGTTTAGAATTATAATCTAAAATCAAGTCAAGTTGCTTGTCCAGCTGCTCACTATTGAGCAAAAATATCTTTGCCAGGGTTTCCTGCGAAAGACCGGGGAACCTTTTTTGAGAAAGCATTGTGAGTATCTCGAGGAGCGCCTCGTGTACGCCAATTTTATAACCCTCTTCATACCCAATTTTATATCCCTCTTCGAATCCTTGCTTGGCTACATATTCAAGTCGACTTGCTTCGTCGCTCATTCCGGCAAGCCTTGCCTCATACCAGTTGCGTTCGGCAGGGGTCATTTGCGCCAATTCGATTTCAGAAACTATGGGATTAAAAGTACAGTTTGACATGAATCACTCCTCCAGGATGAGGTGATACAAGGTTTTTAATGCATCTACATTCTACTTTTCAACATTGGCAACGAGGTCAAAAAATGCAACCTTTGCCTTTCCCAGGGCACTCTCTTGAGTTTCCAGTTGCGAAGCAGGGAGCATGGATATTCCTAGATACCAAGTGGTTCTAGGAAAAAGGCTGTTACTTGACGGGAAGCGCAGCAATGACAGCTTCAAATTCCTGTTTAGAATTATAATCCAAAATAGAATCAAATTGCTGATCAAGCTGCACATCGCTGAGCATAAAGATCTTTGATAAGGTTTTTTGTTC
>JBIIEI010000072.1:0-28762 GCA_044237915.1 Silvanigrellaceae bacterium | reverse complement strand
TTCCGAAGGACGGTGGGATCAGTTCTGGCAAAAAATTGACGTTAGAGGTTTTTGGCTTGCTGCGTAGGAATTACATTTAAGCGGAAAACCTGTTACTTTACTTAACATCAAATGGTGGCCACACCCGATTGGCCCATTATCGGGTTTAAATCACTAGGTAGACAAAAAATTTACATCTTCATGACAAATCAATTTTGATTGTTTGCTATTTAAAACACTGCAAGAACTACTTTACTCTATAAGGATTAAAACAATGTCTATTTTCAAGAATCAAGTTATTAAAAGTTCTTTGACTGCTGGTATGCTTTCAGTCGTTCTTATGAATCCTGCAATCGCACAAGCTGCATATTGGGGGGATTTAAGGGATAACGGCTGCAAAGCGAATGGAGAAAAAGTTCACAGCTACTCAGCAATATTATGGGGTATTCCCTGGGGTGCGAGTTGGGAAAATGCCTGTGCAACTACGCCTCTTTCGGTTGGTGGCTATTCCTTTTCTGGCGCTTCGGCCTGCGTAAACGACGGTACACATATGTGGGGCGTTTTTTACTTCCGCGATGATACCTGCGGACTTTAAAACACAAAAGATTGAGCGCTTGCCGAACACAGATACGGATTGGCTTTGTGCGTGTTACTTTTTCCAGTTCCAAGGTAAGAAGTGGTCCAAACTTGCTCCCTCATCAAGGGTGCGGGAACAAGATTCGCGTAACAAGTCCGCTAGCCTATTTAGGTTGTATGCCTAAATTCATTAATTGTTTGTAAAAATATTCCGAATTTCTTTCTGAAGAGAAACGCGATCTATAAATGAATGACCACCCGCCATTTTCACATATGTTGCAGATGGCGAATTTAAGAGTGAAGCGAAGGAGTCGGTCGCTTTTTGCGGAATCACTTCGTCGTCTAAGGCTTGCACAATATGAAGGTTGTGGGGGTCGAGTTCTTTCGAAATTTTGTCCATGGGATTTCGTTCCAATATGGATAAAAGATCTGTCACAATCTCGGCATCGCTGACATGCTCCAATAGCCAAGGCAAAGAATCTCTCCATCCTTTTACAATGCCTTCAAGTGTTTCACCTTCTGGAATAAAAATGGCGGGTGACATTAAAATCAGCTTGGAGCGCAAGTCTTTGGGCATGGAAAGAAATGCAGGAATGCCAACCTGTGCGCCCCATGAATAACCGAGGATCGACACACTGTCGTAGCCTTGTGCAAGCGTCCAGGCGAGCACATCCCTACCGTCTTCGAGTGTTCCAGAAAAATGATATTTGCCCCGACTTTGCAAAATGCCCCGATAATAAGGCGCAATGACATCAATACCAAGTTCAGAAACAGCTTCAGCGAGTTGGTGATCCAATGGCTTATTGGGATTGCCAGGAACGGGCCCCGGAAATCCGTGAAAATAAATAAGTGCTTGCTGAGGCTGAGTTGCCTTGCGCACCGCTGACGAGAACCTCATAACAAAAATTTCGCCCAAATAAAGAACATGCTGCTCGATCATAAACATCGCCTTTGTTACTTGTTATCTGAAGTATCAGAGTAAAAGTTCAACTCAAAAATGACCAAAGAAATGTGCGTGCAAAGAACCTTATCCCACGGGAAACAGCTGGTGAAGGACTTTGACTCTTGAACCTGTGCAAAATTCAAAAAATCTACACTGCAATTGCGCGCTTTTTAAGCTTGAACATTGTGAATTCTTTCTGCTCAGCTCGCCAGAAGACTTGCGACCTCATAATACACATTCTTGGATTCATTGATACTCTGCCCATTTTACTCATTTTACTTTGATCTTATCATTTCTCCGCATAAAGATAGAAGTAACAAAACACGGAGTTTTCTAAACATAATGCAAAGTCAAAAAGTGCCCCCCTAAATTTGATGGAGATGAGATGCATTTCTTAAAAAAGGCTCCGATTATAAAGCTCTATTCAATTCTTTGCCTCTTCTTCAGTGCGGGGGGTTTTGCAAAAGACGATTCTGAAAATATAGAAAACGGAATGAATAAATACCCAAGTGCAACGCCAAGCTTTCTTCATCGCTGTAACAGCGAATTGTCGCAAGCACATTATCAAGAATTACTCAGAAATTCGGATATTTCAACCTTTTCAAACTATCAACAAGCAGCGCCTCGTATCGAGAGAATTGCAGAAATCTTTTCAGAAGCAAAAGACAGACGTGGCATATTCTCCTCCATGTATGTGGAAAATACAAAAGAAGCTGTCCATTCAACTCTGCGCGGCGAATACGAGAACACTCAAAAGTCCGCTGAACTCATCAAAAGATTTGCCGAACGCTATTTTGAACCTCTGCACGCTTACCTTCGCAACGGCGCTGAAAATTCTTTTGAGGTTCATAGCATTCTTTATCAAGAAAAGTTTCCCATCGGGAGTGAATGGCGAACCTATTTCCAATTGGCTGAGAATTGCAAAACGACCGACCTCAGACTTCTGGGAACGGGGATCAACAATCACATGTCGATGGATCTTGCCTATGCTCTCAGCGAAATTCACGCTCCAGAGTCTTTCAAAGGCGATTTCATGAAATTTGGCAATATTTTAGTAAACAAAAAAAGCGCCGTCGCAGATCTTTTAATTGCACATCATAATGTTTATGCAGCAAGCTTTATGAACCTCTTCTTTGTCGGAAACATCATCAATGGATTTGCTCCCGCTGGATCAGCTACCTCCTGGGCATTTCAATTGATTCGACGTGAAGCTTGGCACAATGGACAAACTCTTCAAGTAAAAGGTCTGGATCAAGTGGCAAAATTAGGCATCGGTGCCGCATGGAGATCAAGGCAACTCTTACTTTCTGTCGTGCCTCATTCAAATCCTGAGATGAAAGTGAGAGAGGAATAAAATTCTATCCTGCTTTCAGCATTTCAAAGCAAACTTGGCCTCGAGATGAAAAGACCAAAGAATCCGAGCAAAATAACTGCGACTCCACCATAGACGTAACTTTGCTGATAGCCGATGACACCTGCAAATTGACCCACAAGAAGTGCACTTAAGGATTCGCCGATATATGCAACAGTGGACCACATGCTAAATACTTTTCCCTGTTGATTTCGATCGACCTTGGTTTGAATGAGGAGGATTTGGGGAACATCAATGATGGCTTCGGAAACCCCTGCGAAGGCCGCTAAAACAATTGCGATGGAAACCGTAGGAGAAAATCCGATAAGTGTGTAAAAAAATCCCCATAGGGCCCACCCTATAGAAATCCACATGGAGAGCTTCTTGAGTTTTAACGTTCCAATCAACATCGCAGAAATAACATTTCCCATGCTGAATGCGGACAACAAATAGCCTAAGTTTTCTGCACTCACCTTCCAATTTTTTTCAATCAGATGTGGAAGTGCGACACGGTCGAGTCCCGCTATAAAAGCGAGCCCTACAGAGAAGAGGCAGATGCTCCAAAAGACGTCACGCTTGGAACGAATTTCAGAAACAGTTTGAAAAACCTCACGGAGCATGTTCTGTGCAGGGCCGCTTTGTAAAACTTGCCAATTTCCTTTTAAGCCCCAGGCACAAGCCGTTGCGATAATAAACGTCACAAAAGGCACGGAGTACACGATGGGGGCGGGCAATTTCACGAGAGCCATTCCACCTACAGCCAGTCCTAAGACCTTTGCGGCCTGACCTGAAGCATGCATAAAGGCAACGCCGATGGGACGATCTTCGCCTTCAAGAATGTCGGAAGTAGCGGCTTTCAGAGACGGATAGAAAAAACAGCGGGCTGTGGTGAGCGCGAATGCCACAATGGCAAGATGCCAAAGGTGCAGCGTCCCCAATGCATATGCCACGGGAACTGTAACAACCAACAGGGAGCGGATGATGTCGACAATCATCATGACCTTTTTTCGATCCCAGCGGTCGGCGAAAACTCCGCCTATAAGACCAAAAAACAAATAGGGGATGGAGGCAAGGAAGATAACAAAACCCGCTTCCTTCACAGACGAAGCAAGTTTGTAAGCAAGCCAAAAGAAGGCCACTTGATACAGTGAATCGCCGAGCATCGAGATTGATTGCCCTGCCCAAAGGAGTAAGTAGTTCCGGTTGCGAAAAAGCTTAAGATACCTGGTGAGCATCAAATGATTCCTTATCTTTACCTTCATAAAGCTTGGCTAAAATAACCCGCCTTGACAAGGAAAAATGGGAATGCATTTGAAATCTGCGACAGATGTCTTCGAAAACTTTCCAAAAAGATCCGATGTTGAATAATTCTATACAGTAACTATTTCTTTTCTCGCAAAATTTGAGTAAAAATCCCACAGCTTTTGACTGATTCCTTAAATTTCTGAGCGACTTCTGGCTTCAAGAACTTAAGCTTAACATCGATAAAACCCACTTGTTTGTTGGGTAAAACAACATCGACTTCCGGAAAACTTTGTGTTTTCTCTTTTACACATTTTTCTGACTGGTCATACGCCAAAAGCTTAGTATAGACGCGAATTGTAGACGTTTTCGCCTCCTTCTCAACAAATTCATTCAATTTCAAAAGTATGTCGTCGTCACCTTTATATCCTGCTCTTTCTCTTTCGCCGGGTCCATATGTCTGCATGTGAACAACATTTACATACAGACGCTGGTTTGAATCACTATTTTGGGCATGCGCAGACATGTTAAACGTCGGACCCTTTTCCTTTGCATTATCTGAATCCACGTCAAAAAGAGTGCTTCCATTTAAGAAATCTCCTGTCATATCTTTGCAGTCGAACCGACCCGTTTTATATACACATTCCCATTCAAACAGCTCTCTCTGGTGCTCAAAGGGATACACTTTCACCGTGATAATTTTGGGAAAACGCAAGTCAGTTCCAAAACCGAAATCACCTCCCACGCTTTTTAGGTCGTGCGGCAAAACCCCCATGACCTGAAATGCAGCGAGATGGCTTTCGGGTTTTTCTGCTTCAGTGAAGCTCCTCATTCCTTTGAAATACTCTATGCTCCCAAACCCTTGAAGCCTCGTAAGAGTGCCTTCACGCGCAGGTGGAAACTTAAAACCGGCAGTTGGAAGTTTCGCGGCTTTTGCCTCGGACTGTTTCGCTTTTTGTACGCACGAAACTGCCGTTGAAAAAATCAGGGGGACAAGCAAACTACGAAAATAAGACATCAAACCTCCAAACCGCCGACTTGAGAGCACTTGCACATCAGAGCATCGGAAAAAATGAGCCAGAGATGAGGAAAAAATGTTACTTTGAGGTTCGCTGCTACTTACTAAATTTTGAACAACAAAAGCCCCTGGTGTGCAAAGCACAGGAGCAAAAAGAATCGGAATAAGCACAAATGACAAACGCTTCTTTTGCAGACCCACACATCATCCTGGACGAAGACCAATCATTGACTAGGCACCACATGGCGAAAGCCCCCATCCGGCACGCTCAACTTGATTCGCTCCCCATCAGTCTAGGCATTCGCATCTTGGATATCGGCTGTGGGCCTGGCCTGTATTTACCCCACTGGCTGGAGATAACGCGCGAGGCCGCAGCCCAATTCACCCTTTTAGATCGTTCTGCCAGCGCACTGAAGAAATGCGCCCAGCTCGCAAAAGATGCAGGTGCCGAGCATCGAGTGAAGCTCTTGGAAAAAGATATTTTCTGCCGCGGGCTCCCCCAAGGGTCTTTCGACCTCATTTTTATCGGAAATACCATGGAATACTTGCCATCGCCATCAGAATATCTCAAAGAAAATGTCTTACCCCTCTTGAGGTCTGGCGGCACCTTGGCAGTTCGTGACCTCGACTGCGGACTGCTTGCTGTGAACTACGCTGATCCCGCTCTCGTTTCAAAAATCATTCACGCAAGAATATTGGGCTGCCAAGCGAATTCAATGAATAACGAAACATTCCACAATCCATTTATTGGAAGAAGCCTTGGGAAAATCGTAAAAGAAGCTGGTTTCACAGACATCTCATTAACACCCTACTTTTGTGAATTTCGATACCCTTTGAGACCAGAGCAGTCTGAATATTTATCTGCTCTTCACACGTCCTGGTATGTCGAAGACCCTTGCGGAATATTGAGTGAGGAAGAGCGAAGTCAGTGGCACTCATTCTTCGACAAAAAGCACCCCCAATGCATTTTAGAAAAAGAGTCGCTCTTTTATGTCGAGACTGAATTTTTGGTCACTGCAACCAAATGAGGAGCCAGTCAAAATGAGCACTTTAACTCGTTCTTATATTGCGGCCATATGCGCTTTTGTCCTTTTTGGTAGTACGTCCTTGGTTGTGAAAGGTTCCAGCCTCACCGTTCCAGAGCTTATCTTTGGCCGTATGGCGATCACTGCTGCTCTGCTCGCCCCCATCTCATGGAAGGCATTAAAAGAGTCCCGCAGCAAAATGTCGAGGCGAGTCCTCGGATTTACCATGGCGACTTCGGCAGCAATTTTTTTGAATATGATTCTGTTGTTTTGGGCGTTTCGGCTTGCACCGATTTCCGTTTGCGTGGCGATATTCTATTCTGGCCCTATTATTTCACTCTTGCTTCAACATCTCTTAAAGCAGAGGAAAATGAGTCGAGTCGAATCCGCAATATTGGCGGCAGCGAGCCTAACAATTGTTACGATGATTGTGTTTGCGACTCCAGGCGTGCCAGGTTCGAATCACGTTTTGGGATACGCGCTTGCCTTTGGGGGAGGGATCCTCTTCGGTCTCATTCCACTCCTGCAAATTGGAACGAGGAGCTTACCTAATTCTGTTACCTTGCTCATTCAGTCAGCTTTTGCGGCCCTCTGTCTGCTTCCATTTTCGCTTGGAATTTTCAGCGTCACTGCCATGAAGTCTGTCTTTGAATTGGCGATCCTTGGAATTTTGTTCACACTTGTTCCTTTCTGCCTGTGGTGGCAAGCGCTACGCGAAAATGCGAAGTTAAACCCCTTTGTCTCGTATCTGGATCCAATGACAGCAATTTTAATCAGTGTTTTTGTTTTTAAGGAATACCCTGGCTGGGTTGAAGCCACGGGCGCTTTCGTACTTGGTGGATGCGCATTGATTGCTATGAGCGCCCAGAAGAGCAATCGATCCGAAGAGGGCGTCGATTCAAGCTCGGCTCCATAGACGCCAATTCGGGTTTAAATAAAAAAAAGCCCCTGGTGCGCAAGGCACAGGAGCTTAAAGAACCAGGATCAAAAAGGATGGTGCGGACGGAGAGACTCGAACTCTCACACCGAAGCACCGGCTTCTAAGACCGGCGTGTCTACCAATTTCACCACGTCCGCAGACATAGAGCGTCTAACGGATCAAAGTGGGAAATGCAACATGGAAACAGCAAAGCACAGCAATTTGGCACAAAAACCTTAGATGCTGAAATACTGGAAACTTCTTTGGCGTTTATTGAAGGCCTTGGGGCCTCCCAGCAGGTTGAGGGCGGCAACGACTTCGGTACACTGACCGGGTGAGACGTTCACAATCAGTCCACTGAGGCGCTCAAGAACCATAAAGAGGCCTAAACCGGCTCCGGCGGCTTCTTGTTGCATCTTAATCATCGACTTGCGATCGTTAGCAAACAGGAATTTTAAGTACTTGTAGATGATGGGGGCTTCAAATGTCCCAAAGGGGTCCCGGACACCGATGGCGAGAGTGGTGCCATCGAAGCTCCATTCCACTTGCACGGCTTCCTGGGGAAGCAGGGCCACAGGAACGCGTCTGTCAACGGTCCGTCTGTTGGGGTTAGCATCCCAGATGGCATTCATCAAAAGCTCTTCTTGAACCTCAACGGCGTACTGCGCATACATGTCGGAGGGTCGATTGAGAAAACTCGAAAGTCCTTTGACGAATTCATACAGTGCATCGCGAAACCACTGCCGTTGATCGGAATGGCTTAAAATATAGCGGTGCACATAGGCACCATAGGCCACACATTTGTCGACACCAAAGAATTTACCATCGCGAATTTTTCGGACCATGCTCATAATTTGCAGATGAGGAACATGCTGTTGATTGCATGAAAGCACATGATTAAACATGGTCAGGGCAGGGCTGTCGCTGACCTTTTGTTTACTTTCATCGTCAACCATCAACACGTTGTCGAGTCTTGCGAGTCCCATTTGCCGAGCCTCGGCCAACTTACTTGCATCGATATTATCAGTGATATACATGCAGTGCCTGCCACCTTGTTCAGCAATATGCCGAAAGGCAGCACTCAAATTGAGCTTTTCTTCATCCACGATCACAGGATAAACAGCACAACTTTTGAACAAAGCTTCAAGTTCTTGTTGATACGCCCTGTTCGAAAGATCAAGGACCGCATCCAGACGGAATGTTTCTGTGGTTCCCATTTATTTACTTTTCCTCACTATCCTGCTTGGCTGCGGGTGCTTAATTCCAGAATATGATTAAGATTGAAGCTCTTCAACAAAGTAAAAGTAAGATTCAAAATCAACATCTGATTCGATGCTGCAGCCTTCTTCGCCACACATGGGCAGGTTGAATTCAAGAGGTTGCCCAGGCTGAAATTCAGTCCCAGAGCGCATGAGAAAAAACTTCTGTTGCCCACAATTTTCACAATAAGCAGGAACTTGAAAACTTTCGACGCGCGCGTTGTTTCCTAAAAATTCACGCACCATATTAAATTGCATGACCACGGCCTGAGGGCAATTGGAGTAGACAGGCTCAATATTAAGCTTGTTGATCCAGGTTATCCATTCGCGCACGCCACAACTGTTGATTGAGCGCACGCCGCCGAGATCAAATCTCACCTGTCCCCCGGGCAAATTGGCACCGCTGAGATCACAGGCTTCAGTAATGTCGCCGGTAACATAGAACGTCCCACCTCTTTCTACGATATCCACGTGCCTCTCCTCCAACAATCAATCCCATTTACAAAAGCATTGGTCACAAAACTTTCTCCGATTCGTTCTAATGTCAGCTTAGGTCATGCACATTCGGCTTTCAAAGCTTTCAATCGCCAAATTTACGACTGAAATAAGGGAACACATTGCCTTCATGTCAGTCATATACGCAAATCTACTGACATTCTCACAAAATTTCTCCGATCGAGGCGTGTTCCCTGCTCACCTTCAACAGATTCGACAAAGCTCGAAGCTTCGAGTTGGAAAAACAAGAGTTCTACAGATGCACCATAGGAAACTCCTCTAAAATTGTATCCTGCACGCAACGAAGCAGGTGCGGTAGAATCATTTGCACCTATGGTCAATTCTGCGCCAAGTCGGATTTTTTCCTTTCCAGACACTCGTTCATCATCCATACGTTGCCCTTCCAAACTGAGGAGAGTGCCCAAATACTTGTTACGGAAAGGTCGCATCGACACCCCCGTCACAACATTCATCCTTTCAATTTCGGAAGAACTTTTGGAATCTATAGCTTTGTAAAGAGTGCCTGCAACATCTCTCAATGATACTGCAAGTGTAGGTGCAAGCTTTTTAGAAAATTCCCACAAGATGCCTGCGTCTACTGCAAGACCTTTTGTTTTGTTTATTTCCTGACTTGCAGACTCAGGTACCTTCAAGGCGACACCTTCAGAAGCTTCAATATCTCGTCGCAAACTTGCGCGGACCATGTACCTGGCCGATGCCCCTAAAGAAAATCCTGTTTTTCGATAGGGTACGCTAAATCCCAAAACTCCGCCGACTTGATTTATACTTGAAAATGAGAGCTTTGAATCATAGGTGCGAGGCTCTTCATCAGTTGAAAATTCGCTGGTCTGTGGAGAATCATAGTTTGACAAATAGCCTTGAGTTTCGGAATCAAAAAGAAAACCAAACTGTACTCTTCCTAAAGTAAAATAGGGAAAGATTGTGGTTCTGCCATATAAAACACTTTTTGCCTCGGCAGTGAGAACTGATTTTTCGAGTTCTTTTGCTTCAATCTCTTGGGAAATCGCATAGGTTTTATAGGTATCTTGCGTGAATTTATTAAAACCAAAACTAATGTTTGGAAACTGCGCACCACGCAAAAGACTCTTTGAGTCCTCCCCATCTTCTCGTCCAATCCCGGCGGGATTCAAAAAAATGGCATCGCCATCATCGGCGACAGGTGAAAACGCGCCGCCCATCCCGTGAGCACGGACAGCGGGGTAGGTCTCCCGAACGGGAAGTTTAAGGGACTGCGCCACCGCTGGAAGGGCAAAGAGCCCTCCCATGGCAACGGTGAGACACCAAAGCAAATTTGGAATCTGAGGGCAAAGTGCACGATAACACTTTGATGTTATGCGGTTAAATTGAATTGTATTCCACAAACTTATCACCACATCCCTCTTCTTTCTCGTTTGAGGCATAGATCGGCAGGTTTGAAAAAAAATAAAGAAACGCCTGTCCTAGCGGTTTAATTGGCACCACGCTTGGGGAATGACGGGTTTGCTCTTAAAATCAAGACTGTTGTTCAGATTGCCTTGCGCGCTCACATGACATCTTTTGAAGGTGGGAAAGCTGGCCGTGACGTTTACTCCAAAAGCCGTGCTCATGGTTCAAGAAACCGGCTTTGTTGCAGTCCTGCGCGAATTTTTATTCAAATTCGGTCTGCGGGAAACACAACTTGTTCGCACACCCCAAGAAATTGCAAGCTATGTTCAAGCGAACTTTTGGCCTTTGATCTTTGTAGAGCACACGGATGGCATTGCAGATGCTTTAATCACTCATGACCGATTGATCCGCACGCCTGGAATGGAACTCTTGACGTTCGTCTTTGTGGGCCCCTCCGACAAAAGAAAGTACCTGCTCTTTTCTCAGAGTGCAGGGGCACGGGGCTATATTAAGAAACCCCTGCAGCCCCTGGAAGCTGGAGTGCTCATCCGAGACATCATTCCCCCTCCCAATGATCCGGGTGTGAAGTTCGCCATGGAGGCAACGCGTTATTTATTAAAAGGTGAAGCCGAGCATGCCATTCCTATTCTGTTACGTCTTCTCGCGGCACCGTTGTTTGCAAGGCAAGCCGAGATCGCTTTGAGTAGGTGTGAATTGCTGCTCAATCAAACTTCACGGGCAGAAGAACGTCTCATGAAGCTCTATAAGAGTAACCCTCGCGATGTCTTGGTGCTGGGCGAATTGGCCGATTACTACCGCAATAGCTGCCAACTTATTCAAGCCAAAAAATACTATCGAAAAATCCGCGACTTACATAGCGATCTTACACAAAAACAGTGCGAAGAAATCATGAGTCTTTTTGAACTCGACGAACTCGATGAAGCTGTTTCGTTGCTTGATGATCTGCAAAAAGACCCCTTCCTGCGCGACTCGTCTGCAGAGGGGCTTGCAAAGGTGATGTATTTTATGGGTCTTTCCGACTATATTCCAGGATTTTTAAAGCACTTTTCCCATATTTTGCGCCAGTACAATCAATTTCTTTATCAAACAGGAAAAGTCAAAGAACCTTCATAAGTTCGGCCTTCGAGAATTTAGCCGGTTGAAGGATCTTATTGAGTTCTGCTCCACCCTCGCCATCGAGCAACTTCGCAGATGTTTGAATTTTATCGATGACTGTGCGGCGAATATATTCATCAATCGTGTTTTCGCCGATGAGATGAATGACAAGACAGCGTTCTGCTTCCTGACCAATACGGTGAAACCGCGCCTGAGACTGCAAGTACGAACCACTGTCGAAACTCAAATCGAGGTAGATCATGGTGTCGGCGCGCGTATAGCCGTCTTTTGGAACCAGCGTGAGCCCTTCCTTTGCCGACTGCGGTGTGGCGATGAAAAGCCGGGTTTCGGGATCATTTTGAAAGGAAAAGACACTCTGTTGGCGATCGTCAACGCTCATCTCACCCGTGTGGGCCACAGTGATGTATTTTTCTTTGAAGCGATTTGTGAGCCAGTTGACGTTTTCGACAAAGTGCGACCACAAAATAACCTTCTTGGTGTCGTCTTCGAGGATGTCTTCCAACAGATCTTCAAGCTCAGAAACCTTCGCGTTTGAGGCTTCATATTTGGGATCGAGCAAGCGCGGATTGGATGCAATCTGCGACAAACGTAACAGCTGCACAGCAAGCGAGCTGGCTTCTGAAATGACTTGGCTATCGCTCATCTGCGAAACTTGGATACGCAAGGTGTCGCGCATCTGTTGATACATCACCCTTTGTTCTGCCTTGAGTTCAACCACATAGTCTTTGTAAAGAATGGGTGGCAAATCGAGCACGTCTGTTTTCAAACGACGCAAGGACGTTTTCATGATGCGTGAGCGCAATTCGTCGCCGTTTCGAACACCCAAAAACTTTTCTTTGGGAACAAGCTTTCGTCCCACTTGAACTTTAATAATTTCAAGTTCACAAAAAGCCTCTTTAAAAGCCGAAAACTTGCTGCCAAATGTGCGGCCGCGGTCCATCACAAAATACTGGGCAAAAAGGTCGAGTGGCCGGTTTGCAATGGGAGTTCCTGTGGCAATCACACAGCGCTCCACCACGGGACGCAGCTTTAAGGCGGCACGTGTGGTTTGTGCGAGCAAATTCTTGATGCGTTGGCTTTCATCAAAAATCATCATGCCCCGGCCTTGCTTTAACCATTCCTCGAGTTTTTCTTCTTCGAGGCGCAGACCTTCGTAGTGAACGATAAAAATGCGGGCATCACTTTTGAGGGCTTTTAAGCGTTGAGAAGGCGTGCCGCCGATGACAACAAAGGGTTCATCCGTGGCCATCCGAAGCTCATCCTGCCAGGTGCGGATAAGCGACATCGGCGCAATAATAAGGGCTTTGTCGAGATCCTTATTGCGAAACAAAATGCCCAGCGTTGAAGCGATTTGAAAGGACTTACCACATCCCATTTCATCGAGCAGCGCAGCATCTTTATTCATTAAAAGATATTCGATCCCTTTGAGTTGATGCTCATAAGGCTTTCGTTTAAAGCTGAAGTTATGAATGAGCGTGCGCATCGATTCAAGACTGTCGGGGGTGATGCCTTCAGGCAACACAGTCGGATTTAGAGCAAGGTAAGCGTTGCTTCCGAAGGCCAAGTCGACAGCCGGAAGGCGAATTTCCTCATACCAAGCTTCTCGCACCACCAGTTTTCCAAGCTTGCTACGTGCTATCACCGCATAGTAGGGCGATTGAACGATGCGGCAGATTTCTGCATAGGCTGTTTCACTGACTTTGGTGCCGCGCCCTAAAAAATCGAGCAAATCATCAAACAAGGCTGGATAAACTCGCCAGCAACGTGCATCGGGGTCCCATGCTCTTTCGTTGCGATCAAGGCCTTTGATGCGCTCAACAACGGATTGATCGAAAGGAAAAGCCACCAAAAGCTCGCCGTCTTGAAAATCAATCACACAGCGCGAGTTCGAGTGCTTGCCCTCTTCATAAACCTTGGCCAAATTCGTTTGCACACGCTCGAGGTAATCAGGAGGTAACGCCCGCACTTTCGTGAGATCGACGCTCTTTAAATGCAGAGTGCCCACCAATTCTTGGCGCGTAAACACGGGTTCTTGCGCTTTGGGAGCCATGAGGGCTGCCAGTTTCTCTGCTTCGATGGTCGCTTTGTCTTTTACGATGCCAAAAGCCAATTTTACAGGGCCCTTTGGTGGCCGACTGCGGTGCATATTTCCGCGATTATTATTGCGATATCCCATTTTTATTTTACCCAGCCGTAACCCATTCTTTAGAGCCTTCCAGCGAAGGCTTCCCAGTGCAAGACCAGAGACTCTTTTCTGTTCTGACACCCGGACAAGAATAATTTGTTGATGTTGACGCCATTCTGGACAATCGTTCGACTGTTTCCTAAATTAGCACACTCATGGTAAAGCACCATGCGACTTGTTATCATGATGTCATTCTAACACAAAAATCACCCTATCGCCTTTTGTTGGGAAACCGTGGGGCACAGGAGGCAAAGAATGGATAAAATTGTCTGTCTTGGCAAAAACTACCTCAAACATGCTCAAGAACTCGGGGACGCCATTCCCGAAAAACCAGTCCTGTTTCTGAAACCTGCAAGTGTCTTACGCGCTGCTGTTCAGGAAGATGAATTTTTAGAGCTCAGCTACCCTCACGATGCAGGTGCCTTGCACCACGAAACCGAAATTGTTTTGCGCCTCGACAAAGGAGGCTACAAGCTCGACCTCAAAGAAGCCGAACGCATTATTGGAGCTATCACACTCGGCCTCGACATGACACTCCGAGACAGACAAGAAGTTCTCAAAAAAAATGGCCACCCCTGGACGGTCTCCAAGGTCTTTCCAGATTCCGCAGTGGTAGGCCCCTGGCGCCGCGTTTCTGAATTTCCAGAATACCTCGATGAAAAGTTTTCGCTCACCATCGATGGCACGCTGCGCCAACACGGCTATGGAAAAGAAATGCGGATGTCACCGGCAGAAGCTGTTGCCTATGCCAGTGAATTTTTCCCGCTCTGCGCAGGCGATTTGATTTTTATGGGCACACCCGAAGGTGTGGGTCCCATCTTGCCAGGCACCAAAGCTAACCTCTCCTGGGGCCCCATCCGCTATTCGGTCTTGTGGAAGAATGCTTAACTTTACCTTGCAAGAGTAGGACAAGCGCTCGGTGACATGGCTTCCTTTGGCAAAGAGGCCAAAGTTTTAATGACAAACGATTCATGCATTTCAAAATCAAACTCTGAGAATTGAGGAAACTCAATCACTCCATTTTTTGCCTTGTCGACCGACACAAAAGCGGCATCAAATTGTTCAGCTTGTGCGCGATATTTAGCCTTTACTGCATCGGAACTTGCAGGACCGTCCGTTGCGAGAATAGAAAGATGAACTGACCCAAACACGCCTGCCATCATCAAGCCTGGCGCAAGAAGTCCACCAACAGCAGCAACTGCGGCGGCTCCCGATAAGGCATTTGTCACAAGCGCAAGAGTTCCAGCCGTTGCATGAATGCCTGTAGTAAGTCCAGCCGCCATTCCTGAAATACCCATGATATCCTTCAACGCAAGAATGTAGTTTTCTTTCGTCTTTAAGGCTGATTTAGTCACGCCTTGATAAGCTTTTTCAAATGCCACTTGAGAGGTAAAGTTTGGAGTTCCACTTCTTGAGATTTGCTTCGCTTGGTTGAAATTCAGAGCGTGCGCGTTACTTCCTGGAATTTTAACCATCGGTGCTTTGTACCAGCAAAGGTCCAGTTGTTGCCTTTCGTCATATTCCGAGCTAACAGGCCCTTGGCCTAGCTCTCGCACTCGAGAACTTTGAATAGCAAAAACAGCTTGCGAACTTGGTGTTTCAAGCTTTGCTTTAACAAGAGCAGCATCCGCGGCATCAATAACAGAATGTGAATTATTTTGAGCGACGGGTCTGGTAGATTTATTTGAGCTATCTTTTCCTGCCGATTTATTACAGCCGCCCATTAACGAAGCTGCAGCAAAAAGAGCAATAGACACTGTGCACAAAGAATGATTACGTTTCATGAAATACCCCATGAGGATGATTAAAAAAGTTCAGAGATGCGTTCATCTTTACAATTTTTGTTTGAGCAAAGTTTGTGCCATCAGTGCGAAAAAGAAGAGGGGCATCATTTGAATGACTTACACAGCCAATTTACAGAAAGACTCTGCATAATTGTTTTTCAATGACTAAATATTCAACACAATTCTAACTTAGATCGATATGAATAAGGCTGTTATTTTAAAACTCATTTCAAAAAAATGTGCGCGCGAATACGAGATTTTGATATTCGTACGAACACGAAGTGCTAAGCGTGTTAATTTTTCAAATGCAAATAGCTGTATTCAAACGTTATTAAACGCAACTGACAATTCCAGCCCCTTTCTGTCAACTTTGAGAGTGGGAAGCATGGGGCATCCCGTCTATAAAAATATTTCGGTCGCATTATCGCGCGCTGTTACCACTCAATCTCCTTCTTTTCTCGCGACGAGAGACAATTGAATTGCTTTATAAAGGATCATTAAATGTGAAACTCATTCCTGGCGTATTTGCGGCGGCATTGGCACTTTTTGCAACTATGGGGGCAGAACAGAGTTTTGCCAATGTGAACAGCGGAATCGGGTCGCATGAAGATATACTCATAGCGGACTCCTGCCTTTTTCGCTTTGCACTCAGTGCTGAAACTTGCAAGCCAGAGCAACGCCTTTAAAAACAACGAAGGCTCTGTGTCAAGCATCGTCCGAGACGTTGGAAGCCCTGCAATCGAAACCACGATACCCCCTGGCTTCACGACTGAGAAAGCCTTTTCAAGTGCTTCTCCGCCAAGAGTATCAAAAACTGCGTCGTATCCTGACAGTTCTTTTTCAATACGCTGTGACATGAAGTCAATCACGACGTCGGCACCTAGAGATTTTACGAATTCACCCCCCGCACCCGTCGTTGTCGTGGCCACGAACGCACCTGCCTGCTTTGCGAATTGGATAGCAAACATGCCCACGCCACCTGAACCTGCCTGGATCAGAACCTTCTGCCCCGGCTTTCTTTGGATGAAATCGTGGAGAACTTGCCAAGCAGAGAGTGCAACCAGCGGGACTCCCGCGGCCTCTTCGAGGGACAGTGACTTTGGTTTGTGTGCCACTTCGCTCTCGTGGGCAATCGCAAACTCTGCAAAAGCCCCGATACGATCTTTGTTTAACCTCACATATATCTCGTCGCCTACTTTAAATTTTGTTACGTTAATTCCCGTCTTTACAACAGTACCGCTCAGATCGTTGCCCAGAGTTTTGGGAAATGAATACTTCTGAACGAATTTAAGTTTTCCATTTAATGTCTTAAAATCTAGAGGATTAATACTTGCAAAATCGACCTGTATGAGGATTTCCTCATGCCCGATTTGAGGAACAGGAATGTCAGCTAACTCAACGTTCTCATACCCGCCGTACCGTTTCGTAACAATGGCCTTCACCTGCAGCTCCCTTTTTTAATTTAATTGAGTAAAATTCCTTTAGCGGGGCCAATATTGACGATTTTTTGCGCAACTGCGATACATAGAGTTGACAGTTATTGGACATTTATGTCAAATAAATTAATATGAAAGATAAAAACGCTGTTTATTGGAAGGTCTTGAACGCCGCAATCAAGCTCGATCTCACGCGGGGACACGCCCGGTGGAATATGAGTGAATTGGCGCGGGAAAGCGGTGTCACGCGCAGTCTTATCTATTACTATTTTGGTCGTAACAAAACCGATATTATTCTGGAATCCGTGAAGCTTTTTGCAAAAGAATTCTCTGGTCAGACCGAAGTCCGCAAAGAGCGCTGGAAAACCGGAGCTATTGCATCAACTCTTGAGGATTCTCGTGCTCTCATTGGTCGTCTTCCCATATTGCCGGCGTTTATTTATTTGCACCGCGATGACAAGAACGATATTGGCCAACACATTCGAAAATCAGAGGAAGACTTTCGCAAAAAACTAAGAATGTTTTTTCCTACGCACAAAGAAACGGAGATTGAGGCCATGTTTGCAATCGTCTTCGGTTTTGTATTTGCTCCCAATGTTTCCGTTGCTACCTTGCCGCTCGTCGAAAAGATTTTACAAGATTTTGGAAAATGAACACGAAAAATTGTCGACACAAGGTACAGTGACAGATTGCCTGCTTATGGCATCTTCAAATGCCGCACACCCTTGTGCCTGTCCCAGGTGACTTCTTGGGCTGTTGCTTTGGCTTGAACCCAGCGCGACAGCACAAAAAACAGGTCGGAAAGTCGGTTGATAAAGGGAACCGCAAAGGGATTCAATTCGGCTTCTTGGTTTTGTAACGTCACAGAAAATCTTTCGGCTCTGCGGCAAACCGTGCGGGCCAAATGTAAAAAGGCATTGAGGCTTGTGCCTCCGGGCAGCACAAATTCTTTAAGGGGCGCAAGGTCTTCTTGGCAAAGGTCGATGATTTTTTCGAGCATCTTAACGTCTTCATCGCCCAAAACCACCATCTGCGGCCAACGTCCCGGTGTAGGAGTTGCTAAGTCTGCACCTAAATTAAAGAGGTCGTTTTGAATGGCCTCTAGCCAAGTGTCGAGAAGTGCGCTGTGCGCCGCAGGAAGTTCTGATAAATTCTGACGACACAAACCCACAATCGCGTTGAGTTCATCAAGCGTCCCATAGCTTTCGAGGCGCAAGGAATCTTTCGAAACACGCGTGCCATCGGAAAGTCCGGTCATGCCCTTGTCGCCTGTGCGTGTGTAAACTTTTGTGATGCGCACCGTCATTCTCCTGTTTAGTTTTCGATGTCCATTTGGCGAGGTCCCCAAGTGGGCATCTGCACTTCTGCCAGTGGAATGTTGAGGGGTTTTTGATCGGCGCCATCTTTACTCATCGTATAGAGCTTGTAGGCACGGGTTTTTCCACGCCCACTTCCGACTCGGTTCGATTGATAAATCAGAAAACGTCCGTCGGGTGACCACGAAGGTTTTTCGTTGTCACCTTGATCTAGAGTGAGGCGTTCGAGCTGACGTCCGTCGGGGTTCACAATAAAGACATCGTATCTATCGATTTCCTTATCGTAACCTGCAAAGGCAATCTTTTTGTTGTCAGGACGCCATGCCGGAGAAGAATTATACCAACCTGCAAAGGTGATGCGGGTGTCTTGGCTCGATGCCAAATCACGAATAAAGACATGGGGGCGCGTAAATCTTCCACTCACAAATGCAAGCTTGGTTCCGTCGGGCGAATAGGCAGGTTCGACCTCAAGTCCACTTCCCGTAATCAGCGGAGAACGTTCACTGCCACTTGTAGAATTCATCGTATAAATTGCAGTGAGGCCGTTTGAACCTCCTGCAAATGCGAGGGTGCGGCCATTGGGGTGCCAGTTTGCACCCGAGTTGTTTCCTTTACTCCGCGTGAGGCGTCCCAATTTACGGGTGAGTAAATTAAACACATAGATTTCGGCTTTGCCGTCTTTAAAGGAGGTAAAAGTTAACTTTGTCCCGTCGGGGGACCACGAAGGGCTCATATTAATAGAGCCATTGTCGGTAATTTGCTGCAGCTCTGTACCATCAAAGTTTGAAATGTAAACCTGCCGAGGTTGCCCTGCGACCTTTGCTCCCACAAAAGCAATTTTGGAGGTGAACATGCCCATTTCACCAGTGAGAACTTCCATCACTAAATCTGCAAACCGGCGCAGCACATAGTCAACTTGAGTTTTCTCAGGCCTGTAACGTTTACCTAACAGCATCTTTTTCTTTTTGACGTCATACAACCGAAATTCGATCGCAACTTTTCCTTCAGGCGCAGCTTCAAACTTTGCCATAATTAAAAGTTCGGTATT
This sequence comes from Silvanigrellaceae bacterium, assembly GCA_044237915.1. Lineage (GTDB taxonomy): Bacteria > Bdellovibrionota_B > Oligoflexia > Silvanigrellales > Silvanigrellaceae > JBIIEI01. The sequence continues at coordinate 9,663 of JBIIEI010000072.1, read as the reverse complement.
GATCGGGGTCCATTCTTCGTAATTTATCGCCTTGGAGGCCGGATCATTTTTAGCAAGAAATCCGCTTGCGGGAATGACTTCAAAGGCATTGGTAAATGCAAGCAGATCTGAAAGCCGTGCGGCATAGGTGTCGCGATCCGCTGCCGACACTGAGGAAGAGGGCTTGTCACCCAATCCAAAGGAAGGAATTGCAAGGCGGATTTTTCGTGCTCCTGCATGGCCAATGTCGAAATAAATCTCTCTATCCGCTTTGCCGTCAGCAGGTGCGGAAGCTGCAGGAGGGGCCTCGGGTTTTGCAGGGGGTGGCTGTGCATTTGCTGTGTGCACAACAATCCCGCCGAGGAGCGCCAAGGCTTTTGTCCAGTATTTCAAAGATCGCAGGTTCATCGCAAAATCGTCCTTTTCTTTTACTTTATTTTTGTGCATCACGGGGTCTTAAACTCGGGTGCAAAGTCACAGAAGGTTCCAATTCTTCGGGCAGGTCTGGAAATGGTGATGCGGATTGCACGGCAGTCATCGCTTCCTCATCAAAATCCTTGTTCCCACTGGATTTCTCAACCTCAACAGCACCGATAATTTTTCCAAAAGAGTTGATTTTAAAGACAAGCACCACAACGAGATCGGCTCCAAAATCTTTTGTTTCTGGAAGTGTCCATGCCTGCTTTAAGTGCCTCATCACAACGCCTGTGTACTGCTGTTTGACGCTGGCATCGACCAGTGTTCCCTTAATATCTCCCGAAGGACCCAGGCCCGGAGGCGATTTAGGAAGGTCACTTGCAAAGGGATTCTTGGGCAATTCATTGGGGTCTTTGATATTTTCTTTGGCGTTTTTCTTATTCTTGGTCCCCTCTTGTTCCTTCTCGGCAACCTTTCGATTTTCACGCTCCATTCTGCGCAGCAGCTCTTCTTGCGTGATTTTTTTGGTATTGGGAGGAGGCGTTTCCTTCACCGTCGCAACAGGAGTCGGTTTAGGCTCTTCTGTTGGGGTTGGCGCAGGCGTTGGCTTTGCGGGGGCAGGCATTAAATTTTCTTCATTTGTCGGCGCATCGAGTGCCATATTTTTTGCAAGTTGCGGAAGCTGTTCTTCGGCCTTTTTGGCCTCTGGAAGCACTTCGGGCTCTTGGGGCGCGGGAACTTCAGGTTTGGGCATTTCTTTGAAGGAATTGGTGAGGGCATCTGAAATTCCAAACGAGACCTCAATGGGTTCTTCATCAAGGACATGCTCACGTTTGGAGCTTGTCAGAAGCGGAAGAATCATCACCCCCGCCAAAACCAACACATGAATTCCAGTGGAAACCGCAATATCCTTCCAGTGGGGCTTTAAAAGCGTGGGAGGATTTATTTTAAGACGCGTGGATGTCGAAAAAATATCGCACAGAGGTTCGCGGCGCAGAGGCTTGAGTTCATCAACAATCACATGGGGGGGATCGAGTTTTACTTCTTCCCCATTGCCTTTTGCTTTAGAGTTTTTCGCTCGGTAGTGAGTAAAATCGATCACGTCCGCAGGAGCGTGCGCTTCAGCACCAAAGTAACGCATATTCGGTTCATCGATACTGGGTCCTGCAGGGCCCAGCGCTTGAGACTCTCTTTTTACCCTTTGCGTGGCCATTTATTTCTTCCCCGACGAAGCGGCCTCACCCAACATGCCAATTTTTTGAATCCCAGCAAGCTGAGATGCCGCCATGGCTTCCATGACTTTTCCGTAGGGAACCTTGCGGTCTGCCCGAATATAGATCTGTGCTTCGTTATCAGAACCCTTGGCAGCCTTGAGTTTTTCCACAAGGGCAGGCGAGGGAATCAGGGCTTTTCCGAGATAGAAATCCCCCGATTCGGTCACCGAAAGGACCAAAGGATTGTCTTTAACGTGAAGAGTTTTCGCTTTGGTCGATGGCAATTGAACATTGACACCTGAAATGGCAAGTGGAGTTGCCACCATAAAAATAATAAGTAACACAAGGACGACATCGACAAAGGGCGTTACATTAATTTCTGTAAACGAACCCTGCGACCCAAAAAAAGAAGTCGACTTTCCAGGCTCATTGTCACCGAGTTGAAATCCCATGTGTCACACCTCAATCAAGTCCGTGAATGACGGAGTGCGGAGGATTTCCGACCGCCGCAGAAGCTCCCGCTCCTTGCCCTTCGCCCTTACCGACATTAAAATGACGTTCCAGGATATTCAGAAAATCGGCACCAAAACCATCGAGAAGTAACAGATGACGACGCGCACGGCTGCCAAACACGTTGTAAAAAATAACGGCAGGAATCGCAGCTGCAAGCCCCAAAGCGGTTGCAACAAGGGCTTCGGAAATTCCAGGTGCAACGGCCGCTAAGCTTGTCGAACCGCTGGCTCCGATATCGTGAAAAGCGCGAATAATTCCAACAACGGTTCCAAAAAGACCGATAAACGGGCCCGCAGATGCTGATATTGCAAGAAAACTCATGTTCTTTGCAAGCTGTCCTTCTTCAACAACGCGTGACTTATTTAAAGATCTTTTGACGGTATCGAACGGCACAGGAACATTGGTTGCGCCGTGCTTTTTATCGCGCGCTTGAATCACGCGCACCATTTCATTGTAACCGGATCGAAAAATTTCACGCGCAGGGCTATATTCCATATCTTTAGAGCGTATGTGCAACTCCGAAAGGCTTTTGGCATCCCAAAAACTCTTTAAGAAATTTTCTGAGCGTCCGTGCACTTTTGCCAGCGTACGCCAGCGCTCAATGATGACAGCCCAGGTAGCAATGCTGAGGACAATCAGCAAAAGCATAATGGCGATGCCCAAGGGACCACCATTTGTAATGACAGAAAGCCATCCAAAACCACTTCCCGCACTAGACTCCATGAGACCGGCTGCCGCTTCCGATTTTGTCGCCATTCTTAGACTCCCTGACCCGAATAATGTGGAATGAGCCCGCGTTCGTGTGCATGTTTTAGAATTTGATTCACAACTTCATCGGGATTGATCTGTGTTGAATCGACCATGATGGCGTCATCTGCGGGTTTCATAGGCGAGACAGCACGATTGGCATCCCTATTATCTCTTTCGAAGATCTCTTTGACGAGTTCGCTCACATCAATTTCCTGACCATGCCCCCGCAATTCCACTGCACGTCTTCTTGCTCTCTCTTCTGCAGAAGCGAGCAAATAAAATTTTAAGGGTGCATCTGGAAAAACCACGGTTCCCATATCGCGCCCGTCGACGATGGCACCATTGCAATCCAGCACGACTCTGCGTTGTACGGGTAACAGACGCTTGCGCACAAGTTCATCCTGCGCAACCATGCTTGCCTTTTCTGAAATAAAAGGGCTGCGAATTTCATGGGTGACTTCACGTTCCCCAAGAAAGACTCGCCCCGAGCGAGAATCTTGCCGGTACCGCTCTGCAAGAAAGGCAATAAAGCGTTCCACAGAACCCCTGTCGGCAACGGTTGTTCCCGCTTCGTGGAGCATCAGTGCAAATGTTCGATAAATCGCACCCGTATTGACATAGATCCAGCCCAGATGTTGTGCAGCAGCTCTTGCGACTGTGCTTTTTCCCGAACCCGCTGGACCATCAATCGTAATCACTTTTACATTTTGGGTGTCTTCTTCCGTAGCCGTCCAAGACCACCCATTGGGAGAAGAGGGATCAAGCATGGGTGGCGTTTCGAAGAGCATCGTCATAGGACTTTCCTGGCTATAGATTTGGTTTTAAGGATCGAGCGATTGTATCACACTCTCCCAGCTCTCGTCCCAACCTGCAATAGGAGCTTTTTCGGCTCGAAAGGGAGAGATGGGGGGCATGGATTGAACTCTTCCAATGGTCATGTATTTGTGCATGCGCTGATCGCGCAGTTCTTCTTTGCTGAGTTTTGCCAGATCGGTGAGGTGTTTTTCAACATAATCGCCGATGGCCTGAATGGCTTCTTGGGGTTTCCAATGCGCTGCGCCCAAAGGTTCGGGCACGATGTCATCGATGACTCCCAAATCAAGCGCATGTTTGGCAGTGAGGCACAATGCTTTAGCGGCGCGATCCGCCTGGGAGCTGTCTTTCCATAAAATGGATGCGCACCCTTCCGGGGAAATCACGCTGTACACAGCATACTGCATCATCAACACCCGATTCCCGACTGCAATGGCTAGCGCGCCTCCGCTGCCACCTTCACCCACAACGACGGTAACAATGGGGACCATGAGCTTACTCATGACCATAATATTTTTAGCGATAGCTTCACTTTGGCCACGTTCTTCAGCATCCATACCGGGGTAGGCTCCGGGAGTGTCGACAAAGGTAACAATGGGCAAAGAAAATCTTTCGGCCATCGACATTAATCGCAGGGCTTTGCGATAACCTTCGGGCCTTGGCATTCCAAAATTTCGTTTGACGTTTTCTTTGGTGCCCCGGCCCTTTTGGTGTCCAATGATCATGACGCGGCGGCCACGGAATTGTGCCAGGCCCCCCACGATCGACGCATCTTCCATAAAATTGCGGTCGCCCGAAAGTTCGATAAAGTCGGTACACAGTTGATTGACGATATCGAGCGTGTACGGACGGTGAGGGTGACGGCTTAACTGCGTGACTTCGTAAGGAGAAAGATTCGAAAATGTCTCTTTGGCGAGACTCTCAAACTGTGCTTCAAGAATGCGAATTTCATCGGACAACTCCCGATCGTCTCGGCGATTTTCCGCGAGGGCCGCTTGTCGGGCAGAGACGCGCAGCTCGCTTATTCTGTTGCTGAGCTCCAGGAGCGGTTTCTCGAGTGGCAGAACCTCCATACACTTCCTCTCACATTATCAAACGGTTTCGGATATCCTCGCACGTGGTAACAAATCACGGACCTGCGGTCAAAAAGATGGAGCATCACGATGTCTCAGGATCTGTTGAGAAACGAACATCATATCAAACGCGGCATGGAAGAGCTTGTCGTCGACACCACTTCTATCAGTTGGGTCGATGGGCACAATGGCAGGCTCTATTATCGGGGCCTCGATATTGCTGAGCTTGCAGCACACAGCACTTTTGAAGAGTGCGCTTATCTTTTGATGTGTGGCAGTTTACCTCACAAAAAATCTCTCGATGCCTTTGTGTGGAAGCTGCGCCAGGTGGCTCAAACCCCCGAAAAAGTGCTGCGTATTATTCAAGAACTTCCCCGTACGAGTCACCCCTTGTTTGCTTTACAAACTGCACTTGCAGCTTTGGGTTGTATCGATCCTGGTCAAAAATTCTCCGAGGAAGAAAGTCTGCTTGAAAAAGCATTGCGCATCGTCGCACAGACTCCGGTCATTTTGGCGGCTTCATACAGGCACCACTTGGGCATGCCGATTATCAATCCCCGCGAAGATTTAACCCACGCCGAAAATTTTATGTTTATGTTGAGTGGAAAAATACCCACCAAAAGGCAAGCACGTTGCATGGAACTTGCCTTTATTTTGCAGATGGACCACGGCTTTAATTCGTCTACTTTTACTGCACGCGCTGTGGCATCTACTCTCACCAATATGTACGCTTCAACCAGTGCCGCTGTGGGCGCCCTCAGTGGACCCTTGCACGGCGGAGCGAGCGAACAGGTGATAGAGATGATTAAAGATGCACGCGAACACGGCGACATTGGCGAATATGTGTGCAATGTTTTACTCAACAAAGGAAAACTCATGGGCATGGGGCACAGGGTTTACAAGAACGTCGACCCCCGTGCTCGCATCTTTGAAGATCTTCTGGAGCAACTCACTCCCAAAAACGATCCCCACTCGGATCTTGTTTTGCTCCGTAAAATTGAGCATGCCGCAAGGCGGGTGTTTGAGGCCGATGGCAAGCCTATTTTTGTCAATGTGGATTTTTGGAGCGGTTCTGTGTATGCAAAGTTAGGCATTCAGCCCATCCTTTATCCTGCCATTTTTGCTGCGGCACGCATTGTGGGGTGGACGGCTCATATTATAGAATTGCGGCAAAACAACAGACTTTACCGGCCGAAGTCTCTTTATATTGGCGAAGTAGATGTTCCTTATGTCCCCCTCGACAGGCGTTAAATGCACTTCGTAAAAAAGTAACACGCAGCTTAAATGGAGTTCATTGGTGCTCATTTACGAGACTTTTTTAAAATTATCGTTCTTCCTCCTTTCTTTGGCTGGAAAATTATCCACGAATCAGAAATTTTTGCGCTTCGTCTTTTTGCGCTCAAGCGTGCATCAAGCCGAAACCTTAGCGGCTTTGCAAAAGTGGAACGACGACATTCGCCCCCACAAACCCCAAGCACAAGTCTGCTGGGTGCATGTGGCAAGCGCTGGTGAACTCGAGCAAATCATACCCGTCATGCGCATGTTGCACGAAAAATTCTGTTACCATTTTTTTGTGACGTATTTTTCTCCCAGTGCAGAACCCTTCTTAAAAAACGTCCCAGGGCTTGTGGCTGCCTGTGGATTTCCCGTCGACACTCGTGCTAATCACCAAAAAATTCTGAATTTACTCAAGCCGCAACATATTTTTTTCGTCCGTTACGATATTTGGCCCGCACTTTTGCGCAGGGGCAAACACTGCCAAATTCCGATTCATCTGCTGGCGGCAAGGCGATCTTCGACACGCAAGGGCGTGCTTAAAATATTGGGCAATTCTTGGAAGCAAAAAATGTTTCCTTATTTTTCAAATATCTTTGCCGTTTCTGAAGATGATGCCCTTTATTTTCGCACACTCCGCATGCCACTTAAAGTCTTTGTGGCAGGCGATGCCAAGTGGTCGCGCGCCAAAGAACGGGCTCAGAGTTTAAAGGAAGTCGGCATCAAAGAAAAAATAGGGGTACTCGGAGAATTCACCCACGCTCAAAAGATGGGCCTTGAAAAAAAATGCTTTGTGTTTGGTTCACCCCATGCAGAAGAACACCAGTTGGCGCTGCAGAGTATAAGCCTCGAGCCCAAACCTTTTATCGTCTACGTGCCCCACGAGGTTACTCCCTCAACCATTGCGCAAATCCTCCAAGACGCCACCGCCAAAGGCGCCCTGGCGGTCACACTCTCGGCTCTTGAGCAGGAAATTGCAGACTTGCCTGCGCAACAAAACAGTGAAAATACCCCAGCTCCGCACGCAGAAACCCATCAGGGCAATGGCGTGTCGAATCGGGAAGGCCGTACCCTGCCTTCCACGCACTTGAAGAGCCGCGTTGAAATTGCTTTGCCCCTCGCCCTGCTTGCAAAATACGATTTTGTGGTGGTCGATCGCATTGGCATGCTCGCAGAACTATATGCGCTTGCCGACGTTGCCATCGTGGGTGGAGGTTTTGACGGCCATATTCACAACACCTTGGAGGCGGCGGCACACCCGGTTGTCACCGTTTTTGGCTCAAACTGCGAAAAAGCCTTCGAAGCAACAATGCTCATCCGTGAAAAAGCGGGCTTTTCTTTTCCGACACCCCAGGAACTGTTCCAATTTCTTGGTCGGTGCGTTAGGGTAAAGGGTCGGACTCCTTCCGAAGGTCCCTTCGCACAGAGTCTGGCAGAAACAAGACTTCGCGCAATGGAGCTGTTTCTGGAAGTACCAAACACAAGTGAGGTGGTATCTGCCGCTTTGCAACAGGGCAAAAATGGCAATGCCGGCTGACCTGTGTAGGGTTTTGAACAGTCTTGAAGTGAAAATGCAATATGTACACCTTATCTAAACAGCTGATTATCAATTGCTCGGCCTTTGAAACGCGCGTGGCTCTCATCGAAGGCGGCCAAGTAGCGGAATATTACATCGAACGCACCAGTGAAAGGGGAATTGTCGGAAGCATTTACAAGGGTCGCATCGCACGCGTGTTACCAGGCATGCAGAGCGCCTTTGTCGATATCGGACTCGAAAGAGCGGCCTTTTTATACGCCGGCGATATTCAAACCGGAGAATCAAGCGACCTGTCGCAATTCCTGGATGATGATGAAGCCGGCCCGGAACCTGAGGAAGATCTCGACGACGAGAACGAAGATTCTCCGAGACCCCGCAGGCCCATGCGCAATTTAAAAATTATGGATCTTGTCAAAGAAGGACAAGAAATTCTCGTGCAAGTTGCCAAAGATGCCATTGGCACCAAAGGCGCACGAGTGACCACTTATTTGAGCCTTCCAGGGCGCTATGTCGTCCTCATGCCGGGCTTTAGCCACATTGGCGTGAGCCGTCGCATTGGCTCTGAAGAAGAGCGCGTCCGCCTTCGAACGGTGATTCAAAAAGCCAAACCCGATGGCGTCGGAATTATTGTCCGCACCGCCAGCGAATATGTTGCCGAAGAAAAGATCGCTTCGGACATCGAATTTTTGGTAAAGCTCTGGGAATCCATTCGGGCACGCAGCAAGCAAACCAAATCTCCAAGCCTCGTGCATGAAGATCTCAACCTCGTGTTTCGTGCCACGCGCGACCTGTTAGCGCGCGATCTCGACCGCATCGTCATCGATGATCGCAACCAGTACGAAAAACTCGTGCGGTTTCTCAATCGCTTTTCGGTCAAACTCGGTGCACAAGTTCAACTTTACCAAGGTAACGATGCCATTTTTGATGCCTACGGCATTGAAATCGAAGTCTCGAGGGCCTTGGGGCCCAAGGTGTGGTTGAAGTCCGGCGGATATTTGGTGATTGAACAAACCGAAGCCCTCACAGCCATCGATGTCAATACCGGCCGCTTTGTGGGAAGCAAATCCCTGGGCGATACCATCACCCGCACCAACCTCGAAGCCGTCAAAGAAATCGTGTTGCAGCTTCGCCTCCGTAACATCGGCGGCATCATCATTCTTGATTTTATTGACATGGAACGACAAGACGATCGCGATCGTGTTTTCCAAGCCTTGGTCGAAGAACTCAAGAAAGACAAAGCCAAAACCACCGTCTTGCGCATCTCTGAAATGGGCCTCGTGCAAATGACCCGCAAGCGCACCGAAGAAAGCTTGGCGCGCAAGCTCTGCATTCCGTGCCCCTATTGCGAAGGCAAAGGTCGGGTAAAAAGCGGCGTGAGCGTGGCTTATGAGCTTATTCGTGAACTCGTGCGTGAGTTTGGGAAATCAAAGGCCGAATCCTTTATGGTCAAAGCACATCCTCAGGTCACTGATCGCATGTTGGAAGACGACAAAGAATTTTTAGATGAAATTCAGCAGCGCTTCCAAAAGAAACTTGTGATTAAATCGGTCAGCGATTTTCATATCGAGCAATACGAAGTTCTGCCCATGCGAAGAGAGTAGTAAGCGCGAAAATGCCGGAATTTAAAAAAGTAGTCCAACACCAATACTTTGGCTTTCTCTTTCTTTTTATTCTGGGCCTCGTGCTCAAAATTTGGACCTTCCCCACACTTTTTCTTCAAAATGAAATGTGGGCAGAAGGTGCAAATAATTACTATCTCTTTGCAGAAACACGCGCTTTTTGGGAAAATATCAAGTCAACTGATGCAGGTTACTTGCCCATCCTCCCAAGGCTCGTTGCCCTTGCGGTAAAAAGTGTGGGCATTTCCGTTCAATATATTCCGTTGACTTATCAAGGCATCTCTTTTATTTTTATCTCGCTTTTTTGTGCCACACCCGCACTTCCCTTTTTTAGAAGAATCATTTCTTCAGATTTGAGTCGGATTCTGATTCACCCCTTCCTGACTCCATGCGTAAACTGAAAAGCCTTGCCGCTGTAGTGTTTCCTTCAGAAGGGAGGAAACAAGCTTATGGCTTTCTCAGAGGTTTTACTG
>JBIIEI010000138.1:0-8367 GCA_044237915.1 Silvanigrellaceae bacterium | reverse complement strand
CAATTCCTAAAAGGCTCATCAATAATATTGCTATTGCCGCAGATCTGCGCATTTTAATTCCCTTTTTAAAAACCCAGCAAGGCCACGTGAATGAACCTGCTGGGCGTCACACCTAGAGAACTTTGTCTTCATCGTCAAGGCACATTGCAGAAAGCCAAGTCTTTACGGCGCGCGTCTAAAAGCGAGAGATGGACCTGAAAGGGGGTGATCTTCACCAAAAAAGAGCAAGTCATTTGCGGGTTTATTTCCTAAAGCGATTGAAACAATGGAACTTTCATAGTCATTGCTGCCATCAGGATTCACGCCTTCCAAAAAGACCAAGGTTGGGTTGCCTTCCAAGTTGAGAACGATTGCAGGCATGCCTTCACCATAAACCACACCATCACGACTTAAGGTGAGAACTCCCGAAGCGAGCACGCAGTGTCCTGCTTTGGAAGGAAAGCGCTTCGCCTGGTCGGGTTGTTTGTGAAATTGAAATGCCGAAATGCCAGGTTCACTGGTGTCACCGAGTCCTTGCGTCAGGGCTGTATCGATTTTCCAAGTCCCTTCGAGGCGGACTCCAACGTTGTTGCTTTTTTGAACAGCAGTATCACAGAACGGCATGGCCAAAGCTGTTTGACCAAAAATGCAGACGGAAAGAATCGCCAAAGAACTTTTTAGAAACATCATCTGAATCTCCTTTTGAAGTCGTAGGACTTTTTTTGGACTGGTCCGTTGCCTAGAAAAACGTTTTTGTTGAATTAATTCAATTAAAAGTTTATCTAACCTTTGGCGATTTGTTATACTTAAAGTGAACCTACAGGATAACCATGCAAACTGTTTACGAATTTTTAGACTATAAATCTTCGGTCAGTGCTGCCATGCAGACTAAAAAAACACAGTACGGACGCAGTTTTACCTTTGAAGCCATGGCGAAGGCTGCCCGCATTCAAAAGACCTACCTCTCGCGCGTGTTCCACGACGACAAGACCCACCTCACTGCAGACCAGCTCTTTCTGTGCTGCCGTTACCTTGGGATGAATGACGACGAAACGCGTTACCTTATTTTATTGCTGGAACGCGAACGGTCCGATCGCAGCGAGCGAAAAGATTTTTTGGAAGAGGAAATTCGTGCTGTACGCGAGCACCATTTGCGCACGGAATCGAGTTTAGAAGATACAAATGTTTACCATGGGAGGGAAAATGAGCGGCTTTTTGAGTTTTATCTCAACCCTGAATTGCAGTTAACCCATGTGGCTCTCACCATTGAGGCCTGTGCCTCCGATTTCAAATACCTCGCAAAGTTACTTTCCATGCCCCTCGAAAGCGTGCGCCATAACGTTGCAACTCTGGAAAAATTGGGGCTGGTGGTAAGCTCCAAAGGAAAGTGTACCGTCAAGCAGCCTTCGCTTCATCTTTCTAAAGACTCTGCCCTTTATCCTGCCTACCGTGCGCTCATGCGTACAAAACTCCTTGCCAGAGCGAGCCAGCAGCAGGAAAACGACTATGCTTTTTCGGTGATGTTTTCGGGAACCGACGAAACGCGGGAGGCCATTCAACGCGCATTTTTGGCCTTCCTCAAAGAAGCCCAACACCATGTGAGCACCTGCGCAGAACCCCATCAGGTTTATCAGATGTCTTTTGATTTGGTAAACTGGAGTTCTTGAGTGCTTGGTTTCAACAATACTTATTTTGCGTCCCAGTCTCGCAAAATCTGGCATGACTTCACCTTTGCAGCCGAACTCAAACCTGCCTCTTCATTCTTGCTTCCTTCGCACAGGTCCGACTGCCCAATCTCGGTTGGAATGTCTTTTACGAATTTGGGCTTGCTCGGTTTATTATTCGGGCTTTTAGCCAGTTGGAACCCTTCTGAGTTCCCAGGATTACCAAAGACAGGCTGACGACAAGGCGTTTCAATTTCGAGGGATCTTTTTCCCATCACATGCCTCATCGTCGCAACCCTTTTGAGAGATTTCATAGGGATGCCGGGAGGCCTTGGACTGTCTGCTGTTCCGATAAACCTGACGGCAATGCCTCTGCTGCGAAGTGCATTTCCTGCCATCCCTGGATTCTGATAGTAGTAATAGTTCCAATACATTTTTTGATCAGCCGTAATGTTTTTATATCCAAGGCGAGAAGCGAGCGAAAGAAACATTCTCTGGCGATTTGCGTAAAGTGCAGAAAAACCGGTCAGACCCGCTTTGAGATTTCTAAACTCTGCGCTCTTGACAGTCACAGTTGCGCCCTGATCTGCGGCTTCGCTGCGCTCGTGATCCTTGAGATAAAAATCTCCAGGGACATTAAAGTTTTGCTGACCTTTTATTTCTTTGAAGTCAGACGGCAGAAGTTGAGCTGAACGGAGTTCGGAAAGTTCGCTTCCAAAGACGTCCGTCCCCAATTCCCCAAATCCTGACACAGGATCATTTAAAAAAGCCTGTTCGTCGTAGGCATTGTCGAATCGAAATCCAAGACCCTCGCCCACAGCGACCGTGAAAAGCTCATATTTATTCACGTTTAAACGCGCTGCCAGGGCACTTAAATGGAGCTTTGCTTCTTTGGGTAAACAGGCGGCATAATCATCCCAATCGAATTTATAGTAAGGACTGCCTAGATAAGGCATGACTTTATAAGTGGCGACGATCTGCTTCACAAGCGGATCATCTTTTTCAACAGACTGGGTGTTTCCGTCAATCGTTCTTTGCTTGCAAGCCTGTAAGGCGCAAAGTAACAGCGATGCACTCAGAAACGATTTCCCAAATGTCGTTCTAACAAGATTGTGCATGAATGTTTACCTTATCCTTCATCCAAAATTTTTCTTATGAAATGTCAGCACTCAACATATCGGCATCCCTTCTAGGCCTTTAAATTTTTCTCTTGTATAGTTTGACGCTGCAAGTAAAGTAACTCGACGAGATACAACAAACACTCCCTGGACAAACACGAAGCAAAAGCCCCTCCCGAAACGTTAGCTCACTTGTTTCGGGAAGAGCTTCATGACAAATTTTATGCATTCTTTTGCGCTACTTCGTTTACCTCATTCAACATCAGGGGCATGCACAGATTCCAAGGTATGCTTGGTTACGCGTGAGAAAGTAGCTGTTATTTCCAGAGGCAAGTCCAATCTTACAGTCCTTGTCATGGTCAGGATTTATGAACGAACACATCTGCCGTGGTAGCCGCCTATTGGGTCCCCAGCCGGAACAGGTCGCTTTTCCGTGAAGAGTTTTCAAATCGGGTAGGTCAAGTTTCGCCCCTGCAGGCAGGTACCCAGGTTCAACCTTGTAGACGAGCTGGTCGATAGACGCTGCAGCTGGGAATATTGGCTTTTCCTGAAGTATTTTGCTCACAGAAGATGCGGAACCGTCTGCCTTCTTTATCGGAATATCGATATCAAGCTCGCACACGACCGTATTTGTGTAGTCGTGCTGTACTTGGTAATAAGTCTGAAGTGTGTCTTTTTCGTCCATGCCAAGATACAGCTGAACATCAAGTTTTACGGTCTCGTTCACGGGGAGGTCGCGAAACTGTGCAAAGGACGTTTGGGCACTAAGCGTGAAAAGACTTGCAGTAATTGATCCTAATATTTTCATGTATTTCATGTTAAAATCTCTCTCATTTATTTTGAAAAATTTGACTCTTCTGGTTTGAGCGGCTTGTCAGAACTACTGACAGACGATGTCTTGTACTTTTTTGTAGGCCAGACACTGCCCATCGTTTCCTGGGAGCACGCACACATGTTTTGGCACGATCTGACAAGCCGTGTTACTTTTTGCAGGGAGAGTGACCAGCGGGAATGGAATCTCAGGAACCTTACAGCCTGAAAGAATATCTTCAAAACAATTCACGGCGGCATCATTTTGAATGTTTAAATACTTTGCGATCGAAGTTTCCCATTCAGAAATCCTCACGCTGTCCACCACTTCGTAACGTTTCGGGGATGCTATTACCGCACGAAGAGAGTTGGCGATTTCTTGAGCTGCGTCTCTGTTTTTTGCAAGCGTGTTGATGACGTACTCTTGCCTTGTGGTCAAGGCTCGATTGGTGACGAGATTAAGTGGCTCAACGCCGTCGTAGTTTTTGGTAAGAATCTCGAGGGTCACAGGGCTTCCGCCCACGCTCGCGACAATATTGGAAAACTTGCGGCCAAAATCCGCGATATCATCCACCTCAGGAAGTCCGCCCGTGCCGCCTACTCGGAACATCTTCACCTGAGTGCGCGCGTTCATATTAAATTTTGCAAGCTCACTATTTATTGCTGCAGAACCCTTCCAGGCACCAGCTGCTGCAGAGATTGCGGCGCTAAAGGATTTTTCCTCTTGGCTCGACACGAAGTCAAATTCGAAAAGCGCGAAGAATTCTCCACCCGTCTTGCGCCCGTAAGCAAACTCGTTACCGCAATTTCGGAGAAAATCGGCTTGCCTTCCCAATTTCAGAAGTGACTTTGCCGTGTCCGAAAATTCAAAGCTCTTTGCAATCTCAAGCTGATTTGCAACCCGTGTGTGCACGAGGAGGTAGCGAGACTGAGCATTTTTATTCACACTACTTGCATAATTCATCCTTCCGCTGCCTCTTCCTACGAGTCCGCCAAAGGAGACAGAGGCTGACACATTTAGTGCCTCACGCAGGGAACTCTCTGAGGTCACTTCGAGGAGTTTGAACTCTGCGCTATTTCCTGTCGCGTTTCCGCTTTGAGTCGTCATTTCTCCAAGTTTTACGCAATTGCCTTTTACCGTGCCGTCTATTGAATTGAATCCTTGACCCGGAAGAATTCCAAACGAAGGCTCTTCACCCGGGACATTTGCGACTTTTGAAGAAACCTTGGTTGGAGCCCCACATGCGAGCAACAAGGAGAGAAATAAACCAGATGCAATCAACGATCGTTTCATGAAGTTTCTTCTATTTTGGTGTGTTGTTAAAAATTAAAACCTATCGAAATTTTTACGTGAACAGTAGCCATCATTATTGAGTTATTCGGCTTTAGCTTTTCGGATCTCTTTCAGGATGTCAGCGCGCCACAGCACCCGAGCATGCACGGATGCAAGTCGTTGTTGCCAAGCATTGTCTCCAAGGAGCAGCCCATTTGCAGATACGATGTGGTGCGCGGGGTTCGTGCTCTTCACATTGAAGTTCACCATTTTTCCAGAATAAGGCGCGATCTCGATATTTGAAACTTCTTCAGCTCCTCCCAAGTCACTGAGGAAAAAATCTCCCTTTTTGACCTCTCCCGAAGTCTTCATCGCTTGAACAGTACCATCAGCCGCAACCACGAGAACGGGATGTGATTTGGAGAGCGTTACCTTTTTTCCCGTTGAAGTCGTAAACGTAAATGCATCTTCTTTCTCATCGCCACTCACAAAGCCGTTCATCTCACGAAATTCGGTACGACCCGTGTTGTCAAATTCGCTCAAGGATTGAATACTCAAGTCTGAGTTTTGATAATCCTTGCCAGCATCTATTATCTCACGCCCTGTGACTGCATTTCCGCCAATATTGAAGACGGTTTCCTCTCCGAAGCAACCACATTGACACCTATACATCACTCCGTTGTCCTTATAAGGGTACCAGTGACCAATAGGCGTATACCCAAAGCAGCCCCCAATGTCCGCACATCCTGCCGTTTCTGGTACGCAGGCATCTCTTGCAAGTGAGTTATCTTTTGCCAAGACACACCGGCCTTCGCCCACGGGTTGCTCACAGATGGGCGCCCAATCGGGCCGTGTACATGTTGATCCAAAAGCCGTATGCGGAACAAGTACAATTGTGGACGTAAGTCCAAAAAGCTTAAAAAAGTTTTTCATATCTTAGTTCGTTCCTCCGTTATTTTTCACAATCTTTTTTTACTAATTTATAGGCAAAACATTGCCCTGGTTCGCCTGGGATAACGCAATGAGCCTTTGGAATCTGAGCGCACGCTTCAGTTACGACGGTGCTCCCTTGATTCGCACCACTGGGCGTTATTCCTTTTTGAATGATTTCCTGTGACCTCCGTTCTTCTTTCTTCGAACACGCTTGCATGCAAAGTGAGGTGGCGGCGATGCTTAAACAGTGAAGAACTCTGTGCAAAATACGTTCAGCTCGTAAGTTGAATTGCATCGTGTTTTATCCTTTAAAATTCGGGTCTAATTTCTTCATTTGCTCAATAGCCTTGACTCGCGATATGCCTGATTCTTGCAAGGACACAAAAGCCTCGGCGGTGGCGTACTTTCGTAGGGTTTCATCTTTTATGCCAACTAGCGCTGCCGAGGCTTTCTCCCAGTTTGTGGATGCCAACCCACCAATGAGTTCAGCTCTGTCTGCAATGTCGATCGCTAGGTATCTGTCGTTTGTGTTTAGATCGAGTTTGGAAGTTACGAGAGAAACAATCCGGTCCTGCGTAGTAGGATCCCAACGAGAACGGTATTTGAGGTAATCAACGAGCGCCAGCCTAACTCCCACCTCTTTGTCTTTTTGAGCCGGCTTTTCGAGGGTTTTGATGATAGAGATCACGCCCGCATGACCACGGGCATTGAGTCCTTGAAGTCTTGGCCTCAGTACGTCCGGATTCACTGTAGAGATCGCAATTTTCGTATAAAACTGCTCAAGCTCGGAGAAAAATATTTTCTGTTCTTCTGCGGAAAGCGCCCTCTCGGCCACACTTACGGAATTTTTTTTATTGTTGCGTGCGTGCAGTTTGTCGAAGAATAAAGGCGCTTTATTTGCTTCTTCTACTCGATTATTGTTTGCTTCAGCTTCACTTCTCACGTCAGGACCTGGTAGCACCGTTGTGCCAGGTTTTGGAGACTTAAAGTTTAATGCTGCCGAGATTGCCACTGCGAAAATCAGAGAGGACCAGACAACGCACCTCATTCCATTTTTTCTCATTTTCTTTCCTCTTTTTCCTCTAAAAATGCCATTTTTTTATTCTTTACTGTTAAACCAGGGACGTCATTTATTTCTAATCTTCGTTTCCCTGATCGCAGCGGTTCTGTAAAGGGGCGAGGTCCAATGTAAGATTTTCAAGACGTCTCATCCCGGTGCCTCTGAAATAAAATGAACAGATATCTTTGTCCCTTGCATTTCATATCTCGTTGAAATGGTGAAATTTTTTGTGGTAAGGAACTTTCCCGCGTGTCAGCGTGGCTTGACGCATGATTTTGGTACAGTTATATGGGGCGAGCAAAGTTTGGCGTAATCCTAGTGCTTGAGCGAGGCTTCAATCGTGCACAATGCCATCCGAAAAAGAATGCGTCTGACGATTCCGCTTCTCCAAGCGATGGTGTTGTTCTCTTACGCAATCATTCTTTGCGTTGGTCTTGTCGTCGCTTTTTGGATGCAAAATTCCATCAAAACCCAAGTGTATGCGTTCGAATTAGACAAGCTCATGGCAGCAATCCAAAGTGGCCCGGTTTGGAGTGCTGCAAGAAACGATAGCGAACTCGCCCAGCTTTTCCTTGACGAGACGATGGACAACTGGACGCGCTCGAAAGAAGGCTTCGTTCACCAGGTCACCATAAGGGGCGGGCTGAGTAAAAACGTTTATGCAAAATGGGCGACGTCCACGCGTGTGCTGATGCAGTGCCAGCGCTCGGAAACTCGGGCTATGCACCATAAAACTGCCTATGCTCCTTTTTACGTGTCTGTCGCATGGAATGGCTGCGCAAACGTCAAGTTCGCCGATAGCATCCTATGGAGAATGCACCTGACGTTCACGGCGACCATACTTCTTGTCCTTTTTCTACTTGGGGCGATGCTTGTCTTTTTTATGCAACAAGTGAAACGCACCGCAGAGATGCTTCCAAACCCAAATACGCAGGAAAAAGAGACGGCCGATGCTGCAAACTCCATTGTCGTCTCGGAACTGAGGGAAGTTGCATCGGCCGTCCTGAGCTCTCGTGCAGGGAACACGCTTGTCATCAAACACGCATTTGCAGTCTTTGAGCACGAACTCTCACGCGTCCAAAGGGAAATTGAAGCTTCCTCAAATTACGGATTTATTAAGACCAAGATGCAGGAGCTCTTTTCGATTTCAGACACTTTTAGGGGCACCGTCAGTCAGTCAGGAAATACACGAAACATATGCGCCAAAACAACCGTTGCGATAAAAGCAATTGACCTTGCAAATAAAATCGAAAATCACTTTTTTCAGACGAATTTTACTTGCACTCTCTTAGGAGAAATTGAAGATTCCGTAATCCAGATTCCCCGAGGATTTGCAGATGGAGTGGCAGGAAATCTAGCCTCAAACCTTCGCAAGTATGGGGGAAACAAAAGCAGAGCCGCGCTCACAAGTCATGACACCACCAGCAGAGCTGGTGGTTTGAATTCGTGAACCGCTCAAAGCGGTTTATTGGGAGTCGCAATTCTTGCGACGTGATTTGTTACCTCTGCTTACGCAGAGAGCTGCTGTTA
>JBIIEI010000071.1:0-28946 GCA_044237915.1 Silvanigrellaceae bacterium | reverse complement strand
GAGGAAACCTGTCCGCAGACAGTAAACCCAATGAGTTCCCCGCCCCCAGTTTAATATATTTTTTTACAAATTGCTTAAAATTAGAGCACCAAAATTCCTGCTTCACATGGAGTCAGGAAGGGGTGAATTGTCATCGCTGTGAACTCAATTTTTCGAGTGACAAACTGTACCCAGCCCTGAACTTCTTCCTTTGGGGACATCCGCAGCATTTTCTTTTGGCCAATCAGGCCCACATGAGCTGCAGGAGCATTGTGGACTTCAAAATAGACGGCACCGCCTGGAAGCCTGGGATTGGGAAGAATGAGGCGGCCGCTCCATTCTGCAACAGGCTTAAAGAGGTCTGCAGAGCCATTGCTTTTGACCTGCGCTCCTTGTTTTTTTATGCACCCACTTACAAAAACAAAAGAAAGCGCAACGAGAGCCTGAGAAAAACGCATCGAAAACCTCGTGGAACTCTAAAATAAGGTCCCAGGAATTCTAGCGTGGGAAAGGAGGATTGGGGACGGGGATGATGTCAATACGGCGATAGTCGACCCGCAGGATAGGATTGCTGTAACGCGTATTGCATTGAAAATTATGGGCCGTACTTCCCGTGTATGAAGATGTTCGGTTTGCCAAAAGAAAGCCCGTATTGCCTCCTCTTCGATACCATTTCGCAACCGTTGCGGTGACATCAATTTCGAGCCAAGCCCCCTCGATAAAACGGGCCTTTGGAGTCGTCATATGATTGAGTGGAGGAAACAAAATACGGAGGCTTTTTCACACAATGGAATTTTTTCTCAATCGGATGAGATGTCAATTTTTGGAAAAAAAATCCCGGAGCAGAAATTCTAGCTCCGGGTTGGAAATGTTTTTTTACTTCGGCGCATCCCCGCCCGGTTCGCCCCGGTGCTGTTGGGCGTAGCTTCGAATGCGATCGGCATAATCCGCATCAGGCGCCCCCGTGCTCAATGCAGTTTCCGCTTGCTGAGCGTAAGACTTACTTTCATTGCTCAAGCGTTCGCTTTGTTTCGTTACTGTGGAACGGATAGGGTCGACTTCTTTGGGATCAAGTGTGGGTGGATAGCTCACTTCTAAGAGCTTTTTAGCCACATCTTCTGCAAGTCTTGCAGTTTCATAATAACCCACAGAGCACAATTCAAGGCCTGGAACCTCGCAAGACGACAAAAACAGTCCCTTCGTTTTATCAAACCGGGCCACCAAGTCGTTCACCGCTTCGCGTAATTTTTTGGCCTTTTCAGGATCGATTTCTCGCATGTCACGGGCATCGAGCCTTGCCAATGCAAATTTTGCTTTTGCAATGGTTTTAAATCCGTCTTGAGAACCAGGCTTTAAGGTCATGACCTTTTGCACGGTTTCACGTACTTTTCCTTCTTGATTGATCCGCAGATAAATTTCAATCATCTGTGCGCGCGCCCAGAGTTCATCGTCGACATTTTTCGACAGCGTAATCACGCGATCAAAGGCTGCGAGGGCTTCCGTTGATTTGCCATATTTGAGTTGCATGTCAGCGATTTCTTTTGCCACTCGGATGCGCTCGGGGGTGCTACTCGAGGCATTTAAATACGCTTCATAGTCGGCAACGGAATTGGCGTAGCGTCCAAGGCCCTTGTGCATTTCTGCTGCTTTCATCCAAGCTTGCCGGGGCTGAGCTTCTTTGGGATGCGAGCGCGCAAATGTTTCGAAATGATTGGCCGCCCGTAACAGCTGTCCAATTCCTTTCGATTGTTCGGCGGCCTGCCAACGGGTTTCCAAGGCATAAGGTGACGTGGGGTATTGCTTTAAGTGAAGCTCCATCGTGGTGATGGCAAATTCAACTTTTCTTGCTGCAAGATAATTTTTTGCAGCTAAATCAAGGGCAATGGGAGCATTTTTACTCGCCGAAAACTCTTTTTGAAAGGCCACATATTTATTTGCGGCAGGCTCGAATTGCTTTTGAGAAGCCAACAGATTTGCTTGTTCAAATACGGCAATTTCGACAATGCCACGAAGATTTTGGTGCTCTTTTTTCGCCGGAGTGATCCTTTTGGATTCCGCAAGCCTTGCAAGCTTTTCGATGTACGCAAAATCTCTGGTGCTTTGCGCGATATCAAGAAGGTAACTGATTGCTTTCGCGGAATAGGGGCTTGCAGGAATTTTTTGAATGCCGGCATCAAACCGCGCTTTTCCATCGGCATCTTTTCCGGTCACGTGTGTGATGTAGGCCGCTTGAAATGTGCTCTTTTCTTGTTCCGCACCTGCGACAAGGGTTTGCAGTTTATCAAGGGACGCAACATAAGCACCACTGACCTCTGCTCCACCAGATAATTTCTTTCCGATGACAAACGCTGGTTCATCGTTGATTCCCAAAATTCTTTCGCGCGCCCTGGCAGAAAAGCGAATGGCCGCGACTTGGGTTTCTCGTTTTTTGGTTGCATTTGCCAAGGCATCGCCTCGTGTTGCCACATCGGAATTGCGATTGATGCGAAAGAGCCCTTCGATAGCACGCAGTGTCCAAGCCTCATTCTGAGCATAGGAAGGCTGAAGAGATGCAAACATGTCGTGCATACGCACAAAACGTTCAACGGTTTCTGGAGTGGCCTGCTTTTCGACAGCCCCCCATGTCAAAGTTTGCGTTGCGACGACACGCCCCTCAACCCCCGGAAAACTCAGTGCATTAGGTATTTTTGCAATGCGTTGCCATTGGGATTCAATGGTTTGGATTTCTTTTGAAAGCAATGCAATATCAAGAATTCGATATTCAACCTGCAAGGCAACGGGCTGTGGAAGATCTCCGCCAATGGTCAGGGTATCTGCATATTGGGTCATGGCTTTGCGTGGTTGATTTCCAGCATTGCGCAGTGCAATTTTTTCAATGTAAAAACGTGCTGCATTTTGCATTCCCAACGACTGCAGTGTTGCGACCAGCTCTGCATTCACATCATTTGCATCACGGCCAATGGCAGTCAGAATAAGCTTTGCTGCAGCTCTTTGTGTGATGGGACTCCCTGATTTACCATCTGCAGAACGCAGTCCTTGTCCTTCTTTTGCAGCTTCATTAAAAAGAGCCATCGCCCGTTTAGAATCTTTTGCTTCTATGGTTTCTGCAAGGATCAATTTTAAGGCCGCTTTTGACGCTTCATCCATGGGCATGTTGAGAGCATTTTCAAGTGTTCCATATTCGCTACCCGCAGAACGACCCGCAGCGTAGTCAGAACCCACTCCCGTCAACAGAATACGAATGGAATCGCCATTTTTCATTTTCTTTGCATAGGCAATTGCTTCTTTTGTGACACTGGGGTCGCCAATTTTAATCCGAGAAATCAGTGATGTGGCCTTCCAACGGATTACGTTCGGATTTTTTGGAAATTGCGCTAAAAGTTGATCGAGCTGACTTATTAGAGTGCTGCGTGTCACCTTAATAAAGTGCGTAAGATCTGGATAGCGCTGATCGGCTTGACTTAAACCCCGCAAATTTTCGAGGTAAATGGCCTGTTCTTCATAAAGCTTCGTCAAATTTTCACTGATCTGCAAAGCTTGGGGCGAGCCCCGTTGTTGCTGCTTATATTCGCCCTCAAGCTGGCGGATTTGGGTTGTGCGCGTGCCGGCCATCTGCGCCGAAAGATCGATGCTTGACATGATATTGGGATCGCGGGCGATAAAATCTACCGCTAAGGCAGCCGCTGGAAGCGGAGGACTGTTAAACAAGGGCTTTAAGTGGGAAGTCGAAACAGCGGCCACCGCCGGTGCCCCCACTTTTGGAGGGACCTTCTTTGCTCCTTTGATGCCCTTTTTGGCTTTCGCCGAAAGAGACACTTCCGTGTCAGAATCTTCATCTTGCGCATACAAAGAAGAAGTTGACATGAAAGTAACAGCCAACGCCAATGCACTTATCGTAACGGTTAAACTCAATCTTTTCTGACGCGATTTCACAAAATTCTCCTTCGTTGCCAAGCTTCCCAGCGCCCGTTCCAGGTCTAAAACGACCGCGACGTGAAGGTTTCGCACGATGTATCGGAGAATTTTTTCGGCCTTTGAGAGAAATTTTTGACGGGGGGCAAAAAGCAGAAATCGGGTTCAGGGTTCCATGCCGGTAGGCTCACGCAGGGGCCGGCCATTGGCCGTGTGACGATGCGCCGAGCTTGCCTCATAGCCGATCTTACGGCTGCGCATGATGTTCCCGATGGGTTGATGATCTACGACGCCTTGCCAGACGTTAAAGAGCATATCTTCGCACAACAGCTTGCGTTCATTGGATTCGAAGTTCTGTTTTGGAAAGCGGAAGGTTCCGACAAGCTCTGGCACCGCGAGTTTTTCGTCCCAGACGATTGAGGGATCTTCAACGGGAGTTTTAAAGACATCCGCTTGCAACTGCACAAAGAAATTAAAACAAGCTTCGCCGCTGTTCATTCTCGCACGCAGATCGTCTGTTAAGTACTCAGGCTTCGCGTCTTTAGGCTGTTTTGCCCTGGGTTCGCTGCAGGGTGCAAAAAAGTATTTTGCAGCTTTTCCGCCCCACATGATGGAACCACCACTCCAATACTTGATGGTCAGTAAGCTGCCCACATCTTGCTCCAAGTGCTTCAAAAGAATTTCGGCAACATGGGGATGTCCAAGCAAAAATCCTGGCAAGGTGCTTGGATTGGCTTGAGCCTTACTGAGGTTTACAAAGTCTTTGAGATTGCGCGTCGGAAAGGCAGGGCTGTTCACACCCAAAAAGTCTTGTGTTGTTGCCCCTTGGCGCTGAGGTAACAATTGCTTGCCTTCAACTCCTAACAATTTGATGGCAAATCCACGCGGCTGAACCACGTTATCAGGACCAACGCCACCAAGGCCGTTGGAAAAGCGTGACCAAATCTTATAAGTTTTGTCGGTTGCAAAGGCACCTACGCGGTATTCCCTTTTGCGCGACGGATTGGGAGTGAGTTCTCCTTTGAGGCAAGCTTGGCCTTTACCGTGAAATCCGCGGTGCACGCCTGAATCGACCTTTCCGCTTGATCGAGCCTTGGTCATTTCAGCCCTAATGAAGTCCACAAACTCTTTGTTCCAAAAATCTTCGTGATTGACGCCTTTGCGAATTCCTTCTTTGTCTGACAAATCGACATAAGGATAAACTTCTTTGTTCATTTCTGCTTTGTTTTTCCACCAAGCATTGGGGTCGTCAAAGATTCCCTTTGCCTGGCTGTCGTTTTGAGGCGCCTTGTTAAAATTCCGGTTCATACACCCTGCAAAAAGTGCAAATGTACTCAACGTCAAGAACATTACCGGTAAATTTTTCCGCATTTGAAGCCATTTAGTGAAAGAATAAGGAAAGAAATTTCTCTAAAAGCATACTGAAACAAGCAAGCTGTTCACAATTTTAGGCTGCTTAATTTTTGGCACCACTGAAGAAAGTATTTTCCACACCTTTTTTCTAACTCACGAATAATTAAAGAATAGATTTAATTGTTCAGATTTTTCGGTAACCATTCAGTGGGAGGGGGTTGACAAGTCGAAAGATCGATTGTGGCCGGTTGCAGAAAACGGTTCAACTTATTGACTCTTCGTAAATTGTCTGTGACCTTACGCGACTATGAAGAATTTGAAATCCATCGATGTGTCGGGATGTATTGCCAGTGCAAAAGAGCATCTGGCGAGCGACTCTTCGCTGAATCAAAGCACCAAATCCTTGATGAGCCTGCTTATCGTCATCATCGAATTATTGACGTCGAGATTCGGTGCAAACAGTAAAAACAGCAGTGTTCCCCCTTCTCAAGATCCCAACGGTGAAAAAAAGAAACGAGTTTCTTCAGGTAGAAGACCGGGCGGGCAACTGGGTCGCAAAGGATCGGCTTTGTCCCAAGTTGAAGAGCCCAATGAGATTGTCGATATCAAAATCGATCCAATTTCTTTGCCAGCAGGTCGAGCGTTTGAAGAGCTTGCACCAGAAAAACGACAAGTTTTTGATATAAAAATGTCAGTTCATGTCACCGAATATCGCGTTCAGGTCCTTAAAGACGATCGCGGGCTTGTTTACAAGGCAGAATGCGCCTTCGGTGGCGCCGTGCAATACGGTCCATCGGTAAGAGGCTTGGCTTGTTACCTTTCCAATTTCCAACTGGTTCCGATCGAGCGCATCACGGATTTCTTTGAGCACCAAATCGACCTGCCTTTGAGTGCAGGAACGGTTGTGAATATTAACACTGAAGCTGCGGCAGCCTTGGTGGGATTTGAGTGTCTTGCAAAAAAAGAATTGATTTCAGAGCCCCTACTACATGCGGATGAAACAGGGATTAATATTGCTGGGAAAGGCGCTTGGCTACATGGAGCCACTTCTTCGTCGTGGTCCTTATTTTGCGCTTCGAGCAAACGAGGAGCAGATGCCATTGAGGCAATCGGCATAATCCCAAATTTTAAAGGCGTGTTGGTTCACGACCACTGGGCAAGTTACTTCAAATATGATTGCACTCACGCGATGTGCTGTGCGCACCTTGTGCGGGAATTGACACGAGTTACTGAGGAGTCTGCAAATACTTGGGCTTCATCCATGATCGAACATCTATATGCGATGAAGGAAGAAGTTGAATCTGCTCCGCAAAGAAAACTGACCGAAGATCGTGTGGCAGCACTGACTTCCAAATTCGACGAAATAATTGCAACCGGTGAAATCGAAAGTCCGCTTGCGGGAGAAGTTGAGAGCCCAAAGCGGGGTAGAAAAAAACAAAGCCGAGCGCGTAATTTGCTTGACCGTTTAAGAGAGAAAAAGTCTGCGACACTTCGGTTTATGACACACGGAGATGCTCCGTTTACGAACAACCAGGCGGAGCGTGATATCCGCATGACCAAAGTTCATCAAAAAATATCGGGCTGCTACAAGACCCTGGAAACAGCGAATGCTTCATGTCTCATCCGAAGCTTCATTTCTACGTGCCAAAAACAAGGGATCTGCGTTTCTTCAGCACTGACTGACCTTTTTCAAGGCAAACTGCCGAATTTTAAATAAACGTCAACCCCCTCCCTCTGAATGGTTACATTTTTCGAATAAAGAAACACGTGTGAATTTATTGAAGGCTAAAAAGTACAAATTGGGGAGGTTTCGGATGGCAACTACAATTCCTGAATACATCGTTGGCATTGGGGGCTCAGCTGGAGGCCTAAAAGCATATATCACTTTACTTGATGGACTCCCTGCTCATACGGGGATGGCATTTGTGATCATCTCCCACATGAGCCCCACGGGAGAAAGTCTGTTACCTCATATCCTGTCCCAAAAAACCAGCATGCCTGTCGTTCAAGCAACCGACGGGATGCTTATTCAGAAAAATTATGTGTATGTCATTCCACCCAACACCAATCTTCTTGTGAATAACTACGCCTTTAAACTGACGACTCCTCGTACGCTGAGCCACGGACGTCACAACCAAGTCGATGCTTTTTTGTCGTCCTTGGCAAAGATGATGGGCGCGCGCGCCATTGGGGTTGTGATGTCGGGAGGAGATGGGGACGGTACCGAAGGGTGCAAGCAGATTAAAGCCATGGGAGGCACGACTTTTGCACAAGATCTCTCAGCTGAAGTCGATAGCATGCCGCTGAGTGCTCAGGCCGCAGGTTCAATCGATTTTGTGCTCTCGCCAGAAGAAATTGCTGCCGAACTTGCACAAATGGGGCAGAGTTTCGTGCACGAAAAACCAAGCGCAGCAAACCAGCCCTCAAAGCCCACTTAACAACGAAACAAGCTCATTTAATGATGTGTACTATGGTTGTTGAGAATGGCTCGATTGCAAAGCGATTGAAAGGCGACAATCGACTGTGATAAAGCCTTGGGGTTCCTGCGATCCTTTGCCTGCATTTCGATCCGTGCTGCGATTTTTCCCAGTTCTGGAAAGCCATAACCCCCTGCAGAACCCGACATCTGATGCGCTAAATTGGCCACTTCTGCCCAGTCTGAGCGTTGCTCGGCACTTTGCAAAGCCTCCATCCGCAAGGGTAAGTTTTGCACAAACCCCAAAACCAGCGGCCCCACCACAGGGTCGTCTGCTAAAAGGGACGCTCCGGAACTTTCTAGGGCTTCAAGATCTTTTTTTTTACTGACCTCTTTAACAATATCAATGAGTGCGCTGGGCTTTACAGGCTTACTGATATATTCGACGCAGCCTGCTGCCAAACACTTTTCTTTTTCGCCCTGCATGGCATGTGCCGTGAGAGCAATAATTGGCGTTTGGCAACCCTCTGCCTTCAGTCGTTTCATGGTTTCATAGCCATCAAGCACCGGCATTTGAATGTCCATCAACACGACGTCAAAATTTCCTGCCCGGATCTTTTCAAGTGCAATTTCTCCATTTTCGGCAACGTCAACATCTGCCCCGCTCACTGTTAAAAACCGACTGATAAGCAGCTGATTATCAGCTCCGTCTTCAACCAACAGCAATTTGAGTCCAAACAGTTTCTGATTGCCCGCAAACCAGTCGGAAGTCTGAAGTTCTTTGGGCTCAAGATCCTTGCTGATGAGGCCGTCTAATAAGGGCACACCTGCAAGAAATCCAGGATCGAGAGTTATCGTAAACGTACTGCCTTTTTCAACCTGGCTCGTGGTTAAGGCCACGTTGCCACCCAATGCATTTGCAAGCCGCCGCGCAAGAACAAGCCCCAATCCGGTGCCTCCGAAACGGCGCGTCACGGAGCTATCTGCCTGACTAAAAGCCTGAAAAAGACGACTTTGCTGATTAGCACTGAGCCCAGGGCCGGTATCTGTGACGACAAAACGGAGCAATGAGCCTGATTGTGCTTCACTGGAGGCCATGAGGCTGATAGTTATGAAAATGCTTCCCTGTTCTGTAAATTTTATCGCATTTCCAACGATATTGATAAGAATTTGCCTCAGCCTCTTTGGACATCCTGTGACAGATTCTGGAATTTTACCATCGAAGGTCGTTTGAAAAAACAAGCCTTTGTCTTCGGCACGTTTTCGTAACAGGGTAAATGTTTCGGAGAGTTCGGGCAGCAACAAAAAGCGGACAAATTCAACTTCGAGCTTTCCCGCTTCAATTTTTGCGATGTCTAAAATTTCATCGATAAGTTCGGTGAGGTGCTCGACATTTTTTCGAATGCGTGTCGCGCTTAACATCGCATCAGCGTGCGTGGTGGTGGAGTCTGCCAACACCTCAGTATAGCCCAAAATGGCTCCCAGGGGAGTCCGAAGTTCATGGCTCATGTTGGCAAGAAAATCACTCTTTTCTTGATTTGCGGTTTCAGCGGCATTTTTTGCGGCATTCAACATCGTTTCGGCGCGTTTTTGTTCCGTTAAGTCGAGGATTGCAAGCAAAATTCGAGTGGCTTTGTCGCGGGGTTGCACCAGCCTACGAGCACTGAGCTGCATGATACGACGCCCGAGACTCGGAAATTCATGTTCCACCTCATAGTTGTCAATGGCCTCGTTTTTGGGGAGAATTTCTTCTAAAAGCTCGCGCAGCTTAGAAGCATTCCACTGACCATTTCCCAAAGCATAAATTTTAGAGCCAAGGGTTTCAGCAGGATCTACCCTAAAATGCCTGTAAAAAGCTTCATTGGCAGTCACCACGCGCAAATCTGCATCTAAAACCAAAAGCGGAACAGGCATGGTAAGAACAATAGCTTCGGTGTAGTCATGGGCATCTTTAAGCTGTGCAAAACTGCGCTTCATAGAATCGATATCAAACAGCGAAATCACAGCGCCTTCGATTTTGTTCGCGGCTGTGCGATAGGGCGTAATGCGCAGTGAATACCAGTGACCTCCCTTATCTTGCACTTCTTGCTCTTTGGTATTGAGCGACTCAAGGACATCGGACGCCAAAGCAATCAGGCCTTCAAAGTTTAACTTTGAAGAAATTTCGGACAAGGACCGTCCGAGGTCCCTCGACGTTAAATTCAAGGCCTTCTCGGCAGACGGCGTAAAATGCCGGATAACGAGATTTTCGGTGAGCATAATAATGGGAATTTGAATACTGCCAAACAGATTGGTCAAATCACTTCCAACGCGGTCGAGTTCTTGATTGCGGCTGCGCAGTTCGTCGTTTACCGTCACAAGTTCTTCATTGGTAGCTTGAGTTTCTTCTTTGGAAGTTGCAATTTCTTCGCTGGTACTCTGCAATTCTTCATTGGCAGACAAAATCTCTTCACTCGCCGATTTAAGCTCTTCATTCACGGCCTGTTCTTTTTCGATAATGGCCGTGAGATATGCTTTTGTTTCTTCAAGTTCGCGCTCAAGGCGCTTAATTTCTTGGCTTGCGTTGACGCTCATGTCGATGGGTTCTTGGGGCAACACATTGCGCGGCTCAAAAAGAATCACAAAGTAGCGTTGGCTTGTTGAGGAATCCGAAAAGGGAATCACATGCAGAGTGATGGCAAGAGAAGGCTGCTTTTGGCTTTTAATCCAGCCTTCTTTTTTGACGGGCTCATTGCTGGCCATGGCATCATAGAGGGCGCTGCGCAAGTCGAGCAACAATCCCGGACGACACATTTTTAAAAGATCTGCAGTCAGCTCACCAGGAGGAACCATTAAAAAAGGGCTGATATCGCCGCGCACGTGGATGACTTCGGTGTTTGAATTGATGACCACTCCTGGGGGCACAAAATTCGATTGAATGGCGCGATCAGCAAGGCTCTTCAAATCGAGTCGGTTTGTGACTTCCCCTCTGCGCACCCCAACCGAAGCCAGTTCATCTCCCTTTTCTTTGATCTCGTTTTTAACGAAGAAACTATGAGGCACAACCCCTGGAACGGATGGAATTTTCGCATATAATTTATTTACGTTGTCAACGGTGCGAAAGAGATCTGCAACCATCCCAACTGACTCCGCATTGCCCAAGGAAAGAAATCCAACGGGCTTCAATGCAAAGTGAAACGCTGTCATCACTCGCTTTTGTGTTGCAGGAGTTAAGTAAATCAGAAGATTATGACAGCTGATTAAATCGAGCTTTGAAAAAGGTGGATCTTGGGCAACATTTTGCTTTGCAAAAATACAGCATTCTCTCACCCTGGTATTGATCCGATAACCATTGCCTTCTCTGGTAAAAAAGCGTGCCAGTCGCTCAGGTGAAACATGCTCTTGGATACTTTCGCTGTATTGACCCTGCCGCGCTTGAGCGAGTGCGACTTCACTCACATCCGTCCCAAAAATCTCAATTTTCGTCGCTATCGCATTTTCTTGAAGGAATTCAAGTAAACAGATGGCCGTAGAGTATACTTCTTCGCCCGTACAACAACCAGGCACCCAGATCCGCACGGGCATATCTAAGGATCTGTCTTTGAAAATCTGCGGAAAAACTTGCTCTTTCAGAGCACGAAAGCATTCCGGCGTGCGAAAAAAATGGGTGACTTTTATCAAAATATCTTCATACAGGGCATCTAATTCTGCTGGATTTTCACGCAAAAAATCTATATACTTTCCCGCTTTATTCATCTTGTGGAGCATCATGCGGCGATAAATGCGCCGTTGAATCGTAGGGGGTTTGTAGTGCGAAAAATTCAACCCTTTTGATGTGTGAAGCAGATGCAGAATAGACTTGAGATCTTTAGAGTCCAATTCATCGAGTACACTCAGATTCTGTTCGCGTTGCTTTTGATTTGCAGGTAGGTCTGGAAATTGAGCAATATTTGCAAGTTTAAGTGCGATATCCATAGGAGAAAGTGCAAAATCGACCCCCGCCGCAATTGCTGCAGAAGGCATCCCATTAAATCTTGCTGATTTGACATCTTGTGCGATGGTGATTCCACCTGCAGTATTGATGGCTGCCAAGCCCTTCACTCCATCAGTCCCCGTACCTGACAATACAATTCCAATGGCGTTTTGCTTGAGCTCTCGTGCGAGCGAGATAAAAAATTCATTGATAGGACAGTTTTCTTCACCCTTTGGCACTCGGGGCGAAAGCAAAAGCTTGCCGTCTTGCACTGTCATCAAGACATTTTGCGGTATAATATAAATGTGATTGGACTCAACAACCATGCCGTCACTCACGGTCACGACCGGCAGAGTTGTTTCGCGGGCAAAAATTTCGGTGAGCATACTTTCATGATCGGGATCAAGATGCTGAACAAAAACAATTGCGATGCCCGTTTGGGGATCAAGGTGTTTGAGGAGTTGAACAAAAGCTTCAATCCCTCCCGCAGATGCACCAATCCCAACAATTGGAAAAGTAGAAGTCATGAAATTTCTCCGATTGCGAGGTCAATTCTTATCCCTGTTTAAGAAAGTTGAATTTAACACAACAACTCTTAAACACGATAACTCACGTCGTTGAATGCCAGATGACTTTCGCCACATCAACGAAGAACCTCTTTCGGAGTTATAGGCCCCCTTTTCCAAATTTCAATCAAAAATCTGTGTTTTATCTACAGAAACGTAAAGTGAAAGAAATGTAATGATTCTTTGCCAACTTTTTTATCAGGGTCCCAAGAGTGTACGGTCCACTTTAATGATATTCTTTGTGCCCACTTGAATGATTTCGAGCCGCACTTTTCCATACTTTCCACTTCCTGGTATGGCTGTCCCCACGGACTTTTGAAAAGAAATAAGTATTGGACACACTACATCGCGACCGGCATCCACAGGACCACAATGCGCCGTCGACAGTATGCGCTCGTGCGAGGCCCCATCGAGTGAAATTTGGTATGTCCCTTTTTGAGTTTGCCTGTTTCGAATCCGCACCGTGAAGAGATTTAAGATTTCAGATTGCTGTTGCACAAACGGTCTGCCTGCTGTTCCCAAGACCTGAACCGAAAACGGATCGCGGGCAAATAAAATAACGGGAGTGGCTAAAAGGCTCACGGCACTCAATGCAAAATAAAGAAACGCCCGCATCGGAACGGAAGCGGTTTTTTGTGTTACGTTTTGAGTCGATTTTTGAATGAGGTTTTCAGCAACATCAAAGCGAATGAGTTGTGATGGTCTGCCCAAACTCTCCATCACGCCATCGCAGGCATCGATGCAGCGCGTGCAGCTGATGCAGTCGAGTTGCGACGGACCATTTCGAATGTCAATTCCTGTCGGACACACCCTCACGCACAAGCCACAATTGACACAATCACCCAAGGCATCGCTCGCCTGCTTTTTAAGACGACCCCGAGGCTCACCACGCACCGCATCGTACCCCAAGGCTCGGGTTTTTTCATCTTGAAGGACCGATTGAATGCGTGCATAAGGACACACGAGCGTGCAAAAACGCTCGCGCAAAAACATGCCATCCAGGTAGATCAATAAAGTAACACCCGCCCAGGTCGCAAGCATTGCAGGCGAAGCACTAAACGTAACAAGATTGCGTGCTCCCGCGATCCAAGCCACCCCATGAAAACCCACCACAGCCGAGACCAACAAGGCAAAGGTGTGTGCCAGTGCAACCCGTTTCCACCCGAGCCGCGCATGCACCAAAGGAGAGTTGCGCAGGCCGCTCCAAGAAAAGCGCGCCACGCCTTCGACAAGGGGGCGCATCAGCATTTCAGTGAGCAGAGTTTGGGGACACAAAAAACCGCACCACACGCGCCCTCGAAAGGCTGCACAGCCTCCCAAAAACAACAGAAGTGAAAAAAGCGGAAGGAGATAAAAAGCAATTTCTGCAAAAGGAACATGCTGTGCAAAAAGGGTAAATTCGCCTGCAAAGATGTTAATCAGAAAAAGAGGAACACCCTTTATCTCAATCCAAGGCAGTGCAACGAAAAAAATCAAGGCTGTTACCGCAATCCAAGCTCGTGCTGTAGAGTAACGCCCTTTTATTCTCGTTATTGCACGAATACCGGCAAGTAAACGAACGGGTTTTGTTCGAAACTCGCCTGCCTTGTTCACTTGAACACTCCTGCTTCACCCTGGGGCGCCTTGGGATTCTCGGGTGTGCTTCCGCGCAAAGTTGCAATGTAAACCGCCAACTGACGCACCTTTTCCGCGCCTAAAATAGGTGCCCATGCAGGCATCCCTTTGGCCGCTGCACCTTCTCCAATGGATTTCACCACAGCAGCAAAAGTGCTTCCATAAATCCAGTGATCGTCGGTGAGATTAGGCCCAACCACCCCGCCACCCTTTGCACCATGGCAGGAGGCGCAGTTGGCTTCGAATAATGACTTTCCGGCCGCCACAAGGGAGACATCGGAGCGAGCAGCCGAAAGGTCGAAGGCGTCGTCGGAACCGAGGGCTGCGGCTTGGGCCTTCTGGCTTTCAAGCTTTTCTCCCTTGGCAAGCCTGTATTCATCTTCCAAAGAAACTGAGGGAAACCACGGCAGATGGTACCAAGCAAGGTAACACACCGAGAAGGCAATGCTCACGTAAAAGAGCCAAATCCACCAGCGCGGCATCGGATTGTTTTTTTCCTCGATGCCATCAAAATTGCGATCGGTGTGATCGTTGTCTTGAAACTTGGGTTTATCAAGAATTTCAGTCATGGAATGGCAACTCCCGCGCAGTTTGCAAATCCTGTTTACTTAAACGAAGGACTCGAATGACCGCGCTGCAAAAAACCCCGAGAAAAAGAAAGAAAGCCACTGCCGCAGGTAGGGCGGCGCCAAATTCTCCAAGCACTTGCCGAATCATTTTGTGCCCCCAGGTTCGGTGTTGTTATTCTTTAATTTGATGTCGGTCCCCATACGCTGCAAGTACGAAATAAGTGCCACCAGTTCGGAGTCCGCAGGGGCGACTTCTCCTTGCGCCGCAAGGCGTGCAGCTACTTCATTGGCCTGGGCCGCAAGAACCGCTGGGGCGGCTTCAACATCTTGTGTAGTGTAGGGAACGCCCAGAATTTTCAGGACTTTGAGTTTGTTTGCGGTTTTCGAAGCATCCAACTTGTCCACAGCAAGCCACGCATAGGAAGGCATTGTGCTTTCGGGCACAATAGAACGGGGGTCTATCATGTGCTTCCAGTGCCACGACTCATTGTACTTTTGGCCAATGCGCTGAAGGTCGGGTCCGGTGCGTTTTGAACCCCACAGGTGAGGATAGTCGTAAACAAACTCGCCTGCCTTTGAAAACTCGCCGTAGCGTGTGGTTTCATGCACCAGAGGCCTTACCATCTGCGTATGGCAGTTGTTACATCCTTCGCGGATGTAAATATCGCGTCCTTCAAGTTCAAGGGGCGTATAGGGTTTGACGCCTGCAATGGCGATACCCTTTCTTTCGATGGCCATCAGCGGAACCATTTCAAGCACGCCTCCGATCAACACCACAACCGTAACAAAGACGAGCATGTACGAACTCCAGTTCTCGGCCATGCTGTGATAGGAAGGAAAAATCACGTTGCGCGTGTCGGGCCTAGCAGGCGCAGAAATTTGCACGGGAAGTGTTTTTGCGGGAGCGTTCGCCACGGTTTTAAAGAGGTTATAAACCATGACAAAAAGTCCCACGAGGTAGAGCGTTCCACCAACAGCACGCACGAGGTGTAGAGGTTTAATCGCTGTAACGATCTCGATAAAGTTGGGATGCGCAAGAATTCCTGCCGCATCGGTTTTTTGTGCCATCAGGCCATGCATCACACCCGCCGACCACATTGAAACAATGTAGAGAAGAATTCCAAGTGTGCCCAACCAAAAGTGAAAGTTTGCAAGTTTTTCGCTGTGCAACTTCGTGTTGTAAAGCCTTGGGAGAAGCCAATAAACCATTCCAAAAATAATAAAACCATTCCAACCAAGTGCCCCAGCATGTACGTGTGCCACCGTCCAGTCGGTGTAGTGCGACAGCGCATTGACAGACTTAATCGAAAGCAAGGGGCCTTCAAAGGTCGACATCATGTAGAAAGTGGTTCCTGCAGCGAAGAACTTCACAATCGGATCCGTTTTAAGGCTACTCCAACCCTCTTTCATTGTGAGTATAAAGTTGATGCCTCCGCCCCACGACGGCGCAAGCAACATCACCGAAAATACCATGCCGAGCGACTGAAGCCACCCTGGGAGAGCTGTGTATTGCAGGTGGTGAGGCCCCGCCCAGATGTAGATAAAAATCAGCGACCAGAAATGGATAATAGAAAGTCTGTAGGAATAGATGGGCTTTCCAATGGCTTTGGGAAGATAATAATAAACGAGTCCCAAAAATGGCGTGGTGAGAAAAAAGGCCACAGCATTGTGACCATACCACCATTGCACAAGTGCATCTTGAACGCCTGAGTAAATGGAATAACTTTTAAGAGGGCCTACTGGAATTTCAAGGCTATTTACCACATGAAGGACAGCGATTGTAATGATGGTGGCAATGTAAAACCAAATCGAAACATAGAGCACGCTTTCGCGCCGATTTTTGAGCGTCATGACGTAGTTGACGGCAAACGATACCCACACCACAGCAATGGCAATATCGATGGGCCATTCGAGTTCTGCATATTCCTTGCTCGAGGTGAACCCCAACGGAAGAGTGAGAGCGGCTGCAACAACGATAAGCTGCCATCCCCAGAAGTGAAACTGACTCAGGGCATCGCTCCACATCCGTGCTTTGAGAAGGCGTTGGCTAGAGTGATAGATTCCTGCAAAAATGGCATTGCCACAAAAAGCAAAAACCACTGCATTGGTGTGTACCGGGCGCAACCTTCCGAAGGTCAGCCAGGGTGTGTTTAAGTTGAGCGCGGGCCATACGAGCTGCATCGCAATGATAAGCCCCACGAGCATTCCCACGCCGCCCCAGAACATGGTGGCCCAAAGAAATTTTTTGACCACCTCATCATCGTAACAAAACGTCTCCGTCGTCATGCGGCAAGCTCCTTCGGAAAAAACACGAACTCTGGTTCGCCTTCCCCGCTGCACGAAACATGCCAAGACACCTTTAATGCCTTTTGCCTTAGATTCTCTAGAACATTTCTCATTTGCTTTTGAGTGACCCGGCACTCCCTTGAGACATTTTGACTCAGCCATTGGGACGAAAGATCTCATCCCTCAGCAAAGGAGAGCTCAAGCACGCTCCGATAAATGCAGCAAAGGTGTACCTACCAACGCTGGGGTGCGAATTTATTCAAAGTGGCATGGTTCGTGCACTGGGGAGACTAATGATGGTGCATGTGCTCGTGCTGCCCGCCTTCTGAAGGCCATGAGCGCCAGAGTGTACCCAGAGAAACAAGGCAAAGTAACAAAGCGAGTCCGAGGCGATGATGGTTTGGAAAAAGCTTTCGAATAAAGGTGACAAGACGCATACCGCTCCACAGGGCAGGTGCAGTAGCTATTCCAAAGATCATCATAGCCAGAGCGCTTTTAAGCGGATGACCGAGAGCTGCCGCTTGGGCAACTCCAGCATACAAAAATCCGCACGGAAGGATGGCTGTCAACAAGCCAAAAATAACGGAACGCGAAACTCCCAAGGTGAGCAACTTTTTCTGCAAGGTGTGACGCCATTTGGACAAAAACTTTCCAGCCCCGCTCACACGCCTTTTGGTAAGCGCCCCATAAAGTTCACTCAGAGCATAAAACAACGAAACAAAGCCAAAGATCACACCCGTGTTGACGCCCACATTTTGCATGCCTTCAACAAGAATTTGTGCGCTCAAAAATCCAACGATCAAACCCACAGCCCCGTAAGCTGCAATGCGCGTAAAATGATAGGCAACCATTCCACCCGGTCCCGTTGCCTCACCTGCCGCAGCCAGGGGGCCACACATAGCCGCGCAATGAAAAGATCCCACGAGGCCAAACAAGAACACGGTTCCCAACTGTCCCCAAAAATCCATCGAGCCTCCCATGAATAAAATTGCAGCACACGAAGTGCCTCTCGATACTCCAAATACTGTGAACACTCTGCAAGCATCATGCCAGCACTGTGGAACTCTGCTTGCAAACACTCTGGAGTCTTTTGAACGGGCGGGTTTTTGCTGCCGGGGGTGCGAACTGGTTCATGCCTTTTTGCAAGAAGAACACCTGACCGAATTTTACGCCATTCGAAAGCGCACAGGCGCATTGCGTAGTGCGCCTGTCAGGGATGGCAGTTTGGAATCGGGGCGCTCCTTGAATTTAACCGCAGAACAATCCGCGCAAATCAGCACAAACGCGGGTGGTGTTTCCTGTTTCCTTGTTCCGGGCCTGACGTGTGCCGCATGCCTGTGGGCGGTCGAAAAAGCGGTGTTGCGCATCGAAGGAGTTTCCGCCTGCACAGCAAATCTTTTTGCCAAAACCGTTGAAGTCAATATTGAGAGCAATGCAGACAAAGCATTGCCACGGGTTTTTGAAATCCTGACGCGCCTGGGACTTGCCCCTTCGCGGCCCCTCAAAGAACATTCAAACCCTGCTCCCCGCATCGAAGGCGTGCGCGCCCAGATTCGAGACGTTGGAATTGCAGGTGTGTTGTTTGGAAACGCCATGATCTTCGCCGCTGCAAATTACTTTGGCGAGATTGAGGGCATCAGTTCTGCGTTTCACAATCTGTTTGTTTTGCTTGCGGGAATTTTAGCCACTTTTGCCTTGGCATTTCCGGGCCGCATTTTTTTTCGGCATGCCTTTTTGTCGTTGCGTATGCGGAGTCTGCACATCGACCTCCCCATTGCCTTTGCGCTCTTCGTCGCCTTTCTCGTCAGCATTTATAATGTTTACTTAACTAACGTCTCAAAGGTCTATTTCGACAGCATTACGGGACTTGTTTTCTTGTTACTGAGTGCTCGCTTGCTGAACGACACCCTCGTGCAACGCGCACGCAAACTTGCACTTTTAAGCCGAACCCTCTTGCCCGAAGGGGCTGCCCACCTGCGTCCTGGGGATGAAGTGGATATTGCGCCCGGCGAGATGTTTCCAAGCGATGGCACGGTGCTTTTGGGCACCACCGAAGTGTCTGAAGCCACCCTCACCGGGGAGTCGAGGCTCGTTGTAAAAACGGTGGGTGATCGCGTGCTCGGGGGCACTCACAACATCTCCCACTCCCTGCGTTTGCGCGTCGATGTGCGCGCCTCGGAGTCGTATCTTGCCCACATGGAAAAACTGCTTGAAAAGGCACTGGATGGCAAACCCAAAGCGGTAGGCCAAGCCGAACGCGTGCTGCCCTGGTTTGTGGGCGTAACCTTTGCACTTGCAATTCTTGTGTTTCTTTATTGGTGGCCCCGAGATCAAGCACAAGCCCTCGAAAACGCCATTGCGATTTTCATTGTGAGTTGTCCTTGCGCCATCGCACTGGGCACTCCCCTGGTGTTTGCCGCAGGTCTCAAGCGCGCCTGGAAACAAGGAGCCATTGTAAAATCTGCCGCTACGCTTGAAAGCCTTGCGGATGTCAACGTCATTGTGTGCGACAAAACCGGCACACTCACGCGCGGAATGCCCGAAGTCAAGGAGACCCTCGAACTTCCAAGCCCTAAAAAACAACAGGAATTCCTTTCAAATCTGCACTTCTCTGTTCAAAAATCTAAACACCTAGTGTCTGGAGCGCTGGCGCGCCACTGCGAAAAACTCGGCATTGATTCACGAAGTCAGCCTATTATGAAAGTCCAAGTCAAAGAAATCCCAGGGTGCGGACTCAAGGCGACATTTTCGGATGGTTCCCCCGACCTCTTTGTAGGCCGACCCGGCTGGATAAAGAACATGACCGGCGAAAAGTTCGACACCGAAACCGAGAAAGGAACAGGATTTGTTGCGGCGGTGCAAGGCGATCTGCGCGCACTTTTCGTGATTGAAGACTCCATTCGACCTGAAGCTGCGGCACTGATCGGCGCTTGGCGCAAACGCGGCGTTCGGGTGATCATGGCAACCGGCGATGGGGGTCTTGCAGCCCTCGCTGTGGCAAAACAACTCGACTTCCCCGTTGCGGACGTCCACTTCGAGCTTCTCCCTGAAGAAAAACTCGCTTTGATCTCAAAACTAAAGGAACAACCCGGTGCCACGGTGCTCATGGTCGGTGATGGCATCAACGATGCGGCTTGCCTTGGGAATGCTCATGTGGGGGTTGCCCTAAAGGGCAGCGCCGATGTTTCCATTTCTGCTGGAGATGTCTTACTACGCGAAGACTCCCTGTGTGGCGTCGAAGCGTTACTTTGTTACAGCAAATACCTGCGCACTTCTTTGCGCATAGCCCTTGCCACCAGCGCCACCTACAACGCCATTGCGGTTATTTTTGCAGCGCAAGGAGCCATCCATCCGCTCATTGCGGCCCTCATTATGCCGCTCTCTTCGCTTTCTATTCTGCTCATCATCAACCTCCGAAAAGGAACAAAATCATGGAAATCCTGTTCTTTCTGATTCCATTGGCACTGGGGCTCTCGGCCACCATGATGTTTCTTTTTGTGACGGCAGCCTCAAGCGGGCAGTTTGATGATCTCGAAACACCTGCACACCGCATCCTTATCGACTCATCTGAGGAGCACCCGCTGTGAAACAGAACGCAACACTGCTTGAAAAATACGACAAACCCGCGCCACGCTACACAAGTTACCCCACAGTGCCACACTGGAGTGGCAAACTCACTGCGGAGAAGTGGCAGCAACATGTTCAAGAAGCTGTTGCACGGCAATCGAATTCATCGCTCTCCCTTTACGTGCACCTGCCATTTTGCGAAGCACTGTGCACATTCTGCGGTTGCCACAAAATCATCACGCGCAATCACGACGTGGAAGAACCCTACATCGAGGCGCTTGTCAAAGAGTGGAGCCTCTATCAGAAACTCTTCTCAGAAAAGAAAAACCTTCCTGTAAAAGAAATTCACTTTGGAGGCGGAACTCCCACATTTTTTTCTCCTGAATCGCTCAATCGCCTACTTGAGGCTCTCCTCAGGAATCAAAATTTGGAACGTGATGTCTGTGAATTTTCTGTGGAAGTACATCCTAAAACCGTGACAAAGGAACATCTTGAAACCCTGGCACGCTGGGGATGCTCGCGGCTCAGCATAGGAGTTCAAGACTTCGATCCCCAAGTGCAGCAAGCCATTGGCCGCAAACAATCCGAAGAGGATGTTGCCCAAGTGTGTGAATGGGCCCGCGCACTCAACATGAATTCCATCAATTTCGACCTCATCTTTGGACTTCCCTTTCAAACACACGCGTCGCTTCAGCGCACACTCGAACGCGTTATTGCTCTTAAACCCGATAGAATTGCGTTTTACAGCTACGCCCATGTGCCTTGGCTAAAGCCTGGACAATCAGGGTTTTCACCTGAAGCTCTGCCTGTCGGTGCAAATAAAATGGCGCTTTATGAGCTTGGACGCGAAGCCTTTCTCGCTGCGGGTTATGTGGAAATAGGTTTTGATCATTTTGCACTTCCCCACGATTCCCTGGCGCGCTCTCTGCACAACGACACCCTGCACAGGAACTTTATGGGCTATACAACGCAAAGCTCTTCTCTCCTGTTGGGATTAGGAATTTCTTCCATTGGAGATGCCGGCACAGCCTTTGGACAAAACGAAAAAACGTTACAAGCGTATTATCGTGCTCTGGCAATCAATCAGCTTCCCATTGCCCACGGGCACATTCTTTCGAGCGAAGATGAAATCTTGCGCAATCACATCGCAAACCTCATGTGCCATCTTCAAACTCAGTGGAAAAAAGACTCTCCTGATGAAAAGGCGCTCCTGCCTGCATTCAACGATCTTAAACAATTAGAAGAGGATCATCTTGTCGTCATTGGAGAAGGAATTTTAAAAGTGACAGACATCGGCAGGCGATTTTTGCGCAACATTTGCATGGCCATCGATGCCAGACAGCGTGAGCGCACTTTTCAAAAGCCAACATTTAGCCAGTCGGTGTGAGGAGCCATGCAAAGCCAAACCAACAGAGTGACAAATTGTCTCATCCATAGAAACCAATATGACCGTTCCTGAAGGAGCCAGACCCATGAATCAATCCCAAACAAGTAACAGGCGCGTCCACGATTTTGTGCGAGAAATTGTTCGACTTACCCAGCCCGCAAAAATACATTGGTGTGATGGCTCTCAGGAAGAATTTGATACTCTTTGCTCCGAAATGGTTCAACGTGGGACCTTAACGCGTTTGAACATCCAGTTGCGGCCCAATTGTTACCTTGCTCGCACGCACCCCGAAGATGTGGCCCGCGTCGAAGAGCGCACCTATATTTGCTCTACAAACAAGGAAGCAGCGGGGCCCACCAACAACTGGAATGAACCCACTGAGATGCGCGAACGCTTGAATGGCCTTTTCACACGTTGCATGCGCGGCCGCACCCTTTATGTGGTGCCGTTCTGCATGGGCCCCTTGGGTTCTCCGTTTGCAGTTTACGGCGTAGAGATCACAGACTCTCCTTATGTTGTGTGCAATATGCGCATCATGACGCGCATGGGACAACAAGCTCTCGATGCCTTAGGCGATGAAGGGGATTTCGTGCCCTGCGTGCACTCGGTGGGCATGCCGTTGGCTCCTGGAGACGAAGATGCGACTTGGCCTTGCAATCCCAAAATGACCGTCATTGCTCATTTTCCCGAAGACAAAAGCATCTGGAGTTTTGGGAGCGGCTACGGCGGCAACGCACTCCTTGGCAAGAAAAGCCTTGCATTGCGCATTGCTTCGCTCATGGGTCATGAAGAGGGGTGGCTTGCCGAACACATGCTCCTCTCGCGCCTGACCTCTCCAACGGGGGAGTCGATGGTCTTCGCTGCAGCATTCCCTAGCGGGTGCGGCAAAACCAACCTCGCAATGCTCGTGCCACCAGAATCCATGCCGGGCTGGAAAGTCACAACCCTTGGCGACGACATCGCTTGGCTCCGTCCTTCGAGCGAGGGAACTTTGCATGCCATCAACCCCGAAAATGGGCTTTTTGGTATTGCTCCGGGCACGAATTGGAGCACAAACCCTGCCGCCATGCAGACCCTCTCGAAAAATTCGTTTTTTACAAACACCGCACTCACAGCGGATGGGGATGTGTGGTGGGAAGGTCTCACAGAAAGCCCTCCGACAGGCCTTCTCGACTGGCAAGGGAAACCTTGGACTCCAGAATGCAAACACCCTGCAGCTCACCCCAACGCTCGCTTTACGGCACCACTTCAGCAATGCCCCTGCCTTGATGAGCAGTGGAATCATCCCCTCGGAGTGACCGTCGATGCCCTCCTCTTTGGGGGCCGTCGCGATAAAGTTTATCCTCTCGTGGTGCAAAGTTTTTCGTGGAGTCACGGTGTTTACTTAGGTGCCACCTTGAGTTCTGAAACAACCCACGCAGCCAAGGGTGTAGCAGGAAAAGTCAGGCGAGATCCCTTTGCCATGTTACCCTTTTGTGGTCATAATATGGGAGATCACTTCGAGCTTTGGCTCTCTCTCGAGCACAAACTGACGCGCCCTCCGCTTATTTTTCATGTGAATTGGTTTCTCAAAAACAAAAACGGTTCTTTTGCGTGGCCCGGATTTGGAGAAAATATGCGTGTGCTCAAATGGGTGCTCGATCGCGTGCAAGGGCACATTGCAGCAACCCACACGCCCGTGGGCTGGGTTCCCATCGCTCCCGACTTTCTGACCGAAGGTTTATCTTCGCAAGACTTTGCCGCTTTAGGCAGCCTTTTTGCGGTCGATGTTGAGCAATGGCTTCATGAAGCGGCTCTGCAGAAAGAATTCCTCAATCTCTTTGGAAGCCATCTTCCGCACGCCCTCGAAAACCAACATCTTGAACTCGTGACGCGCCTGTATTTTGAAGAACTTCGCAAAAAAGAAAGGTATCCTTTGCCGTGCACGAAGAGGGACGCCGTCTCTATGCCCACACCAAAATTTCTGGAGGCCAAAACATGATCGAACGCAAGGGGCACATACTCATCATCGACGACGACCCCGAAATGCGTTCTTTGCTACGCGATTTCTTTGCATCGGAGCACTACCGTGTCACCGACAAAGCCTCTGCAAAAGAAGCCCTCACGGAACTGCTGGGCAAAGGCGGCCTTGCGACGCGAAGTGCGGCAGACCCTGAAGATCTCGACCTCGACGTCATCGTTTCAGACATCAAAATGCCAGGCATGTCAGGACTTGAATTCGTACCCAAGGTAAAACAAGCATTTCCGCAATTGCCTATCATTCTGGCAACTGCATTTGGCAGCATTGAATCAGCGATCGAGGCCATTCGCCTGGGGGCGTTTGATTACGTCACCAAACCCCTTAAACTCGTTGAATTGCAGGTCACCGTCGATCGTGCGCTGGCGTTTCGCAGGCTCCATCAAGAAAATAAACTTTTAAAGAAACAAGCAAAAGAGCGCTGGACCTGCGGAAATCTCGTTGGAAAAAGCAAAGCCATGCTGCAAGTCTTCGACCTCATCGCACGTATTGCGCCTTCGTCTGCAAATGTGCTGATCATGGGTGAAAGCGGCACGGGCAAAGAACAAGTTGCACGGGCTATTCACAACCAAAGCTCGCGCGCAAAGCATCCGTTTGTGGCCATCAACTGCTCTGCCATTCCCGATGCGCTGCTTGAATCTGAGTTGTTTGGCCATACCAAGGGCGCCTTTACCGGAGCTGCCGCTGCTCGTCGCGGCTTACTCGCCGATGCCCAAGGCGGGACGGTCTTTTTTGATGAAATTGGAGACATGAGTTTATCTGTACAGGTGAAGTTATTGCGCGTGATTCAAGAGCGTAAAATAAAACCCGTTGGGCAAAACACCGAAATTGACATCGATGTGCGCATTCTTGCCGCTACTCACAAAGATCTAAAAGCCGCCGCAAAGGATGGAAATTTTCGAGAAGACCTTTATTACAGACTCTGCGTCATCCCGGTGCTATTACCGCCCCTGCGTCATCGCCCCGATGACATTCCTTTGCTGGTAGAACATTTTTTGCGAAACTTAGCCTTGCGCAACAATCCAAACGTCAAAGGCATTGCACCCAAAGCACTCGCACGGCTGATGGCCATGCGGTGGGAAGGGAACGTGCGTGAGCTCGAAAATGTGCTGGAACGCGCCGTTGTTCTTTGCCAAGGCGAACTCATTGATGAATGCGATCTTCCCTCGGAAAAAAGTGCTGCTCTTGACGACTTTATCGGCCAAGCTCAAACCGACCTTGTGACACTAGAGGAACTCGAAATCCGCTATGTGCAGTACGTCCTTGCAAAAACCGGCGGAAAAAAAGAACAAGCCGCACAAATTTTAGGAATCAATCGTCGGACTTTGTATCGGTGGGAGAAGGAGGTGCCGCCCGAAACCGAAGAGTGAAGCGCGTTCCCTCGTTTACTTTACTTTGCACATCGATTTCGCCGCTCATTTCATCGACAATTTTTGCAACCATTGCCAATCCCAGCCCTGTTCCTTTTCCAACATCTTTGGTTGTAAAAAAAGGCTTAAAGAGCTTGCCCAAATTTTCAGGACTGATGCCGCAACCGCTGTCTTCGATGCAAACTTCAACGTAGGCATTCACAAGCCTACTCGAAATTTCGATGCGGTGACCCGTCAAGCGTCCCTGTTCTTGCGCCTCTCCAATCGCCTGAATGGCATTCAGTAAAAGATTGAGAAACACTTGATGCACAAGCTGTTCATCTCCAAAAAATGAGGTTTGTGGCGCCGGGCTCACCGTCATTTCAATATGGGCACGCTTGAGCGAAACAGCCATCAGCTCAACGACCTCAGCAATGATGGGCTCTAGGGAAATCTTGCGCCTTGCAGACACTTCACCTCCCTGTCGGCTCAAACGTAACAAAGAATTGATAAGGCGCGTCATGCGATCGATCTGCTGAATAATCACGGTTAATCCACTTTCAACCTGCGGGTTATCTGTGGACTTCATGCGCAAAAATTCCGCACGCCCCCGAATCACACTCATGGGAGTGCCGATTTCGTGTGCCAGTCCGCTTGCAAGCAAACCTACCGCACTCAGGCGATCTTCGTGCAGCAAGCGACTCTCCATTTGTTTTCTTTCCGAGATATCGACCGCAAGACCCATGTAGCCATCGATTTCCCCCGTGGCATTTCGATAGGGAGTGATGGTGAGGTAGACATCCACAAACTTGCCGTCACGGGTTCTATTCACAAGTTCGCCCTTCCAAAAGCCAATCTTTGGATTCCGAATTTGTTCCCACATGGCGTTGTAAAATTCACGCGTCTGCTTACCGGAGTGAAGCAAAGCAGGCGTGCTACCAATGGCTTCTTCTTTTGAATATCCGTAGACTCGGCACCACGTTGGATTCACATAAACAAGCTTGCCTGTTTTTTCAGTGAGCATGATCGCTTCATTGGAGTCTTCCACACAACGGAAAAAGACGTTGCTCGGTTCCAGCACAACAAATTCGCTTAAGTTACTCATGACGAAGGCACCTTCTAGCATCTAAAAAAGAACAAGTGCAGAGGACTGCCCAAATTCTACAGCAAAAGGGAACAAAGTCTCACCCAAAACACCCTGTATGAAATGTCTGTGGAAAGTTTGCCGCAAAGGAGTAATGCCTGGGCATCGGTTCGGATTATACTTGAGGCATGATCAAGGCTTCAACTTCATAAAATCCCATGACAAAGG
Organism: Silvanigrellaceae bacterium; assembly: GCA_044237915.1. GTDB lineage: Bacteria > Bdellovibrionota_B > Oligoflexia > Silvanigrellales > Silvanigrellaceae > JBIIEI01. Next base: position 2,667 of record JBIIEI010000071.1, on the reverse strand, counting down.
ACTTTCCGATGAAACCTGAGAACGACGACTCCGAAATAAAATTTGGTTTCGATCACTGCGGGAACACAAGCCAAAATGCCGCAGATTTCTTTTCATTGGGCGAGCGAGGATTCGATCTGTCACCCCACGAATTTGAGCACCCAGGCACCTACCACTGTCGGTTTATTATTTTCAACAACCCGAATCCGATGTCAGGCTCCAACCAGCGAAAGCGTCAGTATCTTGAATTTTGTGAAGTTAAAGAGCTCGAAGAAGCACAAAATTACTATGTAAGTATTGGGGTGCAAAAGGAAGAGATACCTAAATTGAAAAGAAATTAGACGCATAAATTACAGTTTTTATAGTTATTCACGCGTGGCATGATGAATTAAATTACGCTACTGCCACTAATTATTGGATTTTTTAATGCTTTTATCATTAAAAAAGCAAAACATTTCAGAATGTGGTGATTTTTCCGGCTCAATGAAATCTTGAGATTGATATTTTAAAACGACGTAGGTAATGTCGTCATCTTGTGGAAATCCTTCACAAAATTTTTCGTGATCTTCAATAATTAGACGATTAATTTCTTCTGCTGATTTATTACCGTTTTTTACAAGAGTCTGCTTGACTCTCTTTTCCGAGTATTCTTGGCCTGCATTATTTTTTCGTTCAATCAATCCATCTGAAAAAATAAACAGCATTTCTCCGGGCAGAAATTTTTCAGTTTTAATTCGGAATGTTCCATAACCATTTTTCTCGCCCTCAAATCCCAGTCTTGAGCCTGAAAGTATGAGGCGATTTGGAAGAAAATCACCCTCAGCTGTCTGGCGAAGCAGAAATGGGAAGTTGTGAGCTGCATTTGAATAATGTATTTCTTTGCTGACTGGATCAATAATTATGACAAACATAGTCATGAGTCTGTCACCTTGAGTCGATGACTTTACCAAGACACTCAGTTCTTGAAGAAGTTTTTTTGGGTCTAAATCTTTTCGCAAATGAATGCTTTCGCAGTACCCATGAATGACGGCAGTTAATAAAGCACTCGCTGTTCCATGTCCAGTGACATCTCCAAGCAACAGAAGCAATGTCCCATCTGAGAGTGGAAAATAATTCCACCAGTCACCACCGCATTCTGATGCTGGCCGAAAGTAACTGCTAATTTCGTAGGGGCCAAATTTAATTGATGGAATTCTTGGCAGCAGATTTTTTTGCACGAGGCGCGCAGTTTCAAGTTCTGAAGACATCCTTCCCATTTCATGCTGCCCTTGCAAGAAATGAATATTTTCGATCGTTCCAGCAACTGACACACAGAGCGCCTTTAACGTCACTGCCACTTCTTGTGGAAGTGAGAGAAAGACTTCCTTCGCGCATAGAATAGCTGCAATGGTTAAGCCATGAGTTTGAGGATGCTCAAGTTCAAGTATTTTCTCTAGAATCGGAAAATTTCCACTTTCTAGCAAAGAAACAGAACGAAATACAGGAACACCATTTTCACGAACTGAATAGAATCCTGCAACTTCAGTTTTGTGCAACACGGAAGCATGAAAAAGTATCTGCAAAGAGAGATCTTTTCCTGCGATCCGATTAAAGGCTTGACTCACAGAAAATTCAAGCTCTGGAAACGATTTTGAATTTGAAATTGTTCGACATTCTTCCTCCAGGAGGCGAAGATTAGTCATATTCACTTCGGTTTTCTGAACCATAACATTGAAATTTGCTGTGAGTTCAGCAATTTCGTCATTTGAATTGAGAAGCGCAGCACGCTCGAAAGAGCCCGTTGCCATTGCCTGACTCGCACGCGTAAGCAAAGACACTGGAATGAGGACGACTTTTCTGATAAAGAAAAAGGTCATCGCTAAAATTGACGCACTCAAAAGTACCGCCCACAAAATAGTCCTCTCTGTCATTGATTTGCTGCGTTTTTGAATGAATTTAGTCGAAAAATCAACTGCAAAATGCCCTACAAAGTCACGGTTTACTTCAGTGACATCTTCTTTTGTCACTCTCAGCATTCTCCAAAGAGGGACGATGATTCTTTTACGATAGGTAGACAACTCTATATAAACTATTTTTCCAGCGAGACTTTCTTCGGAGCTTATAAGTGGTATTTTTTCACGAAATTCGCTACTTAAATCTTGCAAGTGAAGAGGACTTTTAAGGGCAACAAGCTCGAGAACGCCCTTTTTTGATTTTGACCATTCGAGACCCTGAAATGAAGCGCCTTTTTCATCGAATATTTCTGCACGTTCAACATCTGCCGCATCGAAAAGACTGCGAAGTGTTAACTTTGTATTGACTATGTCAACATCCGACAACATAACAGCTATACTCCGCGCGGGTTCATCTTGCGATTTTCCAAATCACTTAACGCCTGATCCAGAGTTAGATCGCGTCAAAAATTTCCCCAGTCCGAACCCGCGCGGAGTATAGTGTTGGAGATATCAGAGAAACAATACTGACATTTGCCTTTTTTGCATCTTCTTCAAACTGTGATTTTGCCCACCGGACTTCTAGCACCGTATATGTCCCCATGAGACCTGCGGTGACCATAAAAAGAATAAGAAGTATTTTAGGGAGTAGTTTCAATCACCCCTTCCTGACTCCATGTGAAGCAGGAATTTTGGTGCTCTAATTTTAAGCAATTTGTAAAAAAATATATTAAACTGGGGGCGGGGAACTCATTGG
>JBIIEI010000070.1:0-29001 GCA_044237915.1 Silvanigrellaceae bacterium | reverse complement strand
ACGGCAAAATGGATTGTGCATAAATTTCAGGCATTCTTCAGCGCTTCCTTGTAAATTGAATTTGCTCAATGTACTGGAATTTCTCAATATCTCAATATGGCTGGGAATTTAGATGCGTTTCCCCTGACCGGGCAGCATACTTTCTTGCTTTGGATATTCAGGCATGCTATTGTCGAGGTTTGACGTAATAAGGTATTAATTTCATAAAAAATTTGGTAGGACTAGCAAGGTGCAAACTCAAAGGAATATTTCTGTGGGTATTATTGGCGGAGGACCTGCGGGGCTCACAGCAGGCTACATTCTCAGCAAAGAGGGAGTTCCTGTTACAGTTTTTGAAGCAGATCCCGAATATGTCGGTGGGATTTCAAGGACTGCAAAGTACAAGGGTTTTCATTTTGACATCGGCGGACACCGGTTTTTCTCAAAATCAAAAGAAGTAGAAGATTTTTGGACTGAGATCCTCCCCAATGACATGCTTGACAGACCCCGCTCGTCGCGCATTTTTTATCGCGGAAAATTCTTTGCTTATCCGTTACGCGCCTTTGAAGCTCTTTTTAAGCTTGGAATTATTGAATCTATTCTCTGCGTTCTCTCGTATGTAAAAGCAAGATTTTTTCCGATTCCAAATCCCAAAGACTTTGAAAGCTGGGTCAGCAATCAGTTTGGAAAACGTCTTTTCAGTATTTTCTTTAAAACATATACTGAAAAAGTTTGGGGAATGAACTGTAAAGACATTTCGGCGGATTGGGCAGCCCAACGCATCAAAGGTCTGTCCTTGGGTTCGGCCATTACAAATGCACTGCTCCCAAAGCGCAAGCCAAAGGATAAAAATTCAGTCATTAAAACCTTGATTGATTCTTTTCGCTATCCGCGCAAGGGCCCCGGCATGATGTGGGAACGTTGCTCAGAGCGCATTTTAGAAATGGGCGGCGCTGTTCACATGGGCGAGGCTGTCATAGGGTGTTCCTACGATGCTCCCACAAGAAAATGGACCCTCAAAACTAAAAATCAAGCGAACGTCATTCGCGAAACACAGTACGACCACGTTATTTCTTCTGCACCCATGCGCGAGCTGGTCAATAGTATCAAACCTCAGTATTCCGAAAAATCTTTGCATGCCGCGAATTCACTTAAATATCGAGATTTCGTAACCGTTGTTCTTATCTTAAAAGATAAAGATCTTTTTGATGACAACTGGATTTATATTCACGATCCTTCTGTTAAAGTCGGACGCATTCAAAATTTTAAATCTTGGTCGCCTGAAATGATTCCCGATCCCACCCTGTGCTGCTACGGGTTGGAATATTTCTGTTTCGAAGGAGATAACGTTTGGAATGCTAAAGATTCCGAATTGATTGATCTTGGCAAAAAGGAACTGGAAAAAATTGGGCTTGCCAAAGCAACGGACGTACTCGATGGGTGCGTTGTTCGTCAACCCAAAGCATACCCCGTTTACGACGATGAATATTCAAAACATGTCGATACCATTCGCCAAGAAACAGATCAAAAATACCCCAATCTTCACCTCGTGGGCCGCAACGGGATGCACAAGTACAATAACCAAGATCACGCCATGATGACCGCCATGCTGTGCGCCCGTAATATTATTTTGGGAGAAAATCGTTTCGACCTCTGGGAAGTCAATCAGGACGCTGAATATCACGAATCAGGTAACGCGGGCGGAGAATCCACTTCGGGTCTACGTATGGTTCCCACAAAGGTCTTGTCATGAGTTCTGAACCCTCGCATTTGCATCGCAAACCGCATTGGCAGGGCCTGGCCCCCTTTGCAGTGGCTTTTGTAGGTTGCCTGATGTCCATAGCTGCATTCTTTCCAGGTTATATGTCTCCAGATTCCCTGTTTCAGCTGATTCAAGGGCGAACAAATGAGTTCGCAGATTGGCATCCTCCTCTGATGGCATGGATTTGGGGAAAACTTGACGCACTTTGGGCAGGGCCCGCACCCATGCTTGTCGTACACAATATTTTCTTTTGGCTGGGTGCTACCCTCCTCTTTTCTGTGTTTTTAAGATCATACTGGGTCTCATCAACCTCAGTCCTTTTCCTGGGCTTTTTCCCCTCTGTACTTTTACTTCTCAGCACCATTTGGAAAGACATTGGCATGGCCAGTTGCTTTCTTTTTGGAATTGGACTTCTCGCTCAACTTCAATTGCAGAAATCTCTACCCCAAGTTGTGCGCAAGCTTTTTTACATAGCTATTTTTATTTCTTTTTTTGTGGCCATCGGACTTCGCCACAATGCTCTTCCAGCCGTTGTTCCTCTTCTCTTCTGGCTGATGTACTTGTGCCTTTCATCACCTGTGTTACAGCTACAAAAATGGAAACATATTGGAATATGCTTTACGGCAGCATTGGGAATTGCAGTCGCTATCTTTCTTGTCAATGGTGCGATTGGAAGAATTCTCACAAACGACAAAACGACATTCCCCATTCAACAGATTTTATTGCATGATCTCCTTTCAATTTCCGTGCGTACCGAACAAAATTTACTTCCAGCATTCACTTATATGCAACACGGCGATGCTTTTAACTTTGTAGAATTAAAAAAGCTCTATAACCCACACAATGTGGTCCAGTTTTATGATTCCGGAGAAGGCCGCAAGCCTGTAAAAAACATTGTAAATGCTGAGGATTTTCAAATTCTCAAAGAGAGTTGGGTACAATCAGTGACTCAATATCCGGGGAAGTATCTCCGCGGCCGTTTTGAGACTCTCAATTATATGCTCGCTTTTTGGAACGTTCCTACATGTTATTCGTATCATGCCGGCATTGAGGGCAACGAATATAAAATTGCTGCCCCCAAATGGAATAATTCTGTTCACAAAAGATATTCATTTTTCGACGGAACTTTTTTGTATCGGCCCTGGATCTATCTCGCCCTAAACTTCGTCTGTCTGTTGGCAATGTTTAAGTTCAACGACCCTCGCAAAGGCATCGTTGCCGCTGTTTCTTTAAGTGGCATTTTTTATACGCTCCCGTATTTACTTGTTTCGACGGGGTGCGATTTTCGCCTCACGTGGTGGACAACCTGCAGTGCAATTTTAAGTTCACTCATGTGCCTGGGAATCGCATTTACAGGTTGGAAAAAAGCAGCCTTGGCAAATTAACCCTTTAAAGGAAGTGAAAATTCACCTCTTTAAAAAAGTTCTAAGTCGCAAGCCAATTAAGGCAGTTAAAACTTTCACCATATATTGAAAAGATTTCCAACCAGAAAGACTCGATTCACCAGCAAGACGGGGAGCCATTCGCACGCGAACTTCGCCCAAACTAAAACCTCCCAATGCCAAGATTGCAATGGATTCGGGCTCTGGATAGTCATCTGGCATATTGGCTAACAGATGCAGTGAAGCCTGCCTTGAATAGACCCGAAATCCGCTTGTTGGATCTGAAATACAGGCACTTTTTCCAAAAAGGCTCAAAACGAAATAAATCACAAAGCCACCAAACCGTCGCATCAGAGTGGTACTTTCGAGCGAGGAAAATCCTTCTGTTTGAGACTCCTCCAGTGGAAGAGATTTTGAATAACGCGATCCCACCAACAGATCGAGCTTAAACTTTTGGGCATGTTCAACGAACGAGGGAATGAGCTCGACCGGGTGTTGACCATCGGAGTCGCATTGGACCATAAAATCGTACTGCGCGCGTTTAAGTATTTTAAATCCTGTCATGAGCGCACCGCCCACCCCCACATTGACGGCATGAAAAGTCGACCATTCGGGATGAATTTTTTCAAGAATTTCCCCAGACAAATCAGCAGAACCATCGTCAATAAAGCAAAAATCAATGTGCAAACTTGAAGCCGACTTCAGTGCAGAGAGGCGCGTAAACATCAGAGGTAACGAAATTTCCTCGTTGAAACAGGGTAACAAAAGCAGGACTCTCTGAGTTGTGGTGTCCTGCTTTTTATGCATTTCAGTGTAGGGTTTTGCTGCCATACTAGAGACAAAATCTCTCATTTGCCGCGCTTGCGCCGTTTTAAAGTAACTCAACTCAATAACCTGGATAAGCAAAAAAACATTCATCACGGCAAGAAAAAAATTACTTGCAAGATGAATTCCCAAAAGATTTGCAAGCGGCCGCAAGAGGTTGGGGTCAAGGGCTGAGACCAAAATGAAAAGAAAAATGAGCCACCACGAGAGGGAATTTTTGGCGGAAAGCTTGCTTCCAAACTGAATAAAGACGGATAAAAAAAGGGTTATCGCAATAAAAATGATGGGAAGTGACATAAAAACCCTTTCCTCATAAGCCTCGTAAACAAAAGATCATCGAGAGCAGAAAGATCGGATTTTCATCCCAATGCGATTGATTCCAATTCCCAAGAGAAGTGTGAGTATCAGATTCGAAATGACATAGGCAGGAAAAGCATATCTGTCAATGGCAGAACCCAGAACTGCATGACTGAAATTGTGAAAGAAAACACTGAAGGAACTGGCAAAAACAACTTGTGAGAAAACAAAATATTTCGGGTTTCTAATGATGCTTTTCGATTTCTTGAAGAAGTAAAGCAACGGAATCACTATCCAAAAAAAGCCAAAAATAAGCATTCCAGCCGAAAATAAATACAAGCTTGTTTTTCTTGTCAACATCAAAGGAAGTTTAGAAACGAAAGAAGGAGCTGCAGGAGTGACTTCTCGATAGGGATGAATAAAAGGAATCCATGCATCCGGAATGCCGGACCAGTTCCCCCAGGTCGCTCCCTTGGGAAGAAAAACCATATTGCCAAAGGCATCATTTTCTTCGTCCGCATACATCAAATGAGGCACGCTCATCACATTGAGAATTTCGAGATAGGAATGCCAATATCCCTTGATAGTCAGGAGTGGTTCTGCAATTAAAGCCTGCATGGCAGCAATAAGAGCAGCTTTTGTGTGAATTTTCTGATTGCTGTCGCACTCCATTTCGATTCTGACACTTTCAAGCGCAAGGGATGGCTCAACAGTTGCAGGAACTAACAGTCTCGAACATCCGCCGTTTTTTACAATGGGATCTTTGACGTTCCAATAACTGAGTCCGATGAGAATTCTTTCCGAAAGAACCGCATCAGACATGCGATCAGCACGCGATGCTGTGACTTCCTGAGGAAGAAATTGATTCCAAAGCACCACAGACAAAACAATGCTGCTGAATGCCGTAACGACTGTTGTGGCACGCAAAAGGCGGCTTTTCCAAGATTCAACCGAGAAGAACGTCATGCAAAATGCGCTGATGAGCGGAAAAAATACAACGCTCACAAAAATCTGTTTCAGATGGTAAGCAATGCAACTCAACGTTCCAAAAACTAAACCCGAAAAGAGGACAGTTCTCCAAACCCGTCGGTTTGTGGGCTCAAAGGAAGCTTCTAACCAATTCCAAATGGCATAGATCGAAATAGCAAAAAGAGTCGCTGCAACAAATTCTGTGAGGAGGAGATGGGAGTAGATATGAACATAGCGGTCCATAAAATAAGTAAAAAACAAAATGAAGGCAACAGTTATACGCGTTGATGCATCTGTAACCGCTCTTTTTGTGATGAGGAATCCGAAAAATGCCGTGGCCGCATAAAATCCCCACATCCCGAGCAACATTCCTCTGCCATTATTGCCAAAGATCACTTGAAAAAAATAAATAAGAGCCGGAAAAACCGCACCTCGTGCAGGGTCCCAAGCCGTCCAGGGTTCAATTCCCTGAAAGATCGGAATATAGGTATGGTAGTGTGCGCTGTCATAGGTAACAACGGGTGGCAAGGAGAAAAAAACGACTCCTATGAATAGAATCAAAAAAATGATGAGCTTCAGCATGTGTTGATGTGCCATGTTACCCTAATTTGTTCTTTACTTGAGCTGCTCTTACTGCTGCTGAGGTCATCTTAAACCCTGGCACAGTTGAGCTGCCAAAGCATCAAAACCCGCAGAGTGTAAACTTTGACTTAACACTTCTAAAAATTCTTGCCGTTCAATTCTGCCATATCTTTCATATAAAAGCGCTCCCTGATGCGGCCAGCACAGCAAGGATTCTCTCGCCAACGGAACAAGGAAAACCGCACGCCGAAACAGCACATGAAATAAAATGACGGGCGCAAGCCCCAACCACGTTTTCCACTGGGAAGGGTAATACAAAATGGAAAAAATTATCGCAAGACTGTCTTTGATCGTGAGTCCAAATTTCTTTGCTTTGCCAAGTTGGGACGACAGAGGCGTCAGAACCTGAAAGAATTTTCCCGACGTGCGCTCGCCATGGTAGAGAGAATATTGATTTAACGCGACTGTGGTTTGGAAATAATTTTGAAGCGCAAATCCCGCAACCGCAAGCGCATCGTGGTCGTGATGTCCACCTTCCCAGGCAGGAACATAGACAGCATCGACGTTTAAAGGAACTAAAAGCTCAATCATGCGCTGGAGCAAAAGACCAATGCTACCAGGCAAATGAGCGTCTATTATCCCAAGCTCATCACCCAAGAAAAAAATATCTTTTTCGCTCAATCCCAGCGCTTTTAGGCCTCTCTCGCTCTCAAGGCGACGACGATGGGCCATCTCATTATCAGGCGCTCGGGTGCAGAAAATGCAAAAAACAGCTCCTTCTTGAAGCGCTTGACGCAAAAAAACCTGCGCAAAAACTTCATCGTCTTGGTGGGCGAACAGGAATACCGAAACATTTTTAGAGATCATCAGAATCTATCCACATCAAATGCCAGTGATCTGCAGTAAGAGCCAAGGATTTTTTTGCACGTTCACTCAGGCATTTCACGATGAGCGAAAAAACCGCAGGGGTTTTTAAAAATCCAAGAGTCCAAAGGCGCAGATTCTGCGCGTGTAACTCACTCATCATCGTCACAATCACCTCGCTGCCGTTTTGAAGGGCAAGCTGCTTCCAGACAACACTGAGTGCGTTTGCGCACTTTTGTTCTTCTTCGATTGCCATCAAATCTAATACAGCGAGCGAAGGCACGCCCTGGAGTTCGCAGGAGCGCACAATAGAAATTGCACTCAAATTTTGACCTCGAAATGCGCACACCACGCGGTACTCAGTCTCCGGCGCAGACAGTCGCCACTTTAAAAACTCTACCGTTTTGAGTAAAGCTATTTTTCTGCCCTCTTGCCACTGTTTTGCAAAAACATCGTAGTCGTATTTTTCGAAAAACTCTTGCAAACTAAAGTCACGGGTGGAAATTTCAACCGGCTTGGTGCGCACCAACGTCAAAGCAAATGCCAAAAATCTAAGAAATAAGTTCACATATGGAGTGAGAATGCCAAGTTTGCGTGCGCGTAACAAAGCACCGGACTTCAAAGGTAACAAATACATTGGAAGTTGGAATGCAATGCTCCAACCGACCTTTAAATGGCCTGGAATAACCTCGGGCCGAATGGGATAACCAGTCAAAAAATCAACACCAGCCTGCTTCAGATTCTCCAACGAAAAAGCACCCAATTTAACAAAAACACCTTTGCCCCGCATCCGCGCTGCGGTCATCACATCGCAAACCATGCCGCAGCGCAGGGGAGTGCCATCTACCGCGTATGAAAAGGGCAAGGCTGCGTAGTAACCTACGATTCCTGCTTCATCGCGGGCAATAAATTCAAAGGAGTGCGGTTTCGCCGGGTACTGTTGGAATTTCCAATAATAATGTTCGCGCTGACTGGGTGCTCGTCCGGCATTTTCAGGAAAGCATTCCAGAAAAAGAGCACGCTGCTCTCCCAGTTCGACATCGTGCCGAAAAGTTGTCAAGGACAGATTCACGTGTACTGGCCTCCGTTTAAGTGGAGGACCTGCCCCGTCATAAATTCAGCTCCGGGCGATAATAAATAAGAAACCAAGGGATAAATTTCAGAGGCATTTCCAAGGCGCTTGATGGGAATGCGTTGCCGAAGCAATGCCACATGCTCAGGGGGCACATCGCGAATGAGACCTTCATCAAAATAGCCAAGCGCAAGGCAGTTGACTGTAATAAGCTTAGACGCCACCTCTTGCGCAATGGCCTTCGTAAGCCCCTCGATGGCTGCCTTAGAAGCACAATAATGCGATGCCCCTGGAACGCCCGTATGGGCAACAATGCTCGACACATTGATAATTCTCCCCTGACTTTTCTCGCGCATGCCAGGAAGAAATTCGCGGATGACATGAAAGGTAGACATCAGGTTGGCGTTTAAAACGCGCGTAAATTCGGCAGAGGTGAGTTTCCAGGAAACCGCATTAGAAGATGCACCCGCAAGATTTACAATTCCCCACACAGGCCCGAATTTCTCGTGAACATCTTTGCGCAGGGCAACGACTTCGTTTTCCTCGACGAGATCCGCTTTAAAAAGATGCTTGTGAGGGTCAAGCCCATTCTGTTTGAGCAAAGCAGAAATGGACTCAGAGTGTGCGTGATAATGGCAGGCAATATTTGTAAATCCCTCTTTTAGGAATTCAGAGACAAGGCGCAATCCCAATCCGCCATTCGATCCCGTAATCACAACTGCACCTGTGTTCGAAATTTTCACTCCAAATCCTCCGGCTGATTTTTAATCTCAAATCTTACGCTTGTGCCTTGCGCGAAACGAGCAGAGAAATGAAAGAGTCTGTAAGCCCCCAAGTGAGTGCCGGAGAAGAAAAGCGGTTGGAATCCAAGGGCGTTAACCATCCGTAATTTGCAAGCACTCCCTCGCTTCCTTTTGTAAAAGATAGGAAACTGACTTTGCCTTTGGTAAAAAAGCGAAAAGAGCATGCACTAGGAAGAACATCCACGGGCAATATCGCCACCGATAAAGCACAGTTTTGACCTTCAAACCAAGCAACATCTTTCAAGAGGGCGGCCACTCTTTTACCGTATTGAGTGTCCCAAAAAGCGCTGTCGCAAGGCACCCAGTGGAGCTTTGCAGAATCCCCATGTGCGTGAAATGTCACCTCGAGGTCTGTCTCATCGCAAACGATGGGCAAGAGTGCCGTTTGGCACTGCGAAATCTCGGATTTTTCTTGACTCAACATCAATTCTGCCGACGAAAAAGGCAACGTTTTTCCATTTTCTGGTGAAAACTGACTGACACGCAGAACACTGATTAACTTCATTTTTTACGTCCAAAAAGTGATTTCAGGAACTGGTAAAAGGATTTCGGAAACAGGCGCTTAAAAATTCCCAAAACGATGGCATCTGCAATGCGATATCTCAGTGGTTTAAAAGAAATGATTTTTCGTTTCCCAGGCATGTCATCCGGCAATGATTGAATAAATCCATACTTCATTGCAATCTCTTTCTCGGCCCACTCCCCTTCCGACTGCCCGATGGTTCTCCAGCGACCCAAGAGCTGAATGGCAGCAGCCTTACCCAAATCTGCAGGTTTTGTGAGGATCTCCTTCACATAGGTAACGTAACGCGCATTGGCTGTGCCAATAAATGCCTGGGAAAATTCATAGCCTTCTTTGGCGAGTGCCGAAAAATATTCTCCATTGGTTTCCACTTGCATCCGAAATGCAGCGTGAATATCTTCGACAGTCTGAAAGCAGATGGAATTGACGCCGTTGTGGCACAAGCCAGGTGCACCTTGATAGTGCTTCACCATCACCAAACCTTCGGTTGCCATCATTTCAAGGGGCGCAAAACCAAAACTATCTAGAAGACTCGTGCGAATTAAGAGATCTGAGTTCTTAAACTCTTCAAGCACCTTGGTTCGCGCAATATTATTGAGCACGCGCCAGCCCTGCGAAGGGAGTTTAGATAAATTCGTTTGATCATCAACATTTCCGGCATAAATCAAAGTCTTTTTTCTAAAATTCAGAGAATTGACCAAAGCAATGGCCTCTCCAAGATTCTTGAACGGAGAAAAACTTCCCTCGATAACAACCGAGGCATCTGAGGGTGACTTTATTTTTTTCCAATCGCGAAGGCAATGAAGGGCCTTCCAATCAAAATCACCTGGAATCTGATTTAAAATCAGCTGAGATTCGATGCCGAAACGAACACTGAGTTGTGCTTGTATCCATGGGGAAACCGCAATGACTTCGATGCCTCTTAACAAGTAGGGCGCAAGAATTTTGATGCGTTCCTCAGCCTGTTCTTCGGGCACAAAGAATTCTTCGATGGATTGTGCAAGCCACAAAAAGCGTTTTGTTGGAATCATGGAAGCCCAAAACAAGCTTTCCCACCAAGTAAAGACAAGAAGCTCGATGGGAGCCTTAATCTCCATACTCAGGTATTCAAGACTGACAGGCTTACTCTCATATTGAATATTATCGGGATGCTTGGGTCCCGAAGGAGTCGCAATAAGCACTTCAAACCCAGCACTGCGCAAGGCATGCGCAAACTCTTTAATGACAAAAATTCCGCCACTGACAGTGTAGTCGGGCGCAGCAATGACAATGAGCTGACTATTTTTTGGATGAGAAACGAGGGAAGCCGCAAAAAGAGGCTGCATTTTATCAGAGGAAATATTTAACATTGCTGCCGCAGGGGAATAATATTCTTTATCATGAATAAAATCACAAAAGTAATTGACCGGGCAATGCTTAGAAAGACGCCCCCAATACTCGAAAAAATTACGCTCTTGCGCATTTTCCCAGCAAAAGGTTTTAACGGGAAGACGCCTTGAAAAAACGTCTTCGTTTTCAACAAAAGCGAAAACATCGGTGTGATGATTGAGCAAATCAAGCAGGGCAAAACAGACGTCATCAAACCTTTCGAGGAGCGCGCTGTTACTCAAAAAAACAAATGCCAAGGGTTTACCCGCTTCGCCATGTTTAATTTTTTCGAGGAGAGCATCTCGCGCAGCAGTCTGAGCAGCAAGAAAGTGACTGGAAACCGTCTGTGTGGCTCCCCACATTCTGAGCCAGGCCAAGGTATCAAATTTCTCTTCGGCTTCCATGGCTGCCTTGTGGGTGGCCCCCCAGCGCTCGTAAAAAGACTTTAAGTGTCCTTTGTGAGCAAGCACACCAAAGGAGCTTTCTCCACGGTGGTAAACAAAAGAATTGGGCACCACAAGTGCTTCGAAGCCACCACTTAGGAGCCGATAGTGAAGATCGGTTTCTTCGCCATATCCCTTCCCATAAATGGGATCAAATAGGGGAGCACCAAGTGGAATGGCTGCGCTCCGAATGCCAATAAGATGTCCCGTTGACGTAACGGCATTGACTTTTTTTCTATAGTTAAATTTTCTGAGATAGACAGAAAAATCGAGAGGATCGACGCCATCGGGCAAACAAATCGTATGCTGAGCACCCTGAGTTGTTAAAAAACTGACCAGCGCCGCTTTCGGATGAGCATCGAAAAGTCGCACGGCCTCTACGAAACAGCCGGGCGTAACCAAGACATCTGAATTGCACAAGAATACAAATTCAAATTTCTCACGCAACTGTTCAAAGAGCGCATTGCAGGTCCCTAAAAATCCTCGATTGACATCACTAAATTCGATTGTCGCAGGTATTTTCTTTGCGTGAAGTTCTTCGAGCACAATGCGAACTAACGGATCGGGAGAGTGGTCATCTTGAACAAAGAGATCAAAGGTGTCACCTGCACCCTGTGCAATGAGCGCTTCAATACACGCGCGCGTCCAGAGCGCAGCATTGTAAACAGGCACAACAACTGCCACTCTTCTCTTTGAATTTTGAAGACTGCTCTCCATAATTTTAAATATCCTCATCCATCAATTTTTGAAGATCTTCCAATTCGAAGTGAAAATCGTCGGTGAGAGTCGAATCCGAAATTCTCACGCGCATCACATGCTCGACCTTTGGAGAGCGCTGTTTCCAACATGCAGCAAGTGCCGAGGCCACTTGGTCTTCAGTTGGAATAAGCTTCAGTAAAGACCCACCGACGATCGCAATGCCCTGATCAGAAAGCCGACTGACGAGACTTCCGAAGTGCCCATGTTGTTGAATCGCAATGACGACAGACCTTCCAGGTGCGACTTCGAAATCGTCGCTTCGACTCAATGCTCTTGCCGAAATAGATTCCGCTAACTTCACATTTTCAATGGGGTCGCCCACAATAATGATGCGAATGCTCTCAAGTCTATCTTCCTCCGAAAGGCCTGCCAAAAAGGCGATGATGCTGCGCAGGGCAATATTCAAGAGACAACACGTTAAGCCATGGTCATTCAATACAATAATTGAAAAAGATTGCTCGGCAGCCCTTATGGTCGCAGGTTCATTTATGGAACGAATAAGCGGTGAAAGGCGATCTTCTTTCTTGAATTCTTTAAAGGGGTGCTTTTGTTTCGACGATTGAATCCAAAGCTCAGGCTCACCCTTTGGAAGTTCACAGTGATCAAGAGAATTCCGAAATGCCACAACCGAAAGTGGTTCAACCACGCCTTCAAGTTTTCCCATCGCCCTTGACGTTTGAAGATGCGCGAGAGAAGTCCAATCCAGGACAAAAAGAGTATCATTTGTTGAAACTTCGAGTCGTTCAGCAGAATAGGGAGGCACAAACTGAACCTTGTAAAATTTGTCGCTCAGGCCCATCTTTTCTGCGAACGCCTTAAGCTCTTGCAGCAAGATTTCAGTATTTTCAAAATTATGAAAGGCGTAAATAATGAGTTCAATTTCTACTGAAGCTCTGACTTTGGCCTTAAAAAGCTCAAGCAAAAGGAGAAACTTATACCGCGCATAACCCCCAGGAAGAAGATCAGAAATCGAGGAAAGGAAAATACAAAACGTTCGCTCTGTGTCCCGAATCACGGCGCGCAGGGGGTAGGATTTCATCAACGGAGTGAGAAACTTCTCTTGAAAGACCGAGAGATTCGATCTGGAAAGTTCGAGATCTGAAGGCACGGTTTCGACTTGGCCCAGGGAAGAAACAGGCTCTTCGGCGCAACCACGCAAGTAAAACCGGACACCATCAAAGGGATCACCATCAAACACAACTTGGCCTTTATCAAGCACCACAACGCGCGTTGCCCACTGGCGAACGGTCTCTAAATCGTGTGAAACGAGACAAATCGTTTTTTGTTTTTCTTTAAACTCATCCATCTTCTTTCGGCTTTTTTGCGAAAAATTATAGTCGCCCACCGAAAGAATTTCATCGATAATGAGGACATCAGGATTCACCATGACAGCCACGCTAAACGCAAGCCGCATATACATCCCGCTGCTATAATATTTCACGGGCTGATCGACGAATTCCCCGAGTTCCGAAAATTCAATAATTTGCGGCAGGACGTCTCGAACTGTTTCCCGTGATAGTCCTAGAATTTGCCCATATATTAAAACGTTTTCGCGCCCTGTAAAGTCGGGATGAAAGCCAGCGCCCAGCTCAATGAGGGCACTCAAGCGACCTTTGACCTTTATTTCCCCTTGATCAGGCCAATAAATTCCTGACAAAAGTTTAAGAAGTGTGCTCTTTCCGCTTCCGTTTCGGCCCAAAAAAGCAACCACTTCTCCCGCATGAATTTTTAACGAAAGCCCATGATAGAGTTCCCTACGTTTTCCAACCATACTGTTTTTAGATTTTTTTGAGAAAAATCCAAGCAGGTACCCTTTAATGGTATTAGAATCTGCAGGTTGATATGAAAAACTCTTCCATAAATTATCGACTTCAATGACGATCTCGGCACTCATGTTCAAACATTCTCCGCAATACGTCGACGCAATAAGGAACTCGTAAATACCGCAAGCATTTCCAATAAAATTAGAAATGCACCAATGCTGAGGACACACCCTGCATCGGGCCACTCACCCCAAAATATAAGCGAAGAAGTAAGGCGAACTATTTGAGCGAGCGGATGCAACAAAAGTAGGGTCTGAAATTTTTCTGGCAAAGTGCTGTAACTATAGACAACAGGAGTCGAGAAAAACAGAATCGTCAGAATATTTCCAATAAGATTCTGAACATCTCGAAAAAGAACAGAAACCAGAGAAACGATGACTGCGGAAAAAATGGAAAAAAGAAACATAATGAGGAAAACAACGGGGGCAAAAAGAATGAAAAAATTAACCCGTTGATACATCAAAACAGCAAAGGCAATATAGACCAAAAATGCCAGCGAAAAATTGAGGAGCTGCGAGACAACAACTTTCACAGGAATAATTTCGGGAGGTAGTGGAGTTTTAGTAACAAGCCCCCCTGCACTCTGAATCGCATATGCGGATTCACTTATTGAGCCCGACAAAGCTTGCCACACGAGAACACCCAAGAGAACATAAAGGGGGTAATCAGGTACGGTAAATCGCGATAGATGTTTAAACACAACAGAGTATGTGAGCATGAGGAGAAGAGGATTGAGGATTGTCCAAACAAATCCTAAAGCACTCCCTTTATACCTTGCCAAAAGATCGCGATAAGCAAGTGTCCAAATAAGTTCCTTGTGCCTAAAAATATTGGTGTAGAACTCTCGATGGGCAGCCCATATATCTATCATGCATAAATCCTATTCACAGGCTTGCACATTCTGTCTATCCACCCACCAGAAATCGGAAAGGAAGGATATGGAAGTGACCGAATAAAACACTCAACGCAAAAAAGGCACTTAAGAGACTGAGTATTTGCACACTTCCCCTGGCCCAATCTCGGGGCTTATACAGAAAAGCGGCACCAAGAACAAGTGGCATCGCATACAATCCCCAAACCGGAAGTAGATAGCGTCCGAGGAGCGTATGTTGCTGTTGCCAGGCTCCAAAAAGAAGCGCAAGCCAATAGACAGATCCTAGAAAAAACCACGGCAAACACAGAAAAAACACATCTTTTGTTCGCCAAATGAGAGCAAGTCCGCAAGAAATAAGTCCCAAGTTTGCAAGCTGACGCAACAAAAAATAATAACCTTGATGCGTCACAGTATCGAGCCAACCATAGGCCATAAAATTCGTTTGCCAGAGATAATAATCTTGCAAAAAATGCACATGCTGCGACAAAAATGCATTGATACAGGTCACAGCAAATTCCAAAAATGATGACTTCGAAAGGTCGGTACGGTAAATATTGGGTGCAAACTCAGGCTGCGGAAACTTCACCCGCAAAACAAGAAGTGCACAAATGATGACAAGCAAAAATCCCAGTGTCAAAAGCCATCGCCAAAGATTCTTCTGCGCGAAGCGTGCCTCCGTCCTCCGCGATCCCCACTGGAAAAGAGCTCCAAGTGCCAGAACCAGTGAGGTGAGAAGAGTAAACCCGCCCACCAAGCTCACACGAGAATAAGGGATCCCTAGCCTTATTAAATCCGCAAAACCCTTAAACTGTTTACTCTCGAGAGCGAGGGCAACCTGTTCAACGTGGGGCCTTAAGGGCGAGAGCACACGCTCAATCCAGAAAGTGGAAAAGAAGTAACTGCACAAAACGAGTCCAAGTGGAACAATGGCGAGAAAAAGAACTCCCCGTTGACTCCGAGCTCGAATCCGTAAGTCATGCATATTCCATGTTACGATAAAACCGATGAGCAAGGGCACAATAAGGACAAGCATGTTATTGGGTTTTGAACTTTCAGCAAGGAAAAACAACAACAGTGGCACAAGGGCAAGTGCACTTGCTCGCACTCTATATTGACCTTCAGGCACAAGAAAAGAGACGAAAACCGCACCGAGGGCAATGGACCATCCGTAATTTGAAACCGACGGAAGCATGGAGAGTGAAGCTGGATTCAAGAGCGCCAATAACAAAAATGACGCAGAGACAAATCTACTTGTGTACAAATGAAAAAGTAAAGCAGCAAATACCAATGTCACTGTTGGGAGAAGTAAGGCAACTCTCACAAAAACAGAGACGTCGCCAGAAACCGATTGCCCAGAAGTAAAAAGACCCCATGCCACAGGAACAAGAATTTTCGAGTAACTTCCGTATACGAATGAACGAGAATCTGGATTCACCACAAAATCGCTCGAGCCTAAGCCTGGTTGGGTTTGGACATCCGCCAGAATAGGCACTCCCGGATGCTCGGCTGAAACAAGTAATTTCGACTTATAAGCAGCATCCAACACTGCCGTGCGCGCTTTAGAAGCGTCTTCTTTACTCAGAGAATACTCAAAATGCCCGAGCAGATGCTGAGGATCGTCTGGATTTTGCAGCGCAGGGTTGCGAAGAATTTGATGACCCAAAAGGGTGACCCACAATAAAAACCCGGCCACCAACGCATGAGAGGGTTTGAATCGCATGTGGCGTTTGAAAAAAATATCCCACGAAAGCACCAGCCATAAACCCAGAAGCAATGAAGACGCCCCTTGCAATAAAAGCCCCCCCATACTGCGCACATTGGGGTCCCAGAGACCTCCATAATTCTCGGCTTCGGACATGGTAAGGGGAGGGATATCGTTGAGATAGCGAGACACGACAAAGGAAAGTGCCGCGTATTTTTTTTCCTTGTTGCATGCATTTGCTGGTGACTTGCAATCTGCTCGATACAGGGCGAGCGGATCATTGACCGATTTATCCCGCCCCAAAGCTTGCGCGAAACGAATTTCAACGGATTTAATATCTTGAAGCAAAGTGCCCTTTGAAGTCGAGGCGCACTTCAGCTGAAGATAGGCCCAGCTGTTGTCTTTAAGGGTGAGGGGGGATTTTGAAGGGCACGAAACGGTATGATTTTCAAAATGCAACGAAACATCAAATGATTGGACGTCATACACTTTCCCGTGTGTTCCAAAGTACATCTTGATTCCGACCAAACGGTCTGGATCATAGAATTCACTCTGCGCAGGTACAAAAATATCTGAACCTGCAATGCGTAACCCCTGGCCTAAGGGCACGCTGTCGCCATACAAATTGGAGATTATATTTAAATTGTCGTGACTGGAAAAATGTCGCGTAGGAATGAGTCCTTCAGGATTTAAATACCGATACTCAACATGAGAGCGCAGTACAAAAAGACTTACAAACGCAACGACAGCACACAATCCAACTTTGAATATGAATTTCTTACTGAAAAACATCGAAGGGTGGTCTCTTTTCCGATGAAGAAATCAAGCCTGTACACGAAAATACTGTCATTTTTCAAATCCTAGGGGAAACATTCTGCAAGGTCAAGACAGCTCTTGATCCTTCGCGCAGGGAATCGTAAAGTGTGCTCCCAATCCAATTGTTTCCGTGTGGTGCAGAATGCTTTCAAAATCGACGCTCCTCGAAACGCTTCGTCGGTACACAACCTACGATGCCGCTCGCTTTGAAAAGTTTCTTTCGGTCTGCAAAGGAAACTCTTTGCTGGGGCGCGTTTTAAATCTCGTTTTTGCATTGCTTTTTCTTGCGCGTCGCTTCTTGCTTCAAATGCTTAAAAGTCTTGCAAAACTGAAGCGTCAATTGCTCCAACATGTGCCGAAACGACAAGCATCCCCATTCCAACATCTTCCTCCCCATGGCCTGATACAAAACCTCACCTCCAACTCCAAATTAACCTTTGGGGCAGGGGTGCTCATTATTGCCGACCTCGGACTTCCCCAGTGCAGACGCTACCGCGTGATGCAAAAAACGCTCTGTTTGAACAGACGCGGACTCCAGACTGAAGTTGTTACCTTTGAAGATCCTCACTCATGTTGGCAACTCCTGCCTCACTTCCAGAAAGTCATCTTCTATCGCGTTCCTTTTTCTCCTCAAATGGGTGCCCTCCTTCAGGAGTGCAAGCGGTTGGGAATTTCGACGTTCTTTGATATTGACGATCTTGTGTTTGACCTTGAACTTTACAGGGCACATCCCTTTTTTAAAAAATCAGGTCGATTGCTGCGCAATGCGGCCATTGAAAAGGCGGTCCAAATCCGAGAAACACTGCTGCGGTGCGATCATGCACTTGCAAGCACAGAAGCCATTGCTGTTTCGTTAAGAGAGTGTGTTCCCGGAAAAGTCTTTGTGATCGAAAATGCGCTCGATCACACGTTACTCGCCCTTTCATCGCAAGCCACAAGCCCAGCCCCACAAAAACTGATCACACTGGGTTATGGAAGTGGCACAAAATCCCACGACGACGATTTCGAACTCATTGCAGGAGCACTGAGCAGCATTTTGAAGCGCCACGCCCATGTGCGCCTCACTTTACATGGATATTTGCAGCTTCCTAAAGAGCTTGCAGAATATTCAGACCGGATTTTATTTATTCCCTTTTTGGAAACTGAAGACTATTTTCAAGCCATTGGGCTTTTTACTATCAACCTCTCGCCATTAGTCAATAACGCTTTCAACGACGCCAAAAGTAACATCAAATTTCTCGAAGCCGCTGCTTTTGCCATACCCACCATTGCTTCTCCACGGGCTGAATTTTCGCGTGCCATTGTCTCTGGAGTCAACGGTATTCTTGCAGAAACTGAAGAAGAATGGATAGTAGCCCTTGAGACCCTGATTACAAATCCCGGGTTGAGATTCCAGATGGGACAGGCCGCGAAATCCACAGCAATGGCCATGTACCACCCTGATGTCATTGGGACTCACTTAAAATCTGCACTCGACCTTATTGAAGCCCCCAAAACACCAGCGGTTCGTAACAGAAGAATTTTGTTTGTCACCCCTCGTCAAGCTCACAATGATATTTCTCCATTCGGCGCTTCCTGTTCTTTTGCCACTCCAGACCCTGATTTGGATATTGCAATTCTGCGCCCAGGGCATTTTCCAAAATTGCCGCTCTTTGCTGTTGTAAAAAGTGAACACCTTGGAGTTCCAATTTTAGAAATCAATCTTCCGCAAACAATTACAACAGAACAACAGCTGACATGGCAAGAACTCGATCGCTCTATTTTGCGCATCCTTGTGGCCTTTACTCCCGATTGTGTTTTGTTTGATGATGTGGCTTCCTTTGGATTAAGTCTCATCTCACTTTGCCAAGCAAAGGGTTTTCGCACTGCTGTAACTCCAAGCGAGCCTTGGTTGGTTTGCGCACGGCGCAATATGACGATGGCGGGTGGCTCAAGCTGTGGACAGTGGCACATTGATCCCCGCATATGCGCTCCCTGCACAGGGCAACCTGCATTGACATTCAATCGTTACTTTACAACTTCGAAAATGCTTGCAAAAATCGACCTCTTGATCGTTTCAAACGAAAGCCAAAAAGATTTTTATCACGCCAACGGTGCGCCCTTAGACAATATCAGCGTTATTGCACACAACGATTCTGGCAGATCTGCCGCGCTCCGTAACCTTTTCTTGCAGAAAATAGCCGGCCCTCAATTCTCGAAGGATAAGCCTTGAATTACTTCTTTAAAATCGCTTTTAAATGCGTTGAACTCTTCCTTCGCGCGCTGACATCTTTTCGTTATTTAGCCCAGACCGATAGGACAAAACTTCTCCTTGAACACCAGAGCTCCCAGCAAAAATCTGCTTTTAGCGCCTGGACTAAACGACAAGCTTTGCACACAGAATCAACGAGAAAAAAAGAATGCAGAATTCTGATTGTTATTCCTTTTCGAGATCGATCCGACTTGACCGGAAAATGCATCGATTCCCTCTTGCTTCAAAATATCCAAGGCCTCAAAATTCGCATTGCCCTCATCGACAATGGCTCCAGTGAACAGAACACACAATTGTGGCTTGCGAGCCTCGAAAAGAAGTTTGCATCCACGCTTTTTGAATATAAAATTGCACGATCAGATGTGCCTTTTAACTTTTCTTATTTAAATAATCTTGGGGTCAATCTCAATGCCGACTGGAACCCCGACTTTTTGTATTTTCTAAACAACGATGTCGAATTATTAGATTCCAAAAGCTTGCAAACCCTCGTTCATTTCGCAGAAGATAATCCGGAGGCAGGAGCCATCGGCTGCACTCTTCTTTATCAAAATCGTAGCATTCAGCATCTCTTTCTTGCTCCCGGAGTAAAGTTAGCGGGCGCACATTTGATGCGGGGGCAAGCGTTTAACCCTGCCCATGCGTGGTATCAGGCACCACGCCCGGTTGCCGCCGTCACTGGAGCCTCTTTGCTCGTGCGTACCCTGGATTTTTTAAGCGTTCAAAAATTCGACGAAAATCTGGCTACTTCGTGCCAAGATCTCGACCTTTGCCTCAAGCTGCAAAAATTAGGTAAAACTAATTGGACGCTTTCAAGCGTGACGATGATTCACTATGAGAATGCCACACGCACCAAGGCGATCTGCATTCCTGAATATCTCTATCTCTACCAAAAATGGGGTAATTTTTTAACTCGCAATCCCTACTTTTCAAGCAAGATTTCGAGGTGGAGCGAAAAGCCAACCCTTGCTTTTGGAGAAGGGGATTACCCCTGGCGTAAGATGCTCAAGATTTAAGCACGTATCACGTAACAAAAATTTTTAAGGCCGCGCAGCAGTCCACGTGATGTTTGAATTAATAATATAATTCCAGCAGGTCGCCAAACTGATTCCTAGCAGATTCGCAAGGTAAAGACTCGTTTCAAAATGAGTTCGAAAAAACATTGCTATAGAATAATTAATGAGCGCCCCGGCAAGGCAAATCGCATTGAAAGTGAGCAGCCCCCGCACCAAGGGAAGTGTTTTTTCGAGGCGAGCGGCCCGAAAAGTCCAAAAATTATTCAACAAAAAATTAGAAATGATACTGACTTCAATGGCTGCCATCAGCGCATGACTTTCCGAAAGTCCTAAAATGCTCTTTCCAAAATAAAGCGCAATGAAGTTCACAAGCACACCACTCATCCCCACCAACGCATATTTTAAAAACCGCGCAGGAAGGTAACGTCCAAACCTGAGTTCATACAATGCCGTGATGTAGTCGAGCATGACGGATGCGGAAAGTTTGCTTTCGCCGTGCATTCTCGAACGAAAAGTGTATCCCACTTCCGAAATTTTCTGCCCTTTTGCCCGCGCCACAAATTCCAACAGGATTTTGAATCCCCTTGGATTGATGAGGGCAGCATACTGTTCAAAAACACTGCGCCTGAGCGCAAAAAATCCGCTCATTGGATCGGAAACCGAATGCCAAAGTACAACTTTTGCCATGAGGCCCGCACCCCAGGAAAGGAATCGGCGTGTCCACGACCATCCTTCAATGCCACCGCCCGGTGCTTTTCTTGAGCCGACCACGATGTCGCTTCCGTTTTCGATCTCTTTGATAAAATCGCGAATGACCGTTTCATCATGCTGCAGATCAGAATCCATCACGACCAAGACTTTTCCTATGGCTGCCTCAAAACCTCTCAGCACTGCAGAGGAAAGACCCTTTTCATTCATGCGACGCAACACCCTCAGGTGAGAGCGTGACCTCGCAAGCTCTTGAGCCACTTTCCAGGTTTCATCCGGAGAATTGTCGTCCACAATGATGATCTCAAAGGGCAGCCCTTCAAGGTGTTTTTCCAAACGCTCAACGAGGATCGGAACGTTCACACTCTCATTATAAGTGGGTAGAATGACAGAAATGAGATCTGTTACCACACATGTGTCCTCTTGCCTTTGTGCATCGAGCTGCGAGCCTACCGAACCTCATAGCAATTTTCAAATCCTTCATTTTTTGCCAAACCTTTCCGAAAACCAAAAGGCATGAAGTTGGAGGAAACACAAATGCACTGCAAGAAACGGACGATCGCCCTCAATATGTCAAGCCTGCTTTTCTTGGCAAGCTTACAAACCTTCGCCCTGAGTTGTGGCACATCCGACTTCACGGCAGCAAAACCAAAAGCACGCAAAGAGGTGACGCAGACAGAGGAAAGTCGTAACAATAAGGCTCCGGGTGAAAGGGATGCATCCGCCGATCCCGACATCAATAAAAAGACCGAAACAGATGGCGCGGAGGCACCAAAGAACGATCAGGCCGTCGCAAAGCCGACACCACCTCCCGAAACAGGTGTTATGCCTCCCATGGAAGAAACACTGTGCAAGCGAGCAGCAAAACAAAACGTACTGATTATTGACCTCAAGAGTGGCTGGTTCGCGGGAGATGGTGGAACACTTTTCCAGAGCCTCGTGAAAACGGAGTGCGCTGAGAAAGTCGAAATTCATTACGCCCATGTGACAAACGAAGTCATTGAAACCAATTTTTTGGGACTCGTAAAAGATCCCGAAAAGATTTTCTCGTGCATGGACAGACAAGGAAAAGTTCAGGGTAATATCGCAGATTGTTCCATGGGAGATCTGCGCGGCTATCAACAGATCTGGATCCTCTCAGGCTCATTTGCCGATTCATCCGACCTTCGGCCCGGCAGTAAAAATCAAAGTGGAATTGTCTTTGAAGAATTTCTCGACAGAATTCGCTTTCGCATCGCACAGGCTGCAACGTGCTCCCGCAAAAAAGGAGCACCCATTGCATTATTTGTAGGGGCAGGATTAAGTAACAACGATCACGCAAATTTTCTGGCCGATGGATTCTTTACCAATCTTTCTGCAGATGATGCGCTTTGCCAAGGCGGACAAGATTTAGAATCTGAGAGTGAACCCTACGTGGCACCGCTTTTTTCTCTGCGCAACGAGTTGGGCGAAAATGGCAAGGCGGTTGCCCATGCTGTCAATCCGAGCCCCAGCTATGGAGAACTCTTTGCCGCTGATCCCTTAAAACCCTCCCTGAAGGGAATGCCAGGAACATTTTTATCCGATTTTTCTGCACTGCAAGGACTTTCAAGCCTCTTTGACTATAAAAAAGAAAAACATCACGCAGACCCTAAAAAGGATTCTTCCCTTGAGATTGGAAAATGCTTCAGCGATCCCATCGTCTCAAAACAACTGACTTCCTATGCCTGGGATCACTGCGGAAACACCAGCATTGCAGCAGGAAGCATTCAAAATCATCAAGTGTATCTGGAAGGAAATATGGCCAGGTTTTACGGCACCGGGGCAATTCCTTATTTTCAAAGGATTCTAAACTACCTTTCCCAAAGGTAACATCCTAAAGCACTTCATCCCACGAGGGACTCACAGCAAAGGCCCCATGAATCATCCCGACATGAGAGTAACACTGCGGAAAATTGCCGCGCTGTGTGTGGGTTTCGGGGTCGTAGTGCTCTGCAAACAGCCCCAGGTGATTACTGGACGACAACAGTGTTTCAAGAACGCTGCGCGCCTTTACCTGCTGTCCAGATTTTGCAAGGGCTTCGACCATCCAAAAGCTGCACACCAAAAAGGCGTGCTGCGGGACGCCAAAGTCGTCGTGACTTTTGTAACGATAAAAGAAGGCAGGTTCGGCATCGGGGGCATGCTTGGCGCCCAAAAGATTCCACACGGCATCGACGGTGGCTTTAACGACACTTTGATCGTGGTACCTTAAAGAGGCCAGCAGCAACGATGATGCATCGGCAATGCGTTCACCTTGGCAATTCCAAAGGACTTCGTCTGTCACCGCCTTGCGGATTTCGACATCGGCTGCGTTGAGCCACATTTGCGCTTTGAGAGGATCTCCCGAGATTTTACCTAAGCGGATGAGACGAAGGTAACGCTCAAGACCCGCCCACGACATCAGATGAGTAAAGGAATGTGGCTTCCAGCCGCCGCGAAGTTCCCAAATTCCAGCATCGCATTCTCCCAACGTATCGTAACAGCGCTCTGCAAGTAAATGCATCAATTCATCGTACTGGGGCGCGCGCATGTACAAAAAGCGTTCGTCAAAATAAAGGGACGCAACGGTGAGTAGCATTTCTCCATACACATCGTTTTGAACATGTTCGGCGGCTTGGTTCCCCGACCTCACAGGACGGCCTTGATGATACCCCTCCCAATTTTCCATGGTTAATTCAGGCAAAGGAAGGGAACAGTCAAGCCGATAAACGGGGTGAAGGCGCTTTAAGTCCGATTGTTGAAGAATGTTAAATAGAAAATTGAGGATGCCTTCCATTTCTTCAAAGTGACCCAATTTATAAAAAGCAGAAACACTAAAGTAAGCATCTCTGAGCCAACAAAAGCGGTAATCCCAGTTACGCACACCGCCTGCTTCTTCGGGCAAGCTCGTTGTAATGGCGGCAAGAATGGCTCCCGTATCCTCGTAACAGTGTAACTTTAATGTAAGGGCTGAACGGATGACTTCCTTTTGAAACAAGACTGGTATGGAACAGTGCTTTATCCATGTTCGCCAGTTCTGAATGGTTTTGTCGAGAAATGATTTGCAGACAAATTCAATGTCTTCTTCAATAGGAGCACCCCAAGTGAGTGCAAAATAGAGGGAGCCATTGAGAGCGATGGGGCGCTCTTCCTGGAGATAGGTGAGGGGCATGTTGGTGGTGAGGCGAAGCTGATCTTCGACCCCCTCGAAGCGCAGATGACTGTTTCCCCTGCGCACATCCAAGGAGTGTTTCGACCATCCGGCAACAGGCTTACACGAAACCACAACTTGCGCGTGCCCTAAAACGGGAGTGACGATGCGGATGAGCGTACAAGGTCGATACATACGCGAATACTGTTCAAAGCGTGGGAAAAAATCTGTTACGGTAAAAACATTTCCCTTTTGATCGACAAATCGCGTCACAAGCACATTGGTGTTTTCAATATAGCTTTGAACGCCCTCCCCCCCTTCAAGGGGAGCAATGCGAAAATGTCCGCCCTTTGCATCGAGAAGAGCGCCAAAAAGGGGTTCGGAATCAGGTCGTGGTAAACAGCACCAATCAACGGCTCCGGTACGATTCACAAGGGCTGCAGCCTGACAATTTCCGATGAGTCCGTGTGGGTACATAATACTCCATCTCCAAATGCAATATATTCAGGTTGAGGCTGAGTTCTTTGAGCGCAACTTCGAGACTAACATATCTAGAATTCGATGCCATTCCTTATGATCTCGAACTGTCAGGTGCGAGAAAACCGAGGGAGAACCGATGTGCACCGAGATGTTTTGATCTTGCCTCACTCGAAACATCTCTTCATCTGTGCGGCTGTCTGCAATGGTAACAAGAAGCTCTTCGCCACTTAAACCAAGTTTTTGACAGATGCTTTCAAGCGCCGACCCCTTGTTCACTAAAGTCGATCTGACTTCTAAAAACCCATTGCCAATAAAACAATGAAATGCACCTTTACTCATCATTAAATTCAGAGTATGTGCCATTTCATATGCCAAATTCAATGCAAATGCACTGCGTGCCTGCTTAAAATGCCACACGATGGAAGTCTCGCGCATTTCGATACGCGAGCGCGGAACACGCCTGACGCAGCGTTCTAGGATGGCAAGAATGTCGTGCCTGTAACTTTCTAAGGAGTCGCCGCCTACTTCGACATTCCAGTCATTGGCTTGGGGACTTCGCAGAAAAGCCCCGTTTTCAGCAGCAATCGAGACAGGAAGGTCGGCAAAAAAGCTATCGCAAAACTCCCGCGTCTGCGCCGTGCATGCAGCAACGCTCACGCCCTCTAATCTTGACAACTGCTCGATGAGAGCACGAAAGCGCATAAGTTGTGGGCTGTTTTCAAAGCGCCGGGGCCGCAAATAAAAGAGCCCATCGTAGTCGAAACAGATGAGTGTGCGTTCGCTTTTTTGCATTCTTGCGCAAAGTTTTTCGAACTCGGCGTTCTCAAATTCCCGCGATTCATTGAGGAGATTGCGTTCCACAGAGTCGTTTAGGATTTCAATAAAAGACTGAGCCCATCTGCGGTTGTCAAATTCCAGCACCCTATTTCGTAAAATTTCCATTCTATCGTGGCGTTCTTCGGGAGGCATCGTGAGCGCCATTTCTATTCCTTGGGCGAGTGTTGATGCTTCATAGGGATTGACCAGGAGGGCTTCGCCCATTTCTTCGGAGGCACCTGCAAACTCACTTAAAACGAGCACGCCATCCAAATCATCTCGAACGGCCGCATACTCTTTGCAGACGAGATTTAAGCCATCACGCAAAGGCGTAACAAGGCACACATCAGCACGTCGATAGAGCGCCGTGAGTTGATCCATGTCCACCGATTGAAAGAGATATTGGACAGGAGTATGACTCATTCCGCCATATTCTCCGTTGATTTTTCCAACCAAACGCTCAACCTCAAGGCGTAGTTCATGGTAGGTTGAAACCTCTGTGCGAGAGGGCACACACACCAAAAGTAACACCACCTTATCGCGCCAATCGGGGTTTCTCTCTAAAAAAAGCCGAAATGCTTTCAAGCGCTCGGATATTCCCTTTGTATAGTCGAGCCTATCTATTCCAAGAATGAGCTTTTTTTGTGCAAACGTCGCTGAAATTTCATCAAATTTTGAACGGCTGCGCTCACTTTGTGAAGCTTTTATCAGGGCCTCGGTATCAATTCCCAAGGGAAATGCACCTACCTTGACGATGCGCTCATTCACGAAAATGTCTTCGCCAAAATTGTCAAAACCTAGCAGGCGCGCAACCGATGAAATAAAATGTCTTGTGTACTCAAGCGTGTGAAAACCAATCACATCAGCGCCGAGCAAACCGTGGAGAACTTCAGTGCGCCAAGGAAAAACGCGGAAAACCTCTGACGCCGGAAAAGGAATGTGATGAAAATATCCGATGCGAACCTTCGGAACCGCTTCGCGCAAGAGTTTGGGTAGGAGCATGAGCTGAAAGTCTTGGACCCAAACAATGTCGTTTTCTTTGAGCCTTGGCGCAAGTTGCTCGCAGAAAAGTTCATTGACTTTCTGGTAGGCTTCCCACTCGGTGGTATTAAACTCAGCATGATTTGGAAAATAATGAAACAGCGGCCAGATCGCACCATTAGAAAGCCCATTATAGTATCGTGCATAGACATCTTTTGGAACGGGGACAGGAATGAGCTTGAGATCTTCAAATGTTTTGAGATATTCTTCTGCGAGAATCTGGGGGTCATCTAAGGAACCTACCCACCAGCACTTAGCATGAGAGTGCACGGGAGTGAGCGCAGAAACGAGTCCACCTGCGCTTCTCTTTAGATTAATTTGTCCATTTTCAGAGTAGGAGATTTTAACGGGCATGCGGTTGGCGACAATATATGTATTGGATTCTTGCAACATAAAAGATACTCCTGTGCGATCGAAAAGTGCCAACTTTGCTTTGCCTTTATGACGCCATCAAACTTAAATTCTAACTTCATTAAAGATGAAAGGTGTCATAATGACGATTCCAAGTACTCAAGATCTTTTTACATTCGAACAAAATATTCTTTCATCAGCATCTCGTCCTCTCCTCAAAGCCATATCGAACAAAAAGTGGCTCCTTGCCTTTGACTTTGACGGCACATTAGCGCCCATTGTAAACAATCGAGAAGATGCCGTTTTATCGGAATCAACCTGGAATTTGATTGAACAACTCACGCACTGTTTTTCAGTGGCTGTCATTTCGGGCAGATCGCGCGCAGATGTTCAAAAACGAGTCCCCCCAGGTGTGCATTGGATTCTGGGAAACCATGGTTACGAAGGACTTTCTGAAATAATCGATACATTTCAAGAAGAATCAGCTCGAAAACTCATACAACAATGGAAATCAAAACTTGAAACAGAGCCAACGCTTATTCCCTCAATGGAACTGGAAGATAAAACCTACTCATTAACATTACACTACCGGCCTTCACTCACTTCACAGAATATCCTATCCAAGATCATGGAATCAATTGAAATCTTAACTCCAAAACCCCGCGTCGTGCTTGGGAAAGATGTTGTCAACCTTATGCATCCAAATCTTCCGAATAAAGGAACTGCAGTCGAAACATTACTGACTCTTAATAAATTGGAGGGGGTTTTGTTTGTGGGAGACGATTGGAACGATGAGGATGTCTTTGAACTTAAAAATCCTCAAATCATCGGTGTGCGGGTGGGTTACGAAAAAACCAGTCGGGCGAAATACTTTTTGCAGCAACAAAGGGATGTCAACATCTTGCTGAATACAATACTTACCTATTGCGAGGTAAGGCCATCGAGTGCGGATGCGGATTCGTGATAAGCCTTGCTCCTCTTTTGTAGAATAAATATGCCCATGCCCATTGTATAAGAACAATAATTCGATTTCGAAATCCGATCAGAAAAATAATATGCACAACCAACCATAAAATCCATGCAAAGAATCCATTCACCTTGAGGCCCTTTACTTCGGCTACAGCTGCAGCACGACCGATTGTTGCAAGGTTACCTTTGTCGACATAAGAAAATTCTTCCGTTTTTTCGTTTCGAAGGGTTCGCACAATATTTCGCGCGGCCAAACGACCGCCTTGATTTGCTGCAGGCGCAACCCCTGGAACCCACGCTCCCGAAGGCCCCTCTTTCCAAGGCACGGCTGCAAGATCGCCTACCACATAGACAAAGGGCAGTTGCGGAACACTTAAATCGGGTGCGACAAGCACACGCCCCACGCGGTCGAGGGGAGCGCATAAAAAGGAAGAAAGCGGAGAAGCCTTGACACCAGCCCCCCAAACCACAGTTCTTGCATGAATTTGTAAATCGCCCGCCCTGACGTGCGTTGCAGATATGTCAGTCACTAATGAATTGAGAATGACCTCAACACCCAATTTTTTCAAACAGGCAAGTGCCTTTTCGGAAAGCTCCTCTGAAAAAGCAGAGAGCACGCGTTTTCCGCCTTCAATAAGGACAATACGCGTTTGCGCCGGCTTGATTCGACGGAAGTCATTTAACAAAGAAATGCGTGCCAATTCTGCGATGGCGCCCGCCATTTCAACGCCCGTAGGCCCCCACCCACTATGACAAATGTGAGCCACGCGTTGCGCTCTTCTTCGGATTTTGCAGCCTCCGCGTGCTCGAAGGCATAAAGAATGCGCCTGCGAATTTCAGTGGCATCTTCGAGGGATTTTAATCCAGGTGCAAAAGCCTCCCACTGCTCTTTTCCGAAATAAGAATGCGTTGCACCCGCTGCCACTATCAAATAATCGAAAGAAATTTCCTCGCCCTCACAGATGAGCATTTTTTTTGTCGGCTGAATGTCGGTGACTTCACCAAGTATGACTTCGGTATTTTGATATTTGGCAAGGATAGAACGAATAGGGACTGCAATGTCAGACGGAGAAAGTCCTGCAGTTGCAACCTGATAGAGAAGGGGTTGAAAGGTGTGATGATTGTTTCGATCGATGAGTGTCACCTTAACATTTTGATGTCCAAGCTCCTTGGCTGCTTCAATCCCACCAAAACCCCCACCAATAATCACAACCTTCGGAACACTGGAATCTGACAAGTGCATCATGGCAGCGGGTGTGGCTACCATTTGATGTAGACAAAACCAAAGATCCATGTTACTTACCTAGCATAAATTTTGCGAGGTTCAAAATGAAGCCAAAGATAATTTCTCAAAGCGGCAAGAAGCGTACGATTCAGT
>JBIIEI010000137.1:0-8436 GCA_044237915.1 Silvanigrellaceae bacterium | reverse complement strand
TTCCGAAGGACGGTGGGATCAGTTCTGGCAAAAAATTGACGTTAGAGGTTTTTGGCTTGCTGCGTAGGAATTACATTTAAGCGGAAAACCTGTTACTTTACTTAACATCAAATGGTGGCCACACCCGTTCAAAGTGCACCGCGTGTTCCATTAAATATTGTAGAATGCGGAAAGAATGCCTCAAATGTGTTGGAGATCATCATAAATATTAAGAAATATGAACAATCAAAGGTTACAAATTCTTGCCTATGAATATGTATCGTTACTTTAAATGGTTTTATTGTATTTTGTATGATTTTTCCAATATTCCTTAAGACTTTTACGGAACATTTTTATTGAATCTTCATTCAATAACTTGTATTCATTTTATTACATTTAATCCTTTAGAATTGCATCAATAAAACCCTTCATATACATTTTCAGATGTTAACTCCGCTGGCACGGCAATTGCAAAGTCAAATGAGCACCAACGCAAAACAGGAGACCTCATGAATAATATTAT
Source organism: Silvanigrellaceae bacterium (assembly GCA_044237915.1). Classification (GTDB taxonomy): domain Bacteria; phylum Bdellovibrionota_B; class Oligoflexia; order Silvanigrellales; family Silvanigrellaceae; genus JBIIEI01. The sequence continues at coordinate 7,934 of JBIIEI010000137.1, read as the reverse complement.
TGTATTTGCCAGCACATTTGCGCTTGCTTTTGTTGCGACATCTTGCGGCTCAAAAGCGAAAAAAAATGAGGCTATTTCAGAGGAAAGCGCTGCTGCGGCACAGAAACCCAGAACCAAAGCCGCAGTCTGTCAAAGAATTGAAGGTTTTTTTAAGCAATATACAACAAAATGTTGCACTGCAATCACTCCAAACGGAGAATGTTTAGCAGGCCTTGGAACCTTTCAAGGTGTATATTACCAGTGCCAAGATCCACAAAAAACAAGACATGTCGAATATGCTACTTTTCTTTCGTGCTCTACGGGCACTCCACATCGATGGTAATCCGTATTTTTCCCTAAATGTTTTTTGAACGCACAAAGATCTTCTCAAATGTTGTTGACATCGCTCATACCATTTGAGGAGATTTGTTTATATTTTGGACATTTTTCACACTGATGACTAAACCGTATTCGCATCTTTAAGCAAAAAATATGCATTCTGCTCAAAGTATTCAATTTTTTTCTCTTAATTACTTAAATTTACAGCTTTTAAAAGCGTAATATACTTTTATTGATATTCGGCAGTCTGGCACACCGTTTGCAATGTCTCTTGTGAACTTTTTTCAAACTGGAGAATTTATGAAAAATATTATTGTTCATGTCTGCGCACTTTCAATGGCTTTTGTTTTAGCTTCGTGCGGCTCTGAGGCCTCAAAAAATCAAAATGATTCCGAAGAAAGCGCCAAGCGGGGAGCAAAAGGTGCACCAAGTATCCCAAAACCGGTCTGTAGAGAAGTGCAAGCATATTATGAACAAACGACTTCTAATTGCACCATTTTTATCACCGCAAATGGTGATCGCGTCGCTGGAACCGGAGTCTTTCAAGGTTCTTACTATCAATGTGGTAACGGCAAGCGAGTCAATTATTCTGGCGTGTTTCTGTATTGCAAAAAAGGCAGCACACACCGTTTTTGAACATCCCAATGAGCTGCCCTTTCTTGCCTTCCGAGGGCCTCCCGAACTTCCCTCCCCATCCAACAGTCGAAAGCTAAGGCAGAGAGCTTCTTGACGCACACTTCCACTCGACCTCCTGGTAAAAATGGGCTAATCCTCAGAGCAAGCAACGAGGACATGCCCCGTTTCAAATTTCTTGCACCGATCAGAGTCGTTTGGGCCGTCCAAATTTCTCGGTTGGTCTCGTGGAGGACGAATGCGAATTGCAATTTCAGGGCACAGTGGCTGCGGAAATACCACAGCAACAAACAATGTGGGAAAAGCACTGACTTTGAAAGTCATGAATTATACCTTTCGAGATCTTGCAAAGGACCTCGGAAAGAGTTTTGAAGACCTTCACAAGGAAGCCCCTTCAAATTATATCTACGACTATCTCACAGACCTCACGTTGATTCGAGCCACTCTCCACAATAAAGATATTGTCCTTGGAACTCGGCTAGCAGCGTGGCTGATGGATGCCGATCTTCGCATCTGGTTGCATGCCTCACTTGAAGCACGCGCTGCGCGTATCAATCGACGCGAAACAGAAAAAACGTCGAGTTATGAAGCTGTACTCTATAAAACTCTCAAACGCGATGAGCAAAATCGTAAGCGCTACCTGATGCTTTATGGAATCGACATCAACGATCACTCCGATTTTGATATCACCATCAACACAGAAATGCTTACCGCAGAACAGGTTTCGGGGCTTATCGTCGCAGCAGCACGCTGGGCAAGCGTCAACCACCTTGAACGAAAAAATCTACATTTGATGCGCATTCGCGAGATCATTGCGGAGAATTTGGAACTGCCCCTGCAAGCACTCCTTGATCCCGCATACCCCATTGATGTGATGGAAATATATAATCGCATCAAAAAAATCTGACATGAGAAGTTTTTCGAGCTCAACTTTAAAGCGTTCGAGACATCGCCAAAAAGAATGAATTTTGTTGCACTTCTCCATCATAGAGCGCCTGACGGCCATTGAGTAAGGATTCTTCTTCAAGCAAATTCTTAAACTTTTGCTCTGTGCGCTCCCATCCTAGCAACGCTTGAACCCAGGTCTCCTCTTCACCAATAGACCAGGTGAAACCCATGGAAGCAGCCGCATTCCAACCGCTCCATTCACCCTTTTTTCGGAACTGTTTGCGTGTGACAACACCTTCCAAGATTCCACGCGTGCGAAGGTCTGTTTCGTTATCTGCACGGCCCCAAAATTTCGCTCCAGGCCCCCAAAATCCTCCCGAGAGCCGAAGGACAGGTTCATATTTGCGCGCAACAAGCATTGTTGGAAAGACCGACTCCGCTTCTAATTCAAGCGCCGGAGCCAACGATTGTACGTTACCTTCCGGGTATTCGACCACCTGATATCGCGCTTGCAGCGCGCTGTTGAGCGAGATTTCTAAGGCATTAGTATCTAAAATATCCATATGCCCTATGACTTCAGGTGTCAGTGCAAAATGAAAACTGGGCTGACCATTCAAGAGCTTTACGGTGCGTGGATATTTGATTCCCGATCGAAGTCCCAAGGCGACCTCAAACTTCTCCTCTTCGACGACAGGAAACGCAACATCCATTCCCAAGACGTAAAAAGTTTCTTGCACGGCCCCCGTGAACGAGGGTGATGCCGGACTCCTGCCACTTCCCATCCCCATTCGAAGCAAATACAACAAGGAAGTGACAGGCTGTTTATCCGAGTCTTTCTCACTGCCTCCCTGATTTTCCCAATCTTCGTCACCCGCAAGGGCCCAAAGCCTTGACGCCAGGGGAGGCCGATTTTCGGACGACGAAAGCTCTTGCTGAGATTCAACTGCAAGCGAAAAAGGTTGAAAAATGACCCCACTCAACAAAGTTGCCACAAACGATATTTTAATTGCGGTAAATAACTTCACGCCCGGATCCTCTTCATTTTTTGAGCTCTGAAACGCATGCCGCAAGGTAACACAACCCGTAAACCTGAGCTCTTGTCTGGATGACTTCGCGCCGCATATTGATGCCAAAATGAATCTGATTTTCAAAAAATATGTTCTCAGATTGCAAAACCTGCTCTGCCTTCTGCCACCCAAAATCTGCCAGCCTTTTTTGCAATAATTCCAAGTCTGGGATGGTGTCTTTTCTCACACCCAAAGAATAACAGACCGTCCCAACAGGCGTCTCTGCATTTCCACCGAGCGGCCCTGCAATGCCCGTGACTGCAAGAGACACTTCAGAATCAAATCGCACCAACGCACCGTGCGCCATGCACCTTGCCGTCGATTTATTGATAGCTCCAGATTCCATCAGAAGGTCGAAGGGGACCCCCAGCAAATGGTTTTTTGCCGCATACGAATAGGCCACCGCTCCGCCCTCGAAGCAGCGACTCGCTCCCTCTTCTGCGCACACTGCGGCTGCAATATTTCCGCCCGTGCAAGACTCAGCAAGCGCAAGTTTTAAACCTTTTTCCGTCAGGGTCGCAATAAGGTACCGAGCAAGTGGCCGTGCGTCACGATAGAGAATATGTTTTCCAAAACTCTTTTCGATGTGAGCCACGTCATTGCTTTCGATTTCTGCGCAAATGCGCTCTTCCTGTTGCGCATTTGCGCAAGGAATAAGAATGGAGTAGGTCACGTAACCCGAGTGAGCCTGATAGGAAATAACACACTCTGCATACCTTTCCTGCAAGGCTTTCTCGACTTCCCCTACGCGCGTTTGCATTGCAGATTCACCAAGCCCAAACACCTGCCAAACTTTGTTAACTTGATATTTTTGTTCTTGAAAAACAGGGAGCACATAGTCATCGAACATGGGTGTAAACTCTTGGGGAACTCCCGGCATGCAACACACCATGACACTTTTGCCTTTGATTCTTCCTTCCACGCGAAACCCGACAGCGGTGCCATTCGGGTTGGGAAGAAGCTGCGCCCCTTGAGGAAGAAGCGCTTGCTTTCGATTGACTTCAGGCACATCAAGCCTGCCCAGACGCTTAAAGTAACTGACGCAGGCTTCCCAGGCTTCTTCGTTAAATTGAGTGGGGATCTCAAAAAAAGCCGCAATAACCTCTGCCGTAAGATCATCCGAGGTGGGGCCCAGCCCCCCGGTCATGAGAATAATATCTGCTCTTTCTGCAAGAAACCCTAGGCATGCGAGCAACTCTTTTTTGTCGTCACCACATACCATGGTAGGAGCCATCGAAACGCCGCGCTGCCGCAGGCGTGTCGCCATATAGAATCCATTGGAATCCCTTGTCTTTGCTGTCAGTACTTCGTTGCCCGTAAGCAGAAGACCCGCATTCCGTTTGGCCATGCTTTTTCCCTCGATCGCTTTTGCAGAGAAAAGAAAACCTATCATATCCTGCGCCTTTGAGCACAGCAATGTCGGATGCTGATCCGAACTCAACGCAGCAGTTCTGGATTCAAAAGGACAAATGCGCAAATGTCCTTAGAACTCGGATGAAAAAGCTTGCTCAGTTTTGCGGTAAAACCTATTTCTTAAACAGACAGATTGAATAAATCCAACTCAACGGCCCCAATCCTTCCTTTTTGCACACCTTCGCAAATCCCTTTATTTCTATCGTCCCCCAAGAAGAACTCGACTCCACATTGCTCTATTGGAAGGATATTCCCATCGGGGCCGGGCCCTACCGCGTGACTTCTGAAGGATTCAACAATGGAACACTTTTCCTTGAAAAAGTTTCTCCAAGCTCAGAGGGTGTTCAGCAGGTTGCTTTGTACACCAAAGATATCCGAGCCCATTACGACATCTCTTTAATATCTGCCAAAGATGTTAAAAACGCGCAAACAGATTGGAGCGATTTTCCACATTCAGTAACATCCTTCTCTTTTAGTCGATTGAACGCATTGGGCAGGAACGTTCACTTTAAAAAGGCAGTTTCGCTCCTTGTGGATAGAAAAGCTTTGTCCGAAGGAATTCCCGGTTCTTCACCCATGAATCAACTCTTGCCGCGCGTTGCTTGGGGAACCTCAGGACTGCCAGACGCGCACAATAAAGAAGCCGCAAGGAAAGAAAATTGGCCTTATCCCAAAAGAACTCATCAATCAAAGTTGGAGCTTTGTGATGTTTATGGGTGCGCGTCAATCGACGGAAGCAGAATTTATGGCGCTTGAATTATGCAAACAATTCGAGGAAGTCGGACTACGTATTGAACGAAAAAACTCAACAGAAAAATTTATCTCTGAAGAATCTGCTCGTCAGAATCCGTTATTTTTAAGCGGCATGCTTTCGTTGAATTCAAATCCACTCCCGATGTTTTCGTCTTTGCGTGCCAAGAGTTTCGATTCCTTTCTGAACCCACTTGAAGACAAAACCTTCGAAGAACTCTATGAGAAAGCTTCCAAGGCATCCCAAAAATCCGAGCGCCTTGAGGCACTTCGCATGCTCTCCGTTTATTCCATCGAAAAACTGTATCGCGTTCCCTTGTTAGAACGAAGACAGGCGATTTTTTATGATAACGTGCGCGTGAAATTCATTGGAAAACAAAAGCCATTTGCATCACTTTTACTCGAAGAAATAGTGCCCAATTAAAAGCTGCATTTTTTAATAACTCAGCGTGCGTTACTTCTGCGTCGGGGAGGTGTAGTCTCGGTAAACGATCGATTTCGACAAGCGAGATCTGATGCATACTGTGGATGTTCTGCAATAACCCTACGCCTTTCGGCCATGCACGTTTTATAGTCTCCAATCATTTTTCCAATTGTGACGCCCGTCGACAGCACAACCAGGACATAGTATGCTGCAGGCCAAACAGCTTTTGTATCTTGAGCATTTCCCCGTTGATTGTTGGCTTCAATGTCAGAAACCGACTGGCTTTCGCTCTGCGTTCCACAGCTTGCAAGTACAACCGAGGCGAATACAACTGAAGCGACGAGACTTTTGAAATTGATCTTCATTTTTAAAAACTTTCGCTGAAAAGGGGGAAACAACTTTATGGACTTTTCAGCACTTTGCAAGAATTTGGCCAAGTCAAAGTGACAAATTATTCCGCAAAATTTATTGTATAAATCGTATACAGCAAATCTAAAATCTTGTGTATTCAAAAATTTTTCATGACTAAATTATAAATAAATCATTTATTTCACATGTATTTTCGCACAGATAAAATGCGCACTTCGCAGTTCTACGCATTCACTGCGTATTCAAAAAAATAAGTCCAATATTTTATTTTGACTTTTATTTCTTCCTGCTTTATTCAAATTGTTCAGGTTATTTTGTCTAATCTTTGAGCAGTTTTCGCATTTTTAATACATCATTTATGTGAGGCGTTGTTTTCGGACCTTCTTTTCACTGCGAGGAAAATGATCATTCTTTGTCCACAAGATCAAGTGCACATAAATTCCCAGTCAAATCCCGCATCGTTACCTTTCGAGGGCATGGAAGTTACTCTATTCTTTAGTGTCATCCCAAGGCGGCTCAAACTTCTCGTCTTATTGGAACTTAAAGATGGCAAACACATGCCCCAAAGCAAAGTCTGACCATGGTTTTAAAAAACTCAAGGCTAACATTTCAAGCTTTTTATTCTGCATTTGCATTGCAACGGGATGCAAACCAATCTCAGGGAATACTGAACTCGCCTCCCGCACTGAACGGGCGAGCTTCAAAAGTATCAGGGCACCCCAAATTCCGAGTCTGTTTTTTCACTGGACATCGGGTGTATATGATGCTGGAAAAAAGAGAATCAATGTCAAAAATCCGCAAGAGTATTTTGATGCACAAGTTTTAAAGAGCAAAAAGGTCTCGGCATTGTCGATTTCCCGTGGAACTCCTGCGGAAATGGGTATGGTTGCATTTGAAAGTCCTTTTCTATCAAGCTACCTACTGTCATCAAACAATGACAAAGGCGAAAGTCAAGCAAAAAATGACCTTGCTTTCTTACTCGTCTTGCAGACTCAACCCGGAATAGAAATTGCAGACATCACACAGGCAGGGATTGAAGATTCTGAAGATATTATTAATGAGGCATTAAATTCTCCAACCCCTGCCTTGCTTTACCGCTTGAAGCGGGACGGAACCTCTGGAAATGCATTGCTCGTCCGCAAAAAGGAAGTCGTTAAACCTTTGACTTTAAAGGACGTCGTTTCACTCCATGAAATTAAGGTGCAGACTTTTTCTGAAATGGAGCCTCTGAAAATTCAGTCATTTGAAAGCGATGTGCGTATAATCCTTATTTCCTTGTTACGACAGAACCTCTTTTTCCATACTGCGGCTCAAATTCCTGAAAAGCTTATCAACAATGGCGATCATAAACTCAATCGATTGGGAATGCTGTATGCCGTCGCTTCGGATCTCTACTCTGAAGCGCCATCCTTGCATGCAAAACTGTCTTCAGGAGCTTCTTTATCTCCTGATGTGCAAAAGTGTAGCCAAGACATGCGCTCCTGCTCAGCGAGCCTCTTAGGTGCACTGGAAACCGTTGCTGATGGAAACAAAGCACTCGTCATGCAATGGGATGCTGCGGTTCTCGAAAGTTACGTTATTGAAGTCAAGCGCTCTCTGGAAATTTTAAAAGCGCTCAATTACTTGAAATCTGATTTTAGATTTCCTGAAAATTCGCTTAATAAAATTCCCATCGAGCAAGCAAGAGAAGAATTTTATGCTTCTACCGCGCAATTACTTGATGATTTAATGCAGACGTGGGGCGAGCAAGGGAACGCACTTCAGAAAGCGAGCAGCATGTTTGAAGGCGTGCAAGAACTCAAAGCCTTTTTGAGTTCGAGGCACTCGAGGTAAGAGCTGACGCAGCATACGCTTTAATGCGTGAAGAAGCTGAATTCGATGCGCAACAAACATGTGTTTACTGAGGCCCCCTACAATATTCCACCACGAAATTTGCAAAGTAACTGTCCAATGGCACTAGGTTAACGTCAAGCTTTTGACAATGCAGGAGAAATAGGACACCTTGGTTGAACAAAATAAACACCAAGCAAGGGCCTATTTCATGCAAAAGCATACACGAGCCGAAGTGGAAA
>JBIIEI010000136.1:0-8533 GCA_044237915.1 Silvanigrellaceae bacterium | reverse complement strand
ATTGGGCACTGGCGTGAAGTGCGAAACGGGTACTGGCGATAAAGGCCAATTGACCCATGGCGTTCAGATGCAATTGGGTACCGGCGTTAAGTGCAAAGAGGTACTGGCGTTGACAGCCAATCGGTCAGATATCTACAAAAAACAGGTATAATTTACCCAGAGTAGATCGTACGAAAAGATTTTAAGCCCAGAGTTAAGGTACTTACTACTTCACAAATTTACGGTGGGTTTTTTCTTTATTTTACTTCTTTTATCTCATCAATAATTTTGAAAAGAAAGACGTAGCCAAACCCTTTCAGAATTTCAGTGTGGCCTTTTCTCATCTTCCCAAGAAAACCGCTTTGTCATTGAATAGTGGAAAATTTCCCAAGACTTCTGAACGTCAATCCAGGCTAAACCTATTTCGAATCCATGTCTGGAAGACGGACTCTCAATGAACTTTCTCAACAAGGATGCAAATTCCTGCTCAAAAGTATTGAATTCCGATGCCAATAACTCATAAGAAGCTATTGCTTCCCTTGGTGAAAGCTTCGAAACCCTTTCGTGCCAATGATGAATACGGTCAGCAAGTTCTTGGCTATCTCCGATGAATCCAGCACTCTCGAAAGAAACAAGTCTCAACGTTTTTTGACCGAATTGCTTTAGCATTTGATCAAAGTTATGAGCAGACTTTAAAACTTCCTGCTGACTTACCCAAGTCGCTTGTGAATCGGAAACATCGGGGCTTGTGCTATACAAGCTCATGTTTTCATTTGAAGAGACTGAGAACGCCGATTGGGAGGAAAAAGCAGACAACGCGCAAACAAGAGCAACAATTCGTGGGTTCATAATATGCCCCTCACAGTGATCGATTTGTGCACAGGAAGCGCCAAGGGTGTAAGTAAAAGCGCCTCGCCATGTCGCTCATAGCAGATAGGCCTTTTTTCTGCAAAGCAAATTCGAGATTTGACCATATGTCAGCAAGTAAACTTTATAAAATATTTTCCGAAATGCCGAAGGCTGAGATAGCCAGACAAAAGCTCTTCTACTTTTAAAAATTCAATTCTTAGGCATTTAGTCCTGTTTTTCAGAAAATAGCTCCTCTTGGCTAAAGCGAATAAATGCAGTCGTTGCCGGTGAAATTTTCTGTTGAGTTTGCGACATATCCATGCGCGGACAAATCTCGGAGAAAAGGGAGTCGTCAAACGTGCGAGAATTGCGCCTCCACTCACTGAGTTCTTCATCGGTGAGAAGGCAATCGTCAAGTGTCTTTATGAGTTCATCTTTTTCAGGGTCAATTCCAATAAAGACAATTTCTTGCTTTCTGTCCCCAAACTCAGGGTGCCAGTCACGTGCAGTCTGCCGAAAAAGCTCGAACGCGTTTCCTTCTTCTTCAGCAAAGGCCGCCATCCATATTTTACCTGGCTCTACCTTGAAAGAGAGACCAGCAAGAGACCAATTCCAAGCACGCTCTGGATGGCTCGCTAACCAAAAGAAGCCCTTGGCACGAAGGACCCCTGGGAATGGTCGTCCAAACATCTCGGCAAGACGATGGGGCGCAAAGGGCCGACGAGACCGGTAAACAAAACTCGAAAGCCCATACTCGTCTTTTTCAGACGTTTGCTCCCCACGCAACTCTTTGAGCCATCCGGGAGCTTGAACCGCTTTCTCAAAATCAAATAGCTTTGTACCTAAAATTCGAGAAGGCGGAACGCGGCCAAATGAACTTCGAACAAGCTGTGCTTCTGGGTTAAATCGACGCAAGATCCCTTCGAGACAGGCAACTTGGGCTTCATCAACTGTATCGGTCTTGTTGATGACGATGACGTTTGCGAATTCAACCTGTTCGATAAGTAAATCGACAAGTCGACGCCTGTCTTTCATGTCAGAAGCGACGCCAAGCTCTTGCAAGGATTGCGTCGAGAAATAGAGATCTAGAAAATGGGATGCATCCACAACAGTCACCATGGTATCGAGAATAGAGATATCGGATAGCTTGTTTCCTTGTTCATCTTTAAACGTGAACGTTTCAGCCACAGGAAGTGGCTCAGAAATTCCTGTACTTTCAATGAGTAAATAGTCAAACTTTCCTTCTTGTGCGAGTCGCTTAACCTCCACGAGAAGATCCTCACGCAACGTGCAGCAGATGCATCCATTGCTCATCTCAACAAGGCGCTCTTCGGTGCGTAAAAGTTCGGCACCTCCGTCTCGCACAAGTTCAGCATCAATGTTGACTTCGCTCATGTCGTTCACAATGACGGCAACGCGTATGCCTTCGCGGTTCCGCAAAATATGATTGAGCAGCGTTGTTTTTCCGGTGCCTAGAAACCCTGAAAGTACCGTGACCGGTAGCAGCATTCGCTCTCCTCTTTCCATATCGAGTTGTTTTGATAGTAAATTATCATCAATCTCAGATATTGGCAAGAAAGTATGGTTCTTTTAGGAAGCAGTTCGCGCGTCCATTTGCGGGATAATATTGGTATATTGCTACAATTTGATCGACTTAAAGAACTGACCTTCTCTTGACAAAAGATAATAAATTATCAATAACAAGAACGAATCCATATCGTGAGGAGTTTTTACAGTGCAAACTCGTGCCGTTATTGTTACCATTTTTCTTACTTTCTCTCAGATTGGTCATGCTGCTCCGCTGATGGTGGTTGCAACGACTCCACAGATCGCCGAGGCAGTGGAGAAGATCACAGGTTCACAAGCCAAGCTTCACACTCTGGTTGCTCCTGGCATTGATCCTCATACTTACAAAGCAACACCTTCTGACGTGGCTGCCCTTAAGCAAGCAGACCTCATTCTCTATTCCGGTCTTCATCTCGAAGCCCAGATGGAGAAGATTTTTGAAGCTCAGAAGAAAAAAAAGAGTGTTATCGCCGTATCTCAAGACATTGCCAAAGAACGACTCCTTCCCGATCCCGAATTGAAAGGGCATTTTGACCCCCATTTTTGGCACGACGTTACGCTATGGAAGCAGGCTGTGACAACAATAAAAGAGGCGCTTGTTAAAGCGGACAAGACGAATGCCAGTCACTATGCAGCCAATGCTGATTCGTATCTAAAGACGCTTGATCGCCTTCATGTTGACGTCGAGAACAGCCTGGTCCATGTGCCTACTTCCGCTCGTGTCTTGGTGACAATCCACGATGCATTTAGCTACTTTGCAAAGCAATACGGCTTCAAGGTTGAGAATATTCAGGGCGTTAACACAGAAAGTGCCGCTTCAATCGCAGACGTCAAACGTGTCACGGATTTCTTGGTGGCCCATAAAATTCCTGCATTGTTCCTTGAAATGGCCACGCCATCTCGCAATGCAGATGCAATCATCGAAGGAGCCAAAGTAAAAGGCTGGAGAGTCGCCCTTGCTGGCGCACTCTATGCCGACGGCCCCGGTGAAAAAGGCTCTCCTGCAGGCACCTATGAAGGCATGATGCGCACAAACGTCAAGACCATCAGTACTGCCCTGATTCCCAAGCAGAATTGAAAGCGCTGATATGGGACATTTGGGAGACCGCAGCATTTTGCCTCAAACCGTGAAAGTCGCACTCAGCGCCCACGATTTGACTGTGAATTACGGAAAAACTGTCGCGCTAGATAAGGTCAGCTTTGAAATTCCAAGGGGCGCATGCTGTGCTGTTGTAGGCCCCAATGGAGGCGGCAAATCAACACTGTTCAAATGTGCCTTGGGGCTTGTTAAACCCGTGGAGGGTAGCGTCGCTGTCCTTGGAGATAAATATACTCCAAAAGTCCATCGAGTTTCCTACATTCCTCAACGTTCTGAGGTGGATTGGGACTTTCCTGCCACCGTTTTTGACGCCGTGCTCATGGGTATTGAGAACATCCCTCCCGTTTGGTCGTCCTCTCGAAAGAGGCTCAATGAGGAGGTTTTAAGCTACCTTGATTGCGTTGGCATGAAACATCTATCCCAAAGATCCTTAAAAAATCTTTCGGGTGGGCAACAACAAAGAGTGTTTTTTGCTCGCGCCCTTGCCCAACGCGCCGAACTTTATCTCATGGATGAACCATTTTCCGGAGTAGATGCCAAAACAGAAGAAGAACTGACCCACGTCCTGCAGGAGATTTGCAGCTTGGGCAAAACTGTAGTCATCATTCATCACGACATTCACTCTGTACCTCATGTCTTCAGTCATGTTCTGCTGCTTAAGGAAACAGTCGTCGCCTGCGGTACCGTAAGAGATGTCTGGACAACTGAGAATCTTCGCGCCACGTTCTCATCACGTGAAAATGGGCGTGAGACATCAGGTGTCAATGAAGAGGCACGGAAAGCCGGGTTGATTTATGCTCTCTGATCTCCTTTCGGATCCCGTTGTTCTTCGTATTTGCCTGACGGCCTTTGTCATCGGAACTTTAGCGGGACTTTCGGGTGTGTTCGTTGTGCTTCAGAAACAGAGCCTCCTTGGGGACGTGATTGCACACTCGACGCTCCCCGGAGTTTGTGTTGCATGGTGGATTACGCAACGTCATTCCAATGCTGTACTTACGACCGGAGCATTTTTTGCGGGGGTCACAGCATACGTATTTCTCCGTCTGCTTTCTTCTCGACTCCAGGTCAAATCCGACGCCGCACTTTCGGCGACACTGTCGATTTTTTTCGGGTTCGGTATCTTACTTCTTTCGCACGTCCAAAGGCTTCCAAATGCCGGAACCGCAGGTATTGAGAGTTTCATATTTGGAAATCTTTCTACTGTGACGCATTCGGATCTCCTTGTTTCCGTCGCACTCCTTGGCGCATTCATCGTTTTTGTGACGATTGTCTGGAGGAAACTTGCCATCGTCCATTTCGATCCGCATTTGGCTTGGACGCGCTTTGGTTCACTGCATTTAACAAAAATTGGACTTGGCACATTTGTCGTCTTGATCATTGGGTGTGGATTGCAAACGATGGGTGCTTTGCTCATCACTTCCATTCTCATTGCGCCTGCTGTGGCTGCACGCTTGTGGAGCAGGGGATTTCTCACATTGTTGATTTTGTCTGGAACTCTGGGGGGGCTGTCCTGCTTTCTGGGTAGCATGTGGAGCGCTGCATCCCAAGGCGTTCCTCCTGGCCCAGCCAGCACGCTGGTTGCTCTCGCATTCGTTTTAATTTCATTGGGAGTGAGAAAATGGTGGGAATCGACTGGGAAGTTCTCCTCGTTGCGTGTTTGACAGCACTCGCTTGTGCCTTGCCAGGTGGTTTCTTGTTCCTTCGGGGGGCCACCATGCAGATAGAAGCAGTGAGCCATTCTATTCTTTTGGGAATTGTGCTCGTCTCACTGAGCGGATTTGGAAATTCCGTGGCTTTTCTGCTTCTCGGTGCCGCAGGCATGGGACTTATTTCTGTTCTCGCAGGAGAACTGCTCAGCAAAGCCAGCGGCGCACACACGAGCCTCGTCGTTGCCTTGATTTTTCCAGGCATGTTCGCAAGCGCCGTCATCTTAATGAACTCGTTCCTGCGCAATAGTCATATTGATCTTCACGTGGTTCTCATGGGGGAACTTGCCACCGTTTCCCTAGACCGCCTTGAGTGGATGGATCGTGAATGGGGCCCTGTGGCAATGTGGAAGGCAATCTGGGCCCTTCTTGGCAACATCCTATTCATGGCTGCTGCGGCTCGAAAGCTTTCTATTTCCATCTTCGATCCGCTCCTTTCACTCACCCTCGGGCATTCTCCACGTCTCATCCACGCATGCTTCATGGCTGTTGTGTGTTTGTGCGCCGTAGCAGCATTCGATGTTGTCGGCTCGATTCTTACTCTGGCTTTGTTTTCCATTCCTGCAACATGTTCATTTTTCTGGACGCGGCGTCTGAGGTCTTTTCTCTGGATTTCATGCTCAATCTCTTTAATGGGGACAGCGCTGGGTTTTTTTGCCGCATACCGCTGGGACCTTTCCCTGGCCGGTTGCATCACCACAGCCTTAGGTTTTTGTCTTTTGTGTTCTTCAATATTTGGAACTCATCGGGGGTATTTATGGACATCAGCAATCTTGACACGTCAGCACACGAAGACGGGCGTATTCCGGTCACCATCATAACTGGATTTCTTGGCTCTGGAAAAACGACGCTCCTCAACCGGATTCTGACTGAACAGCATGGCAAGCGAATCGCGGTTATCGAGAACGAGTTCGGTGAAATCGGCATCGACAATGCCCTGGTCGTCAATGCTGACGAAGAAATTTTCGAGATGAGCAACGGCTGCATCTGTTGCACGGTTCGTGGAGACCTCATTCGCATTCTCACAGGTCTTATGAAACGGCGCGATCGATTCGATTATATCCTTGTAGAAACCACGGGTCTTGCCGACCCTGCACCAGTTATCCAGACCTTTTTCATGGATTCGGAAATGCAGGGCAAATTTCGGCTTGATGGCGTTGTTACGGTCGTAGACTCAAAACATGTTTGGAACCACCTTGAAACAAGCGATGAATGCCGCGAGCAGCTTGCTTTTGGGGATGTCGTCATCCTCAACAAAATTGATCTCGTCCCTACAGAATCCCTCGAAACCCTCCGAGCACGCGTCCTCTCAATGAATCGTCTGTGTCGCGTGATTGATGCCAAACATGCCCGTGTTCCAATGGAATCCATTCTTAACTTGAACGCATTTGATCTCGAAGCCCGTGCGGAACTCAGTCCTCACCTTCTGGTTGAGGAATTGCCGTTTGAATGGATGGGGGTTTTCGATCTCGAATCTGGAAGCTATGAATTGAGCCTCGGCGCGGGACCCGACCCCACAATGCAGTTGCTTCTCCTACCGCTCAACGACTCAAACATTGATACTTTGGTTGAAGCAAAGGCCAATGCGCTGCATGCCTTTTCAGGTATTCCATCATTTTGCGCACCTGGTGAGAAAATCACACCGGCGGCCAACGTCAAAACCTTGGAATTAGGAAACCCGCCCTCCCGTTTCATGATCGAAGTCGACAAGGCTCAAGAGTATGGTCTTTTCACCCAACACCTCCCGTCAGAGTTTAACCTTGTCCTAAAACGAGGAAACACAGAAATTAGCCCCTCATCGAGCCATGAATTTCCTAAAAGCCACGAACATGACTCTACGGTGGGTTCTCTAGGAATTGAGTCTCAGGGGGAAGTCGATGAGAAAAAACTTGACGCATGGATGAGAGGCCTCCTGAGTGAGAAAGGCACCGACATCTTTCGCATGAAAGGTATTTTGAACTTAAAAGGTATGGACAACCAAGTGGTCTTTCAGGGGGTCCATATGATCTTCGAATCCACGGCCCATCGTCCGTGGGGCTCAAAACCCCGCTTCAATCAACTTGTCTTTATCGGGCGGAATCTTGACCATGAGCAAATACGGAAAGGGTTTATGCAATGTCTAGCGTAAGCTTCGAAACATGGCGCGTGAAGCTCCATGATTTCGTGACCGCGCTGTCATTTTCTAATGACGGAAAGATTCTGGCTGTTTCCCTCGGAGGTGGCGACCTCGCACTCATTCATGTCCCGAGCGGGGAAGTGATTGAACGCATCCGAGCGCATACAAATGGCTGCATTGCGATTGCTTGGAATCCTTCACGCTCCTGCATCGCCACCGGAGGGCAAGATGGAAAAGTCCGCTTCTGGACTCCATTTCCCTTGACTCAGGTTTTTGAAGAATCGGGTGGAAGCGCATGGGTTGATCACCTCAAATGGTCTCGCGATGGGAATGAAATTGCCATTGGATCCGGAAAACATCTCATACTTCTCGGCGCGGACGGGAAGCTGCGTTGGCAATTTTCTGATCATGAAAGTTCCATCACCGCATTGGAGTGGCATGCCGAGCGCAATGAGTTCGCCACTGCCTGCTATAAATCGGTCAGGGTTTTTTCGAATGCTGAAAATTCCACGCCCCTTCATTTCCCTGGGACAAGTTCTTTCGTTTCATTAGGGTGGAGTCCGGATGCACGATTTTTGTGTGCGGGGACGCAGGATGCCAGCGTTCATCTCTGGCAACTTCCTTTTCAAGAGGGTCGTGAGATGGAAATGCAAGGGTTTCCCATGAAAGTGAAACACCTCGATTGGAAGCGGGACGGAAGTGAGCTGGCGACGGCAAGCTCAAATGTCATCCTCGTCTGGGACTCAACCGGGCCAGGTCCGGCAGGAAAAAAGCCCCTTCAACTTGCCATGCATTCCAATATCATTACAGCCTTGAAATACGGCCTCCAAGATCCCAATTTTCTTGCCTCGGGAGATGAAGCGGGTCTCCTCCTACTTTGGTCACCCCAGTCTACGACGAACGCCGCAACGCTTGCCAAACTCGACGGCGAGATTTCAGCATTGGAATGGTCTTCGCGTGCACGCTGCCTCGCGGCTGGTTCTGGTGAGGGCGAAGTCAGTCTCATTGGAAAGAGCGAAGTTCTTGTGTGAAGAACGCCGCGTATTTAGGAGGAGGAAGCTTACTTGCGACGAGAAGAATATCTTGATAAATCGTAACCATTCAGAGGGAGGGGGTTGACAAGTCGTAAGATCGATTGTGGCCGGTTGCAGAAAACGGTTCAACTTATTGACACTTCGTAAATTGTCTGTGACCTTACGCGACTATGAAGAATTTGAA
>JBIIEI010000135.1:0-8550 GCA_044237915.1 Silvanigrellaceae bacterium | reverse complement strand
TATTCAAGAATCACAAAATGTTATGACTCAACAGATGATGGCATGAAGAAGGGAGGGTGAAAAAAAGTACGTTCCTCCATTTCCAAGAGAAGCAAAACACTACAGCTAAAAGTCAGGCTTCTTATCATTTTCTCAATGCCTTATTTTTTAAGCATGAGTTGTTATTCATCGGCATAAATTGTTCTGTATATGAGGTTAACATGAAACCAAATCATTTCTTTCTCCGCGTTTGGAGATGGCACTTTTACGCTGGTCTCTTTTCATTGCCCTTCCTCTTCATCCTTGCTTCGACAGGAATTGTCTACCTTTTCCGCTTTGACATCGAAGACATCCTCTACCGAGAACTGCACTTCGTTCAGGCTTCGTCCAATTCTTTACCACTGGAAATTCAACGAAAGAAAGCTGAAACAACAATGAAGGGTGGTACTCTAAAGCGTGTCATGCCTCCCGCTGCACCGAATCGAAGCACTGGTTTCCTCTTCACCTCAGCAACGGGAGAAGACTTCACAGTCTTTGTAAATCCTTCTGATGGGAAGCTACTTGGCACCCGCGAAGAAGCTTGGCGCCCTTCAGTCATTGCAGTTAAAATTCATGGTGATCTCCTTGTTGGAAAAACAGGTGACTTTCTTATGGAGCTTGCAGCTTCTTGGGCAATTCTCCTCACCATAAGTGGACTCTATCTCTGGTTGCCAAGAGGAACCCCATTTCGAATTTGGGGAGTATTGCTGCCTCGATTGTCGCGTTCAGGAGGCCGTTTGCCGTGGAGAGATATTCATGCTGTGACTGGATTTTGGGTGGCAGGTATTCTCGCATTCTTCTCTTTTACTGGCCTTTTCTGGAGCGGCATTTGGGGAGAGAAATTCGCGAAACCATGGAGCACATTCCCTGCATCCATGTGGGAAAATATTCCAAAATCTGAAGCTTTGAACTCCTCCTTAAATTCTAAAGACTCGAAAGTTATTCCGTGGGCGGTTGAAAACCTTCCCGTACCACAATCGACCCTGAACTCAGCTTCTGATCCAAGCATGGGCTCTACACAAAGTAACAATCCTGACACTCCACATGCTGCACATGTTAGCAATAACTCTGCACAAGAAATTGCACCCCTAAGCTTAATAGGATTGGACACTGTGCAAAGGCTTGCTCAAGAAAAAGGACTTTTGGTCGATCGCACTATCTCTATGCCTGTGGGACCACAAGGCGTTTATACAGTGACGGCAAACGCGATGACCTCGCAAGAGGAGGCTCTCATCCACATTGATCAATATTCTGGCAAAGTCTTGGCCGACGTTCGGTATCTTGATTACTCACCTGCGGCAAAAGCCGTTTCTACCAGTATTGCTCTCCATGAAGGGCGATATTTTGGAACAGCCAATAAAATACTTGCACTGCTGGGATGTTTACTTATCATCTTACTGTGTGTAAGCGCTATTGCGCTTTGGTGGCGTAGGCGTCCATCTTTTGCGAGTTTTCGTGCTCCAAGCCGCGTAACTCTTCCCCATTTTTGGAAAGGAGCCATACTCCTCGTATGCGTCTTTGCTCTCGTATTCCCTACAGCTGGGGCCTCGCTCATGGTGGTCCTCATCCTTGACGAACTCGTTCTTAAGCGAGTTTCAGCTTTGAAGCATCTATTTTAACTCAATCCTCAAATAAATTTGAAAGTGCAGATTCATTCCTCATCGATTGCGAGGAAAGCGAGAAAAAAATGAATAAATCATTTGGTTGAAAGCATCCATTCTGCAATTGCTTTGAGTTCTTCATCAGCAATGTGAGCCATAGATGGCATACTCATACCATCTCGTTTTTTCCCAGGAGCTTTTGCCCAGGAAATAATCCCATTGGGGTTGCCTTTATAAATCAATTGAATCTCTTTAATTGGCGGACCCAACAAAACCTTATCCATGGCATGACACCCGCCACAAGTCGCTTCGAAAGCATGCTTTCCCTTTTCTCCAACGGGAATTTTTTTTCCAATGGCTGTATCGATGACGGCTGCAGCACTCTCTTCTACAAAAGCTTGTGTTTTTTGCTGTTGAGTCGCTTTATGAGAAGACAAAGCTTGCTCTCGATAGAGGTGCCGAATATTGATCATAAACGCAACAACAACAGTAAAAACGATAACAATTCGAGCATAATTTTTTCCAATTATGGGCTTCTCGATTAGGAATTCACGATATATTAGCAATAAAAAATACGCTATGAATAGAATAGAAATTCCCAAAAATGAAAGTAAGGTAAAAGTTATTCCCTGACTCGGCAATGTAAAGAGAACTAAGGGTCCAATAATGAATTGAGCCACAGTAACAACGAAGCAGACACCATAAAGCTTGCGCCTCACTTCGAACAAAAAGTCAGGATCTTGTGAAAAAATATCTTCGCAATACTTTCTCTTACCAAGGTATCCTAAAAGAAAAAGCGCCGTAACTGTGATTGAAGCAGCAATAAAATGAAAGTATCTTGGAAAAACATTAGGAAGTAGAAGTGCGGATAAAAATCCCTTTACTTCACTCCATTTTTCTGGAAAAAGCATAAGATTCATATTTGTTAAAAAGATAAACGGGATGAAAAGAAACAGCGCTGTTGCAAGACCTCCAATCGCAATATGAGTTCCTTTGGAGTGGCTCATCGTTTTCCAAGAGTATTTATGAAGATAAGTCAAAAGAAATGCGAGAGTTATAAGAGGCACGAGCATCATCCAAGCCGTGCCGGTCAAAGCATTAGCGCTGTAAATAAATGAAGTATATAAAACATTTAGACAAAGAAGCGGACCAACTCCAAGCACCACAGCAACACTTTTATTTACAGTCACTGTTTTGGCAATAGCGTGAGCCAATTCATCCCATTTCTTTTCCTTAATGCCCATACACTGGAAAATGAAAGTCATGATTTGACCGCCCACCATAAGATTCACAAAGATGATATGCAGTGCAAAAGAAAAAATCAAAAGTAACTGCAACATCCATTCCGGAGCAGGCAAAGGAAGTGGAATATCACGAGGCACAAGGGATGACATAGTCTCTCCATTTTTACAATTTTTTGAGAATTTAAAAGCTATTTATTTAGCAGGCCCTTGTTTTGTGCACCGTCAAGAGGGGTTATAATCCATTGTAATGAAACAATATAAGATGCAACCGCTGACTTTTCTTCATTATTTCCAGGAAATGGAGGCATAAAACTTCGACCATTATGCATTGAGCCAATGTAAGTCGAGAGTTTTTCTTTATCCCATGGCTCAGAAAATCCATACATTCTTCCCACGTTTTCGCGGATAGAATTGATACCCGAAACTGTATGACACCTTGAGCATGCAAGCAGAAAAACACGCTCACCGGCTTCCAGCTTATTTTCATTGGTTATTTTTGGGATATTGTAAAAGGTGGAATGTTTTAAAATTCCGTCCCGATTCAAAATTGCATAATCTTGAACTCTATATCCATTTGAATACAAATACCCCTGAATTGCATAAGGTTTTCGAATAAACTCTCGCACGCGCTCAAAGAGACCCAACATCCCCGTAAGGCCCAGAGCTGGAATCAATAAGACCAAAGTAGGGATTTTTTGCGGCAAAAAGACACAAAAAATGGCAATCACAACGACTGATAATGAAACCCCTGCTGAAACAAGCATGAGCTGATGATACCACGCCGAAAACGCCTGTGTGCCAACGGCAACGCTGATATTTCCGACGGAATATTTTGGTATTACAGAACGGTACCAAAGTGATCCCAGCACTAATGGAACTGCCCATACGAGCATCCATCGCCCAAAGACGGGCAATACCTGACTTCGAGTTGGAAGTTCATCCTTGTGAGGTAACATGTAAAGAAAGACAAGCACCACAAGAGCCATTGCTCCTGCTAAAAGCAGAGCAAGGGGCGTACGAAAGGCAAGCTGGGGAAGATAGACTGGATTAAAAAAAGCCGAAAAAAGTGACCCCTCACCTTTCCAAGAGCCCGTATCCATCATGAACCCCAGAATTGAAACAATGATTGCCATCGTTATCCAAGAAGCAATAGACAAGGCTTTTCCGAGCTTTAAATGCTGCTTCTTTTGAGGATGGCCTGGAGCTTTCCAACTTAAAAAATACCATAGGATCAGCAAAACTTCGGTAATAAAAACAACCCATTCAAGCGACCATGCCCAGAAAAAAACTCGCAGCAGGCTACCAATGGCAACAGGGTTTACCAACGAAACAGAGAACCAGATGCCCACGCCAGACATGGCTCCCATTGTTGTGGTGATGATGAAAAAAATAAACATCAAACGTTTGGCGAGGACATCCCACTTTGCCTCTCCAGTCTTGATTCCTTTGTTTTCCAAGTAAGTAACTAAAGGAATGCCGCCAACCGCCATGCCATGATTAATTACGACATGAATGATTGCAATCAAAGCAATCAGCATTCTATTATTCAGAAAATCGAGATGGTAAATTGGAGAATCCACAAGTGTTTTCCTCTTGCAACAATAAAAATTTTCTAGTTAAAATTAGTTGCACTCAGATTTTATTGGTCTACAAAAAACACCAAAAGGTCAACGCAACATATTGCTGCGCAACACTCCGTGGCAGTGGTCAGTTGATTTAAAGTTCACTTTTCTTTGAAAAAGAAGGGTATTTACGCATCTTTCTCTGTAAACTTTGCCTATGAAGGCCTAGCCGTTTGGCGGCTTTTGTGATGTTCCAATCACACTGACTCAGCACAAACTCCATCATCTCAAATTCATATTGATCGAGCCTAGATGGCAAAATATCTGAGGCATTAAAATCAAAATCATCAGTGACACCTTGAAGCCAGAGAGCCTGTTCAATAAGTTCAATACTTGAGGGTTTCAGTAAATAATTAACTGCGCCAGCTTTAATAGCACCTACAGCAGTTGCAATGGTTGGATAACCGGTAAGAAAAACAATACGACAAAGGGTGTTATGTTTTAACAATTCTGGTATAATTTGAAGCCCAAGTTCGTTGCCTACTCTCATATCCAGAAGTGCAAAGTCGAAAAAACATTTTTCAGCCAAAGCGTTTCGAGCAGTGCTCAAATCTGCCGCTTCGAAGACTTCATAGCCACGCTCTGCAAATTCAGTCACAAGAGATTTTCTGAATGCCCTGTCATCTTCAAGAATAATAAGTCTTTTATGCAAAAGTGTGTTCATAAATTTGGGCTCTGTTTCAGAGGTGCCCAAGAAAGTGATACTTTTGCTCCCCCGGCAGCAAGATTTTCAATTTTCAGTTTCCCTCCCATAGCCTGACAAAGCACATGGGCATGATATAAACCAAGTCCTGAACCTTGGGAGTGGGTTGAAAAAAACGGCTCACCAATGTGATCTAACATCCACGCAGGAAATCCAGGGCCTTGATCAGAAAAAGACAACTCTATTTTTGAAGGCGTAGAGGTCATATTTACAGAAATATGTTGCTTGCCTGTTTCTTTGTTTGCTCGGCATGCATTATCAAGCACATCTATGATCATTTGAGTAAAAGAGACTGGCGGAGCTTTTACCCACCCCCTCTGTAATGAGGAGATAAGTTCTACGAATTCTTTTTCGTGACTCCAAGTCTGCAGGATATTTTCAATACTTGACGCAACTTCAAGGGGCGAAAAATCGGTTTCTGCAGGCAAGAATTTTTGGTGCATTAGGGACTTAAGTGAACGTTCAGCTTGACTTGCAGCTTCGATTGCCACTTCAAGATCGGGGTCACATTCTAAGGATTCTTTATTTTTGAGACGCCGTAATTTTAATCTTAATGTCGCAAGCGGGGTTGCAAATTCATGAGAAAATCCAGTTGCAATTACGCCAAATGCGCGAAGTCTGTCAATGTGATCTTTTTCTTCGCGCATGCGTGCCAATGTCTTTTTTTGCTCTTCTAATTGAGAACTGACCCAGATGAGGAGTCCAACAAAAAACAGAAGCACAAGCGACTGAGCGGGAAAGAGCACCACACTTGGGGTCGGTTGAACAGAGAGAGCAGAAGGAATGCTGGGAGACAAATGCATGAGAATAAGGCACCAAACAATAAAAAGAACAAAATAAGTAAGCCATGCACCCCGAAGCAAAATCGCACCAAGTGCTGCATGAAATAAGAGCAGCGGAGCAAATGGATTCCATGGTCCGCCAGTGAGCTTAAGCAGCATCGAGAGTGCAAGAGAATCGAGAGCCAGCTGAAAAAACACAAAGCTCTGGGTTGCTTTGATGACATGATATTTAATTGCGTATTTGGACAAGATGGTGAGAATCACAAAGGATGCAACAACGAGGCCATAGGGTGCAAGATCTGCGCGTTCAAGCCATTTCATCTGAAGAGCAGGCCAAATGACAGCACATTGCCCAGCGAGTGCCCAAAACCTCAACTTCAGCAGAAGATTAATTTTTGATTTAGTCTCTAAAATTTCCATATCTGACAATCTACAATCAGATATGTTTAAGAGAGCAGAGTCCTTATTTTGAGTTCGTATGATATTTGCTTTAATGGTTGAAGCATTGTCCATTTAATCAGACCTTTAAAAAAGTGACCGAGACCTTCTGAGATCATGCATTGAGGCATATATCAAAATTTGGAGATCTTGCGCGCAACCTTTTGCTGCACTTGATGCTTGCAGATGAGTTGCAGTTCCCCCGTAGTAGGATTTTTTCTCCGCTAGAGGATGCTTCACTCGTGCAAAATTTCGTCTTGTGTGCAGGGAGTTGTAGACATTCACAGACAGTTCAGCTTATAAGGGGCCGCCTGCTCAAGGGGCAGGTGACAAACGGCATTTGAGAAAGTGGGTCCATATGAGAGTTGATTGTAAAAGAAAAGAATTGTTAGGCTTTTTCTGCTGTGCGCTTTTCTCGTGTTCCGGTAAAGCGGGTGGGAAGTACATGGAAGACCAGGCGTCACGTAAAGAATCTGAGGCTCAAATACCCCTCTTGAAAGGTCCGATCCGAGTTTTCGATCCAGGTGAAGGCGTCACAACGAGCGATAACAAAATTTTTCAATTGAAAGCGACTTGGGTTGAAGGCCCCTGGTACGACAACAAGTCGATTGTGGATCGATCAGAAGCCTGCCCTGGTACTGAAAGCAGGGTTCAAGTTGAAATTGCCGATGCCTCGTTTCAAGCACTCGCCAACCCCGAGATTTCTGAAGCCTCTACGCTTATGGACATGGGGGATCACAGCCACAATACCCTCAAATGCGAAAAATTTATTGTCGTAGAGCCCGTGGCAGAGGTTCCAGGGCGTTTCATTATAAAAGGCCTGCATTTCATCATGGCCTCAGGTAAACCCGGAGAAGGCCCCTTTTGGAAACTGAGCTTCAAAGTCCGTGGAGGTGGACAAGAAGACACAGGAAAAATAATGTTTCGTATTTCCAGAGATGCGAGAAAACCGCTTCCTTGAGGAGGAAACATGTATCGCCTTTGCATTTCCTGCTTAGGGATTTGTCTCTTGGTTTCTTTCCAAAAGGCATACTCCGAATGTCTGCCGCTGTCGCTCACGCAGGCAAAGGCAATTGCGCAAGAAAAAGGGTCGATTGAGCTGGTCTTTTTTGCAAGCTGGTGCTCTTCCTGTGAACCTCATCTGAAAAACAAAGATGATAAAAATGTTCTTTTTGTTGCCGCATTCGATAAGCCAGAGCGTGCAGAAAGAGTCTTGAAAAAATATCGACCTGAAGCAAAGTGCTACTTTGAAAAAGACATCACCAATATACTCGAAATTATTACACTTCCGGCGTCATATGTCATCAAAAAAGAGGAAAAATAAGATGTTAAAAAATACTGCGTTCATCCTTTCGGCTTCCCTCGCTTTTACGTCCTTGATCTCATGTGGTCAGAACAGCTCGTCCCAGAAAAAGGAAATGAGGAGCCATCTGACTGGTGCCGGATTTCAATCTAGTAACGCATTATTCAATGTGCAGGAAACGTGGCTACAGGGCCCCTCATCTATCTCTGAAAACACGCTCCTCCTGAAGTTTCAAGACGCACAGGGAAACCCAATTCAAGGGGTGAAAGTTCTGAAGGTTTCCCCATGGATGAAGATTCACGGGCATGGCGCACCCGAAGGAGGAATCCGATTTGCAGCAACAGAGACTCTCGGCAGCGAATGGAAAGTCGAAGGACTTGAATTTACTATGACTGGACCCTGGGAGCTTAGAGTGGAGGCAAGCGTGGGAGAGGTAACAGACTTTGTAGAGGTGACGGTCGATGTTAAGGACTGAGGCCCTTCTTGCGTTCCTGGCGGTCGCAGGTGCGTTGTCGGCTGAGGCCGCTCTCGCATGTGCGTCCTGTGGAAGTGGCGGTGATGAAGTTCTAGTCCTTTACCCCAACGAGCAATACAAAACTTACTTCGGTCTGAGTCGCAGAGGGGCTTTTCGAACGGTTCTCCCTGACGGAAGCACAGGGCACGACAACGGGCCCGAGTACAAGGACATGGCTGTTGTCGCAGGCGGATTTACCTTTGCACAGGATTTCTTCATGACCGCTGGTTTTCAGGCAGTGCACAACGAAGCCGAAGGCAAGCATGCGTCAGGGATGGGCGACACCTTTGTCACGGCCCGTTGGACTGTTCTGCCACAGACGCTG
>JBIIEI010000069.1:0-30197 GCA_044237915.1 Silvanigrellaceae bacterium | reverse complement strand
GTGTCGGGTATTCAAAAAGTTCCTGACTGGGCTCCTTGCAAAAAACGCCGTAACAAAGTAACGCATGTTGCGTATGGAAAATCAGAACAAGCCACTCTCAAAAGAACAACTCACGCAAGCCCTCCTATGGCTTGAAAATTCTGCTATAGGAATTCCTGCAGATGTGAAATTCTGCCTGTTAATGCTTCTTGAAAACATGCTTAAGGGCGAAAAAAGTGCGAAGAACGCTGCCAAGGGCTTTCACGAGCTTCTTGTAAAATTTGGATTCAAGCCGTCGTCTGAGAAAATCAAATCTCTACCCCCCGTTAAAGATGCTCCAAGCCAAGAAATTGTAGACAGACTTGCTGCAAATTCTCGGCAAAGTTTGACCAGTCACGGTGTCGCCAAAGATAGCCTGGATGAATTTATGAGAAACAAAATATTCAAAGAATGCGCAGAGCGCGACAGCACTGAAATTGAAATTCTTGAGAGCTTTGAAAAAATAAACGACGAAGATCTCAGAGACAAGGCACTTGATGAAGATCTTGCTGCCCGCGTTGCATTAGGAGAAGGCGCAGATCCTGCGCTTCAGGCTCCTGACGAGACTCTTTTTCCTGCGGGCCCGGTGATCTCCACTTCTTCCGCCATTCACTTCCCTTTAAGTAAAGCGGACATTGAAAAAGCTCTTGGAAAAACCGCGCGTGGTCTACAAAAAGAAACCATTAAAACAACGCGGTATGATTTTAGCTTACAAATGCATACTTTCGACGTGTCTTATGACACTGTTCTCGATCCCATTTCTGGCCGCTCTGCAAGCGCAGCTCCCGAGACGTTGGGCCTCAAAGGATTTCAAATCTCCTTGCGTGCCATGGTTAATCTTGTTCTTCTCACAGTTGCTTTTCTTGTTCCAATGCACCGTGTGAGTCGAATGTTAGGAAATGCAAGGATCTTTCACCGCTCTAATATTGCACGTTACCTTGGTGTCGTTGCTGAAAAAGCATTTCCTATTTATATGCACATGCTGAGTGAACTTGCCAACGCAAAATTTCTGTGGGCAGATGCCACCCCAACACGAGTCAACGAAGTTGAATCTGCTCTTGAAAACAGAAAACAGTGGAACGCGAAAAATCTTCAGGGACCTCCAAAGCCCTACCCATGGGAAACTCTTGCAAGCCAAGAACAAGAAGAACAGAATGAATCCGAAGAACTTCCACTTTTTGAACCCCAAATTCCTCTCTGGCGCAAACTTCAGAAAGAACTTGGATATGCTTTTCTTGAAAAAGGCAAGAAGAAATCTCGACCCAAAGTAAGACAGCAAACTATGGTCATTCACGGTCGCGCTGATGAACTTGATGCCACTTCTCACACCGTTATCTTTCGTTCTTGTCTCGGTGATGTCGGGAATGTGCTCGATCAAATTCTCCAAAAACGGCCTACAAAAAACAAAGAACTTTACCTCCAGTGCGATCATTCCAGCGCTAATCTTCCAAGTGACCCAGGAATTCTTAAATATATTTCACTGACTATTGCAGGATGCCTTGCGCACGCCAGGCGACCTTTTAAAAGACACCAAACCCAAGATCCTGAACTGTGCGAAAGTATACTCAGTATGATGTTCATGGTTACACACGTGGAAACCTTGCTTCACAATCAAGGAAAAAACAGAATAAATACCCTTTCGGTGCGGCGCTCCTGGTCGGCAAGACATCTTGAGACCCTTCAATTCGCAATGCAACGGGCGATCCAGAATCCGAATTGGTCTGACCAAACTCCACTTGGAAAAGCTGCACGCCATTTTATCAAACACTTCGAAAAAATGACGGTGTATTTAAAGCATCCCGAACTTGAACCCACAAATAACATCTCAGAAAGACTTCTCCGACCTGAAAAACTCGCCCAAGGCTCAAGCTACTTTCGAGATTCTCTTGAGGGCCGCGCTCGGTTTGACATCCTGCGTTCCCTGCACCAAACCTGCGTCGCTGCAGGCGTTCCACTTGCTCACTATCTCCTTCACATTCTTCTTGCACCAGAACTGGATATTCAAAGAAATCCCGAAAATTTCACCCCCCACGCAGTCAAAAAATCCCTCGCTGCCCGACCCAATCTCAAAGCCAAAATCGAACGCATCCTTACAAATGGTTACTGACAAAAACGAATTTACATGAACCACAAGCCTCTGCCACAGGGTGAGATCCAGCGCTTACGTTTCACATGAATTCATATTGCGTGGCAAGTTGAGTTTGGGCCCCTGGGTGATCTTCAAGTCGGGTTCAACTGGTGGCTTGAGCGGAAGTTATTCTGGAGCAGGCGATACGCAGAACTCCATGAGTCTTAACTCTGAAACTTCATTTTCGTGTGTCGGATTTGGGCTTCAGTCGAGCTTCTATAGTGAGGTTCGCTCGGGGTGGCATCTTGGATTTCTACTCGGTGCAAATAGAGTTGTTCATGCACTTTCAGGGTCTAGGCAAATCACCCTTTCTAATAATGTGAGTGAATCCGAAAACTTTTCCGACTCAAAGACAACCTGGGGCGTAAGTGGAGGGCTAAGTCTCGGTTACCTTTGGGGCTTCGAGAGTGGACTTAACCTTGGGATCATCGCTAAGCCGGTTTATTCAACTGCAATGCTCGCAACATTGAATCTCCCGCAATCCAAGAATTATCCTTCTATGCCCAAATTGGACACTAGCCAAAATGAACTGTCGCACTCGATTCTGGGACTGGCTATAGGCTATGCATATTGACCGTAACCGCTCGATTTGACCCACCTCAGCCGCGTCCGTTCAGTCTTTTCTACATTACGCTAAGGCCTCTCTTAAATCGCATTTTTTCGGCGCTCCGATTCATTCGAAATTTGCCAATTGTTACTTGGAAAATATTCATTCCAGCGCATGTCGACCAATTTTTCGATCTGCGGATCGGTTTCCACTGTGCCGGGGTACCAGGGCTTCATGCGGCTGTCGAAAAAGACGGGTGCTTTGAGACCAACGTGAAACCGATGCACGCTTGTTGCGGCTCCATAAATGTCTGCTGCAGGCTCGAATCGTGTAAACCAACACCACAAAAATCGTTCTGTGGAAGTAACAGCTTCTGCAACATCATCCACAACGAGAATCAATTCATATTTTTTAAACGCGGGGTGTGCGCAAATCTCGCGTACAAACTCTGGAGACGTGCCATAGGCAGGCCCGCTGATGACAAGGCATCCCGGAACGAAAACGCGGGCATCGCGGATCCCAGGAGGCAATGCTGAAGGAGGACCTCCATAGAGATCTCTCCTTGCGGCTCCTAGCGCCATCCAAATACCCTTGCTGCCTTCATTGACCTTGGGTCCTGAGTAATCCAGGGTGTCTTGGCTTACATTGCTGATCACAAAAAGGTCTTTTTCCCAGTCAGTGCGCTCCAGAAAATGAATGAGAACTTCACGGAAATTGTCGAGGTTGACGGCACCATCCGTAATCATCAAGAATTTTTGAAGCGAAAGTTGTCCTTCGCCGAGTATGCGGAGTGCGGAAGCAATGGCTTCTCGTTCGTAACGGCACTTGACGCGCGCAGCACCCAACGCATGAAATCCGGTTTCCCCGTAGGTTTTAAGCTCAAGAATTCCGGGCATGACGAGTGGAAAAAGTGGCGAAAGAAGTTTTTGTAGGTAATCGCCAATAAAGAAATCTTCTTGCCGAGGTTTACCCACGACAGTTGCCGGATAAATAGCATCGTCGCGGTGAAACATGTGTTCCACATCAAAAACCGGGTAGTCGTGCGCCCAGGAATAATAGCCATAATGATCACCAAAAGGGCCTTCTAAGCGGCGCTTTTGAGGTTGAACTTTGCCCACCATCGCAAATTCTGCTTCGCAGATGAGGGGATGAGGAAGCCCCTTCACATGAGCGCGTTCCAGCTTTTCTCCCAACAATAAACTGCACAAGAGAAGTTCGGGTACATCTTCGGGAAGTGGAGCAATGGCAGAAAGAATGAGCGCAGGAGGTCCACCGATAAAAAGCGTCACGGGAAGGGGTTCATTCTTCTGCTCTGCAGCGTGATAGTGAAATCCACCACCTTTGTGAATTTGCCAATGCATACCTGTGGTTTTTTCATCATAGACCTGAATGCGATACATCCCTAAATTGTGTTTTTTAGTTTCGGGATGCTCGGTATAAACAAGAGGTAACGTAACAAATCTTCCCCCATCTTCCGGCCACTGTTTAAGCGTGGGCAGTAAATTCAAACCGGCATTGCGGTTAAATTCCACCTTATTCTGCAAAATGGGCGCATCAAGTTTATTTTTTAAACCAATCTTTAAGACATCGGAAAAAATATCCCGTGCAGACCACAATTTACCCAAGGTGGGTGGAAGAATTTCGTGTGCAAGATGGACAACTCTCTTCACAAAATCTTCGGGCCTTTTTCCAAATGCCACTTCGATTCGATTGACGTTGCCAAACAAGTTTGTCGCAACGGGAAAAGGACTCCCTTTTACTTTTTTAAAGAGCAGGGCTTTTCCATTTTCTGCGATGACCCTCCGATGAATTTCGGCAAGCTCTTGATCGGGGTCGACTTCAACATCAATTTCGCAAAGATCATCTTGTTTGCGCAAAGTTTCAATAAATGTACGAATATTTTTCAACTTATTAACTCCGAATTTCTTTTTCTTCGCTCTGAGAAACCTTTGGAAGTAAGACGTGTAAAGGATATCTTAAATCGAGTGTTTTCATGATTGCTACGAACAGAGAAAAAGCGAGAGGACCAAGCACAGCACCTGCAACACCAAACCTTGCAATTCCGCCGATAAAGGCAATAAAAATCCAGAAAAAACTTAAATGCGAAGAACCCTGCATAAAATAGGGCCGTAAAATATTGTCGATAGATCCCACCCCAACAGCAGAAATAAGCAACATAATGGTTGCAGGAATGCGATCTTGAGTAAAGCAGTAAATGGCTGAACCTATCATGATCGGGGCGGTTCCCACCAAAGGCACAAAGGATGCAAAAAAGGCCATCACTCCCCACAAAAATGCTCTTGGAATTCCAAACAAGGCTAGGATGACGGAAACAATAATGCTTTGCACCACTGAAACAAGCATGTTCGCAACTATGACGCCTTTTAAGACATCCGCTGTGGTGTCGCAGATGACGCGGCGCTCTTCGTTCCAAGGGATCAGTTTGGGAAGCAGGGCAGCGCGAAAATGTGGACCTTGAACTGTAAAGACAACCCAGGTCATGACCATCACAAAAGTGTCAAATAGAATTTCTGGAGTTCCCTGCACTATGGCGCCCAGCGTTTCCAAAGCATTTTGCGAAAGATTCACAAGGGCATCGTTCACTTTGCTCAAAATCTGAGGAATCGAAACATTCACTCCAAAATCAGAGACCTTTTCGCTGAGCCACTTTGCCCAAACTCCACTGATTTGTGGCATTGAAACAGCTCCCTGCTTTGCAACAAGAAGATTTACCAACTGCCCAATTGCGACATAGGAGGCAAAAATAATAGGAATTAAAAAAGCGCCCAAAATAGCTGCAATGGTGAGTGAAGAAATGATCCAGTGAGACTTTTTTGAGGTTTTTCGAAATTTGCGTTGCAGCCAAATGACAGGCTCTTCAGACACAAATGCAAAAACCACTCCAAGGGCAAAGGGAAGGCGCAGAGGCCAAAGGACGGCAAGGCAAAAAAGCAGGACAAGGAGGAAAAAGACGCGCTCTCTGATAATGACATTGTCCATATCTTCTCCTGCTCGCTTATGACCAAAGAAAAAGGCGCACCCTGACTGCAGAGTTCTGCACGAGAATACGCCTGAATTTAAAATACTGCGGCTTGGACTTAAGCGCGAGAGCTCGCAAGATGTTTTGCACCTGCGCCCCGTAGCACGGAGATGATAAGCTCCTTGTCTGCTACATTGGCTGAGGTCAAATCGAGGATCATGCGTTCAACCTTTTGCTCTGCCTTCATATACTCAAGCGCAATGCGATACACCTGATCGGGTTCCATGGTATCGAGCCAATTCAAGCCCTCCCGGTAGATGAGGTGGCTCGCCATGTACGCACTGATGATAGCAATTTTGTGCGCCCGAGGAAGTCTATTTACGATACGATCCTTATATTTCTCGACCAAAATTTGAGGACAGTGCATAAACAGCACGGAATGGAAGTTCTCGGACTCAAGCTCGGTATCGCTCAAGCGGTTGAGCATTTCGCGTACGATGTCTTTGGCGTAGTTGATTTCTGCCGAGACTTCATAGCTGAGATCAACGAGATTTGTTTCATGGCTACGCTTTTTCCACTCTGCAAAGAGCAGTTTGGCTTCCTGATCGGCCTTGAATTTTAGAATGTCGATGACTTGTCCAACATAGACGTTTTTAATCTTGGCAAATTCTTCTGGCGAGATCGTGAGACACGCAATAATTTCGTAGGAAGAGCAAATCACGCCTGCTTTATTGGCGGAGCTGTCTTTGATAACAACCACTCCACTTTCAACGATCTTTTTGCGCGCTTCGGGAGTAAAGAAAATATTGGCACCTTCGACGATGGCAAGCGAACTTGGACGCCCATCGGAAAGAAGGAAGCGGCTCCAGTTCGATTCCTTGACGGTATAGGGACGACCACCGGCAGGAATAAAAATTTCTGCTTCGACATTGGCATACAGATTATCGCGAATCTTAATATTTTCTTTGGTATCGGCGCGAATTACAAATGCCGAGGGATCTTTGCTGAGCAGTGTTCGATTGAATTCCACAATCGACTTGCTTTCGATGACAAGACGAAGCAGCTCTGTCCAATCCAAACCATTGGGATCATAAGCAGCGCCATAGCCATCCCCAATCGCAACGACTTTGGCACGTTGCCCATACTCTCTGTGCAATATTTTAAGTTCATTTCCAGCGACATCCCCATCGGGGCCGCCCGTCATTTTCACACGGAAGGATGTCTGAGGAGTATTGAGCTTAAGGTAACGTAACACGTTGTCGAGATAGACGTTTAAGCCTTCTGAAGTCACACCATAGGTTTTGTGATTGATTCCAAAATCTGGTTTTGAGGACATAAAGGCATAAGCATACTTGTAGCCACGCCTCAAGGCATGTTCAATTGTCCAGACGATCAGATCGTCTGTGAGATTTTCATCAGGCCCCAGGTAAATGATTTCTTCTTGACCAAAATAGTCAATCACTCCATCTGCAAGCTTTCCGGTTTTGGCATCAATTGTGATGAGGTCGAGCAAACCGGAAACGGCACTTTTGACGGCATGGTGGCGATCGCCGCCCGGCCGAACGACAAGCACACACTTCGAGCCCCCTTCGGGGATGTCTTTATTTTTGAGCTGCTGAGCAGAAGAAAGCCCATTCACTTCATCAAAAAGTCCTGCAAGGGCGTTGTCGTAGTCGGCCGAAGTTCGAGGCATGACAACACGCACACCCCCGCGCGCGATATCGCGGTAGCGGACCTGGAATCCGCGCACATCCCGCCCACACATGTAGAAAATACCGAAGGGGGTTTCGGGATAGTAAGCCTTATTTAAGACACTGGGATCGACTCGAAAGCTGAGTGCGCCTTTGGAAACCAAAAAGTAGTTGGTTTTGAGAATATTCTTGAGAAAATGGAAGGCTTCTCGCAGAATATTACGATCGACTTCATCTGTTGTTTCAACCAACATGGAGTCAATTTGCCGTGAAATTTCGGTCGATGCGGAAATTCTGTCTTCTTGAAAACGAGGATCGAACCGCGAACGAAAGTAACGGATCGCATTTTCAATAAAAGCTTCATTTCTGAGAAGGATTTTCGAAACCCTATCAAGAGAAAAATAATAGGGATTCACCTTGGTCAAAAAGATATGCGCCCAATTTGCCATGGAACGCACGAGGTTTGTTTCGTTAAGACTGCGGGGATTTTTACCTTGAAGCAGAATAGAAAATTCATCGCCATGGTCGACATAGCTCAGCGTTTTCAGTCCTTTTTCGACGCGTTTCCAGGGTTGCATGTCAGGAGTGAATTTTTCGCCATTGCTGGGAGAAGCGACGACACTCAACACCGTAACAGGTTGAGTTCCATCCATGCGGACTTCATGGCCCAGTATGCGCCGAACGGAAAAATTGTAACGCGTAAACACGCCCAACAAATTCTCGATGGCTCGTGTGAGCGGAAAACCCTTGAGGCCAATATCAACTCTAAACTTGGACTCACCATCAATGGTTGTCAGGTTGAGATACGCGCTTTCGTTCATTTGGCAGTATTCGAAAGTTTCGTAGCCAATAGCGATCATCCGGGGAGTCGCTAAGGTTACAAAATCGGAATCGAGACTGTTCAAATAACTTTCGACCTTTGCAGCAGGGGCATTGGAGATATGCCCTAATACCAGAGGCTTCTTTTTTTGAAGTTCAGCATTTTCCCATTTGCCAATTTTGGAATGGCTTCCGAGATGAAGTGAGCACACACCCACTTTGCTATCGAGGGACTGAAAAAGAAAGACGAATTTCGCATCAAACGCGCTGAGTTTGGGCGCGAGGGCGAGGGGAGCCGAATCGTCTTCTGCGGGGACAAGCAAGGTCGCAATATTGGTCGCCTTGTTGATACGCTCCACAATTTGTCTGTCACTCAAGACTTTGCCTGCAACAATCTCAACAACATGCTCCATCTTTTCTTTCCACGGAGTCACAGCATGGTAAAGAGGAGGCATCTGGTTCAAAAACCAGGGAAGTGAGGCCTGCAATCCATCCTTCAGTTCTGAGTAAAGAGTTTGCGCAAGATCGACTTGAGAAGTGGGGCTCGAAAGTGATTGCGGCAAAACATGCCCCGTTGCGGGCTGTGTGGAAAGTGACGGTTGGTAATCTGCATCTAACAATTCAACTTCACGTAATGATTGAATATTACTTTGACTATCGGACGACATTGTGTCAGCTCCCGTTGATGTTTCCCTGAAATAGCCGATACAGACGAAGATTTAATGATTGCCCGAGCGATTTGCAATGTTTGAGCGGATAAATCTTAGAAAGATTTCAGTGCGATTGAAAGTGTCAGGTGCTGGCCTCTGTGCCTGCATCACTGTGGCATTTGGACTTTTTTTAAGCATTGCAGATTTCATGATGAACAAAAGTTTTGTAGAAAATCAAAAGCTGCGCTTTGCAATTAAATTTGAACTTGAGCTTAAAAAGGCTGTCTTTAGCCCCCCACCTGAAATGTTGAAACCAAGCGCAGTGGGTGCCCCACCTTCGTGGAAGGATTATTCAAGACACTTGTTTAATCGTTTCTCAGAAATTGATTCTCTTGCAGTTTTGCAATCGACGGGAAGTCTGATTTATACGGAATCCAGACCCGGTAAGGTTTCTCTGAATCCGATTTCAAAGTTGGCTCCCCTCTCCTTTGGCAAAGCCATTACCATTGTGCACTTCACACAACAGAATGACGGACCCATTCATTTTCACGCCACACTCAATATTCCAAAAGCCATGCAGGAATCAGGAACAAAACCTCTTTTGTTACGTGTGGGTGGAAAAATGAACATCCCCCTCGATGCGCTCCAAGGACACGACAGAAGAACGCATCTTGTTTTTGGATTTTTTACCGCTGTTTCAGCCCTGATCGTTTGGGCACTTTGGAGAGCGCTTTTTACGCACCCCCTCACAAAACTTGGAGAGTTGGTCAGGGACATTCGGCGGAATCGCCGGCTTGTTTCGGTAGATCCACAGAAGCTTTCCATTTTGGAAGAAGTGCAAATTCTAACGGCACAAGTTGCACAAAGCGCTACGTCGCTCGCAATTGCCGAAAAGCTCGATCGATTGATCGAAGACACGCGCTCATCCACTCGAAACTGCGATGAGCAAAACTTTCTTCCAACCTTAAAAAGAATCTGGCTGCAAAGTGGACTTGCGCGCCAATGCAAACTTTATCAGGTGCACTACTATCCTCAAAAAGCGAGTTACACCGTAGAGGGAACAAGCGAACGAGAGGGATCTTCCCTTGGGATGCCCAAGGATCAAAATGCATTAGGACTGAGATTTGAAGACTCCGCTGCCGATATGCTGTCGCAAGGCACTGCACTTGAGTTTTTACGCACGGGTCACGACGTCAGTTGGTTCGATAATATACTGTGCGCAAAAGCCACTTTAACTCAAGACGAAAATTCAATTTTGGTTCTGTTACTTGTACCCGATCGACAAGCAAACCTTAAACAAGAACAATTTGAACATTATGCACGGACTTGGATAGACAAGTCTTCAGACCTTTATAAACACGTCAAAGTTCAAAACCTTGCCATCATGCTTGAGCTTTCAAGAGAGCTTCAAAGAAAATGGATAGAAGATGACGCCCCCCAAAACGCTCGCACCGACTACTTCGACAATGTTCTTGCTGCAGATTCTCTTCCCTGCCAATTGATCAATGGCGATTTTTTGTTTGTACACAAATTTGTCAATAGAAAAGCAACGCTCGTCGTGCTTGGAGATGTCACAGGACATGAGTTGCGCGCTGGCTTGGCCGCAACCGGAATTGTTGCCACATTAAGCGAACGGATGCGCTCTATTGGAGACGAACCTCCTCATCTTCTTCTCGAAGAAATGCTTCAGTCGATCAACCGTTACCTTTTTATGAGTTATCAAGGAACCCTCGGAAGTGGGGCTTCAGGGCTCTACTTTGAACACGAATCAGGACAGGGAATTGTGTGCTGTTTTGCACAGCCGTTTCCCTTAATACTTTCTGAACACGAGCGGAAACCCCTCGTGATTGTCCCTCGCTCTACAAATGGCATGCTTGGTATAAATGAAAAACTTGACTATACAACAACGCCTTTTTCGTTACTTCCTGGGCAAGCCTTGTTTCTTTGTACAGATGGGTTGTTAGAATCTCAGGATGCAAAAGGACGTAAGTTTGAAAAAGCCATTGGACGTGGAGCTCTTTCAGATATCACAGAAAAATATCTTCCCAGCGGATCGGCAAAACTCCTGACAAAAATCATTGAAAGTGCCCGCGCACATGCAGGAACTAACATTTTGAAGGATGACATTACCTGCACAATTTTGATGACCAAATCGACCTTTTACAGGCCCGCTTCAGAAGATTTGGAAAGTTAATTCAACCCCATACCCCAAACCAAAGCGCTCATCTCCTTTGACTTGCAAATACCTAAAGAAGGGCTCTGCAACGACGAGACCTTTGAACAGAGGCAGCCCGGCACCCGCTTGTACAAAAAACAACGGCAGGGTTTGAGAGCGAGATTTTTTATCAAAACCCGTGCTGATAGGGGCTTCTGTTTTGTACTCAAGTGAGCGAAATAAACTTCCCCCGCCCACCGTGAGGCTTGGAACAAGGTACCAATCGAAGACAACCCCAACCTCAGCAGAAACCGAGAGATCTTTTTCTATAATTTGAATGGCCACAGGCATATCGGGCTGTTCCCAAGAATACCCCATGCGCACACCCGTTCTTAAGGAAAGACTTTCGTAGAAAGGAATGTATCCAAACACGATGAGTTCAGGGGAAAAGTGCGTGAAAGTCCCTGCTCCGTAATCGCGGCGCACCAGCCAATGAGCGCTTCCGCCCACAGCCATTTGAAAATCATCCTTGGCCTGGGCACTTTGAGAGCTCGTTAATAAACAGGCCCCGACCATGAAGGCTAAAATTATCCGGCATAAGTTCATGGGCACAAAATCCTTCGTTAAGGACATACACTCCTCAGACTCTTCGGAAATCCATATTCCCCAAAGTTATTGTCGCTTGAAAAGGCATCACAAAGAGGTTTACGTTGCCCTACGGGCACATTGCTCAAAAATGAACTCAGAAAAGCTCCGGCCAATTGACCACGATATTCCCACCGCACTGCATCAGAGACCGTTTTTTTATCGTCTTGGATTTGCGCAGGAAGAATGTCAGAAGACAAACCAACAAGTGTTCCTTGAGTTTCTTTAAGGGCTGATACAACCATTTTTGAAAAATCAGGGATGCTTTGCCCAGAAGCCTGCAAGGCCGTGTGCAAGGAACGGACTAAGATGGTGCCAAAGCAATAAAAGGAATCTACGCATGTGGCATGGGATGCCTTGGGCTTTACATTTGAGAGAGAATCCGATCGCACATTGCTAAAAGTAAATTGAGTTTTGGCAAAATCTCGGGGTTCAGAGGCCTGAGAAATATCGATACTTCCCTGCAAAACATTTGAACTGCCTGTCATGGCAAAGCTCATAAAGTCTGCAAAACCTTCATTGATCCCCGAAAAAATCCACTCTTTTGCGAATCGATTGTCGCGCTTATAGTCGTCTTTGAAAAACGCTTGATCGAAGATGGCATGTCCAAATTCATGCGCCACGACTTGATAATTTGTAGCCAAAGGAATCTTTTCCACCGGCGAGCGCTGAAAAAGCAAAAATTGCTTTTGGCCAGGCACATAGGCGGCATTGAGCTTCATCCGCATATCCTGCGATCCTGTTCCGGAATCCAAAAAGATCCGTGGTTCAAAAAAAATCTGAAACTTCCCGCCGGATGCTTTTTCCGTCATTTGTGCGGGAGTAATTCCGGTAAGTGCTTCTAGATTATCAATGACTTGTTCGAGTTGATAATATGCAGAAAGCATTGCAAAGGTCGAATAGTCGAGCGGCACAACCACGCCATTTTCGACTTCATAACGTAAATTTGGTTCTTCTGGGCTGTCAAATTTCTCAGGTTCAACAATGGAGCCTTTTACTTCTTTGACATAATATTGGCCCGCGCGATCGATATTGAGGTAATCGCCATCAAGGCTTTTGAGATTTCTGAGGTACTTGAACTGCACAGTTTCAATTTTAAACGAAGCTTTTTCAAGCGTCGTTGCACTTTTATCGAGCACCAAAACTTGTGCTTTGTAAGGATATCCCGGATCGGCTCTGTTCTCGGAGCAAGCAACGGATGACAAAATCACCGGCAGAGAAAGTAACAAGGGATAAAAAGTTCTTTTTTTCATTTGAAAACCTATTAAAACCTGAACATTGCTTCGACAAGGGGAGTGATACCCAATCCGCCGGATGTTCCAGATTCCTCATTAGATGTTGTATCTCCTGAACCATCATCTGCTTTTTTAGCTGCGGGTTGAGGGTCGGAATAGGAAATAAAGGCGCCCGGACTCAGCAGCCATCGTTTTCCTAAGCGAAACTCTCCCATGAGCCTGATCCCTGGATAACTCGAACTGCCGGCACTCACAAAGCTATTGACGTTACCGGATGCGACTGCGGAATCGACAGCGATATCGACGTAGAGCGGCTGCATAAGCAACACGCCTGCACCGAAAGATTTTCCAAAAAAATGCTGTCCACCGATGGCTGCAAAATATCCCGTAAAACCGATTGCAGAGTAATCGAGATCTGTTCTTTGTCCTGAAGTTCCCGAAACAGAAAACCGGAGCAAGGAAAGATTGAGGAGCGTTTGGTCGCCTATAAAAAAGCTCGTATTGTTTGTTAAAATGCTTAAAAAAGCATCGATTCGAGGCCCGCTGGACGGACGAAAGCCAATATAGCCACCATGCAACGAAACAGTAGATTGGACGCTTGATTCCGAAAGAAAACGATACCGCGTTTTAACGATGATGGAAGGAACTCCACTCACAAGCGGAAGAAGCGACCATCCGTTGGCACCGACGGAAAGATGATCGGTAAGACCATAATCCACCGCAAAAGAGGGCATTCCAACAACCAACGAACCTTCGTCTGCAACGTTGGTATCGAACAGGCCTGGAAAACCTGTCAGAGGCGTTTGCGGAGGAAGACTTTTAGGCTCATAGTTTGAACCACGCTGGGCCCATGCCCCTTGTGGAAAGGACACATCCCAAATCAACACAACAATAATAAAAACAAGACAACGCGCGATTCTGAAAAAGTTCATTTTTAAAATATTCCGAAAATATCAAGAGCACAATTGAGCCCCAAAAAACTTCGTACTAGGATTCTTAATGAATTCTCTACAGCATGCAAGTGATAAGGACAAAGGAAATGAGCAAACTTCTCTCGTTACGTTCCAAGGCTACTCTAACAGGAGCCGTTCTCGCACTCTCTGGATGCCTCACCGTAGGCGAAGAATTCCCAACGGAAGTGACCTGGATTACGCAAGGCAAAACCACGCGCGCAGAAATTGAGAAACGCGTCGGGAAGCCCTTTCGAGTGGGTTACGACTCGGGCCAAATGACTTACACCTACGCATTTTACCGTTACTCTGTTTTTCGGCCTGCGCGCACCAAAGATCTCACCGTGCGCTTCACCGACACAGGAGCCGTGGCAAGTTACAGCTTTGCAAGCTCCTTTGAAGAAGACATGAACGCCATCAAGAAAAAGTAACAATATGCGCCGACATGAGCAGACATGGACTTAATAAGGGGATAAAGTGGAAAAAAACTTGGGCCGTATCGTGATTATTGGCTTTGGAAATATGGGAAAATCTTTGGCCCGAGGTTTACAGCGTTCCACAACCGCTGAGCTTTTCGCATTCGACCGCCAGCCCCTGTCGGAATCTGAAGTCTTTCCAGTGGGTCTGGATATCTCGAAGATCACGGTGCTGTGCGAAGATGATATTCCTCAGATTTCAAAACGGCTTTTACTGAATGAAAACGACACTCTTATTCTGTGCACAAAGCCTCAAAATCTGATTGATGCCGGAGAGAAATGGCGCAATATCGTGTTAGGAACTGAAGCCTCACGGCCCCTTGTTATTTCTATACTTGCCGGTACAACAACTGAACTTGTTCACAAATATTTTGCCGTTGATGCTCCCGTTGTAAGAGCCATGCCTAACATTGCAGCCACTGTCGATGAGGCCGCAACCGCAATTTGCGCAAGCAAATCTACTCCCCTTCATTTTTTGAAGCGCGCTCAGTCTATTTTCGACTGCGTTGGAAAAACTTGGATTGTGAACGAAGACCAACTCAATACCGTAACAGGACTCAGCGGCAGCGGACCTGCCTACATTTACATGGTCATCGAAGCATTGTCCGATGGTGGGGTTAAAATGGGAATGCCCCGGCATCTTGCACTTGAATTGGCGGCTCAAACGGTTTTAGGAGCCGCAAAGCTTGTCCAAGAATCAAAACTCCACCCCGCCGTTTTGCGCGATCAGGTGACAACTCCTGGAGGAACGACGATCACAGCCATTCATGAGCTTGAAAAACACGGTCTGCGCACCATGCTCATCTCTGCGGTTGTTACCGCAACGAAGCGCAGTGCATTGCTTGCAAAAATTGTGGAAAAGGCAATTTTGAAAAAGTGAGGGGCTAAAAATTATTCACATTTCATGGGCGAATTTTCGACACCTAATTTTAGGTTCTCGCCACGAATGTCAAAGATAAAATCATTAAAATCAAGTCCAAAATCCTCGTGTTGAGCAGGATTTGTCTGTTTCATGCCCTGTTCAACATTGGCATCCGATTGATCTTCAAAAAAGATCCTGATCCATTGATTGCTCCCTCCCTTGGCATATTTTACGGCTTCTTTTTCCACGAGGGGAATCAACTCTTTCATGGCACTATCTAAGTGAATGAAAGGATCGAGGGGATTTAATTTTTGAGCATCAAAAACTTTAAAATATTTGGAATCCTCTTTACGAGAAGTCGCTCTTAGCCAGTCTTCTTTTTCGGCATACTTACTCACACAAGTCGCCTTTGGATCGCATGCATCTGCATTTTTATACACTTTAAATTGAAACTTTAAAGTATTGCATGCATTTGACTTGGCATTGAGTTTAATCGTTTTTCCGATAGCATTGATGTCTTTATTGCATCCCAGCAGCGTAAACTGAGTTTCATTCCCGATGGCCACCGAAACACAGTTCTTAAACCACGCCTCGGGTCTGAGCTGAACGATCTTTATTTCAAGAGGAACAGGCTCACTCTTTACAATAACATCTGCAACTTTGGGAGAAGGCACTTGAACGGGTGGAATGGTCCCTGAAACTCCTTGCCCTCCCAACGGACCCGTTCTTTTAAAAGTCGGTGAATTACAGCTGACAAGACCGCAAAGGAGCAGCATTCCCACTTTCAGTGTAGAGCTTTTTTTCGCACAGAGTTCCATATTAAAATTCCCCAAATGAACGAAGCAGCCCTTGTTGGGAGAATTTAATTACAACCCAATCCTGAACCATCGATGGTAAACTTT
The DNA here is from genome assembly GCA_044237915.1 of Silvanigrellaceae bacterium. Classification (GTDB taxonomy): domain Bacteria; phylum Bdellovibrionota_B; class Oligoflexia; order Silvanigrellales; family Silvanigrellaceae; genus JBIIEI01. The sequence goes on along the minus strand of JBIIEI010000069.1, from coordinate 14,139 downwards.
ACGTTTTCGCCGATAGCATCATAAATATAGTCATTGTAATCGATACCCAAATTTTGCCTCGATGCTTCATCGTTTGGATTATAATTGGGATCATCCTTTGCCTTTTGCAGGTTCCCAGGAGGCTGATCTTCAAAGAAGGAACGAATCCAGCGATTTTGTCCGTTGTTACTAAAGCTCTTGGCTTCATTTTCGAGAATTGTAAGATTATAGGGTTGCAAAATATATCGATAATCAAACAATGCAGTAATATTAATTGCGTCATAAATACGATAAAAATCTCTGTCAGCAACTCTCTCGGGCATTCTCACCCAGTCGGGATTGGTATTGAAGGGTCCGTAGCACACTCTGCCAGCATTTTTTTCACTAATGCAATTCGCATTGTTATCGGAAGTTTTGTACGTGCGAACTTCGACTTTCACCTTGTTGCAAACAGGCGGTTTGTCGGCAATCAAGACGACTTCTTTTCCAACCGCAGTATCCTTGTTACATCCCACAAACACTTTCTGAGTGCTGTCATTAATCGAAACGTACAAACAATTTTTGTACCAGGCTTCATAATTCATTTGAACGACTTTCAATCGCAGCGCAACTTTATCGGGTGGAATCACCACGCCATTGGTGGTGGAATTTGATCCCCCATTCGTCCCGGCATTGGTTCCAGTATTGGTGCCCGTATTTGTTCCGGCGTTCGTTCCGCCATTGGTACCCGTATTTGTTCCTGTATTCGTTCCGGTATTGGTGCCCGTATTCGTACCAGAATTTGTTCCAGTATTAGTGCCCACATTCGTACCAGAATTCGTCCCTGCATTTGTTCCGGTATTGGTTCCCGAATTTGTTCCTGCGTTCGTTCCGGTATTGGTTCCCGAATTTGTTCCTGCGTTCGTTCCGGTATTGGTGCCCGAATTTGTTCCTGCATTTGTCCAGCTATTTGTTCCTGCATTCGTCCAACTATTGGTGCCCGAATTCGTACCTGCATTCGTTCCGGTGTTGGTCCCCATGTTCGTACCCGAATTTGTTCCGCTATTTGTACCTGAGTTTGTCCAGCCATTTGTGCCCGAATTCGTCCAACTATTTGTACCGGAATTCGTCCACCCATTTGTACCGGCATTTACACTGCCATTGGATCCATTATTTGCGCCCGTATTGGTGCTACCATTGTTCGAACCTGGAGGAATTTCTCCATTCGGACCCTTGCCAGGACCTTTTGAATTCGTATTGCCAACAGTATTTCCACCGCCGAAGTTTGTTCCACTCGATGGACCACCGCCCGGCACGGGCTCTCCGTTCGGATTTTTTCCGGGGCTATTGTTCCCCGTAAATCCGCCGTTACTGTAATTCCCGCCGGAGCCATACCCACCTTGGCCATAGCCCCCACCCTTAAAACCACCATTGCCAGATCCGCTTCCGGAACCGATCACAGGGGCCCCTTTGCCAGAACCATTGGCTCCCCCAAAATTCGACCCTCCGCCAGCGCCACCTCCGGTGCTAAATCCGCCGTTTCCAAAGGTTTCATAGCCCGGTCCTCGGCCAATACCCGTGCCGGTACCGCCTCCATTTGCAAAGCCTCCGTTCCCGCCTCCGCCTGCACCGGGCCCACTTCCAGCTCCCCCACCTGAAAAGCCGCCGTTTCCGCCTCCGCCGGAGCCTGGTCCCGTTCCAACGCCACCGTTTGCAAATCCGCCTCCGCCTCCATTTCCTGCGGGATTCCCGGCAGTTCCTGAAGTGCCCGATCCCGCATTCGAGCCTTGGCCTCCGGACACACCACTATTGGTCGTTCCTGAATTTGCTCCACCCCCGCCTGCTCCGGGATTGCCATTTAAAGTTCCTGAAGCATTGGAAGCGCCGCCTCCTTTTCCAGATTGATTGGGGGGAATGTATTCGCCATTGGGTCCCCGATTGGGTGCTCCACCTAAAGTTGCAGAATTTGAACCGCCTCCGTAACCAAATCTTCCACCCCCCACGACAGGTTCGCCATTGGGAAGATAACGCACGAGCGGTTGCTGGCCTGGGATGCGATCTCCGCGCACGGAGCCATTGGGCCCCGACGAGACATCGCTTTCATCTGGCCCTTTTTTGTTGTTGCCTGTTCCTGTGGAGTCTGTTTCTCCAGGACTCTGTCGTTTACCGCCAGATCCCGAAACATCGCCTTCTCCAGGGCTGTCTTTTTTTTGTCCGGGTTTTGTACCGCCCGTCGTTCCTTTGAAGCTCGTAGGTTGGCATGCCGCTCCCAAAGCAAAAAAAATGCTCGTGAATACAGACAGAAGCCTTAGGGAATGCGCAGAATACATCTTCATCCTCCTCGAGCGACGCCAAAAAAGACAAAGTCTGGCGACAACTATTGAGACGGAATCTGCATCGGCGACGAGAAATATTTCTTGAGTGAAGTTTTTTCGGGGTAGGATTTCAAAACAGTTCCCGCAACCTACTGGAACGGTGAACTGCTGTTATCTGGAAGGTTCGGTTTTGGGGAGGAGAAGGGGCCGCCTCGCACGCCAATTTTTAAGGATCCCGTTGTCTAGGCATTTCGGACAACGCCAGTGGATTTCAGAAGGAACATCCTGCAAGCGTGCACGAACATGCCCAACGCAAGGCTTTCGACCTGGCCTTCTCCAACATTTTAGGCGTGTTGGAGCTTCCACGCCGGGCGTTTTCGCCTGGGCTTCGACGCGAATGGTTTCAAAGTATTCGGCCATTCGGCGATCGCGAGGAGTTTCCACAAGGGAAAGATTCTCGAGATCTAAAAAGGCACCCATATCTACAATCCAGGTATCAGCCATTGCTGCCCCCGTTCCTCTGCTTACTAAAGTACACATAACTGTTCATATTTCACCGACTTTTCTACTCGAAAAGCAAGTGGTGTTTCGTGATATAGCCCCTTTTAATTGATAATGCAAAGACAGAAAGGTGCTTTACGAGTTTGTTACGGAAACATTTTTTCAAAAAGGAGGTAATGCTCAGAGGTCATTCCTAACTTTTTATAAACAGATTGAGCGCCCGTGTTACAAGGCAGCTCCGAAACATGAGATGCCCTTCAATCGTTCGCGCGTTTTTGCGACTCATGGTAGGCCTTTGGAGGACTTTATTGAGAAGTCCACAATGACCGTTTCGCATGAGAGGAGTTCGCGATGAGATCTCGCTTTTTCAAAGTGTTCCTATCGGTGTGTTTAAGCTCAGCCTTCGCTCTGGGTTCCCTGAAATCGTATGCACAACCCGCACGCATATTTTCTGAATCACACTATCAACTCTATGCTCCCATCACAGATCAAGGAGAGGATGTTCACCTTGTCCTTGTTCCCGGAATGGGCAGGGGATCTCAAGAATACCAACAACTTGCCCAAACACTGCAAGAAACCTCTCCGTTCAGACTCTGGATTTCGGTCTTGAAGTTTCCAGGCAATATCCTCAATCCCCTTTCGCTTGAAAGTTACGTGACCGAGGCCCTCGCAGGGGCACGCGCAAAAGGATTTGCAGGGCTCAACGAAAAAGGAATTTTTCTTGCAGGGCACTCATTAGGTGGCATTTTTGCAAGGAATTTGGCTCCCAAATACCGCTTTGGGGGGTTTATCTTACTGGGTTCTTATCTCGAACGTTCTGAGCAGGGCCAAAATAGTTTGAAGAACTTTCCTGTCCCCGTTTTAACGCTGGGCGCTGAACTCGATGGGCTCACGCGCGTCACACGCATCGCCTTAGAATCTGCTGCGCTCATTAAAGCAAAACAAGCGACGGGAACAAACGTAACAACAAATAAACCCGTCATTATTATCAAGGGAATGAATCATTCTCAGATCGCAAATGGGGAGCTTCAAAAGGGGGACTTAAATCCTGAAATTTCTCACGAGGAAGCAATCAGAGCAATGGCTTCTTCGATTGTTTCTTTTTTAAATGTGCATCGAGGCTGGATTCAGGCAGACTTGACGCTTTTGGAAAAGTCAAAGGCAGATCTGGAAAGCAAGGTCTTAGAGACTGAAAAACTTGTCGCTCCCTTCTTGAACTCACTTTCCCTGCAAGAAACATGGTGTGAAAAATCACAACTTCAAGTGGCATTTGATCTTGAGTCAAAAGAAAAGATCTCCATTAAATCGCAAATTGAAGAGAATCTCTTTGCGTTTGCACAGAGCAAGCCTGCACTGCGGAGAATTGAAGGAGAGAAAGTCCAGGTTTCCCAGGTGAGCTATGTTGAGACTGAATCCAATCCCCTCGACCTTTCCATCACTCCGGTTTCGGCAAAATCCTTGGCCTGTAAAATGAAAAACCAAGAGTCCCTCGCGAAAGCACTGAACAATCCCTTTCCGAACTCACAACCCTCATGTGCTCTTTTGAATCAGCGTGCATTTGAAGATGCGTGGAAAATTCTTCCGGAAGCTGCAAAAGCCCGTTACCTTTCGAACGGAAAGACGATACAGTTTGCACCGGATAGAGAGACCTTAACGGGCATCAGTTGGCTCGCAAGTTCCATTGAATGGAATGAGCAAGGCCCCAAGGCCACTTTAACTTCCCCTGCGCTGAACACGGATTTGAATGCGCCTTTTGGACTCGACGGGATGTTCTACTGCAAACTCTGGAGTCCTGCCCGAGCCATGGAATGGTTGATGTTGGATTCGTTACGTTCTCGATAAGATCCAGAGCCCGGAGAATAAATGCACTCAAAAGTCAACGAACTATCGGCTCTACCCACTCCTCAAAAAAGCCTTCAGCGCCTGCTGGGGGCGGCTCGTTCGAATCAGCTTGCCTTTGGGGCTGGATTACTGATCCTTTTATTGGCAGCCTTTTCTTGGAGCGCCACGGGTATCATCAGCGGAAAAGTCGTCGACAGACTGCTTGAAATTAGCCAAACCTCAAATCATGCCTATGCCGCAGACGGCACATTGCAAATGCTCATTGCCTTAGCCATCGGTGCTGTGCTGGTGATGTGGATGGGCAACACGTCGGGGCGCATGCTTTTAAACCAGAGCTTGCTGCAAGGGCTGACAAAGATACACAACGACGCCGTCAAAGCCCTTCTCAGAACAGACATGCACTATTTTTACAAAAACTCATCGGGAAAAATTATTTCTCGTTTTTCGGGCGATTATTTAAATGCCACCAATGCCTTTGAACGCCTGTTTGCGTCGTTTGTGTACAATGTTTTTGGCGTCATTACGAGCATCATACTGGTCTTATTCTCGAAGCCCATTCTTGTCCTTTTGATTTTTATTTTTTGGCTCTTTATCTTTGCAACCAGCCGCTATTTTGGTAAAAAAACCCACGCCCTTCAGACGCAAGCTAACCTTGCGAACGCTGCGGTTCTCAACCACGTTTCTGAGTCTGTGAATGGAAGGGCCGTCATCGTTGCAGCAGGTCTGCGCCCCAAGTTCGAATTGCAGTTGGAAGAACTTCAAAGCACGGCATCTAAATTAATCAGCCAAGTTTTGCAGATGACAAGCCGCAGAACACTTGTGCAGTCGTTACTTTCTTTGGTGCTGATGGGAATTGCCCTAAGCATTTCGTTGCGCCAAGTCCAGTCGGGCAGTCTGACCATTGGAGAAGTTGGAGCAAACCTCACACTGCTCGGAATCAGTCTGCGTAACTTTATTCAAGTCATGGAACTTTTAAATACACTTGAATTGGGCTTTACCGGAGTTGAAAGAGTCGGCGAAATTGCTGACCTCGAACCCGAAGAACGCCGCACTTTAATCAGCACGTCCGTCCGCGAGCCCACCCCTTCTCAAGAATCACCCTTAGCCATTGAACTCTGTAACCTTAAAATCAGGTACGGCGAGAATTCACCTTGGGTTTTAAAGGGGCTCAATGCCCGGATTTCTGTGGGTGAAAAAATTGGCATCGTCGGAAAAACAGGTTGCGGAAAGAGCACATTTTTTCAGGCGCTTTTGCGGATGATACCCGTTTCTCCAAATGAAATCCTGATCCACGGAACAGACATCACGACATATTCCGTCTCACAGCTCAGGTCTTTTTTTGGAGTCGTTCCTCAGGAGCCGCTGCTTTTTTCGGGGACCCTCCTTGAAAACCTCTTTCCAGGTCAAGCACAGCCCGATGAAGAGGTTGCCATTGCAGCTCTTAAACAAGTCCACCTCGATGAATGGAGAAAATCCCTCAGCGAAGGTCTGCACACCCACATTTCTGAAAGTGGATCAAACTTGAGCTTTGGCCAACGGCAATTGCTCTGCCTGGCCAGGGCCTTGGTTAAAAAACCACAGATCATGCTCTTCGACGAAGCCACCAGCAGCGTCGACCCTTCCACAGAGCATCTTCTAGACGATGCCATGCACACTGCTCTGCAGGGAACAACAAGCCTTATCATCGCACATCGCCTTGCAACCGTTGAACGGTGTCATCGCATTTTTGTAATGGAAGAGGGGCGCATCATAGAAGCAGGAAGTTTGAGGGAACTGATGGCAAACCCCCGCTCGCATTTTTTGAAGCTGAAATCGGCTGCCCTCAGAAATCGCGAGGTCATTCAGTGAAAAATACGGACTCAACCTTCAATCTGAAATCAGCACAACTCCGTTCGGGAGCAGGAATTGTTGAGACTCTGCGCTACCTCTTGCATTCAAAATCTTTTTTGGAATCCTGCTTTCACTTGCGTTTCTTTATTATAGGGGCTGCAATTTCCCTTGTGCTTGCTGCAGCGGGCGGAGTGCTGGCTGTTTACTTTCAATCCCGATTTTTGGGCTCCATGCGAAAACCCGAAGGAGGCCTCAACGTCGAGACTCTTTTCTATACTTTTTTACTTTCGCAGCTCAGTTTTGAAGTCTTTCAATATTTGAAAAGGTCTCTTCAAAACCGACTCAATGTAAAACTCGTTCACTATTTAAAAAGTCAAATCTTTCAAAAATCTCTTTCACTCGATCATCAGGTTTTTTCTCATTTGAAGCCCGGAGAAGTCATTCAGCATTTTTCTTCCGATGCCGTTCAAGTGGGCCAGATCTGGGGCGAAGGCATCCTGGCGGTTTTGAGCACTCTGATCTTGACGATTGGAGTCACCATTGCCGTTATCTTAGAGGTTGGAACGCCCGGAATTATTTTTATCTTCTTGCTGGCATTGCTCATCTATTTTGCTCAAAAATTCTCTAAACTCTCTTCACCGCTTTTTAAAATGCGTGCTGAAAAATCGGCCGAACGCCTTGCTATTATTCAAGAGGCCGTGCGCAGCATGACCACCTTAAAAATGTTGGGCGGAGAAGAAAACTTTCAACGCCGCATTGTGAATGCCGCAGGGAATGAAGAATTTTATCGTCTCAAAGCGAGTCGTTTGGCGTGCATCTTTTTCTCGATTTTTGCAACGCTGCGCTGGGTGGGTTGGCTGCTTGTGTTGATGTGGGTGCTGCTTGCAGATTCCTCATCCCTTGTGAACTTAAATGGCACAGGGCTCGATCCTGCTGGGACCATTTTTGCGCTGAACTGGTACTCGGGTCTGCTCACCGACGTCTTTATTTTTTTGGGAGCCTACCTCAATTTCTTTCAAAGCGGTGCCGTAGCCCTTTCACGCATTGATGCCTTTTTATTCCTCAAAAAAGCCCCCCGGGAATCAACACTCCCCCACAAAGAAAATATCTTGCTCGACCTGAAGGATGTTTCGTTTTCCTATGCAGACCGTTCAGGTGCACCCGCACTTTCACACATCAGTTTGCGCATTCAAGAGGGCCATTTTTTGGCCATCGTGGGTCCAGTGGGTTCTGGCAAAACAACGCTTCTCAAACTTTTGCTCGACGATCTCCCGCCCACTTCGGGCGTCATTCATCGGCGCTCGGGCCTGCGTGCCTCGCTGGTTCCGCAAGATTCGTTCCTTTATTCCACAACCCTGCGCGACTCCATGCGCTTTGATTTTAGGAACGATAGCGCCGAAGACACTCATCTCACCCAGATCTTGGATTCCGTTCAGTTCACCAAAGACCTCGAAATCCTCTCGAAAGGTCTCGACTCCTGGATCGGCGAACGGGGAATCACACTGAGCGGTGGGCAGAAACAACGTGCGAGCCTCGCGCGGGTTGCCTATTTCGAAAATTACGATGCCATGTTTTTAGACGACCCCTTTTCAGCCCTCGACCGCAATACCTTTCTGCGGGTCGCCGAAAACCTCATCACCGACCGTTGGAAGGGCAAAACGCGCGTCATCACCACCCACCGGCTAGAGGGCGTGCTGTATGCCGACGAAATCATTGTCTTAAATGAAGGCGTCATCGAGGCATGCGGCAAGCATGAAGATTTACTGACAAATTCAACAACATACCGTAACTTATGGGAAAAATCTAAACACGCGCAAATTCCAGATCCGCTAGAAAAGCTCGATGTTTAGCCTTGACGGTTGATTCTCGTGAGTCTAATGTGACCGTCCATCGGGCATACCGGGCAAGGTTGCAAATCCCAAGAAAGGTGAATGATGCCAACGACTAATCAATTGGTTAAAAAAGGCCGCGAGCCAGAAAAGAAACGTAGCAAGTCTCCAGCGCTGGATAAATGTCCACAGCGCCGTGGAGTTTGTACTCGCGTTTATACAACAACTCCTAAAAAGCCGAACTCTGCCATCCGTAAGGTTGCTAAAGTTCGTCTCACCAACCAGGAAGAAGTGATTTCTTACATTCCTGGTGAAGGCCACAACCTTCAAGAACATAGCGTTGTGCTTGTTCGTGGCGGTCGTGTTAAAGACCTTCCCGGTGTGCGTTACCACATCGTTCGTGGTTCGCTCGACTGTTCAGGCGTTGCAAAACGCCGTCAAAGCCGCTCCAAATATGGTGCAAAACGTCCTAAGGGTGGGGTTGCAGCTGCAGAACCCGTTAAGAAGGGCGGTAAGAAGTAAGCTTTATAGCTCGCTTCTTCGGGGACGCCGGAGTTCCTGGCCTGCAATAGGGCAAAGAATCCGGACAGGCGCACATCCAGAAATTCTCTTGTGCGTTTGAGTAAAAGGCTTATCACTTTGAAGTGACAACAATGAGGTTTAGATAATGGCTCGTAGACGTAAACCCGCGAAACGCGAAATTCTCCCCGATCCCGTATTCGGTGAGCTCCTGGTTACCAAGTTCGTCAACTGCATGATGGAAGACGGCAAAAAAAGCTGCGCTGAAAAGATCTTTTACGGCGCAATCGAAATCATCAGCAAAAAAGCCGGTGAAGATCCCCTTCTCGTCTTCAAACGCGCACTCGAAAATTTGAAACCCCAGGTCGAAACGCGCAGCCGCCGCGTCGGTGGTGCAAACTACCAGGTTCCTGTGGAAGTCAGACCTGAGCGCGCTCAGGCTCTCGCAATCCGTTGGCTTATCCAGTATTCCCGTCTGAGAGGCGAAAAGTCCATGCGTGACAAACTCGCTGCAGAAGTGATTGATGCTGCAAACCGCCGTGGTGCGGGCGTTAAAAAACGCGAAGATATGCACAAAATGGCAGAAGCCAACAAGGCATTTGCACACTATCGTTTCTAATCTCACGACGTACGCAACTTGCCCGTTGCACCCCGATCAAAAAGCCGCCCCTCTGGGCGGTTTTTTTTTGGAAATTTTTTTGCGAACTTTAATACACGTCGACAAAGAAAATGTCTCTTGACCACTGAAATACAAAAAAGCAAAACACGCATGGCTTAGAGAGTGGACATGTCATCCTGGAGAGCAGCAAATCATGATTCGCGGAAATCTTTTAGATCTCAGAACCATTCGAAAATCAGATCTTCCGGATTTTTATAATTTGAATGCCGAACTTCAGGAAAGGGGCGATTTTAACAGTCTCTTACTACGCTCCGAAGAAGATTTCTATGCAGATTTTTCAAAGACAGGGTATTGGAGCGAGAGCAGCGGATGGTTAGCAATTTTGGGCAAAGACGAAGAAATGCTTGGAGCCATTGGATTTAGCAAGCCAAGCTATTTTGGAGGCACTCTAACGGTGCATTACCATCTGTTTAAGCGCGAATACTGGGGAAAAGGCTATGGCACGGAAGCATTGCGCATGTTTACCCGTTACCTTTTCCAAGTGTTTCCCATTCACAAACTTCAGCTCCTCATTGTGGACGGGAATATTCCATCCGCCAAAATTGCAGAAAAATGCAATTACGTTCGAGAAGCCCTATTAAAAGAAGCTTATTATCACAATTTCAAACACCAAGATATCCTTGTGTACCGCATGACTCGAAATGAATTTCTAGATGCGCAAAATATGCGAATTCAACAAAAAACCTAATGGGCTCAGCGAAGTAGGTTCTGTTGAACGTGGTGAATGAATTGTCCAGATTCAGGTTTAAACTTTGGCAATACAAATCCCGTAAGAAATCAAGTTAGTTGAATGAATTTATAAAACACCAATGAATACCGTATTACTCAAGAAAATCAATGAACTCATGAAAAAAGTTATTTACAAACAAAGCAGTCGAGATTAGATGGCAGTTGGGCTGCATTGTCATTACACAATGAGAACTTTGCACCGCAACACAGAGTATTCAAATTAACTCGACCTGAAAATGACTTTTGTGAATAGTCAAATGCGTGTTGATTTACATTTGTAACTCCAGACGCGCTGCATTTCAAACTCTGGAGATTATCGATAGATACAAAAAGAACTCGAATAAAAACTCTCTCACCAGAACTTAGGGGCATTTAATACGTGAAAAACAAACACGAGCTTGCAGGCGTAATTGCAGTCGCCATGTCAGCTCTAAGCTTTGCTTCGCTTGGATATTTCGGAAGAATTCTGACACAGCAGGGTCTTTCCACAGCAGCATCATTGACATTTCGATTTACTTTTGCGGCCGCAGTTCTTGGTATAGTTCTTGCTCTCAAGCGGTCTTGGCGCCTAGATCTCAAATCTCTGACAACGTGCCTTTTACTAGGCGCATTTGGCTATACAGTTCAGTCTGGCCTTTTTTTTATTTCTCTTCAGCGACTGCCCACTGGAATTGCCAGCCTTTTACTCTTTATGAATCCCACTCTTGTCGCTGCAATAACACTTGCGCATGAGAAACGCCGTCCCTACATCAAAGAAAGCGTTGCAATTCTTTTGTCCATCCTGGGATGCTATTTTGTCCTGGATATCTCTGCATCGTTCAAGTTTGATATAATTGGAATACTCTCCGGATTAGGAGCTGCTATTTGGTATGCGTTTTATATTAAAATATCGGAAAAAGTACTCCATAAAATAGAACCTATTCAAGCTACAACTTACATTTCTTTAGGAGCTGGCCTGACATTTTTACTTATTGCGGCCTTTAATAACGAAATCACACTCCCAACTTCTACCCAAGCTTGGACTGCAATTATTGGAATCTCTGTCCTTTCAACAGTTATTCCGATTACTCTATTTTTTAAAGGAATTAATATCTTGGGTGCCCATAGAGCATCAATCATTTCAACATTAGAGCCTGTCTTTACATCAATGCTTGGCGCACTCCTACTTCAAGAGACATTTTCGACAATACAATTTATTGGGGCCGTTGCAATAATTGCCGCAGTCGTCGTAATCCAATACCCTACAAGACCACATCGAAATCAAACTGCTCAAAAAAATCACCTACAAGAGGGAATTCTCTGATGTCAATTATGGCCTTTTGGAACAACGAAGAAGTTGCATATAACACTCTTAAAATTTCCGCCCATGACAGGTCGTTCTATTTCGCCGACGCAATTTATGAAGTCATTAGAGTTTACCAGGGACAAGCTTGGTTGTTAGACGAGCATTTGGCTCGTCTGAAAAACAGCCTACAGATAGTTAGAATCGAAGTCTCGATCGGTAATGTAAAAGAACAAGTTTTACAAAACATTATTAAAAACGAAATTACAGATGGGTACACATACGTACAGATATCACGTGGAGCAGCGCCAAGATCTCATGGATTTCCTCATGGGATTACACCAAATATCTATATATATATAGCGAAAATTTTAAAGCTGATCCATTTGGATTATTTAGAACATCAGGAATCAAAGCAATTACCCAAACTGACTTGAGATGGAAGAGACGCGACGTAAAATCTGTTAACTTGCTTGCAAATTGCCTGGCAAAACAAAATGCTGATGAAGCAGGTTCTCAAGAGGCAATTTTATTAGAAGATGATGGGACAATAACCGAGGCTACATCGAATAATGTTTTTATTGTTCAGAATGGAAACTTGGTAACACGTCCAGCAACAAATCTTATCTTGAATGGAATTACTAGACAGCACGTACTATGCCTTGCAAAACTACTTAAAATTGAGTTTCAAGAAAAATTATTCAATCGCGATCAACTTCTATCTGCTGAAGAAGTTTTCATAACAGGGAGTTTTGCTGAGGTACTCGCTGTCACATGCATCGATGGCAAAAAAATTGGGAATGGCACAATTGGGCCTGTTACATTAAAACTTATAGACGCTTTCGATCATTCAAAACCATTTAATGAGAAACTCAATGGATAGCACTACGCTTCTTTTTATTATCTGCGTTACTGCAGGTCTATGCTATGGACTAGAGCGGTATGTTTCTTGGATTGCACATGTCAGCGCGGTATGCATGACGATTTTAGTTGCAATGATACTCTCTGCAGCTGGCATAATACCATCATCTCATGAGGTATATGAATACTTTACTGGACCTGCCGTTCCCGTTGCTCTAGTTTTAATGGTTTTTGGACTTCACCTAAAGGAAGTAATCCGACTGCCTATCAAAATAATTTTACTTTTCTTAATTGGAGTGTTAGGTAGTATTATTGGTGGATTAGTTGCTGGATTAATAGCCTTTAATGATCTTGGATCAGAATCTATGAAAGTTGCAGCTCAACTAACAGCCAGTTATGTTGGGGGTGGCGAGAATGCAGTAGCAATGCAAAAAATGCTCGACATTTCAAATGAAACTTTTGTTGCGGTCTTTGCAGTTGACAATGTTGTTACTAGCATTTGGATGGCTTTGACTCTTTTTTGGGCGAAAAAAAATCCAACAGAATCAAACACCGATCACCCTGATACAAGTCATTTTGACAATGTTAAGGTCAATATAGCCGATGTTATCGTTAGTATTGCTGTGGCATTGCTCGCTGTTATTTTATCAAATTTGGCGACAAAGTATTTTGGTGTATTACACAAAATCATGTATCTTTCGATTTTCGCATTAGCACTTGGTCAAGTTCCTCTCGTTCGACGCCATACGAAGTCTGCGTACTTAATTGGTTCTGTGATATTTGCAGGATTTTTCTTCGCAATTGGAGCTATGTCAGACTTTACCAAAGTTGCACAGCTACCTTTTTCAGTCATTTTAATGCCATTTGTGGTTGTTGGCATTCACGCTGCAATACTATTCCCGTTCGGATATTACATTCGAACCACGTCCACCGAGACCGCATTAGTATCACAAGCTTTGATAGGTGGCCCTGCAACTGCACTGGCACTCGCACAAGCAAAGAACTGGCGAAGCGGAATTTCTATGAGCCTCGTCCTAGGCGTTTTAGGATATGCGTTAGGAAACTTTGCCGGGGGCATAGTTTTTTACATTCTCAATTTCTTATTAAATAGAAAAAACTAAGTCATGAATTTTTACAAAACACTTGAATTAGTACCAATAGATATGAACTACCAATGGGAAATCAACTTTATTGAAAGTATCAAGATTGATACAACCCCTACTTCGCTGAGCAGCATGCCGGGCACAAAACTTCTTCACAGTTATGCAAAACTTGGCTATGCAGGAACTCTCCCTGAGATGTACTGTAGAAAATCCGTTATCATGCAATTGACAAACATAAGTCATCAGTTAGGCCCTGATTTTTGTCTAGATATATTTGATGCATTCAGAACTAAAGAGACACAAATGGCTCTTTTTATGGACTTCTCAATGCGTATTGCCAAGGCTGAACCCCATTTATCGCCGACAGAGGTGTTAAAGAAAACAAGAACATTTGTCGCCCACCCTGAAGAACAATCTCGATTTCCTGTACCTCCTCACAACAGTGGAGGAGCAATTGATTTGACTTTAAGTTACTGCGGTGTTCAGTATGACATGGGGACAGATTTTGATGACACCACTTCACTTTCGAAAACAGATTACTTTGAATCTGAATTTGACTCTAGTTTAGCAGGCGTTTCCCAAACCAGCCCAGTCGAAATCAGCATTTAGCATTGCAGAGGCTGCATAACTTCGATTTTTGATTTATCCCGAGGCTTTAAACATGATCTTTCTGGATCCTGCCTTCCTGAAA